>CAKUMO010000014.1 GCA_934667815.1 uncultured Oscillospiraceae bacterium
AGGGGTATAGCTCAATTGGTAGAGCGGCGGTCTCCAAAACCGTAGGCTCAGGGTTCAAGTCCTTGTGCCCCTGCCAGAAAAACGCACTTGCTTTTGCAAGTGCGTTTTTCACTGAATTCCCATCGGCTTGTGCGAATTTATAGTGACTCAGCATCGAAGGAGGGTCCTGTATGATCTATACCCCGATGACGAAGAAGGCGATGCGTCTGGCCTTTGACGCGCACAAAGATCAGGTCGATAAAAGCGGCCTTCCGTATGTGTTTCATCCGCTTCATCTTGCCGAGCAGATGCAGACGGAGGAGACCGTCACGGCTGCGCTTTTGCATGATGTTGTTGAGGACACGGACTATTCGCTTCGTGATTTGACTGAAATGGGGTTTCCGAAGCCCGTCATGGATGCGCTGGCGCTGCTGACGCACGACCCGAGCGTTCCTTACTTGGACTATGTTGCAAAAATCAAGGAAAATCCCATTGCCCGCGCCGTGAAGCTGGCCGACCTTCGCCATAACAGCAATACGACGCGCCTTGAAACCGTCGATGCAAAGACGGAGCAGCGAATCCAAAAATATCAGGCGGCGATTGCGCTGCTTGAAAAATAACCAAACGCCGTCGGTTTTTGCGAACCGACGGCGTTTGACTTGTGAAATCAGAAATCCATAAATTCCGAGAGCGACATTCCGAACACCTGTGCAAATTTGCGCAGTGTGCCGATGTGCGGCGCCTTGGTCTGCGCCCGGACGATCTTTTCCACCGTCGGAAGGTGGACACCGCTTGCATCGGCCAGCGCCTCGAGCGTCATGGAATGCTCACGGCAAAGCTCCTGAATGCGTTTTGCGCAAAGCTCGGCATATTCCATCGGTCATCCTCCTTTTCAAAGGTGAAGTTGAGAAACTGTGCGAGGGTCGTGTTGAAAATCGAGACGACATGGTGCGCTGTTGAATGCACCGGAGAGAAAACTTGAAATACTGCGCAGAGAGAATCCGTCAGCGAATTTCCTGCTCCAGCGCATCAAACTCCGGGGTGGAGAAGAATTCACCCAGCGTGATGCCGAGTCCGTCACAGAGCAGCTTGATCGTCAGGAGCTTGGGATTCTGGCTTTTGCCGTAGAGAATATTTTTAATGCTCGAGGGCGGCAGCGCGCTGAGCGCGGCCAGACGATTGATGCTGATCCCACGCTCTCCGCAGAGCTGGAGTATGCGGTTTTTGACCGCTGCGACCGTGTCCATCTGAAGTTCACATCCTCACTGTTTTTATTAGCATATCCAAAAACAGTGAGCAAAGTAGGCTACACAAACTACTATTAGGCTACGCATAGACCAAAACGGCCCGCTCAGTGCATTTCGCACCAAGCGGGCCGCGTTTTTTTGACATTTACACCAGCCGTGAACCGGCAGGAATCTTGTCGTCCAGCATGATGAGATTCAGCTTGTCGCCGCGTTCGGCCGACAGCAACATGCCGCAGGACTCTTGCCCCATCATCTTGCGCGGCGGCAGATTCGTCACCGCGACGAGGGTCTTGCCGAGCAGTTCCTCGGGCTTGTAGTACTTTGCAATGCCGGAGAGGATCTGACGCGGTGTGCCGGTGCCGTCGTCCAGCGTGAATTTCAAGAGCTTTTCGGACTTTTTGACGTTCTCGCAGGTCAGAACCTTCACGACCGTCATTTCGACCTTGCAGAATTCATCAAAGCTGACGGGCGGCAGCGGCTCGGGCAGGGGAGCCTCCTCGGGTGCTTTTTTGGCCTTTTCCAGTTCCTCCAGCTCTTTGAGCTCCTTTTCCAGATCGATGCGCGGGAACAGCGCCGGACCGTTCTGCACGCTTGCGGTCGTGGACAGACCGCCGAAGGCGCACAGACTGTTCCAATCCGTGTGTTCTGCACCGATGCGGCGGAGAATTTCCTCTGCGGTCTGCGGCATGAATGGCAGCAGCATTCCTGCGCAAAGGCGGATGGTTTCCAGCAACTGATACATTACGCGGGCAAGACGCGGACGGTTGACCTCGTCCTTGGCCAGCACCCACGGCGCGGTCTCGTCGATATACTTATTTGCACGGGAAACAACGGTGAAGATCTCAGTCAGTGCGTTGTGGAACATATAATGCTCCATCTGCGCCTCGTAGCGCTCATGCAGGGAGCTGGCGAGATTCCTCAGCTCGTCGTCCTGCTCGGGGCAGGTGAGCTGCTCTGCCGGAAGCGTGCCGCCGAAGTACTTCTGCACCATGGCGACCGTGCGGGAGACGAGGTTGCCAAGATCGTTTGCAAGGTCAGTGTTGATGCAGGAGATCAGAAGCTCGTTGGAGAAATTTCCGTCGGAGCCGAAGGGGAAGCTGCGCAGCAGGAAGAAGCGCAGTGCATCCGTGCCGTAGCGCTCAGCCAGCAGATAGGGATCGACGATGTTGCCCTTGGACTTGGACATTTTGCCGCCGTCGAGCAGCAGCCAGCCGTGACCAAAGACCTTTTTCGGCAGCGGCATACCCATGCTCATGAGCATGGCAGGCCAGATAATGGAGTGGAAACGCACGATCTCCTTGCCGACAAAATGCACGTCCGCCGGCCAGAATTCATCGTAATCGTGGTACTTTTCGTTCAGGAAGCCCAGCGCGGTGGTGTAGTTGAACAGTGCGTCCACCCAAACATAGACCACATGACCGGGGTCAAAGTCCACGGGGATGCCCCATTTGAAGCTCGTGCGCGAGACGCAGAGATCCTCCAGACCGGGGTCGATGAAATTCTTGACCATCTCGTTGACGCGGCTGCGCGGCTCGAGGAAATCGGTGTTCAGCAGCAGATCGCGCACAGGCTGTGCGTACTTGGAAAGACGGAAGAAATAGGCTTCCTCCTCGGCGGGCTGGCACTCGCGGCCACAGTCCGGGCACTTGCCGTCCTTGAGCTGGCTGGCTGTCCAGAAGGACTCGCAGGGCGTGCAGTACATGCCCTTGTAGGTGCCCTTGTAGATGTCGCCGTTTTCATACATTTTGCGGAAGATTTTCTGCACGGATTCGACGTGGTAATCATCCGTCGTGCGGATGAAGCGGTCGTTGGAAATGTTCATCAGCTTCCAAAGATCGAGCACGCCCTTCTCGCCGGTGACGATACGATCGACGTATTCCTTCGGCGTGACGCCCGCGGCGGCGGCCTTGGTCTCGATCTTCTGGCCGTGCTCGTCAGTACCGGTAAGGAACATCACGTCGTAGCCGCGCAGACGCTTGTAACGCGCCATGGTATCGGTCGCAACGGTGCAGTAGGTGTGGCCGATGTGCAGCTTATCCGAGGGATAGTAGATCGGCGTGGTGATATAGAACTTTTTCTTGCAGGAATCGCACATATCAGAACCTTCTTTCATGAATTAACGTCTTTTGATCGCGGAGATGAGCCACATCAGCAAAATTCCGGCCATCGCACCGGCGCCGTCCACCCAGATGTCGCTGATCTGCGCCAGACGGTCAACGGCAAAAATCTTGATCGTCTCGTCGCACAGCGCGGTGAACAGGCAGAAGAACATCGGCTTGAAGATCGTGAATTTTCTGGCGTAGCAGAACGTGCCGGTCATCAAAAAGCCCAGCAGGAAATACTCGATGAAGTGCGCGGCGCGGCGCAGAACGCTGTGCGTCAGCCAAGGAAAGATCACGTTGGCCAGCGCAAGCACGCCGTTGCTTTCGGCATAGCTGGCGTCGCCCGGCAGAAACGCCTGCAGGAGCACCATAGCCAGCCAAAGAAGGGTGAGGATCAAAAAGGTGCGGAATTTGTAATGCTTCATAACGTCCTCCCGGCGCGAACGCGCCCATTTGAACTAATTATAACACAAAAGCGCGGCATTTGCAATCCTTTGACGCGAGATGCGGCGGGATTCCCCGTTTTTTCGGCGGACTGTGGAAAATCTACAAATTTTTTACCCGCACGGCGGGGAGAACCGGACGAATACCGAAGAAAAGACCTTTAATATGCCCCAAATCGTTGCATGACGGTCAGGCCGGCCGGAACAAAATGGGCGATTTTCCGTGCAAATCGCGCGGGGATGTCTGCCATAACCACGAATCCTTGCGCTTTGACCTGTGCGCGGGTGAAAAACAGCGCCTATGGTGAAAATGCCGAATTTGCCCTCGAAATTTGTGCGGAAAATCTCCGCAGATTCTAGCTTTCCCGGCTCGATTTATGATATAATGTAGGCTGCATCGTTGTATGCTTTGAATTTGATCAAATCCTGTTGAATTGGGGTTTTCCTATATGCTCGAACTGTTATCTCCCGCCGGGTCGCTCGACGCGCTGCACGCTGCCGTCTGCAACGGGGCCAATGCAGTTTACCTCGGCGCGGATGCTTTTAATGCGCGCAGCGGTGCGCGAAATTTCACGCTGGAGGAGCTGCCGGACGTCGTGCGCTACTGCCATGTGCGCGGCGTGGCCGTCCATTTGACCCTCAATACCCTTGTCACCGACCGCGAAATGCCGCACGCGGCGGAGTATATTGCCGCAGCCGCACGAGCGGGGGTGGACGCCTTCATCGTGCAGGATCTTGGCATCGTGTCATTGTGCAGACAGATCGCGCCCAAGGTCGCGCTGCACGCCTCGACGCAGATGAGCCTGCATTCTCTCGAGGGCGTGCGGCAGGCTGCGCAGATGGGCATTTCCCGTGCGGTGCTGGCGCGTGAGCTTCCGCGTGACCTGATCGCGTTTATCTGCCGCAACAGCCCGATCGAGATCGAGGTGTTCGTTCACGGTGCGCTTTGTATGTGCTATTCCGGGCAATGCTATATGTCTTCCGTCATCGGTCGCCGTTCCGGCAACCGAGGCCAGTGCGCACAGCCCTGCCGCCTGCCCTACGGCTACGACCGCTTTGAGGAAAAGTACCCCCTGAGCCTGCGCGATAACTGCCTGATCCGCTATTTGTCCGAGCTGGAACGCATGGGCGTGGCCAGCATCAAGCTCGAGGGACGCATGAAGCGCCCGGAGTACGTCGCCACCGTTACGGGTATTTACCGCCGCGCGCTTGACGGCGAGGGCATCGGTCGCGAACAGATGGAGATGCTGCGTGCCGCGTTTTCCCGTCAGGGCTTTACGCAGAGCTATTACGAGGGCGCGCCGGGACGGCAGATGTTCGGCGTTCGTCAGCCGGAGCAGGAGAACAAGGCGCTCCAGCAGGCCGCCCGCGCGACTTACGAGGGCATTGAGCCGCAGCGCGTGCCGGTGCAGTTTTATGCCATTGTCGCGCACGGACAGAATCTCATGGTCGCTGCACAGGACGCCAACGGCAATATCTGCAAGGCGCAGGGCGCACCTCCGCAGGAGGCCGAGCGCCGTGCCGTGACCTCCGAGGAGTTGGCCGCGCGGCTGGCCAAGACGGGCGGAACGCCGTATTACTGCCAGTCGGTGCGCAGTGTGGTCGATCCGGGACTGAGCGTTCCGGCTTCCGAGCTGAACCGGCTGCGCCGCGAGGTGCTGTCGCACCTTTCCGCCGTGCGCGGCCGCACCGATGCGACGGAGATCGGCGTATATCACGAGCCGACAAAGTTCTCCGGGCAGAAGGGGCAGCCTGCGCTGACCGTGAGTGTGCTGAAAACCTCACAGATCACACCGCAGCTCCTGAGGCTCAGGCCGGCGATGCTCTATGTTCCGGTCTCGGAGCTTATGGAGGATCCTGCCTATTTCCGCAAGCTGGCCAAGGAGCAGCCACTTGCAGCGACGCTCCCGCGCGTCATCCGCGACGACGAGACGCGCAAGCTGCTCGGCATTCTGGATACTGTCTCGGACATGGGCATCCGCCGCGTGCTGACGGGCAACCTCGGGCATCTGCCGCTGGTACTGTCCCGTGGTCTGGAGCCCGCGGCGGACTTCGGCATGAACGTCTTTAATTCCCGCGCGATGGAGCAGCTTCGCCATTTGGGCTTTGTGTCCGCGACGGCTTCGTTCGAGCTTTCACTGCCGCAGCTGCGCGATCTTTCCAAACCGCTGCCGACGGAGATGATCGTCTACGGTCGTCTGCCGCTGATGCTCACGGAAAACTGCCTTATCAAAAACCGCACCGGCGCGTGCACCTGCCATGCAGGTCCTGTCAAGCTCATCGACCGTATGGGCGAGGAATTTCGTGTCGTGCGCGACTGCGGCACCTGCCGCAGCGTGATTCTCAACGGAAAAAAGCTGTATTTACTGGATAAAAAAGAAAACGTCCGCAAAATCGGGCTTTGGGCGCTGCGCCTGTCCTTCACCACGGAGAACACCGGCGAGGTCAACGGCGTCCTGTCTGCGTGGCAGGGCGGGGCGGCCTTCGACCCCGGTGCCTGCACGCGTGGCCTGTATCTGCGCGGCGTGGAATAAACAGGAGGTCATTATGGCTATCATTCTTGCATCGAAATCCCCGCGGCGCAGTGAGCTGCTCAAGCGGATGGGTCTGGAATTTATCGTCAAGGCCAGCCGCATCGACGAAAAGATGGATCCCTTCGCACATCCGTCCGACGAGGTCGCGCGTGTCAGCCTTGCCAAGGCACAGGCTGTTCGCAAGAGCTGCGATCCGGAGGACATCATCATCAGCGCAGATACCATCGTCGTCTGTGACGGACTGATGATGGGCAAGCCGCGCTCGGAGAGCGACGCGTTTTCCATGCTGCACCGTCTGTCCGGCCGCGATCATCAGGTCATGACCGGCCTGACCGTCTTAGGGCCGGACCGCACGGAGAATCTGACGGTTACGACCACGCTGCGTTTTCGCGCGCTGTCGGATACGGAGATCCGCAACTACATCGCTACCGGCGAACCGATGGACAAGGCCGGTGCCTACGGCATCCAGGGCCTTGCCTCCATGTTTGTCGTCGGGCTGGACGGGGACTATTATAATGTGATGGGTCTGCCCATCTGCACGCTGACGCTGCTGCTGCGGCGCTTCGGCATCAGGCTGCTGGGCTGCTGAGCCTGCGAGGTGAATTGATTGAAACGAAAGCTATCCGGCCGCGTCAAGCTGATCCTGGTGCTGGCCGTCGTGCTGGCTGCGGCTACGGCGATTACCGCCGCGTTGTTCGGAACGGCGTGGGGAGGTAAGACCGTGCAGGCAATCCTGACGCCCCTGCGCAGCGGCGTCAGTGCGCTGACCCGTCAGGCCGAGCGTTACTATAATTATATTTTCAACTATGAGGCGCTGGAGGCCAAGAACGCCTACCTCGAGCAGCGCATCACGCAGATGGAGGACGAGGTGCGCAGTGCCGACTCCTTGCAGCGTGAGAACGAGCGCCTGCGTGAGCTGCTCGGCCTGACCGCAGAGCACGAGGACTACAAATACTGCGCGGCTTATGTCGTCTCGTGGGATTCCTCGAACTGGAAAAGTACGTTTACCATCGGCAAGGGCACAAATTCCGGGCTGGACACCGGCATGGTCGCCATCACGGAATACGGCCAGGTCGTCGGTCTGATCACCGAGGTCGGGCGCAACTGGGCGAAGGTCACTACGGTTTTGGACACGTCGCTGGAGATCAGCGCGTGCATTGCTTCGTCGGGCTATACGGGCGTGGTACAGGGCGCGTATACCACTGGTAACGCCGGTCAGCTCCGTATGAACTATCTTCCCACGGAGGCCGTCCTGCGCAATAACGATCAGGTCGTGACCACCGGCTCGACCGTGTATCCCAAAGATCTGATCCTTGGCTATATCGAGGATGCCGGTTTTGACGAGACGGGCGTCGCCAAGTATGCGCTGCTGCGTCCGGCTGCCAATCTGGACGATCTGGTGCAGATTTTCGTCATTACGGACTATGTCAGCCAATAAGGCTTGCAGGAGGCGCTGACTTTGCTGGATAAACTCTATATCACGCCGAGACAGTGGCTGCGCATCCTGCGCTGGACGATGTACAGTCTGCTGTTTCTGACTGCGCTGCTGGTGCAGACGGTTGTGCTGGGCAACCGCACCCTTTTCGGCACGCATCCGACCTTTGTGCCCATCGTCATCACCTGTGTGTGCCTGCGCGAGGGCGCGGAGCGCGGCGGACTGTTTGCGCTGCTGGCCTCGCTGTTCTGGTGCCTGTCGGGCGCAGATCAGGGGAGCCTGAGCATCTTTACACTGACGGTCGTACCGGTTCTGGGCACGGTCGTTTGCAGCGCGGTGCTCAACAACCGCTTTCTGCCTTGTCTGGCGCTCAGTTTCCTGACGCTGTGCTGCGACCAGATCCTCTGCTTTGCCGTCAAATTCTTCCTTGGACAGATGTTCGGTGCACTGTTCGTGCGGGAACTGATTCCCTGCGTTTTCGTGTCCATTCTGTGCCAGCCGCTTGTTTACTGGCTGGTCAAATGTATCGCAAAAATCGGAGCAAGCTATGAATCAACATAAATTTTCCTTCCGCGTGGGCGTGCTGGTGCTGCTCATCGCCATGATGGCAGGCATCTTCGGTGTTCGGCTGTACGACGTTCAGGTTACGCAGGCTGCGGCAGTCGACCGTACACCCTCCGGTTCACACACCTATCGCACACGCGTCACGGCCGCGCGCGGTGAGATCCTCGACCGCAACGGGAAGGTGCTCATCGGCAACCGTGCGAGCTATAACCTCACGCTGATCTATGCTGTCATTTTCAGCGCCGATAATCCAAATGAAAATCTGCGCCGCCTGACGAACCTTTGCCATGAGCTGGATTTGGAGATGACCGACCATTTCCCTGTGACCATGGAAAAACCCTACGAATACACGACGGACGAGTATTCCTCCACATGGAACAGCTATTTCAAGACCTTCCTGCGCGAACGCGGCTGGGACACCGATATTTCCGCGCCTCAGCTCATTCGCCGCCTGAAAAGCAAGTATAACATCCCTGCCGACTGGACGGAGGAGGAAAAACGACGCGTCATCTCCGTGCGCTATGAGCTGGATCTGCGGCGTTGGACGTCGCTGCCGACGTATGTGCTGCTCAACGACGTGGACGCGACCTCGCTTGCGGCCATCACGGAGCTGAACATCCCCGGTACGAATGTCGAGACCTCCACCGTCCGGCAGTATAACACGGATTATGCCGCGCACATTTTGGGGCGAATCGGCCTGATGAATGCCGAGGAGTACGAATATTATAAGGATAAAGGCTACGCTATGGATGCCTATGTCGGCAAAGAAGGACTGGAGCGGGCGTTTGAAGAAGAATTGCACGGTACCGACGGTATGCGCGTGACGACCATCTCTGCCGACGGCACCGTGTTGGAGGAATACTACGAGACCGTGCCGCAGGCGGGCAAGAACATCGAGCTGACGATCGATATTGACCTGCAAAAGACCTCCGAGGACGCATTGGAAGATCTTATCCTGAATCTGCGCGCCAAGGCCGAAACCGATCCGAACGGCAAGGGCAACGGTTCCGATGCCGAGGGCGGTGCGGTCGTGGTGCAGGAGGTCAAGACCGGTCAGGTGCTGGCCTGCGCAAGCTATCCGACCTTCAATCTGGCGACCTATTCGCGGGATTATAACGAGCTGCTTGAGACCGATTATGCGCCGCTGGTCAACCGTGCGCTGCAGGCGGCCTACCCACCCGGCTCGACGTATAAAATGGTCACGTCCATCGCGTCCATCGACTCCGGCACAGTCGGGCGCTGGTACGAGATCGAGGATAAGGGTATCTATAAGCGTTTTGAGGACGTTGGTTACACGCCCTACTGCATGATCTACTCCACCGTTGGCGCGACGCACGGAAATGTCAATGCCATGAAGGGTATTGCGGTTTCCTGCAACTACTATTTCTATGAGATCGGTTATCTCACCGGCATCACGATGATCGACAGCGTCGCCAAGTCCTTGGGGCTGGGCGAGGCCACGGGCGTGGAGCTGCCGGAGACGATCGGCTACCGAGCCAATCCCGAAACCAAGAAAAAGCTCTATGGCGAAGGCTACAACGGCTGGTATGATGCCGACACCGTCGCGACCTCCATCGGCCAGTCGGATAACCGCTTTACGCCGATGCAGCTCTGCTCTTATACCGCCGCGCTGGCAAACCGGGGAACGCGTTACAAGGCAACATTCCTGCAGCGTATCCTGTCATCTGATTATAGTGAGCTGCTCTATGAATCTCAACCTGAGGTCGCAAGTCAGCTCAATATCTCCGAGGAAGCCTACTCCGCGTATCAGGAGGGCATGGAGATGTGCGTCAGCTCACCCAACGGCACGGCGTATTACTATCTGCACGATTACAACGTCGCCGTCTGCGCCAAGACCGGCACGGCAGAGCATGGCGGCAATGGCTCAAACAACGGTGCGCTGGTCATCTATGCACCGGCGAACGATCCGCAGATTGCCATTTCCGTCTATGTGGAAAAGGCGGCCGCCGGCGGCCGCCTGGCTTCGGTAGCGCGCGCGGTTATGGACTACTATTTCTCCCAAAGCAGCGCCGCCGATACCATCCCGCAGGAAAATACCGTTGGTTAAAACGGCATTGGGCATTGACAAAAGCTGTGGCGCACTTCGTGAAGAAGTGCGCCACAGCTTCGGACTGTCAAAAAACCTATCTAGCCGAAAGCTTCGGAGGGAAGGAAAGTGTGAAAGGGAACCGTCAGGGTTCCCTTTCGCGTTCAATAACCCGCCGCAGCGGCCAAAATTGCAAAATTAAAACACAAATTCAGATTTTGCAATTTTGCAGTTCAGCTTGTCAAAAAATCCCTTTGGATTTTTTTGACAAGCTGAAGCTGTGGCGCACTTCGTGAAGAAGTGCGCCACAGCTTTATTATGTAATTTCAAGCACCGAAGGGGAGCGCACGGGCGACCTCAAGCTTTGTGACCCAGCCGTGCGTGTCCGCGATACGGCCGTATTGGATGCCGGTGATGGTGTCATAGAGCGTCTGCGAGACCGGTCCGATGCCACCGCCGCGCACGGCATAGTCCTCGCCGTCAAAGTGCAGCACGCCAATGGGGGAGATGACCGCCGCCGTGCCGCAGCCCCATGCCTCCTCCAGCGTGCCGGATTTGGCGGCCTCGAGCAGCTCCGCCACATCCAGGCGGCGCTCCTCCACCTCGTAGCCCATTTCCCGCAAGAGCGTGATGCAGGTGCTGCGCGTGATGCCGGGAAGGATGGAGCCGGTCAGGCTGGGGGTAACGATCTTGCCGCCAATCTTGAACATGACGTTCATCGCGCCGACTTCTTCAATATAGCGCCGCTCCACGCCGTCGAGCCAGAGAACCTGATCGTAGCCCGCTTTTTCCGCACGCACCGTTGCGCGTGCGGCTGCGGCGTAGTTGCCGCCGCATTTGGCGTAGCCGGTGCCCCCGCGCACGGCGCGCACATCGTCGCGCTCAATGGCGATGCGCACCGGCGCAAGCCCCTTGGGATAGTAGCTGCCGACGGGCGAAGCGATAATATAGAAGGCAGCGTTGGTGATGCCATGCACACCGAGCTGTGTGTCTGTGCAAATGACGAACGGACGCAAGTAAAGTGACGTTCTTGCCTCGTCCGGAACCCAGCCGGCCTGCGCACGAACGAAGGCTTTTACGGCTTCGACGAAGTCCTGCGGGTCGATCTCGGGAAGGTTCATGCGCTCACAGGAGGAGGCGAGGCGTTTGCCGTTGTCGATGACGCGAAACAGATCAATGTCTCCGTCTGCACGCCGGTAGGCTTTTAACCCCTCGAAAACCTCAGCGCCGTAGTGAAAAACGCAGCAGGCCGGATGCAGGGAAATTTCCTGCATGGGCTGGATGCGTGCGTCGTGCCAGCCGAGGGCGGGAGAATATTCCATCGCAAACATTCGATCCGAAAAGATCCGTCCGAAGCCGACCCCGGTCAACGAGGTGGGATGTACGGAGGTAAGCGAAGCGCCGCGTGTCGTAATGTTCATGAAAATCTGACCTTTCTGCATTGGATGTAGCATACTCTACACGCAAAAATGCAAGTTGTCAAGTCTGCGGATTGCAATTTGTCCAATATTACAGGAAATGGCGCTTTGCGTTTGCGAAATTTTGCAAGTTTTACAATTGAAAATTGCAAAATAGAGCTAGAAGTTCTGTTTTTCCTTTGCAGGCATAGACTGTATCGGTGATGATTATGAAACGAGGCTATTGGATCGCCGCTGCTGTGGCGGCTGCCGTCGGAACGGCGCTGCACTTTCTCTACGAGGTTTCTCCAAACCTGATTTCTGCACTGCTTTCGCCTGTCAACGAGAGCGTCTGGGAGCATCTGAAGCTGCTGTTCTGGCCGACGCTTGGAGCGGCGGTCGTGCTGTCTGCGCGTGCGCCCTGCCGCATTCGCCTGTGGAGCGGTTTTCTGACGGCACTGCTGGCGATGCCTGTTTTCCTGCTCGGTGCATACTACGGACTGCGGGCAATCGGCGTGCACGGTTTGGCTGTGGATATTGGTTTGTACTATCTTACGATGTTCGGCGGATTCTTTCTGGCGGCACGGCTGGTGCGCTCGGGACGTGCGCAGCGTGCGACCGGCATTTTGCTGATGCTTGTCATGCTATACGGCGCAAGTCTGGTTCTGTTTACCTTTGCTGCGCCGCCTTTCGGGCCGTTTCTACCGCCGGATGCAGCCTAACCCAACGCTACGTCCAAAATCATCATTACGCTGAAGCCTACCGCGAAGAATACCGTGCCAAGATTGGAGTGCTTTCCCTGTGACATTTCGGGGATCAGCTCCTCGACCACGACGTAGAGCATTGCGCCTGCGGCAAAGCTCAGAAGATACGGAAGTGCCGGGACGATATGCCGCGCGGCGAGAATGGTCAGCACCGCGCCGAGCGGCTCGACCACGCCGGAGAGCACGCCGCCGAGGAAGGCGCGGCCTTTGCCTTCGCCCTCCGCACGCAGCGGCATGGAGATGATTGCACCCTCGGGGAAATTCTGGATGGCAATGCCGAGGGAGAGAGCCAACGCCCCTGCCGCCGTGATCTGCGCGTTCCCGGAGAGGTAGCTCGCGTAGACGACGCCGACGGCCATTCCCTCGGGGATGTTGTGCAGCGTTACGGCCAGCACCATCATGGTTGTGCGCCCAAGGCGGCTCCGCGGGCCTTCGGTCTGCTTGCTGTTGCGGTGGAGGTGCGGAATGATGTGGTCGAGCGCGAGCAGAAAGACCACGCCGGCCCAAAATCCTGCCGCCGCCGGAACAAACGACCAGCTTCCCATGCTGCTCGACTGCTCGATTGCCGGGATCAACAGGCTCCAAACGGATGCCGCGACCATGACGCCAGCGGCGAAGCCGGTCAGTGCACGTTGGATGCTTTCGCTGAGCGCTTTTCTCATGAAGAACACACACGCCGCGCCCAGCGATGTGCCGAGAAATGGAATCAGAATTCCCCAGAAGACTTGCATAGACTGTCACCTACTTTGATTAGCTTTTGCTAACTGGTATTATAACAGAGTTCGACGGTATTTGCAATACGGGCTTTGCCCCAAAATTCTTTCGGGTTCATTTGACATGTTGCCTGAGAATCAAAACTTGTGAAATATTTTTGTAATTTTGACCGCAGAGTATTGACCGCGAGGGAAAGTGATCTCTGCGCTAAGTACCGCGGCGAAAGAGACGGTTGTGCGCCGAAACGCTTTGCCGCGTCTCGATGTGGTTTCTTTTCATTAACCGCCTGCGGCCTGTGGAAAAGGGTGCATTTGAAATTAGGGGCGACATAATTTCGTCCGGACGTGGTGGAACACCTGCTATTTGCACTTCTATACAAAAAATGGAACTAATTTCTATTGAAAGCTGCAAATATTGAGAAATTGTGATTGATTTTGAAAGACTGACTTGCATTTTGAAAAAATTTTCTATATAATAAACAAAACCGTTTTATAAAATGAACATCCTACAAATGCAAAAGGAGCCGGATCATGGTTCAGAAATTAACCTCCAGCCTTGAGCTGAAACAGAAGAATCGCTCACATGTATTTCAACTGCTATACAAAACTTCGGGACTGACGCGCCAAGACATTGTTGCGCGTTTACAACTCTCTCTGCCGACAGTGACCCAGAATTTGGAGGAGCTGCAGGCTGAGGGCCTCATTTGTGAGGATGGATCAAAAGGAAACACCGGCGGCAGGCGCGCAAAGACCTATGCGCTTGTTGCAAATGCACGCACAGCGATCGGTCTGGATATTACAAAGGGCGGAATCACCGCGGTTGCCGTTGATCTGCTCGGGAATATCGTTGCCAGAGTGCATGAATCCGTGCAGTTCTCAAAGACGGAAGCCTATTACCGCCGCGTCGGACATGTGATTGACCTGATCCTGCGTCAGGGAAAGCTGGATAAGGAACGTGTACTCGGGGTAGGCATAGGCGTTCCCGGATTGATCACACCGGACCATCAAAAGGTGTTTTACGGCGAGATCCTTCAATTTACCGATGCGACCTGTATGGAGTTTTCCGAGTTTATTCCGTTTCGGACGAACCTTTACAACGATGCCAATGCCGCCGGTTTTGCGGAGTCATGGGTGCGGCCGGATTTGAAGAATGCATTCTATTTAATGCTGAGCAACAATGTTGGCGGTGCAATTTATATTAATAATCGCCAGTACAATGGCGACAATACGCGCAGCGGCGAGGTTGGCCATATCCAGATCGTTCCGAACGGAAAGCTCTGCTACTGTGGTCAGCGCGGCTGCGTGGATGCCTACTGTGCTGCGACAGTCCTTTCGGGCATGACGAACGGCGACCTGAACGCTTTTTTTGCCAAGCTGGAAAGAAAAGACCCGAAGGCCTGCGCTGTCTGGAGGGAGTATCTGCAGCATTTGTCCGTAACGGTAGCGAATGTCCGGATGCTGCTGGACTGCAACATCATTCTCGGCGGATATGTCGGAGAGTATATCGATCCTTATTTGGACGAATTAAAGGCTCTCGCGGCGAGGTTAAGCGGCTTTGAGGACACGGCCGATTATCTGCTTCCTTGCAGCTATAAGAAAGAGGCGATTGCAGCAGGTGCTGCGCTGAGTTATATTGCAGAATTTGTCAAATCAATATAAAGAAAACACTTGCCCTCTCGAGACCGAAAAGAAAGCGGTTTCGAGAGGGTAAAATTTTACCCCTGAGAATTGTGAATATTCACGAATTGACAAGTGCTCCTGTTTGATAGTATAATCTAAATAATAAATCGATTTTATAAAACAATAAAATAAAACAGGAGGACAAAAAGATGATTCCGAAAACAATGAAAGCGTTGGTTGCCTATGGAAAGGGAGACTACCGCTACGAGGCGGCCTATCCAACCCCCGAATGCGGACCGGACGACATCATCATCAAAACGGAGGGCTGCGGCATTTGCGCCGGCGACCTGAAGTGTATGCACGGCGCGGAGCGCTTCTGGGGCAACAGTGAAAATCCTTCGTGGGTGCGTCCGCCATTTATTCCCGGACATGAATTTTTGGGACGCATCGTCGAGGTTGGCGAAAACGTAACGACCTATCGCGTCGGCGAACGCATCACTGCCGACCAGATCGTTCCCTGCGGAAAGTGCCGCTTCTGCAAGTCCGGACGATATTGGATGTGCCAGCCGCATGCCACCTTCGGTTTTCAGAGGGAAAACAACGGCGGCATGGCAGAGTACGTCCGCTATCCGAAAACCGCCGTGCTTCATCGCGTGCCGGACGATATGCCCTTGGAAAAAGCACTGCTTATTGAGCCATACTCCTGCTCCAAGCATTGCGTGGATCGTGCGCAGATTACAAACGAAGATGTTGTGGTTCTTTCCGGTGCGGGTACGCTGGGCTTGGGCATGGTGACCTATGCCCGTATGAAAAACCCTGCAAGGCTGATCGTTCTGGATATGCTTGATCAGCGCTTGGAGAAGGCAAAGGAATTCGGCGCAGATCTTGTCTGGAATCCTTCCAAGGTCAATGTTGTGGAGGAAATCATGAAGCTGACGAACGGCTACGGCTGCGACATTTACATTGAGGCAACCGGCCATCCGGCTTCCGTGCAGCAGGGCATGGATATGATCCGCAAGCTGGGGCGTTTTGTGGAATTTTCCGTGTTTGGCGCACCGACAACGCTGGATTGGTCGATCATCGGTGACGGCAAGGAACTGGATGTGCTTGGTTCGCACCTGTCTCCTTACTGCTATCCGTTCGTCATTGAACATATTGCAAATGGCACGCTGAAAACGGACGGCATGATCCGCAGCACGTTCCGGCTGGAGGATTGGGAAAAAGCCTTTGACTATGCCACGGGGAAATATGGTGATTTCAAGGTGGCATTTACTTTTTGACAGGGAGGCTGGAAAGTATGGAGCGCTGCGAGGATATTACCGCAATTCAAGCCGGAAAAACGGCGCTTGGCATTGAGCTTGGTTCAACCAGAATCAAGGCGATTCTGATTGACGAAAATCATAATGTTTTGGCAAGCGGACAATTTTCCTGGGAGAACCGGCTGGAAAATGGCTTGTGGACTTATTCGCTGGAAGACGCCATCACCGGACTGCAAAAAAGTTATGCGATGCTGGTGAATAATGTTCGTGAACGCCTCGGTACGGAGCTTGTAACGGTCGGCGCGATTGGCATTTCCGGGATGATGCACGGCTACCTTGCGCTCGATAGCGCAGGGAGACAGCTTGCGCCGTTTTTGACATGGCGGAATACCAATACTGCGGAGGCTGCCGATGCACTGACGGAGTTGTTCCATTGCAACGTTCCGCTGCGCTGGAGCATTGCGCAGCTATATCAGGCAGTTCTGAATCATGAGACGCACGTTGCCGAGATTGCGCAGTTGACGACTTTGGCGGGATATGTGCACTTTCTGCTCACCGGAGAGCGGGTGTTGGGGATTGGAGACGCTGCGGGAATGTTCCCGATTGACTACGAGCAAAAGGACTTCGATGCCCATATGCTGGCGCAGTTTGATGCGCTTACAGAGTCTTACGGCTATTCGTGGAAGCTGCGGGAGATCCTCCCCAAGGTTCTGACGGCAGGACAACACGCCGGACGGCTGACGGAGGCGGGTGCAAAGCTGCTCGATCCTTGCGGGAAACTCCGACCGGGGATTCCTTTTGCACCGCCGGAGGGAGATGCTGCCACCGGAATGGTCGCAACCGATTCGGTCGCGGAGGGGACGGGGAATATTTCTGCCGGAACGTCGATTTTCTCGATGGTCGTGCTTAAAAAGAGGCTCAGCCGTGTTTACCGCGACATCGATCTCGTAAGCACGCCGAGCGGACGCCCCGTAGCAATGATTCACTGCAACAACGGCACGTCCGAACTGGATACTTGGATGCGGCTGTTTGCGGAAGTTCTGACAAGTGTCGGTGCGGAGTTTTCAACAGAAAAACTCTACACGGTGCTTTTCCAACACAGCTTGCAGGGAGATGCCGACGGCATTTTGCTCTACAACTATGTTTCGGGTGAGCCTATTACCGGGCTTAATGACGGCCGTCCGCTGCTGGTACGAAAAAAAAGCAGCAGACTGTCATTGGCAAATTTTATGCGAGTACAGATTTTTTCGGTGTTGGCTTCCCTTGCAGTCGGAATGCGCATTCTGAAAGAAGAAGGGCTTCAGGTCTCGAGGCTGACTGCCCACGGCGGACTGTTTCGCACTGCCGGCGTGGCGCAGCGCTTTCTTGCGGCAGCGATGGGTGCTCCGGTAACTGTGATGCAGACCGCAAGTGAGGGTGGTCCCTTCGGTATGGCACTGTTGGCTCTATATCTTCTGAAGGGCAGCCCCTGCCCGCTGGAGGAATATCTGCATCACTGCGTCTTTTCACAGGCGGAGGCGATAACGGAGTGTCCGGAAAAAGACGAGATCGAAAAATTTGCAGCCTATTTGCAGGATTATTGCACGGGACTGCAAATTGAATGCAGCGCGGTCATGCATCTCGCGGAAACCCCCTAAAGAAAGAGCAGGGAGAGAAATCTCTCCCTGCTGCAGCGTGTCGAAAAACTCTTTTCGGCACGCTGACAGACTGCGAAAAAGTTCGGAAGACAAGCAACTCACGCCCGTCGGCGTACATAGGTACGGTAGGGCGTGAGTTGCGCAGTAAGTCAAAATCCTTGCGTAGCAAGCTGGTTTTCAGACTGTAAAGTTTGGAATCCCCGACTTTTGTAAATGAAATCCAGAGATCAAAAATTCCTTGAATTGTGAATCGATTTTGACGATTACGGACTTTTTTGACAGTCTGGAGCAGGGAGAGAAATCTCTCCCTGCTGATTATAGAAGTGTTTTGGCCAGCGCTTCGTCAACGATCAAGGTGTTGATATAACCTGCGCGTAGGCAGCTTAAAACCGCCGGGGAATGAGTGACACCGTAGGCAATGCCGACTGTGACGGGAATTTTTCGCAGCGCCTCCAAACCAATCGCAATGACGCGGTCGTTGATGCTGGCGCCGCAGGGAATACCATCGCGATCGAGGTAATGACCGCAAAAACGACAGATCGCACCAAGCTCTGATAATTGCAGCGAGTCAGTCTCGCTTAAATAATCATTGCTTGGCAGACCGAATAGGGGAACACGCTTCTCGATTGAGGTCAGTGCGACGTCGATGGAGGAGAAATGCTGAAAGACCTCCTTGATAACCGGCTCCTCAAGCAGCGTTTGCTTCAGTTTTGTGGACTTTACCATGGCAGGTGCCTGCAATACATAAGAAATGCCATTGAATTTCGTCTGGAACTCTCTTGCAAGAGACTGCCCGTCCGAGTCCTGAGAGGTGGAATAAAGCCCGCCCAGCATTTGGATCGTGTTCACCTTTGAGAAATCAGGAAGGTAGAGCACGTCGGCCAGCGTTCGCATGATGGCGTCATTTGTGTAGCCGATCAGCATCCCGTTTCGGACAATGCCGCGCACGAAATGCGCCGCCAGACGAGCTACGCTGGTCATCGTCTGATTGGCGCGGCTGTATGTCTTGGCAATCAGTACGGCTTGCAGGCCGAAGCGCGACTTGATCTGCGAGGCGACGTCATGCGCCATGGATATGGTATCGTTGATCTTGATCTCGATCACATGGTTTTCCAGACAGCTTTTCAGCAGCAGGGAAACGTTGGAGCGGGACATATGCAGTGCGTCCGCGATCTGCTGCTGCGAGAGATTTTCAAAATAGTACATTCTGGCGATGTCCACCAAAAGCTGCTGACGTTCTCCGTGTTCGTGCATGTCGAGTTCCTCCCAACGTAATTCACATATGTGAATTATATTTCACAGCATTGACATTTGTCAATATCGAAAGCATAATAGAGACAGAAATTTACAAAAACTGCACTTAATTTGAGCGTATCTTTGTATATTTTTTGCGCTGTTCCGATGCGGCTACAATGCAGAAAACCAAGAAAAGTAGTGTGAAGATTGCTATGAGACATAAATACTCCATCGGCCTGGATTTTGGAACACTGACGGCCAGAGCCGTGATTGTCGATGTGGAAACCGGAAGGGAGCTGGCAACCTCGACCTTTGGCTATCAGGATGCAATCATTGATACCTTTTTGCCGGAAACGGAAGTTCGTCTCCCGTCAGACTTTGCGCTGCAAAACCCTCGGGATTATCAGGAGGCGGTCGTCAGTCTGTTGCGCGACATCCTTTATCGCAGCGGCGTCTGCGCGGAAGATATCATCGGCATCGGTGTTGATGCCACGGCCAGCACGGTGCTGGCGCTGGATGAAGCATATATGCCGCTGTGCCTGCTGCCGGAATACAAGAACAATCCGCATAGCTGGATCAAAATGTGGAAGCACCACAGTCCGCAGGGGCAGGCAGACCGCATTAACAGAGTTGCCGCCGGGCTCCAGGAGCCGTTTCTTCGCAGATGCGGTGGAAAAGTGTCCGTCGAGTGGTACTATCCGAAAATGCTCGAGACTCTGGAAAACGCACCTGAAGTATTCAAGGCAGCCGCCTACTTTGTTGAGTTGGGCGATTGGATCGTCTATTTGTTGACCGGTGAGAGAAAGCGCAGCAGTGCCATTGCAAGCCTGCACGCACATTGGGACAGTGCTCACCGAATGCCTTCGGAGGAGTTTTTCCGTTCGCTGCATCCTCTGATGTTTGAAAAAGTGAAGCAGGGAGCACAGATTCCGGTCGTCTCTGTTTTTTCACCGGCCGGAACGCTCACAAAGGAAATTGCGGATCAAACCGGCTTGTCGGAGCATACGGTCGTTTCCATGGCGGATACGGACAGCCCGGTGGCATTGCTCAGCCTGGATGTCACGAAGGAGCGAACCGGAGCGCTGATTTTGGGAACCTCCAGCGTTTTCATGCTGCTGAGCCGGAGAGAGCATTTCATCCCCGGTGCGATGGCCTCGGTGAAGGACCAGATGATGCCCGGCTTCTTCGGAAATATGTTCGGGCAGTCTGCTGTGGGAGACAGCTTTGAGTGGTTCGTCAAAAATTTGGTGCCTTATCAGTATTATCTGGAAGCGCGGAACAAGGACTGGTCCGTGTTTGACGTCATGAATGACGCAATGGAGCGCCTGCCACTCGACAGCGAGCATATTTTGGCGCTCGACTGGTTCAATGGGAGCAGAAGTCTGCTGCAAAATGCGTCCTTGTCCGGCGTGCTGGTCGGCATGACACTTTCCACCAAGCCGGAGCAAATATATCGTGCACTGGTGGAATCCACGGCGTTCGGTCTGAAAAAAATCCTGAACAGCGTGTCCGATGCCGGAATCCCGCTTGACCAGATCAAGGCTTGCGGCGGTCTGGCAAGAAAAAGTCCGGCGATCATGCAGATTTATGCAGACATTCTGGAGCTTCCGATCTATACCACATCTTCCAAGCAGACCATAGGAAAGGGGTCGGCGATTCTGGGAGCATTGGCTGCCGGCTCCGCAAAGGGCGGCTATGACCGCATCGAAGATGCAGTGAAGGCAATGCGCTGTCCGGTGACGGCCTGCTACACCCCTCGTTCCGAGTACCGAACAATGTATCATGAGCTGCAGGTGCAGTATGAAGAAGTCTACCGCTTTTTTGGTCAGGAAGCACCGCAGATCATGTCAAAACTGCGAGGATAATAGTGTGTATTTGCGTATAAGTGTTCTGACAAGCCGGATACGGCACTTTCCACAAGAAACGGTAGAAATAATTGTATAACATAGCTAATTGACAAAATTAGCTCCCGTTAATATAATCAATAATATAAAACGGTTTTATTAAATGGAATGATTGAAGAAAGCGCACCATTCATTTGTTAACAAGCACAACGTGCTGTTAAATAATCAAAAATAGAAAGGATAAATGAAAATGAAGAAACTAATTGCGCTCCTCCTCGTGATCGTTATGGTCTTTGCTCTGGTGGCCTGTACTACCGGCGGAGACAAGCCCGTTACCAGCAGCGACCCCGCCAGTGAATCCGGCAACGAACCCGCAAATCCGGATGAAAAGGCATTAAAGATCGGCATTGCCATGCAGTCCATTTCCACGAATCCGATTTTTATCAACGCCGTCCAGATGATCCAGACCGACTGCGACAAGAACGGCTATACCCTGATTACGACCGATCTTGTCAATGGCGCCGAGGACATTCCCAACGCACTGGAGAACTTTGTTTCCGCCGGATGCGATATTGTCATGATCCACGTTCTTGACCCCGACACCGTTGCAACAAAGATGGAAGAAATGCAGAAGGCCGGTATTATGGTTGCCGCCTATGACACTTATGTGGAAGGCTGCACCTACTGCCTGATGGCCGACAACTATGAGCTGGGCGTCAACATCGGCAAGATGGCCGGTGAGTTCCTGAAGAAAACTACCGGTGGTAAGGGCAAGGCTGCGATCCTGACTTATGACCTGACGGAAGAATTCCAGAAGCGCGGCAACGGCATGGAAGATGGCTTCTACGCAGTGTGCCCGGATGCCGAAATCGTCATTCGTACCGCAGGCTGCTGGGTTGATGAGGCGACGCAGGCCAGCGAAAACGTTCTGGCAGCGTATCCCGACATCAACGTGATCATGACCCTCGGTGAGCAGGGCGCATTGGCAAGCTACGAAGTGTTTAAGGCTGCCGGCAAGGGCAAGGATGACAACATCGGCATCTTTACCGCTGAGTTGACCGACCCCGGTGTTACGGCGCTGCGTGACGGCGGCATCTACCGCGGTACGATTTCCGTTGAGCTGGATGCCTCGCTGTTTGAAATGTACAAGCGTTGCATCGAAGCGGAAAAGAGCGGAAAGGTAGACGAAGCGAACAAGATCGTATACTTCCCCATGGTTCCCGTACAGCTCGACGGCCTTGATGAATATCTGGCGGGCTACGAGGCACGCAAAGCACAGTAATTAATTCAGGCGTAAATTCCGGGCCCCTGAGGAATTGCAGGGGCCCACATATTACAGCAAAGATCAGTGCAATGGGGGAATTACCTTTGGAGAAAAAAGTACTGCTGTCCATGCAGAATATTACCAAGCAATACCCCGGCGTGTTGGCGCTTGACGGCGTGTCCATTGATCTGTATGAGGGTGAAACGCACGCACTGGTCGGCGAGAACGGCGCAGGCAAGTCCACCTTTATAAAGACTCTGGCCGGAGCCATCCGTCCGGATGCCGGAACAATCATGATTGACGGCAAAACCTATTCCGAGATCACACCCGCGCTTGCCAGAGATCTGGGAATCGAAGTGATTTATCAGGAGTTCAACCTGATGCCTACCTTATCCGTGGCAGAAAACGTGTTCATGGGGAATCTGCCGAAGAAGTGCGGAATCGTCGATAAAAAGAAAATGATCCGCCAGACCAATGAAATCTTTCAGCAAATGGGTGTGACGATCGATCCGCAGGCGCAGGTGGCCGATCTGTCAACGGCATATATGCAGCTTGTTGAGATTGCAAAGGCGCTTTCCAAGAAGGTCCGCATTCTTGTGATGGACGAACCCACTGCGCCATTGACCTCGAATGAGGTAGAGCTTCTGTTCCAGATCATGGATCGTCTGCACAAGCAGAATGTGACGATCATTTATATTTCTCACCGTCTGAACGAGATATTCCGTGTGTCGGATCGCTTGACGATCATTCGTGACGGCGTGAAGATCGGAACCTATGAAACGCGGACGATGACGAAAGAAGCTCTGATCCGGGGCATGGTCGGTCGGGAGATGAATGAGACCTTCCCCGAAAGAACGTGTGAGGTCGGAGATGTGGTTCTGAAGGTGGATAAACTCAGCGGAAACGGTGTAACGGATATTTCCTTTGAGCTGCACCGCGGCGAGATCCTGGGATTCGGCGGCCTTGTCGGCGCCGGACGAACGGAGATCATGCGTGTACTGTTTGGCGCAGACCTCTGCGAGTCGGGCACGGTCACCTTGGACGGCAAACAGATCAGGCCATCGTCTCCGCGGCAGTCCATCCGTGACGGTATTGTGCTGATTCCGGAGGACAGAAAGCTGCAGGGTGTCGTATTGGGTCTGTCCATCTCTGAGAATATTTCCCTGCCTAATTTGAAGGCGATTTCCAAGCTCTCTGTGCTTCGCAGAGCCTCAGAGCAGCGCATGGTGCAGGAACAGATCAAAGCACTTCACATTGCAACGCCCTCTGCCGCGCAAAAGGTAAAGAACCTTTCCGGCGGCAATCAGCAAAAGGTCGTATTGGCAAAATGGATGGCCGGAAAGTCCAAGGTGCTGATTTTTGACGAACCGACACGGGGCATCGACGTCGGTGCAAAACAGGAGATCTACAAGCTGATGAATCAGCTTTGCGAGGCGGGCATGTCAATCATCATGATCTCGTCCGATATGGAGGAGCTGCTGGGCATGGCTGACCGCGTCGTCGTTCTGTGCGAGGGCGTCATGCAGGGTGTTGTGGAAAGAAACGATTTTTCGGCGGAGGCCATACTTGCATTGGCTTCGGGAAATCACTAAGGAGAATACCTATGAATTTCAAAAGAATAGATTACAAAAAATATGTATCGTGGCTCTGCCTGTTTGCGATCGTCCTTCTTTTCTCGATCCTGTCCGGCCGTTTCCGCACATTTGAAAATGCAAAAACCATTCTGCGGCAGGTTTCCATCAACGGCATTTTGGCGGTCGGCCTGAGCTTTGTCATGATTTCCGGCGGTATTGACCTGTCAGTCGGTCCGCTGATTGGCTTGACGGCGACCTTGGCCGGTATGCTCATGGTCGATTACAATGTCCCTGTATTTCCCTCCTGTCTGATAGCAATTGCAGTAGCTACGCTCTTTGGCCTGTTCAACGGCGTTTCTATCACCATTACGAAAATGCCCCCGCTGATTTCCACGCTCGGCATGAGCTACGTGGTACAGGGCACTGCTTATCTGATTCACGGTGGACTGCCCGTCCGTGGCCTCCCGGAATCAATCCAGTTTATCGGGCAAGGCTATCTTGGCCCGATCCCCGTGCCGATTGTTATTTTTGTCGTTATTGCAGTTGCGGGCTCCTTCATTTTGAATAAATCCACCTACGGACGCAGCATCTATGCAATGGGCTCGAACTATGAAGCCAGCCGTCTGGCAGGTATCAATGTCCGCAAGATTCAAATCACCGTCTATACGATTGCCGGAATGCTTGCCGGCCTTGGCGGTGTGATCATGCTCAGCCGCATGAATGCCGGTCAGCCCGGTACGGGTAAGGACACCTCCCTTGATATTGTGGTCGGCTGTATTCTCGGCGGCGTCTCTGCAACCGGCGGCGAGGGCAGCATTGTCGGTTTAATCGGCGGCGTGCTTATGATTGGCGTTCTGTCCAACGGCATGACGATCCTCGGCCTGAACGAATATTATCAGCTTCTGATGAAAGGCGCCGTGCTTGTTGCCGCGGTGGGCTTTGACTACTACGCCCGCACAAAGCGCGCGGAAAAGAAATCGAGAATTGTCCACAGCGCCGACAGCGCTGCGGTAAAGGCACAGAGCAAGTGAGGCGCAGCCTATGAAAAAGCTATTGAAGCCGCTGCCTGAAGAGCCGATCTGCTTTGTATCGACGGACATTGTATACACGCATCATGTGGAGTTCTGCAACACGCGGTATGTTCCACTGCATATCAGCATCATCCGTCCACGCAGCCATTTTCCCTATGACCCTGTGCGCAAAGCGCTTCCGGTGCTGGCCTTTCTCTGTGGCGGCGCATGGGTGGAGACGGATCACAATGCATGGCTTGCTGAGCTGAGTTGGTTTGCAAAACGCGGGTTTGTCGTGGCCAGCATTGAATATCCGACCGCATCTTCCTGCCGATACCCGGACAGTCTGATCGCCATCAAACAGGGCCTTCGCTTTCTGCGTGCAAATGCAGATGAGTTTGGCATCGATCCGGCGCGTATCTTCCTGATGGGAGAATCTGCTGGAGGCTATCTTGCTCTGATGGCAGGCGCAACGGCGGATTGTGAAGAATTTAAGTCCGGCATTTATCCGCAGCTCTCCGACGCGGTTTCCGCAGTTATTTCGTTCTATCCACCGGAGTCACCGCTGACCGTATTTTCGCCGGATCTGCAATCCAGCGGCAAGGTGCAGCGTTATGTGCCGCCGCAGTATTCCCTGCCCATCGATGCCTACCAGTATCCCCACATTGCTGAGTCGGTGACGAAAAAAATGCCGCCTACACTGCTGATTCATGGGACGGCCGATGATCTTGTTCCGATTGAAAACAGCGAAAAGATCTACGCCGCGCTGCTGCGCAAGGGTGTGGAGGCGGATTTCTGGGTGGTCGAAGGCGCAAACCATTCAGATTATAAGTGCTTTCAAACAGTCATTAAAGAACGGATTTTGGGATTTCTTCATTTGCATTTGTAATTATTACATACTGCCAAAGCGGGTCAGACGATCAGTCTGACCCGCTTTTCATTGGATATTGTCAGCTTTCATTAAACAGCGCTTTCAGCATTTTCTCCGTCAGGCGGTCAACGCCTGAGAAATCCACAAAGGGACGGCAAAGCTCCTCCACGCGGTCGTGGCAACGCTTTGCCCGGCGCATATGTGTCACGGCCCGGTGCAGGAGTGTGCGCGTTGTATCAAGGCAGAATTGCAGCTCCGTGCGCAGCGCGTGCGGCAGCGTGGAGGAAAGATCGATGCGGCAGAGGGTCTCCCCCTCATAGGGCCGCGCCTCGCTGTCGCAGACAAAGGCTGCGTCTGCCGTCGGGATCAGCAAATGCGCGGGCGCGTCTTTGGGTTGCAAGGGCGAATGGCAGACGATGCACTCGTGCCCGAGCGCCTCGGCGCGCTGCAACAGTGCGTTCAAAAGCTGCGGCGCGAGGAGATAGTCGTCTCGCAGCACATATACGCGCCTGCACAGCGCGGTCGGCGTTTCCGCGCAGAACCATCCGCCCTCCGGTGTAACGGCTTCAAGAAAGCGCTGCCGGACGCGCGGCTTGTCACCCACCGGGCGCAGCGCTGACAGTGCAAGACACTGGGCGATGGCGTCCATTTCCTCCGCGTATCTCGGTGCGGCAATTTCTGCACGGACGGAGTCGAGCACTCGGTCTGCGGCGGCAAGGCAGGCCGTGACATGCGGATACTGCGCAGCATTTTTCCTCTGGGCGAGCCGAATCTCGCCTGCATTGGCGCGGAGTCCCGCTTCGTCATAGAATTCACCGAAATTCAGATAATTTGCTCCGCCGCCGCAGAGCCGCGGCTCGAGAACGTGCGGTGCGGTGCCGTCCACAAAGCCTACGGAGAGCGCGGGCAGCAGCACGCCGTCCAGCGAGCCGGGGTCGGAAGAACAGAGAATGTAGCTCACGTCCAGCCCACGTGACTCGGCCTCTGCGCCGATCCTGCGCATGAAGGTCGATTTACCGCAGCCGGAGCCGCCCTTGATGATATAAAGCTGTGACAATTCGTCAAATAACGTGTCTGCATACGAGAGAAAGCCCTGCGGCGTGCAGGCGCCGAGGAAAAAACTTGAAGTCATAAAGAACCCTCCCATCAGTCTGTCTCTATGATTTATGCAGCGGCGCGGCAGACTGTGCCGATCAGACAAAAAGAGGCACAAAATTCACCCGGGCGGTATAGACTGTACTGACTGCAACGAAGGGAGGAAGTAGTATGACTTTGAACCGGCTTGCCGCAGGACAGACGGCCAGTGTCACTGCACTGCGCCTGACGGGGGCGATCCGCAGGCGTCTGCTTGACCTCGGTTTGATCGAGGGCACGCGGGTGCGCTGCCTGCGCCGCGGCGTGGCGGGCGATCCCGTGATCTACGGCTTTCGCGGGACGATGGTCGCGCTGCGCTGCGAGGACAGCGCCCGCATCTGCGTGGAGGTGGACGGCGCATGAGGCTTGTGGCGCTTGCGGGCAATCCGAATGTCGGAAAAAGCACGGTGTTCAACGCCCTGACCGGCAGCCGTCAGCACACCGGCAACTGGCCGGGCAAAACGGTCGAGCTGGCGCAGGGCAGTTATTTTTATAAGGGAGAGACCTACCGATTGGCTGATCTGCCGGGTACTTATTCGCTCGTGAGCCGGTCGCAGGAGGAGGCGGTGGCGGAGCGGTTTCTGCGTGAGGGCGGCGCGGAATGCACGGTCGTCATCTGTGACGCGACGTGCCTTGAGCGGACGCTGTGCCTCGCGCTCCAGATTTTGGAGCTGACGAACCGCGTGGTCGTGTGCGTGAACCTCATGGACGAAGCCGCGCGGCTGGGCATCACGGTCGATGTGCGTGCGCTGAAGCGTGCGTTGGGCGTTCCGGTCGTTCCGATGAGCGCGGGCACGGGCGAGGGCATCGAGACGCTCACGGAAGCCGTGCGAGAGGTCTGCGAGGGATTTTTCCCGCTGCCGCCGGAAAAGCATGGGCGCGTGCGCGGAGAGACCGAGACGGAGTCCGATGCGTTGGCGCGCGGATTTGTCCGGCGGGCAGAGCGCCTTGCGGCGCTTGCGTTGGGAGGAGAGAAGAAAACGCATACGCTCACGCAGCGGCTCGACGCGATCCTGCTGCATCCGATTCTGGGCTACGCGGTACTGTTGGCGCTGCTTCTGGGCGTGTTCTGGCTGACGATCGAAGGTGCAAATTATCCGTCTGCGGGACTGCAATGGTGCTTTGACCGTCTCGGTGCGCTCCTGCGGCGCGGCGCAGAAGCGGCGGGTCTGCCCATGTGGCTGCAAGGCGCACTGCTCGACGGCGTTTATGCCACGACGGCGCGTGTGGTTGCGGTGATGCTGCCGCCGATGGCAATCTTTTTCCCGATCTTCACGCTGCTTGAGGACTTTGGGTATCTTCCGCGCGTGGCGTTTCTGATGGATCACGGGTTTTATCGCGCGGGCGCGTGCGGCAAGCAGGCGCTGACCATGTGCATGGGCTTCGGCTGCAACGCGGCGGGCGTGGTCGGCTGCCGCATCATCGATTCGCCGCGCGAGCGCCGTATCGCGGTGCTGACCAATGCCTTTGTGCCCTGCAACGGACGCTTCCCGGCACTGATCTTTCTGATCGGGCTGAGTGTATCGCGTGGAAATTCCCTCCTAGGGGCGCTCTGCCTGACCGGCTGCGTGCTGCTGGCCGTGGCGATGACGCTTGCAGCCTCGGCACTGCTGAACCGCACGGTGCTGCGCGGGGAAAGCTCCTCCTTTGCGCTTGAACTACCGCCCTACCGAAGGCCGCGCGTGTGGCAGGTGATCGTGCGCTCTGTGCGCGACAGGACGCTCTTTGTCCTCGGGCGCGCGGCGGTTGTGGCGGCCCCGGCGGGGCTGCTGATCTGGCTGCTGGCAAACGTCAACGCAGGCGGGCAGAGCCTCTTGCAGCACGCGGCGGGCTTCTTGAGCGTACCGGCGGGCTGGCTCGGCCTGAGCGGCGCGGCGCTGCTGGCGTTCCTGCTTGGCAGCCCGGCAAACGAGCTGGTGCTGCCCGTTTTGATGATGGCCTTGACGGCGGGCGGTACTTACGGCGCTGAAAGCTCCGCCGCGATGGGTGCGATCCTGACCGCGCACGGCTGGACATGGCAGAACAGCGTGTGTATGCTGGTGTTTTTCCTGTTTCACTGGCCTTGCACGACGACGCTGCTGACCATCAAAAAGGAGACCGGAAGCCTCAAATGGACGCTTTTGGCCGTGCTGCTGCCGTCGGCCTTCGGCGCGGCGCTTTGCGCCCTACTGCGGCTGATTTTATAAAAAAGGCGTCCCAACCGGGACGCCTTAATTTTTCAAACTATATCCGCCTCGATAGGAGTAATTTGGACATCGACCCCTTGCAATCAGATTTTTTCCAGATACACGCGCGTTTCATAGGGTTTTGTGACAAAGCCGTTGCCGGAAAGCGCGCCGCCGTAGTTTTCCAGCAGCAGCTCCATGGCATCCAGACGGCAACCCTTGGGGGCACGGAAACGCACGGGCTTCTCCGTGAAGGAGCAGACGACCAGCAGGCGCTCCCGCGCCGTTTCGCGTGTGTAGACATAGAGCTTGCCCGAATGCCGATAGAACTCGCGGTAGGAGCCGTCCTGCACGACGGAGAGCGATTTGCGCAGACGGATGGCCTTGCGGTAGAAATTCAGAAGCGAGTCCGGGTCGCTCTCCTGCGCGGCGACGTTGACCTGCGGATAATTTTCATTTACATAAAACCACGGCTTTCCGGTGGAGAAGCCCGCGTTTTCCTCGGCCGACCACTGCACGGGCGTGCGCGCGGAGTCGCGCGAGCAGCGCCAGAGCTTTTTCAGGCGCTTTTCACCCTTGAGGTTCAGCGCCTGATTGCGCGTCTGTACATCCTCGTATTGCTCTGCACTCTCCGGACGCCAGTTGGTCATGCCGATCTCCTGCCCCTGATAGATAAAGGGCGTGCCCTTCTGGAACAGGTACGAGGCTGCGAGTGATTTTCCGCTCTGCGTGCGGTAGTGCTCCGAACCATAGCGCGAGATGATGCGCGGGTGGTCGTGGTTTTCCAGATACAGCATGTTCCACGCGCGGCCGTCGAGCTTGCGCTGCCAGCGGCCAAAGGCGCGGCGCAGCCGCCGCAGCGAAAAGGGCAGCGGCAGATAGTCCGTGTAGAGGCAGTCGGCGCACATGCACTGAAACTGGATCATCATGTCCAGTTCGCCGCTGCCGTCCTCCGCGATGTACTCGAGCGCACGCTTTGGGCTGACAAGAGGTGCTTCGGCAAGCGTCATGCAGGAATAATGATCGAATACGTCGCGGCGGAACTCCTGCAGATACTCATGAATATGCGGACCGTGGTTATATAGCCGGATGCCGCGCAGCATGGGCAGCAGATGGTCGTCCGGCAGTCCCTCGGGCTTGGAAATGTATGTGATGACGTCCTCACGAAAGCCGTCAACCCCCATGTCCAGCCAGAAACGCAGGATTTTCTTGACCTCCTCGCGTACAAGCGGGTTGTCCATGTTCAGATCGGGCTGCTTGATGGCAAATACGTGCAGATAGTATTCCTGCCGCAGTTCGTCCCACTGCCACGCCTTGCCCTCGAAATTGCTGTCCCAGTTGTTGGGCAGCTTGCCGTTTTTCCTGGCCGGACGCCAGATGTAGTAATCCGTGTACGGCTCGATGCGCCGGCGCGATTTCTGGAACCACTCGTGTTCGTCGCTTGTGTGGTTGACGACGAGATCCATGATGAGCTTCATGCCGCGTGCATGCAGACCGTCCAGCACCTTGCGGAAGGCTTCCATGCCGCCGTACATGGGATCAATGTCCATATAGTCCGAGATGTCGTAGCCGCAGTCCGCGCCGGGAGAGGGATACAGCGGCGAGAACCATACGCCGTCCACACCGAGGCTTTGCAGATAGTCCAGCTTTTCATACACGCCCCAGAGGTCGCCCATGCCGTCGCCGTCACCGTCATTGAAGCTCCGCGGCCAGATCTGATAAAAGACCATGTTTTTATACCAACGTTCGCGTGCCATTCCGGTCACATCCTTTCAGAATAATTCTAGCATATCGAAGTCCGTGCGTCAAACAGAAAGAAAAGATTTGACAGAAAAGGCCGGACGCGGTACTATATTCTTATCAGAATTGCACAAAGGAGGGCTGCACATGAAGCTGCGCTTCCCGGAGGGATTTATGCTGGGCGTGTCCTCGGCCTCGACGCAGATCGAGGGCGGCGAGGTCGGCAGCAACTGGAACGATTGGTATCATAAGGGGCACATCAAGGACGGCTCCGACCCGGCGGTTGCAAACGACCATTGGAATCGCTGGCGCGAGGACAGCGACCTGATGGCCGCGATGGGGTTGCACGTCTGCCGCCTCGGGTTGGAGTGGGCGCGCCTCATGCCAAAACGCGGCGAGGTCTCGGTGGAGGCCGTGCGGCATTACCGTGAGGAGCTGAGCTATCTGCGCGACCTCGGCATCCGTCCGCTCGTGACGCTGCACCATTTTTCCAACCCCATGTGGTTCGAGGAAAAGGGCGCGTTTGAAAAGCGGGAAAATCTGAAGGATTTTCTGGACTTCGTCCGTATGTGCGCCGACCGCTTCGGAGACCTCGTGGACGACTGGATCACGATTAACGAGCCGAATGTTTACGCCACGAACGGTTACTGCTTCGGCGCGTGGCCGCCGGGACGGAAATCCTACACGCAGACCTTCCGCGTGATGGAAAACATGGCTTATTGCCATATCCGAGCTTATGAAATTCTGCATGAAACGCGCAAAAAGCTGGGCTATACGGACACGATGGTCGGGTTTGCGAATCATGTGCGTGTCTTTGATCCGAAGGATCCGAAAAATCCCATGCACCGCTTCTTTGCCAAGACCGGCGAGTGGCTCTTTCAGGGGGCGCTCACGCAGGCAATGGGGCGCGGTGAGTTCCGCTTCCCGTTCAGGAATCATTGGCATATCAAGCCCGGTGAATACTGCGATTTCAACGGCGTGAATTATTACACGCGCTCGACCGTTTCTGGTCTGGCCGACGGCGTGCGCGAGAACAGCCCGCGCAACGACCTCGACTGGGAAATCTATCCGGAGGGCTTGGTGCGCTGCGCGGAAAAGCTGCAAGCCGTCCTGCCGCGCCCGCTCTGGGTCACGGAAAACGGCACCTGCGACCAGAATGACCGCTTCCGTGCAAAATACATCTATGAGCATCTGCAAGCAATCTGCACCTCCGGCCTGCCCTTTGAACGCTATTATCACTGGTGCTTCTGCGATAATTTCGAGTGGATCGAGGGCAACACTGCCCGTTTTGGCTTGATCCATATCGACTATGAGACGCAGAAGCGCACGCCGAAGCGCTCGGCGGAGTTTTACCGCGACATGGCACAAAACGGCGGCGTGACCGAAGAATGCTTTGAAAAATACGTTGCCGGGGAGGAATACGACATCCGATGATCGAAGAAAAGAACGGCGTATTCCACCTGCAAAACGACAGCGCTTCTTATCTGTTCCGCGTGACGCAGGAGGGCTTTTTGCAGCAGCTCCATTTCGGCGTGCCGGTGCAGATTGAGGACGCCGGGGCGCTTGCCGTCCAGCCGGGGCTTGGCTGGGGCGACAGCGTGCAGTATGACGAGGTGAGCAACGCCGCCTGCCTAGATGTGCTGCCTCTGGAATGGAGCGGCGCGGGGCGCGGAGACTACCGCGAAAGCCCGCTAAACCTGTCGGAGGGGGAGCGCGCGCTTTCGACGGACTTCCGCTTCGAGGGCTTCGCGCTGCATGACGAGGCGCCCATGCACAGCGGTCTGCCCCAGTCTCGCGGCGGGCAAGCGCTGGAAATCTGCCTGTACGACGAGGCACAGAAGCTGCGATTGCGGCTGGTTTACGGCTGCTTCGAGACGGTCATCACACGCCGCGCCGTGCTGGAAAACTGCGGCGACCGGGACGTGACGATACACAAGCTCATGAGCTTCTGCCTCGATCTGCCGGGAAGCTATCGCCTGCACAGCTTTCGCGGGGGCTGGATCGCGGAAATGCACCGCACCGAGTCTGACGGCGACGGTGTGCTTGAGAGCGTCTGCGGCGATTCGTCCAACCGTGTGAATCCGGGCTTTTTGCTTGCGCAGGCGGACGCGGACGAGACGCACGGCCGGGTTTACGGCGTGAATCTGGTCTACTCCGGCAGTCACTACGCCTCCGTTCGCCGCAGTCTGCAAGGGCTTACGCGCGTGATGCAAGGCATCAGCCCGACGGATTTCCACTGGAGGCTCTGCCCGGGGGAGGCGTTTGAAACGCCCGAAACGGTGCTGGCTTTCTCCGACGGCGGCTTCGGCGGCCTGTCGGCGGCGATGCATCGCCATGTGACGGAGCATATTGTTCCGGAATACTGGAAAAACCGCCCACGTCCGGTGCTTTACAATAGCTGGGAGGGCTGCATGTTCGACTTCAGTGAGCAGCGTCTGCTGCGGCTGGCGAAAAAGGCGAAAAGCCTCGGCTGTGAGCTGTTCGTGCTGGACGACGGCTGGTTTGGCGCGAGAAATTCCGACCGTGCGGGTCTGGGCGATTATACCGTCAACCGCAAAAAGCTGCCCGGCGGCCTGACGCGGCTGGGCGAAAGGCTGAATGCCATAGGGCTGCAATTCGGCCTGTGGTTCGAGCCGGAGGCCGTCAACCCGGACAGCGACCTCTACCGCGCACACCCGGACTGGGTCGTGCCGGAGGACAGAGCGCCGTTTCTCGGGCGGCACGAGCTGCGCCTCGACCTCAGCCGCGCCGAGGTGCGCGATTACATCGTCGAAAACGTCAACGCGATTCTTGATTCCGCGCCCATTTCCTATGTCAAATGGGATATGAACCGGCATAGCCCCGCACTCGGCGCGGCGGCGCACCGCAATGTTCTCGGGCTTTACGAGGTGCTGCACCGCATTTTTGACGCGAGGCCGGAGCTGCTTCTGGAAAGCTGCGCCTCCGGCGGCGGGCGTTTCGATCTCGGCCTGCTCTGCTTCTCAGCACAGGTCTGGGTGTCGGACGACACCGACCCCGTTGAGCGGCTGGACATTCAAAACGGCCTGAGCTATCTCTATCCGCAGAGCACCTGGGGCGCACATGTTTCCCAGTCGCCGCATGCGCAGACGCTGCGCAGCACGCCGCTTTCCACGCGCGGGAATGTCAGCTTTTTCGGTGTGCTCGGCTATGAGCTGGACTTGGACGAGCTTTCTCCGGTCGAGGAGACGGAGATTGCCGCACAGATCGCGTTTTACAAGGCGCACCGCGCGGCCTTCCAGTTCGGCACGTTTTCGCGTCTGCCCTGTGAAGATGGTGCTGTCTGCTGGCAGGTGCAAAGCAAAAACGAAACGCTTGTCGGCCTGTTTCACCGGCTCGTCCACGCCGCGCCGCCTTACGAGCGCCTGCACGCCGCAAATCTGGGCGGAAAAACGCGCTATCGCGTCACCTCGCGGCCGCAGCTTCTGCGCGTGGGGGCGTTCGGCTCGCTGCTGCGCCATGTTGCACCCGTGAAGCTCAAGCCCGACGGCCTGCTGCTCTCGGCTGTGGACAAGCGCTATCGGATGTACGACGGTGCGCTGGAGACTTCGGCCTCCGGTGCGGCGCTGCACGCCGGAATTGCGCTGCCGCAGCGCTTTGCCGGTACGGGCTATGACCCCGCGCTGCGCATGCAGGGCGATTTTGGCTCCAATGTATTTTTGATCGAGGAGGAAACCCTATGAAAGACATCAACCGCCGCAACAAATATTTTTTCGGCCTCGGAACCATCGGACGCGACATGTTCTACGCCTTCGAGGCCAATGCGCTGCTCTATTTCCTGTCCAATGTACTCTCGCTTCCGCTGAAGGTGTTCGCCGCCGTAAGTCTGGTGCTGTCCGTGCTGCGCATTGCCGATGCACTCAATGACCCGATTACCGGCCTTGTCATCGACAATATCCACACGAAGTGGGGCAAATTCAAGCCCGCAATTCTGGTCGGCGGCGTTCTGAGCGTGGTGTTCTACCTGATGCTGTTCGGCAACATCGGTACCGGCACGGCCTACGTCATCTTCTTCGCCGTGGCCTACATCCTCTGGGACATCAGCTACGGCATCAACGACATTGCCTACTGGACGCTCCTGCCCGCGCTGACGCAGGATCAGAAGCAGCGCGAGAAATACGGCGCATTCGCGCGTATCTGCGCCAATATCGGCATGTACATCATCATGGTCGGCTGGCAGCCCATCACTGCGGCACTCGGCAACACGCAGAAAAGCTGGATGCTCGTGGCCTGCGCGGTCAGTGTGCTGTACCTCGGCTTCCTGTGCTTCCCGCTGTTCGGCGTGAAGGAGAACCGCACGATCGGCGGAGAGGACGAGGAAAAGGTCACGCTTCGCGATATGTGGCACGCCCTTGTCAGGAACGACCAGCTTATGTGGACGACGCTTGCGATGGGACTTTTCATGGTGGGCTACTGCACGACCACGGGATTTGCAACCTATTACATGCAATATCTGTTTGGTGACATCAACCTCTATGCCGTCCTCGCGGCTGTGTGCGGTGTGGCGCAGCTTGCAGCGCTCATGATCTTCCCGCTGTTCTCCAAGCGCTTCAACCGGCACCAACTCTACACCGGCGCAACGCTTCTGGTCATCGTTGGTTATGCGGTGTTCTTTTTTGCAGAGCATTCCATCGTGCTCATCGCGCTTGCAGCGGTCATCATCTTCGTGGGGCAGGCATTTATCCAGCTTCTGATGCTGATGTTCCTGACGGATACCATCGAATACGGACAGTGGAAGCTCGGACGGCGCACGGAATCCATCACATTCTCCATCCAGCCGCTTGTCAATAAGATCGGCGGTGCACTCTCCACGGGACTGATCTCAATTTCGGTCATTCTGGCCGGCATTAAGACGCACGAATCCGACACCGCCGCCGAGATGATCGACGCCTCCGGCAAGCTGACGGTCAAGCTGGCGATGTTTGTCATCCCGCTTGTGCTCATCGTTGCGGGGTATATCATCTACCGCGCGAAATACAAGATCAACGAGGAGTTTTACAATAAAATGCTCGACGAGCTCAAATCCCGCGAAGCTGCGGCAAAGTAACGCAAAAGCGCCCTCTCCGCCGCGCGGAGAGGGCATATTATAGATCGAAAAACCGCTTAGCGGCATTAAGCGGCTAAGCGGTTTCTTGAAGAAGAATTACTTCAGCTCTGCGGTAGCGCCGGCTTCCTTCAGATCGTTGACGATCTTCTCGGCGTCTTCCTTGGAGATGGCTTCCTTCAGGGTCTTCGGGCAGTTGTCGGCGATTTCCTTCGCTTCCTTCAGGCCGAGGCCGGTCAGGGCGCGGATAACCTTGATAACAGCGATCTTGTTCGCGCCGCAGTCCTTCAGGACGACGTCGAACTCGGTCTTTTCTTCGACAGCCTCAGCAGCGCCGGCAGCGGGAGCGGCGACAGCGGCAGCAGCGGCGGAAACGCCGAAGGTATCTTCCAGAGCATGGACAAGCTCAGCCAGTTCCAGAACGGAAAGGCCCTTAACTTCTTCGATCAGAGCAGCGATTTTTTCAGACATTGTAAAATCCTCCTAATGTGTTTTTAATAGTTGATTAGGCTTCTGCGGGCGCTTCTTCGGCGGCAGGAGCGGGGCCTTCCTTCTGCTGACGGATCTGGTCGAGGCAGAAGGCCAGTGCGGAGATCGGGGCAAGGAACGTGCCGAGAACCTGAGCGATCAGGGCATCCTTACCGGGCAGTTCGCCGAAGCCCTTGAGCTGATCGACGGACAGAACGGAACCTTCGACAAAGCCGCCCTTGATCTTCAGAGCGTCCTTGTTCTTTTTGGCAAATTCGCAGATGATGCGAGCCGGGGCAATGGGATCGCCGGTTGTGGTGGCGAGAGCGGTCGTGCCGTTGAGCAGCTCGTCGAACTCGTTGTAGCCGGCATTCTTAGCGGCGAAACGGGTGAGCGTGTTCTTGACGACGGTGTATTCCACGCCAGCCTCACGGAACTGATTGCGAAGCTCGGTATCCTTTGCGACAGTGATGCCCTTGTAGTCCACAAAAACAGCAGCGGTAGAACCCTGCAGCTTCTGGGTCAGCGCATCAACAATTGCCTTTTTGCTTTCGAGTACCTTGGTATTGGGCAATGTGTGTCACCTCCGAAAAAAATCCTCATGCCGAAAAGACATGAGGACGCAAAAACATCATAAGTTCATGCAACCTCGGCAGGATTTGTCCCGTTATGGCATATAGCCTCCTGCTGTCTCCGGCAACCTTGTCTATTATAGCAGAAAAGTCCCATTTGTCAAGCACTTTTTTGCGTTTTTGTGCTTCAAAATTACTCTGCTCAAGGGCGGCGAGCATCAGCATTTTACCTGCAAAAAGCCCTCTGAACCGAAGTCCAGAGGGCTTTTTCAGCAATTACAGCTTCGCAGCGTTGACCTTGATGCCGGGGCCCATGGTGGAGGCGACGACACAGGAACGGATATACTGACCCTTGGCCGCAGCGGGCTTCGCCTTGATGACGGCGCCCAGCAGGGTGTTCATGTTCTCGGTCAGCTTCTCAGCGCCGAAGGAAACCTTGCCGATGGGGCAGTGGATGATGTTGGTCTTGTCCAGACGGTACTCGATCTTACCGGCTTTGATCTCCTTGACGGCAGCCGCGACATTCGGCGTGACGGTGCCGGCCTTGGGGGAGGGCATCAGGCCTTTCGGGCCGAGAACCTTACCAAGACGGCCGACGATACCCATCATATCCGGGGAAGCGACGACGACGTCGAAGTCGAACCAGTTTTCCTTGGTGATCTTTTCCACGAGTTCCATGCCGCCGACATAGTCAGCGCCGGCCTCTTTGGCTTCGTCAACCTTGGCGTCCTTCGCAAAAACGAGGACCTTGCGGGTCTTGCCGGTGCCGTTCGGGAGAACGATGGCGCCGCGGACCTGCTGATCGGCGTGACGGGAGTCAACGCCCAGCTTGATGTGAATCTCGACGGTCTCGTCGAACTTGGCCGGAGCGGTCTTGACGACCAGCGCCAGCGCGTCGGAAACTTCATACTGCACGGAGCGGTCGATCTGCTTCGCGCTGTCCTTATATTTTTTACCTCTAAACACTTGTTAAATCCTCCTTAAAGTGGTGATGCGGAATAATCCTCCCACATATGCGACTGCAATCAGTCGACAACGACAATGCCCATGCTGCGGCAGGTGCCGGCAACCTGACTCATCGCAGCTTCGATGGTGGCGGCGGTGAGGTCGGGCATTTTTCTCTCAGCGATCTCGCGAACCTGTGCGGTGGTGATGGTGCCGACCTTATCCTTGTTGGGAACGCCGGAGCCCTTGTCCTGACCGATGGTCTTGAGGATGAGGGTGGGGGTCGGAGGAGTCTTGGTCACGAAGGTGAAGCTGCGGTCAGCATAGACCGTGATGACAACCGGAATTTTGAAGCCGGCCTGATCCTTCGTGCGCTCGTTGAATTCCTTGATGAACTGTGCGATGTTGACGCCGTGCTGGCCGAGCGCCGGGCCGACAGGGGGCGACGCGGTGGCCTTCGCGGCAGGAATCTGAAGTTTGATATAACCAGTAACTTTCTGTGCCATGATAAGCACCTCCAAATAAAATGTGGTGATACGCAAATGCGTATTTTTGGCGGGGGAGAACCCCTCCCACGTTTGCTGCCAGCTCAGTCGGTGACAGCTTCGACCTGATCGAGCTCCAGCTCGACGGGCGTCTCGCGGCCGAACATGGACACGGTCACGCGGACTTTGTTCTTCTCGATGTCGAGCATTTCGACCACGCCGTTAAACCCGGTCAGCGGGCCGTCCAGCACGCGGACGGAATCGCCGACGTCGTAGCCGACGACGACCTCGCGCTTTTCTACGCCGAGCTGATAAACCTCGTCCTCCGTCAGGGGCGTGGGCTTGGTGCCGGAGCTGACGAAGCCGGTGACGCCGCGGACATTCTTGACGATATACCAAGCCTCGTCCGTCATGACCATTTTAATCAGCACATAGCCGGGGAAAACCTTACGATCGTAGGTTTTCGGGCCGTTGTCCGTGATTTCGGTGACGGTTTCCATGGGAATGGAGACCTGATGAATGATGTCCTGAAGCTGACGCGTTTCGACGGTTTTTTCAATGGTGGCCTTTACGGTATTCTCATATCCGGAATAGGTATGAACGACATACCATCTTGCGCCTTCTGCCATGGCGATCAGAACAGATTGCTCAGCAGGTCGATACCGAGACCTGCCAGCATGTCAAACAGGCATACGATCACGCCGACGATCAGAACGGACACGAGAACGACGAGGGTGTTGTTGACGAGCTGCTTGCCGGAGGGCCAGACGACCTTCTTCAGCTCGCTCTTCATCTCACGGAACCACTTCGAGAAGCGGCGGCCGGTGCGGACGAAGAAATTGGGTTTCTTGTTCATTTCTGCTGCCATTGGTTTCACCCTTTCCTTACTTAGTCTCGGTATGAACGGTATGCTTTCTGCAGAACCTGCAATACTTCTTCATTTCGAGGCGATCGGGGTCGTTCTTCTTGTTCTTCATCGTGTTGTAGTTTCTTTGCTTGCATTCGTTGCATCTCAGAGTGATCTTTACTCGCATTTGTCGGCACCTCCTTAAAAAATTTGCCTCCCTGTATACCGGCGGCTATGATAGATTTAGAGGACGCCGAAACTACGGCGGCGTCATCCGCCGGCGAAAAAGGGCGCACAAAAAAGACCCCTTTTTCACAGGTGGAATCATTCTATCATAGGAAAGGGACAAGGTCAATCCTTATTTTTCATTTTTTCAGGATTTTTTGCAGGAAAAAACGGGTGCGCTGCCGGGAAAAACGTCGAAAAGCCGCCGCGGCGGGACGGCGGCTTGCAATTGCGGAAATTTATAGTATAATGGTTTGCACGGGGCGTCGCTCCGAATCGCAATACGACGAAAGGAATCAGTCGATGAATCAAAAAGAACTGGGCGAGCTGCGCCGCCGGTGGAAGCCGGAAAAGAACGCGGTCGGCCATATTTACGGCTGCTTCGTCAACAGTGCCCGCGAGATCGTGGCCGATCTGGACGAATCTCTGGCACTGATGCCGCAGCAGGAATCGGAAAAATATCTCGAGCTTTTGCGCAAGGCCATGTCCGGCACGCTGGACAAGAACCTGATCGACATTGTTTTTGCAACGCAGCAGGTCATGAAAAGCGACGAGCACAAGCTCCTGATGGCGCTGCGCGACAGCGAACTAAAGGATAACGCGCTGCGCCAGACGTTCTATCAGAAGGTCATTTCGACGCTGAACATGGGCGAGTCGAACTATTTGCTGCTGATTGCAAACGACCACTACGACGTCCCACGCCGCGGCAAGGACGGCCTTGCGCAGGAGGACGCGTCCGAGACGGTGTTTTCCTATCTCGTCTGCGCCGTGTGTCCGGTCAAGGCGGGCAAGCCGGAGCTGGGCTATTTTGCGGGCGACAACGAGTTCCACTGCACTGCCAGTCAATTGGTCTCCGCGCCGGAGCTGGGCTTCCTGTTCCCGGCCTTTGACGACCGCAGCACCAATATTTACAATGCGCTGTTCTATTCGCGCAAGCCCGCCGAGCTGCATCAGGAGTTTATCGAGGCCGTGTTCCATACCGAGCCGCCCATGTCCGCCGAGGAGCAGCGCGAGGCATTTGAGTCTGCGCTGACCGAGTCGCTGGGCGAGGCGTGCAGCCTGAACGTCGTGCAGGGCGTGCATGAGCGCCTGACCGCGCGGATCGAGGAGCACAAGGAGCGCAAGGATCCTGAACCGCTGGTCGTCACATCGGGCGACGTGAGCGCCATTTTGCAGGATTGCGAGATCCCGGCAGAGCAGGCGCAGGCGTTCAAAAAGTCCTGTGAGGAGCGCTTCGGAGAGAACGCGGTGCTGAACCCGGCGAATCTCATTAATCCGAAAAAGGTGCAGCTCAAGACCGGTAAAATTTCTCTGTCCGTTGATCCGGAATACAGCTATCTGGTCGAGACCAAGGTGATCGACGGCCGCAAGGTGCTGGTTATTCCGGTCGAGGACGATCTGGAATTCAACGGTCTGCCTGTCGGCGTTCCGACGGCGGAGTAAATTGTCATTTCATAAGCATAAATCAAACGCGCGGGCCGATGAAGGCATCGGCCCCGCGCCAGACAGTCAAAGAACCCTCACTTTCGTTTACTGAAAGAGAGGGTTCTTTGACATTTTGATATACTGCAAAGCACCGGCGTTGCCGATAATTTTGATTATGATCTCGCCGCCGCGCGACGCAGACGCGGCCGGCAGACAAAGCCGCGTTTTTTCAGACAGACAAAGTAAGCGGGGATAAGGAACAGATCGGCCATGACCCACGCAGCCGGATTGGCGAAGCAAACTGCATCGAAGCCAAGATGCGGCACAAGACACAGCGCAAATACGCCGCGTGCGACGGTCTCAAACACGCCTGCGATGGTCGCAAGACCGGAGTAGCCAAGCCCCTGAATGGTGAAGCGTACCAAATTCACACCCAACAGGGGAATGTAGAAGACGGCATTGCACAGCAGCATGCGGCGCGCCAGCGGCAGAATCTCGGCAGCGGCGTCGAGATCCTTGGAGTCCAGAAACAGCCCGGCCAATGTGGCGGCGCTGAAATACAACGCGGCCAATGCGACGAAGGAATAGACCGTGCCGAGCAGCGCACTGGCCTTCACGCCCTGATGCACGCGGTCGATCTTGCCCGCGCCGAGGTTCTGCCCGGCGTAGGTCGCGGCGGTGGAGCCGATGGCGTCAAAGGGGCAGGCGAACAGCGCAGTGACCTTGCTTGAGGCGGTTGCGGCGGCCATGGCATAGGAATTGATACCGTTCACGGCGGTCTGGATGAGAATGGTGCCGATGGCTGTGATGGAGTATTGCAGCCCCATGGGCAGACCCATCAGCAGGAGCTTGGTCGCGCGGAAGCGGTTGAAGCGCAGATCCTCGCGGTGCAGCCGCAGAATCGGGTATTTTTTGGCCATGTAGACGAGGCAGAGCAGACCCGAAATGAGCTGACTGACGAGCGTTGCCCACGCGGCGCCCGCGACATCCATATCCAGCGTGACGACGCAGAACAGGTCGAGCGCGACGTTCAGAAGGCTGGAGAAAACCAGAAAAAACAGCGGCGTGCGGCTGTCGCCCAGTGAGCGCAGGATGCCGGAGAGCAGATTGTAGAGCATGGTCGCCGGAATGGCCGCAAAGACCACGACGATATAGTTATATGCGTAGTCGAACGCGTCGGACGGCGTGTTCATTAACTGCAGAATCCGGCGGCAGCCGAAGGTTGTGACCAACGTAACAAGCAGCGCGATGGCGCTGCCCAGCCAGATCATGTTGCCGACGTAGGAACGCAGCCCTCTGATGTCGCCCTCGCCGAATTTCTGCGCGACCGGAATGGCAAAGCCGGCGCAGATGCCGTTGCACAGGCCGAGCACGAGGAAGTTGATCGAGCTGGTCGAGCCGACGCCGGCCAGCGCCTTGACGCCGAGATAATTGCCGACCACAACGGTATCGACCATGGAATATAGCTGCTGAAAAAGCAGACCCAGCAGCAGAGGAAGCAGAAAAGAAATCAGCAGAGGCATGGGCGCGCCCTGCGTCATGCTTCTGGTGTGGAGCGTGGACATGAGATCGCCTCATTTCAATCATTGGAATTCGTTTTTGAAGCTTCAAGATATTAGCACGATTTGTATGCGCTGTCAATTCGTAATAATCAATAAAAAATTGGAAGAAAAGCGGCGTTTTCAAAACATTTTCGCACAGTTTTGCGGCATACCGGAGGAGAATGTTCTTATTTTGTTTACAGATTTTTTTGCCGGCGTGTGCTATAATACTAAAAATTCAGATTTTTCCGGAAAGGAACCGTTATGCTGCAACTCAACCACATCTGCAAGCAGTATCAGACCGGTCAGCTTGTCCAGAAGGCACTGGACGACGTGAGCCTGAACCTGCGGGATAATGAATTCGTGGCGATTCTCGGCCCGAGCGGGTCGGGCAAGACCACGCTTTTGAATATCATTGGCGGCCTCGACCGCTATGACAGCGGTGATCTCGTCATCAACGGCGTTTCCACGCGCCGCTATTCCGACCGGGATTGGGATTCCTACCGCAACCACACGATCGGCTTCGTATTTCAGAGCTACAACCTCATTCCGCACCAGACAGTGCTGGCCAACGTCGAGCTGGCACTGACGATCTCCGGCGTTTCCCGCGCAGAGCGCAAACGCCGCGCCAAGCACGCGCTCGAGCAGGTGGGGTTGGGGGAGCAGTGCCACAAGCGGCCAAGTGAGATGTCCGGCGGGCAGATGCAGCGCGTGGCGATTGCCCGCGCACTGGTCAATAATCCGGACATTCTGCTGGCTGACGAGCCGACCGGCGCACTGGATTCCGAGACGAGCATTCAGGTCATGGAGCTTTTGAAGCAGGTTGCCAAGGACCGCCTTGTCGTCATGGTCACACACAATCCGGAGCTGGCCGCGCAGTATGCCACGCGCATTGTGAACCTCAAGGACGGCGTGATCCGTTCAGACTCCATGCCCTACACGCCGGAGGCCGCCGCGCCTGCGGTACATAAGAATCTCGGCAAATCCTCGATGTCGATCTTCACCTCACTGGCGCTCAGCTTTAATAATCTGCGCACCAAGAAAGCACGAACCTTTCTTACCGCCTTTGCCGGCTCCATCGGCATTATCGGCATTGCACTGATTTTGTCGCTGTCCAACGGCGTGAACAATTATATTGCGTCGATCGAAAAGGATACGCTCTCGGAATATCCCTTGCAGATCCAGAGCACCGGCGTGGACTTTTCCTCCTTTATGACCATGGACTCCGGTCAGCAGGACACGCAGACGGAGGACGGGCGCGTGTCGGTCGCAAGAATGCTCAGCTCGATGTTCTCGCGCGTCAATGCCAACGACCTGACCTCGCTCAAGCGCTATCTGGACAGCGGTACGAGCGACATTGAGCAGTACGCCACCGCTGTGGAATATGCCTACGGCCTCTCGCCGCAGATCTACCGCGAGGATACGGACGGCGTGCGGCAGGTCAATCCAGACCAGACCTTTGCGGCGCTGGGCTTCGGCAGCACGAGCAACTCCATGCTCTCTGCAATGATGAGCACGGATGTCTTTTTTGAGATGCCGTCCGATGCGCAGCTTTACGAGGGACAGTACGACCTTAAGGCCGGGCACTGGCCGCAGGACGAGACCGAATGCGTTCTCGTGCTGCTGCCGAACGGCGGAATCAGTGATTTTATGCTCTATACCCTCGGCCTGCGCGACAGCGTGGAGCTGGACGAAATGCTGCGGCAGTTTGTGCAGAATGAGAGCATCGACACGCCCGAGGAATTTCAAAGCTATGCTTATGAGGATTTTTTGAATATCGAGTTCAAGTGCATCAACGCGGCCGACCGCTATGTCTACGACGCGGAATACGACCTTTGGCGCGACCGTTCCGGCGATGATGACTATCTTTCCACGCTCGTCTCAGACGGCCTGACACTACGGATCGTCGGCGTGGTGCAGCCCGCAAAGGACGCGACCGCGACCATGCTGCGCACGGGCGTGGGCTATCTGCCGTCTTTGACGCAGCATGCGGCAAAGCTGGCGGCCTCGAGCGCCATCGTCAAGGCACAGCTTGCCTCGCCGGAGATTAACGTGTTCAACGGCGAATGCTTTGACGCGCAGTCGCCGCGCAGCGGCTTCGACCTTGCGTCATTGTTTAAGGTCGATTTTACCGCGCTTGCAGGCGCGTTCCATTTTGAAAAGGCCGATCTTTCTTCGGCGTTCGGCGGTATGTCCGTCGATCTTTCCGGTGCACTGGATGCGGGCAGCATCGACCTTTCCGATCTGCCGGAGTTTGACGCGTCCAAGCTCTTTGAGGGTGTGAAGGTGAATCTCTCGGCACAGGCGCTGGCGAAGCTGACACAGACCGTGCTTGATGCATATCAGGACTATGCGGACGGCGACCCGGCGCTGGACTATTCCCGTTTGGATGAATATTTTGCAGAATATCTGAAAACGCCGGAGGCGCAGAAGCGCTTCACCGACGGTGTGAAGAAAATTCTGGACGAAAACGGCACTTTGACCGTCTCGCCCGAGGCTCTGCGGCAGTTGGTGTTGGACCTTGTTGCGGACTATCAGCAATACGCGCAGAAAAACGGTCTGACCGACCCCGACAAGCTGGGCGAGTATTTCGCGGAGTACCTGCAGACCGAGCGTGCGCAGGAGATTCTCCGCGAGGGCGCGAAGAAAATTCTGTCTTATGACGGCGATCTGAGTATCCTGCCGGAGCAGATTGAGGCGCTGGCTGCGGATATGTATGCAGGCTACCGCGCGTATGCCGCGGAAAACGGCCTCGCGGACCCGTCGAATTTCCGCCAGACGCTTGAGGACTTCCTGAAAACGCCTGAGGCGCAGGAGGCGCTTGCGCGGGGACTTTCCGAGGTTCTGGACTTGGAGCAGCTGAAAATTCAGGTTTCCAAGACGCTTCAGGACTATCTGGGACGGGTGATGGAGCAGTATTCCGGTGTGCTTTCCGCACAGATCAGCTCCGTGATGCAGCAGGCGATGCGGCAGCTTGCCGCGAAGCTACCCGATATTCTGATGCAGAGCCTTTCCGGCGACGCCGGCATGACGTTGGACGGCAAGACGCTCTCGCAGGCCGTCCAGCTCAACATGGGGCAGGAGGAACTGGCCGAGCTTCTGCGTTCGCTTCTGCTCACGGGCGAAACGACGCTCGAGAGCAATCTGCAAACCTTGGGCTATGCCGAGGAGGACAGTCCGAACAGCATCAACATTTATCCCCGCGACTTTGAGAGCAAAGAAAAGATCGTTGAAATTCTGGACGGCTACAACAGCCGCATGCAGGCGCGCGGCGAGGACAGCAAGGTCATCCGCTATACGGACATGGTCGGCACGATGATGAGCTCCGTGACCGAGATCGTCAATATCATCAGCTATGTGCTTATCGCATTCGTGGCCATTTCTCTGGTCGTTTCCTCCATCATGATCGGCGTAATCACCTACATCAGCGTGATGGAGCGGCGCAAGGAGATCGGAATTCTGCGTGCCATCGGCGCGTCGAAGCGCAATGTCTCCGAGGTGTTCAACGCCGAGACCTTTATCATCGGCCTTCTGGCAGGTGCCATCGGCATCGGCATGACGCTGCTGATCCTGCTGCCTGGCAACGCGATTCTGCATTCCCTGACCGGTCAGCAGAACATCAATGCGGCGCTTCCGGCGACCTCCGGCCTCATTCTTGTTGCGCTGAGCACGGCGCTGACCATGCTCGGCGGTCTCATTCCATCCAGAAGCGCTGCAAAGTGCAATCCCGTCATTGCGCTCCGCGCGGAATAAAAGGAGAGAGCTTATGAAAATCGTAATTTTGGACGCCTACACCGAGAATCCCGGCGATTTGAGCTGGTCAGGCCTGGAAAAGCTCGGTGATCTCACGATCTATGACTGCACCAGCCTTACAGACGAGGCCGAGATCATCTCGCGCATCGGGGATGCGGAGATCGTCCTGACCAACAAGACGCCCGTCACGCGGAGCGTCATCGAGTCCTGCCCGAAGCTGCGCTTTATTGCGATTCTGGCCACGGGCTACAATATCGTCGATTGCGCCTGTGCACGCGAGCACGGCATTCCGGTCTCCAACGTTCCGGCTTACGGCACCGCCGCCGTTGCGCAGTACGCCGTTGCACTGCTGCTGGAAGTCTGCTGCGGCGTCGGCCGGCACAGCGACTCCGTCCATCGCGGAGACTGGGAGCGCAGCCGTGACTTCTGCTACTGGGAAAATCCCGTCATCGAGTTGAACGGCAAAACCATCGGCATCATCGGCTTCGGACGCATCGGCCAGACGGTCGGCGCGATCACCAAGGCCATGGGGATGCGTGTGCTGGCCTGCTCGCCGCATCCAAGCGAGGCAGGACGTGCGATTGCGGAATATGTCAGCTTGGACACGCTGCTTGCCGAGAGCGACGTGATCTCGCTGCACTGCCCGCTGTTTCCGGAGACGAAGGAGATCATCAACCGCGAGACCATTGCCAAAATGAAGGACGGTGTGATCCTTGTCAACAACGGGCGCGGCGGCCTTGTCAACGAGCGCGACCTTGCCGATGCATTGAACTCCGGAAAGGTCTACGGCGCGGCGGTGGACGTGGTCTCCGCAGAGCCGATCAAGAGCGGGAACCCGCTCCTGCACGCGAAAAACTGCTTCATTACGCCGCACATTTCGTGGACCTCGAAGGAGTGCCGCCAGCGCGTAATGGACTGCGCGGAGAAAAACGTCCGCGCATTTCTGGACGGTGCGCCGGTCAATGTGGTGAATCAATAGGGAAGTACAGTAACCGGCGGTGAAGCAGAGCTTCACCGCCGCAGACTGTCAAAAAAGTCCGTAATCGTCAAAATCGATTCACAATTCAATGGATTTTTGTTCTCTGGATTTCATTTACAAAAGTTGGGGATTCTGAACTTTACAGTATGAAAACCAGCTTGCTGCGCAAGGATTTTGACTTACAGCGCAACTCACGCCCTACCGTACCTATGTACGCCGACGAGCGTGAGTTGCTTGTCTTCCGAACTTTTTCGCAGTCTGTCAGCGTGCCGAAAAGAGTTTTTCGACACGCTGAGGCGGTGAAGCAGAGCTTCACCGCCGATTTTGCATAAAATATCCGATAGATTCTATTTTAAATGTATTCCATTTTGGAAGTTTTTGCGGTATAATTGAAGCGTGTATAAAAACCATGGGAGGAACTGCCTATGAGCCGACTTACGATTATCACGCAGGATCGCGCGCGTTCCACCGTCGAGGCGCTGTATAAGGATATGGAGCGGCGCATCGTCGCGTCCCAGCCCGGCCTTTGCCCGGTCGATCTGGCTTCGTCTTTTCTGCGCATGTGCCATGCGCAGTCCTGCGGCAAGTGCGTGCCCTGCCGCGTCGGCCTCGGCCAACTGCAAAAGCTGCTCGAGGATGTTCTGAACGGCGACGCTACGGACGAAACGCTGGAGGTCATCGAAAAAACGGCCCGCACGGTTTTTCTGACCGCAGACTGTCCCATTGGCTACGAGGCTGCGCTGATGGTGCTGCGCGGGCTGGAGGGCTTCCGCAACGATTTTGAAGAACATATCCGGCGCGGCCGCTGCATCTGCTCGCTCGACCAGCCGGTGCCCTGCGTATCGATGTGCCCGGCGCGTGTGGACATTCCCGGCTACATCGCCTGCGTGCTCGAGGGGCGCTATGCCGATGCCGTGCGCCTCATCCGCAAGGATAATCCCATGCCCGCCGTCTGCGGCTTGATCTGCGAGCATCCCTGCGAGATCCAGTGCCGCCGCAGCCTGATGGACGATCCTGTAAACATCCGCGGCCTGAAGCGCTTCGCCGTTTCGCGTGCGGGCGAGGTGCCGCTGCCGCGCTGTGCGGAGCCGACGGGCAAGCATGTGGCCATCATCGGCGGTGGACCGGGCGGCCTGAGTGCGGCCTACTACCTGCGCCTGATGGGGCACGAGGTGACAATCTTTGAGCAGCGCAAGCAGTTCGGCGGCATGCTGCGCTACGGCATTCCGAGCTACCGTCTGCCGCGTGAGGTCCTACAGGCGGAGATCGACACGATCCTTTCCCTCGGCATTCATGCAAAAACCGAGGTCAGCGTAGGTGAGCATCCCTCCGTCATGGATCTGCACCGCGAATATGACGCGGTCTATATCGCCATCGGCGCACACACAGACCGCAAGGTTGGTATCGAGGGGGAGGACGCCTCGGGCGTGATCTCGGCCGTGCAGATGCTGCGCGACATCGGCGACAATCGCCTGCCGGATTTCTCGGGCAAGCGCGTGTGCGTCATCGGCGGCGGCAACGTCTCCATGGACGTGGCGCGCAGCGCCGTTCGCCTCGGCGCGGACTCGGTGAAGGTTGTCTACCGCCGCAGAAAGATCGACATGACCGCACAGCTCGAGGAGGTCGAAGGCGCGATTGCCGAGGGCTGCGAAATCCTCGAGCTGCAAAAGCCCGTCCGTATTGAAGAAGACGAAAACGGCTGCGTGGCGGCGCTCATTGCCAAGCCGCAGATCGTCGGGCAGATCCAGAAGGGACGGCCGGTGCCGGTGGACTCGGCCGAGCCGGAGACGCGCATTGCCTGCGACCTTGTGCTCGTGGCCATCGGGCAGGGCATTCAGGCGCAGCCCTTTGAAAAGGACGGCATTCCCGTCAAGCGCGGCGTGATCGATGCGATGAACTGGAGCGGCATCCGCAACATTCCCGGCGTTTTTGCCGGCGGCGACTGCGTGACCGGCCCGGCGACGGTCATCCGTGCAATCGCAGCGGGCAAGGTCGCGGCGGCGAACATCGACGAATATCTGGGCTTCAACCACACGATCTCCTGCGATGTCGAAATTCCGCCGGTGCGCTTCGACGAAAAGCTGCATCGCGGCCGCATCAATCTGCGCCTGCGCCCCGCTGAGGAGCGGCGCGGAGACTTCTGCCTGATGGAATGCGGCATGACCGAGGAGGAGGCCGCGGCCGAGGCCGGACGCTGCCTGCGCTGCGATAAATTCGGCTACGGAATTTTCAAGGGAGGGCGGCAGAGAGAATGGTAAATTTGACGATCAACGGGATCCCCGTCCAAGCGAGTGAGCATACGACCATCCTGTCTGCGGCGGCCTCCGTGGGCATTGAGATCCCGACGCTTTGCTATCTCAAGGATGTCAACCAGATCGGCGCGTGCCGCGTCTGCATGGTCGAGGTCGAGGGGGTCGAGCGCCTGCTTGCGGCCTGTACCGCGACGGTGAGCGAGGGCATGGTGGTGCATACGAACAGCCCGCGCGTGCGCGAAGCACGGCGCATCAATGTCGAGCTGATCCTGTCGCAGCACAACGATCACTGCGCCTCCTGCGTGCGCAGCGGCAACTGCACGCTGCAAACGCTCTGCAATGACCTCGGCATCACGGAGGAGCACTTTGAAAAGCAGCTTCCGAAGAATCAGTGGAGCCGGCACTTTCCTCTGGTGCGCGATGCGGCCAAGTGCGTCAAGTGCATGCGTTGCGTGCAGATCTGCGACCATGTGCAGGATCTGCACATCTGGGATGTAGCCAACACCGGCGCACGCACGACCATCGATGTCTCGCGCAACCGCTTCATCAGTGAGTCCGACTGCGCCCTGTGCGGTCAGTGCATCACGCATTGTCCGGTAGGCGCATTGCAGGAGCGAGACGATACGCAGCGGGTCTTTGCCGCGTTGGCCGATCCGGAGAAAATCACTGTTATGCAGATTGCGCCCGCCGTCCGCGCGGCGTGGGGCGAACCGCTGGGATTGACGCGCGAGGAGGCGACGGTCGGAAAACTTGTTGCGTCGCTGCGCGCGATGGGCTTCGATTATATTTTTGACACAGATTTTTCCGCCGATTTGACCATTATGGAGGAAGGAAGCGAATTTTTACAGCGCCTGCGTGAGCACGGAACGCTGCCAATGTTTACCTCCTGCTGCCCGGGTTGGGTGCGTTTTGTCAAGTCGCAGTTTCCGGAGTTTACGGACAATCTCTCCACGGCCAAGTCGCCGCAGCAGATGTTCGGCGCGATTGCAAAGTCCTATTACGCGCAGCTTCTCGGTGTGACACCGGAGCGTATCTTCTGCGTTTCCGTCATGCCCTGTATTGCGAAAAAGCACGAATGCGCCCTGCCAACCATGGCCGATGCGGGCGCAGGGCAGGACGTGGATGCCGTGCTTACCACGCGCGAGATCGTGCGGATGCTGCGCTCGGAGCATATCCGTCCGGCGCGGTTGGCCGAGGAGGCCTTTGACCGGCCGCTTGGCACGGCCACGGGCGCGGGTGTGATCTTCGGAGCAACCGGCGGTGTAATGGAGGCGGCGCTGCGCTCGGCGCATTACCTTGTCACGGGGAAAAATCCGGATCCGGATGCGTTTTCTGCGGTGCGCGGCATGGCCGGCTGGAAGGAAGCAACCTTCGATTTGGCCGGAACGGCGCTGCACGTCGCCGTGGTCAGCGGCCTTGGTAACACACGGCGTCTCATGGAGGCGCTGCGCTGCGGCCGCGTGCGCTATGATTTTATCGAGGTCATGGCCTGCCCCGGCGGCTGCGCGGGCGGCGGCGGACAGCCCATCCGCGATGGGCAGGAGCTTGCGTCCGAGCGTGCAGGCGTGCTTTACGGGTTGGATGCCGGAAATCCGCTGCGGTTTTCACATGAAAATCCGGCTGTGCTGGACTGCTACCGCGACTTCCTCGGCCAGCCGCTCTCGGAAAGATCGCATCACCTTCTGCACACCGACCACCGCGCATGGGATATGCCAAGTACAAAGGGAGGAACGGAAACATGAGCAAAAACGGACGGGATATGCTGCTGAAGGCGTTGTTTTTGTTGTTGGTCTCCGGAAATCTGCTGGTGCTCAGCGTGGTTTTCGGGCTTGGCGGCAGCAGCACGCTGACAACGGTGCTGTTCTGGATCGGGATCGTGCTGCTGTTTGGCGGCCTGTTCCTTGGAATCAACGGGTTTTTCTCCAAATCCGAGAACGAATAAAAAACGCAGGAGGCAAAGCCTCCTGCGAGATTAAAAATCCAATCGTGGCGATTTTTACGCGTTATCCGAAGTATTCCTCCACAAAATCGACCTTTTCCACCCGGAACTGCCTGCCGTCCAGATAGGCAAGGCAGTCGGCGTCCGTGGTGAAGCGGAAGGTAAGCTGATAGGAATACAGCGCCTGATAGGTGCGGGTGTAGCGCTTGTCCAGCTTGCCGTATTTGCCGTCGCCCAGCAGCGGGTGTCCGGCGTGGGCAAACTGCGCACGGATCTGGTGCGTGCGGCCGGTGACCAGCTCACACTCAACGAGTGACAGGCCGTTTTTGCTTTGCAGCACGCGATAGCGCGTTTCACAGGATTTTGAGCCTGCCTGCGGTGTGTCCGTGACGAACACACGGTTTTTCACCGCATCCTTAAATAAATAGCCCTTCAAAACGCCCCCCTTCGGCTTGGGCGTGCCCTCAACGATGGCCAGATACCGCTTGTCGATCTCACGATCCTTGATTTTCTGGTTGAGGATGCGCAGCGCCTCGGCGTTCTTGGCTGCGATGACGATGCCGCCGGTGTTGCGGTCGATGCGGTTGCACAGTGCGGGCGTGAAGGCGTTTTCCTCTCGCGGCCGCCACTCATGCTTGGCATAGAGATAGGCCTGAATGTGGTCGATGAGCGTCTTTCCGTATTCCGCGCCGTCGTGCGGGTGCACGGCCAGCCCCGGACGTTTGTCTACGAGCAGGAGATTTTCGTCCTCATAGACGATGTTGAGCTTGGGGGTGGCGACGGTCAGATAGGCATTGTCCTGTGAGGGTGTGTCGAAGAATTCATCATTGATGTAAAGCTGCAAAACGTCGCCCTCGTTCAGGCGCGTGTCGCGGCTGACACGCTTGCCCGCGAGCTTGATGCGCTTGAGACGAATATACTTCTGCGCCAGCGAGGCGGGAAGCAGGGGGACGGCTTTCGCAAGAAAACGGTCGAGTCTCTGTCCGGCATCGTTGCATCCGATCGTCAATTCCTTCACGGTTTTTCACTCCAAATTGCGTTTTCCTTTACTATGCGGCAGATGAATCAGAAAGTCAAGTATTTTTCGCCGAAAAAATTGAAAAACTATTTGACAAACGGGAAGAATGACGTTATAATATCTCCTGCACGACTATGGAACAGGGGATTGCTATGCTGCTGGAAGTGTCGAAAATCATTCAAACGCCGGACAGCGAGCTGCCCTTCAAAACCGCGCTGGATCTTCATGATCTGGAGTTCGGCGGAAGCTATCCCGTGCAGGAGCCGGTCGAGGCCGAGGGAATCGTTCGCAATACCGCCGGGGTGCTGGTGCTGCGAGGAACCGTCTCCACAACGCTGCACGCCGTGTGCGACCGCTGTGCCTGCGAGTTTTTGAAGCCTGTGTCATATCCCGTCAACGCCGTTCTGGTGCGCGAGATCGAGGATGAGGATTCCGCCGACGAGTGGACGTTCCTTCTGAAAGACGACTGCGCGGATCTTGATGAGATTCTGACGACTGCGTTCGTGCTGAATATGGATTCCAAGCTGCTGTGCCGCCCGGACTGCAAGGGTCTATGCTGCCGCTGCGGCAAGAATCTGAACGACGGCCCCTGTGCGTGCCGTCCCGATGTTGATCCCCGTTTGGCTGTCCTTGGGCAGCTGTTGAAGGATAAGAAATAAAGTTTTATGCTGAAAGCATCTGACCAAGGAGGTGTCATTCATGGCTGTTCCAAAATGTAAAGTTTCCAAGGCAAGACGGGATAAGAGACGTAGCTCTCACTGGAAGCTCTCCGTGCCCGGCGTCGTTGCTTGCCCGAAGTGCGGCGAGGCGCGTCTGCCCCACAGAGCTTGCAAGAACTGCGGTACCTACAATGGCCGCGAGGTTCTTCCTGCTGCTGAAGCAAAGTAATTCGTAACGAATAAGAGACGAGGAAGGAAAGCCTTCCTCTTTTCTTTTTCTCCGGAAGATGCTTTCGGAAAGAATGACCTTGAAAAAAACGCGATTTTGTGCGATAATATGAAAAATACGATTTTGTCTGGAGGAAACTTCCTATGTGCAAGAAACTTCTGCTCGTACTGACCGCGGCGGCTCTGCTGCTTTCCATGACGGCCTGCTCCGGCATCCGGGAGAGAATCGACGGGGCTGCGACCGAACCGAGCGAGGAGAAACCGGTCATTTCCGAGCAGAGCGACTCTGCGTCTGCAAGCGAGCCGGAAAGCGAGGCAACCGAGCCTGCGCCGGCCGTGGACTACGACGCACAGCTTGCCGTGCTGGCCGCAAATTATGCGCTCTGGGTCAAAAACGGCGAATATGATCCTTATAGCTACTCCGTGACCGATCTCGATCAGAACGGCCGCCTTGAGGTCATCGCTTCGGCCTGCCTTGGCTCCGGCAATTTTTCCTATAATGATGTCTGGGAGGTCAATGAGGCCCTTGACGGCCTGACGCAGTGCGCCACCACCATCGACGAGAGCATGCAGCCCGATCTGACCTTCGTCAAAGAGACAATGGGCTATTACAACGAGACGACCGGCGAGTACGCCTATATTTTCTCCGACGCCGCACGCAACGGCGCTGCGGAATATATGCTTACCACGATGGCCTTCACGCTGTCGGACGGCGTTTTGAGCACCATGCAGCTTGCGGGAATGTATCAGGTCTATTCTCCGGACTCCGACGAGCCGACCGTGTCGTATTATTCGGGCGATGTGAGCCTGACCGAGGAGGAGTTCCTCTCCATCGCGGACACGGCGTTCTCGAGCTGCGAAAAGTATCGCCTGACTCTCGACTGGGCAACATTCTTCCCGGAGGAGGCCGCAGCGATGGATGAAGCGGCGTGGCTGAACACGCTGCAGACGCTCTGGCAGAGCTTCTCGCTGGAGAGAGAATAAACGCGGCACGCGCCGCAATTTGGGAGGGATTACTATGAGCAAGCCTCTGGTCGCCATTGTCGGGCGGCCGAACGTGGGTAAATCCATGCTCTTTAATAAGCTGACCGGCCGCCGAACGGCCATTGTCGAGGACACGCCGGGCGTGACACGCGACCGCATCTACGGCGCCTGCGACTGGAACGGCCGGGATTTTGAGCTGGTCGATACCGGCGGCATTGAGCCGAACACCGACAGCGAAATGCTGAAATTTATGCGCCGCCAGGCCGAAATCGCCATCGAGACGGCCGATGTGATCGTTATGGTCACGGACGTCAAGACGGGCGTGACGGCGGCGGATCAGGACGTGGCTTCCATGCTCCTGCGCAGCAAAAAGCCCGTGTGCCTCGCGGTGAACAAGTGCGATTCTGTGGGCATGACGGATCCGAATGTCTACGAGTTTTATGCGCTGGGACTGGGCGACCCCATCGAGGTTTCCGCGATCCACGGCCACGGCACGGGCGATCTGCTCGACTGGTGTGTGGAGCACTTCCCAGAGGAGGCGGAGAACGAGGACGAGGGCGAGATCATCAACGTCGCCATTGTCGGCAAGCCGAACGTCGGCAAGTCCAGCTTGCTCAACTGCATTCTGGGGCAGGAGCGCGTGATCGTCTCGGATGTCGCGGGTACGACGCGCGATGCCATCGACAGCCTGTTCGAAAACGAATTCGGCAAATACCGCTTCATCGACACGGCCGGAATGCGCCGCAAGTCCAAGGTGGACGATGCCATTGAAAAATACTCCAACATGCGCTCCATTGCAGCCATCGACCGTGCGGATGTATGCCTGATCCTGATCGACGCCAACGAAGGCGTGACTGAGCAGGACACCAAGATCGCGGGGCTGGCGCACGAAGCGGGCAAGGCCAGCATCATTGTCGTCAACAAGTGGGACATGCTCGAAAAAGAGACGAACACCATGAACGAAATGACCGCAAAGATCCGGCAGGATCTGGGCTATATGACCTACGCGCCGGTTTTGTTTATTTCCGCGCTCACGGGGCAGCGTGTCGGCAAGCTCTTTGAGCTGATTAACCTCGTTGCAAATCAGAGCGCTATGCGCATCACAACGGGAATGCTCAACAACATTCTCGAGGATGCAACGGCGCGCGTGCAGCCGCCCACGGACAAGGGACGCAGACTCAAGATTTATTATATGACGCAGGTCGGCGTCAAGCCGCCGCATTTTGTGATCTTCTGCAATGACGCGCGGCTGTTCCATTTTTCCTATCAGCGCTATCTGGAAAACCAGATTCGCGCGGTCTTTGGCCTTGAGGGGACGCCCATCAAGATTACCATTCGCCAGAAGGGCGATAAGGAGGAACAGGGATGATCTGGAGAATCGCAGTTTGCGCCGTTTTGGGCTACCTGCTCGGCGGACTGAACGGTGCAATCGTCATCTCCCATCTTGTTTTGAAGGACGACGTGCGCAGCAAGGGCAGCGGCAACGCCGGCCTGACGAATTTCCTGCGCAATTACGGCGGCTGGATGACCTTTCTCGTTGCGGCTATCGATGTGGCCAAGACGGTTGCGGCCTGTCTCGTCGGTATGTGGCTCCTGCCCGCCGACCCGCAGCTCGGTAAAATGGTTGCGGGCGCGGCCTCGCAGCTCGGGCACATTTTCCCTGTGTTCTACCGCTTCCACGGCGGAAAGGGCATCGTCTGCGCGGGTGCGCTGGCGCTGATGATGGATTGGCGCATCTTTGTGATCCTGTTCAGCGTCTTTTTGATCGTCTTTTTTACCACGCACTATGTCTCTCTCGGCTCCGTTCTGGCGGCGGTGGGCTACGCGATCGCGTTCCCGGTCTTTTTCCGGAATAATCTGCCGGTTGCGCTTCTGGGTGTGGCCGTGGCGCTCATGGCGCTGTTTATGCACAGAAGCAACATCGTTCGTCTGTGCAAGGGCAAGGAGACAAAAACCTATCTTAAAAAATCTCACCGGGAGGAAACTTGACCCATGCAAATCATCGTGATCGGCAGCGGCGGCTGGGGAACCGCGCTGGCGCTGCTGCTTCTGCGTAACGGCCATGCGGTGACGCTCTGGTCGCACTGCGCCGAGGAAAGCGAAAACCTCGCAAAAACGCTGGAAAACCCCTATCTTCCCGGCGTTCCGCTTCCGAAGGAACTGCATTTTACATCCGATCCTGCCGATGCGCAGGGCAAGGAGATGGCCGTGTTTGCCACGCCGTCCTTCGCCGTTCGTACGACGGCAAAGCGCTTTGCGCCGTATCTGCCGGAGGAAACCGTCCTCGTCTCCGTAACGAAGGGCATCGAGGAGGGCACGGGCTGCCGGATGTCCGAGATCGTCGCGCAGGAGACGGGCAGGGAAGTCGTCGCCCTCTCCGGGCCGTCCCATGCCGAGGAGGTCAGCCGCGCGATCCCGACGGGCGTTGTCGCGGCCTGCAAGGATAGGCACCTTGCCGAGCGCGTGCAGGCGGCCTTTATGTGCGACAGCCTGCGCGTGTATACCTCGCCTGATCCCGTTGGCGTGGAGCTGGGAGCGGCCTTTAAGAACGTTGTTGCGCTTTGTGCGGGCGTTTGCGACGGCATGGGCTACGGCGATAATACCAAGGCGCTTTTAATGACGCGTGGACTGGCCGAGGTCGCGCGCCTCGGCATGGCGCTGGGAGCACAGCGCGAGACGCTGGCCGGCCTTGCCGGTGTGGGCGATCTGATTGTGACGTGTACCTCCATGCACTCTCGCAACCGCCGTGCGGGTATTCTTATCGGCAAGGGCGAGAGCGTGCAGGATGCGATGAAGGAGATCGGCGCGGTCGTCGAGGGCTACTATGCCGCGCAGTCGGCGTGGGAGCTTTCGCAAAAACACGGCGTCGAAATGCCGATCACACAGGCGGCCTATGACGTCTTGTACCGCGGCGCGGATGCGCGCGAGACGATCCACTACCTGATGCGCCGCCAGAAGACCTGCGAAACAGAAAACGCGGAGTGGGCACGATGACGAATCGGAGAAAAGAGCTGCTGCGCTCCTTGAAATTCCTGCTGTTTTCCGTGTCGGCAGGACTCATTCAGATCGGAACCTTCACGCTTCTCAACGAGCTGGCGCATCTGGACTACTGGGTCAGCTATCTGGCCGCACTGGTCCTGTCTGTCGTGTGGAATTTCACACTCAACCGGCGCTTTACCTTCCAGTCGGCGGGCAATGTGCCGCTGGCCATGGCGCTGGTGCTGGCGTTTTACGCCGTATTCACACCGGCTTCAACGTGGCTGGAGCATTTCCTGACCGATACGCACGGCTGGAACGAGTATCTCGTCACGGCGCTGAACATGGTGCTCAATTTTGTGCTGGAATTTCTTTATGACCGCTTTGTGGTATTCCGCAAGAGCATTGATACCCGGAAATAGACAAAAAGCAACCCCGGCGAGGAATCTCGCCGGGGTAATGATCGTTAAATTGGATCGGAGCTGCCGTATCGTCAGCCTGTACGAAAAATCAGATCGCGCGTTCGACCTTGTTGGAACGGAGGCATCTTGTACAGACGTAAACATGGCGGGGGGAACCGTCAACGATTGCTTTCACGCGCTTGACGTTGGGCTTCCAAGCTCTGTTGGAACGTCTGTGGGAGTGAGAGACCTTAATGCCGAACGTAACGCCCTTGCCGCAGAAATCGCACTTTGCCAAATTGCTGCACCTCCAATCGTCATGAAAATCATCAAAAAATCCGGTGCCGCAAGACACCGCTATGTATAATATCAGAATTCCGCGAGAAAAGCAAGAGAAATTTTACAAAAAAATATATTTTTTTCAGAATTCGCCGGAAAGGTTGCAAATCCGCATAGAATCGTATATAATGCAATCAATGGTATCATCAGGAGGATATTCTATATGCCGATGAACTCGTACAGCGTCCCGCTGCGGCAGGTCGTGGAGGAATTCAATCTGACAGTGAGCTACGCTGCGACGAATTACGACAAGGTCCAGCTCATGGTCGAGGAGGTCATGCGTCCGGGTTTGCAGCTTACGGGCTTCTTCAATCACTTTGAGCCGCTGCGGCTTCAGGTCATCGGCAACGCCGAGTCCACCTATCTGCGCACGCTCAGCCATGAGCGTCTGGAAATGATCTTCGACGAGCTGTTTTCCCATAAAATTCCTGCGCTCATCTATGCGCGCAACATTGAGCCGCTGCCCGAGTGCATGGAGATGGCGAAAAAGTACGACATCACCATTCTCCGCTGTCTGGAATCGACCTCCTATGTCGTCTCCAGCCTCATCACCTATCTGAAAAACGCCCTTGCACCGCGCATTGCGCGCCACGGCGTGCTCGTCGAGGTTTACGGCGAGGGCTTGCTCCTTATGGGCGAGAGCGGCATCGGCAAGAGTGAGGCCGCAGCCGAGCTTCTCAAGCGCGGACACCGCCTGATCGCGGATGACGCCGTGGAGATCCGCAAGATCGCAGACAATTCCCTCATCGGTACGGCGCCGGAGCTGATCCGCAACTATATTGAAATCCGCGGCATCGGCGTGATCAACGTTGCCAAGCTTTTCGGCATGGCGTCCATTAAGAATGAAACCGCGATCAATCTGGTCATCAACATTGTGCCGTGGAGTCCGGAACAGATTTATGACCGCCTTGGCCTCGAGGATCAGTATATGGATCTTCTGGGTGTGAAGATCCCGGCGATCACCATCCCGATCAAGCCGGGCAGAAACCTTGCCATCATTTTGGAAATTGCCGCGATGAACAACCGTCAGAAAAAGATGGGCTACAACGCGGCGGCCGAGTTTACAGAACAAATCAATCGACATTTTGACAAGAACGTCGGGCAGAGTTTTTAGGGAAGCTTTGTGCCGATCATTAGCTGCGAGCGGCGGAGCTTTTTCGCCGGATAGGACATAACGAAAGACTTTTGCCGCCCGCACTTGCTGATCGGATCAGAGCTTCCTGATTTTTTTAAAACTTAAGGGAGGAAAATGACATGAAAACACGCATTATCAGCATTTTACTTGCCTTGAGCCTCGTTTTTGGTCTGTCGCTGGTCGCCTTCGCGGACGACACGGCGGTCAAGAACGTTGCCTCTGAGGCGGAACTGACTGCGGCGCTTGCGGATGCAGCCGTCGGCGAGATCAAGCTGACGGCCGACATCACGGTCGGCGCTACGCTCCGCGTTGCGCACAAGGTCACGCTTGACCTTGCGGGCAAGGTCTTGCAGTACAAGAGCGAGACCGGCGGCAGCGTCCTCGCAGTCGAGAACATGGGCGACCTGACGCTGAAGGACAGTGCCCCGACGGCCGAGCACAAATTTGCGGTGGCCGAAAGTGGCCTTTGGACGCTGGACGAGACGAACGGCACGAAAACCGTCAAGGGCGGCGTCATCACCGGCGGCACGGGTACTTACGACAAGATGGTATACGCGTGCCTCGGCGGCGGTGTCTATAACAATGGTGTTTTCACCATGCAGGGCGGCAGCATCGTCGGCTGTGTCGCCGGTAAAACGCCCGGCCGCACGGATCATGGCGACAGCGGCCGCGGCGGCGGCGTGTACAACGCCGGCACCTTCACCATGGAGGGCGGCGCGATCCTCGGCTGCGGCACGGAATGGGCCGAAGGCGGCGGAATGAGCTATGGCGCAGGCGTTTACACCAAGGGCGGTTCCTTTACCATGAAGAACGGCGTAATCTCTGACTGCGTCGGCGCAGCCAACGGCGGCGGTGTCTATACCGATGGCTCGAATGCAAGCATTTCCGGCAATGCAAAGATTTCCGATTGCAAGGCGCTGGCAGCGGGCGGCGGCATCTATCTCAAGAGCGGCAGCCTGACGCTGAGCGGCAGCGCACAGATCACCGGCTGCTCCGCGACCATCTGCGGCGGTGCGGTTTATGCCATGGAGGCAACGACGCTCAAGCTCTCCGAAAATGCGGCCATCAGCGGCTGCACGGCGGCCAAGGGTGCGGCGCTCGTTCTGTCCAACGTAAATAACGGCGGCGAGTTCTGCGCGCTCTATGCCGACGGCGGCAAGGTGGAGGGGGATGTCTTTATCGGCAAAGGCAAGATCCTCCGCAGCGCGGATGCTAAGAGCACGACCGTTTTCGACGGCGATGTCAAGATCGAGGCTCAGCCGAAAAACGGCTTAGGGGAACCGGCTCGGAGCGAAATCCACGCCGGTGAGTTCTACGGCAAAGTGGAGGGCGATTATGTACTGATCGCAGGCGGCGATTTCGTTGCTCCGGTGCGGCTCGACGAGTATCAGGGCAACAGTACGTATATTTCCGAAGCTATTGGTGGCACCTTCTACAGCGGGATCAGCGGGCAGTGGAATTGGAATCCTGGGTACTTTTTCGTGAGCTTTAACCTTGTCATAGGAGACTATGGGGCGAGTTATGCCTCGCAGCTCATTTCGTCCGGCGAATGTCTCACGCCACCGCTCGAACCGGTCGTAAAGGGATATACATTTACGGGCTGGTATCTTCTGGATAAGCCGTATGCATTTAACACGCCTGTATATGAAAACGATGCAGCAATTCTATTTGGCTATTTCACATTGAATGATGACGCAATCGTCTGCCCGATCTGCGGCCGCGCGGATATTGTGAACGAGCTTGAGGGGCAGTTTGCAACGCTGGAAGGCGAAGCAGATAAGGGACACTATCAGCTCTATCGCTGTGAGGATCATGCGACCTTTATGGCCGGCCCGTGCCTGCCGCACGCTTGGGAAAACGGTGCGTGCAAGGACTGCGAATATGCCTGCCAGCACCAGTACACATGGATGAGCGAGAACGGTCAGTACTGGCAGAAGTGCAAGCGCTGCACTTTCGAGACAGAGAAGAAGGCCATTCCGGAGATTACCATCACCGGCGCTGACCGCGTCTGCCGCACGCAGGACTATGCGTTCAGCTTTGTCCTGCCCGAGGGCTGCACTGCACCTTCTTTTGGCTATGAATTCCCGATGATTGGCTCGGGCGAGGACCTAACGGCAGAGAACGGCGTGTGCAGCGGCGTTGTCAAGGCGGAGTGGTATGACGAAAATGAGCATGCCTTCGTGCTGCGCGCCTATGCCACGACGGCCGACGGCTTCCGCTTCTCCGCAACGAAGGATGTTACAATTCTCGATGAGCACATCGGCGGCAAGGCGACCTGCAAGGATAAGGCCGTCTGCGAGGTCTGCGGCGAGGCATACGGTGAGCTTGCCCCCCTGAATCATACGGCGCTCAAGCATGTCGAGGGCAAGAGCGCGACCGAGAAGCGCGAGGGCGTGAAAGAGCACTGGCTCTGCGAGGGCTGCGGCAAATACTATGCCGACGCGAACGCAGAGAAGGAAATCTCCAAGGCCGACACCGTGCTCCCAAAGAAGATTGCAGAGCCAAAGACCGGCGACACGGCCATGCCTGCACTCTGGATCGCGCTGCTCGTGCTGGGCGGCACTGCCGCAGCGGCCTGCGTGCTGCTGGGAAAGAAGCGCAGCGAGCGCTAAGAGCAAAGAGATGATTCTTACAAAGGACTGCCGTTTTGAACGGCAGTCCTCAGCTTGTCAAAAAAATCCTTATGGACTTTTTTTGACAAGCTGCCTGCAAAAATTTGTAGTTTTATTTTGCAATTTTGGCCGCTGCGGCGGGTTATTGAACGCGAAAGGGAACCCTGACGGTTCCCTTTCTCTCTTTCCTTCCCTCCGAAACCTTCGGCCGGATCGTTTTTTGACAGCCTTTTTTCACTATTTTTGTATACTTTTCCCAATTCTCTGCGTCTCATAAGTAGAAACAAAAAATGTCCGCTGGACGCAAACTTATGTCCTGCAGATATTGACATAATGTAAAATAACGGATATACTGGACAAAAGAGAACGAAAATTAGAGAAATGAGGTGCTCCTGTGTTTCACTTGACTTGGAGGGGAATGCTCGGCAGACGGAAGGAATCTGGCCTGCTTCTGATCGTGCTGGCGCTGTCGTTTTTGCTGTCATCGGCATTGGCGATCATCCTGCCGTCCACACAGGCAGCGGCCCAGCTTTCCCGCGAACGGACCTACGGAAGCTGGCAGGTTATGCTGGTGGGGAGAACGGAGAACGAATGCGAGGAGCTGATCGCAGCCCTGCCTGACGATGTCGAAGCCGCGCAGATGCCGGCAATTCGCGGCGCGTCGGACGAGACCATTTCCGTGATGACGCCGGAATTGATGAAGCTCGGCAATTTCGGGCTGCTTGACGGACGGCTCCCGGAGACGGAGGACGAGATCCTGATCGTGGAGGAGCAGTTTGCCGCAGGCCAGCGTCCGCAGGTGGGTGATCGTGTCACGGTCGCGTACCAATGGGGGGTGCAAAGCACAAAGAGCAGCAGCTTCGCGCGCCGGCAGATGGAGCTGCGCGATGCTGCGATATATGAGGCGCTGGAAACGCTCATGCCCGAGCGGCTCGAGGAATATTATGCTTACGTCGAGCAATTGAAAGAGGCCTTGGAGACGCATGATCCCTATGTGCAAACGACCTATTGGGACCTGACGCAGTACAGCATCTCGCACTGGGGCGAATCGGTCGATCCGGAGGACATGACACCCGAGCAGCTCGAGCAGTCCTTTATGTCCTATCTTTCCAAGTATGCGCCGGATAAGCCAATGAGCATTTCTGAGGTGACAACGGTCGAGCCGGTGCTCGTTCCATGTGAGGGGTATGGGCTTACGCTCCTGTGCTCCGAACGCAAGCAGATGCTGAACGGCGCGGTGTTTGGCGAGAAAAACGGACAGACGTTCACCCTGACGCATGAATACACCGGTATGAGCGCGAATGTGCCCTATACCGTCTGCGGCGTCATCAAGGCTTACGAGGCGACATGGGACGCGGGCGGGTACGACCTACCGGATGCATTCCTGTCCGAGGCGGGCTACGCGGTGCTGCAAGAGAATCTGGACTTCGCCGAGGAGTTTGTGGACGACCTGATGGTCTATCGAACCTCCGAGGAGAGCTGCCTGCTGCGCAGCGAGAGAAGCCTCGCCGAGCTGTACGAGGTTGTTGCGGAGGCAGACCGTTCCATCGAACGCGGCCACTATGACCTTTATCAAAACACTGCGGATATGACCGGCTTGCCCTATGACACCGTGGAATTCTGGGGCTGGGATCCGGAGATCGGCATGGTGGAGCGAGACGGCATCTGGGAGATGGATGACACAGGTCTTTCGTGGTACACCTTCCCGGATATTCTGGACGAGAACGGTCAGCCCCTCCGTTTTTCGGAAGCGGATTATACGGACGGTTTTGTGTTCCCCGGCCTTGAACGGATTCCTGAAGAACCGTATTACCCGCCGCTCGAGGAGCTGTATCAGAAAAATGAGTCTCCGAATCGGTTTAATTCCTATGCGTTCCCCGATGCTGCGGCGACGGCCAGCAGCGCGACCGGGACGGTGCTGAATGCGATTCTGGCCTTGATCTCGGCCTGTGCGGTGCTGGTCATCTGCGTGGTGCAGAGCAAGCGGCGTGCGCACGCTCTGGTGCTGCTGCGCTCCATCGGCTTGCAGAATGGGCAGGCGGCGGGGATGCAGCTCACGGAAGCGGGACTGTTTTTGGTGCTTTCGCTTGTGATCGGCCTGCCGTTGGGCTATCTGGCAGCCTATGCCGGGATGCACTGGTATTATCACGGCGAGATTCTGGCTGCGGATGTGCAGTTCCTGCTGCGAAGCGCGCTCTGCGCCGCGGTATCGCTGGTGGTGGGTCTGCAAATTCCGCTGCTGTACTCTCTGCGCCTGCCGCTTACCGGCAAGAGCAGCATCGCAGCCAAAAAACCGCCGAAGCGCGGTGCCCTGCGGCGCGGGACGCTCTTTGATATGGAACGTGCGGCAGCACGCTTCAACCGGCGGCGCGACCTTCTGGCGCGAATGCTGTGCGCACTGGCTCTGCTGCTGGCGCTGCTGACGCTGCTTTTAGCACATTTTGCCTTTGACAGTTACCGCCTCAATGTGGAGCGCGCCGACCTTCCGGACTATGTCCTCACGGCGACTTTCGGCATGAAGCAACGCTTTTTCGAGGAAAAAATGGAAACATACAGCCAGCCGGACGAGTTGGGCGAGGCGCCCTCGCGCATCGATGCCTATCTCGTGGCCGAGAATGTCACGCTTTCCGACTGTGAGGACAGCCCCGTGATCTCCTATCTCAGCGGGCTGGTTCGCATCGCGGGCATGACGGAGGACAATGCCCTGCTGCAAAGGCTCCTGGAGTACACCGGGCCGATCGACCTGAATAAGCTGCGCTCCGGTGAGGGCTGCATCGTGCTGATGCCTTATTATCATTCACTGCGCAGCGGCACGATGGAATTCAGCGCGGACGCCGTCGATGCCTACCGCTTCTCAACGGATGATAGCATTCAGGCAGGAGATATCCTGCATCTGTCTGCGGAATCGCACAGTGTGCACGAGCTGGGCGTCGTTACCAGAACCACGAATGTGGATGTCGAGGTGCTGGCTGTGCTGCATGAATACCCGGATGTCTGGCTCTTTGGGGGCAGCGCACAGCCCGGCGTGCTGATCTCCGGGCAGAATCTCGTCACGGCGGTCTATCCGAACGCAAAGCAGCGCTATTCGCCCGACGAGGCGCGCTGGCAGGCGGCGAGCGGCGCGGCGATGCACTGCACCTACTGCAAGGGCAGCACCGTGTTCCAGTTCCATGCGTCGGATGCCGGGGATCACACGACCACCTACTGGAATCTTGCGCAGGAGGAGGGGCTGAGCTTCAAGAGCAATTACCGTGAAAAGCTCGAGCGCTACGCTGTCAGCGAAAATCAGCGCACGATGACCCTCCTGCTCGGTGCGGCTGCGGTGTTGCTGGTGCTGGTGATTTTGCTGTTCATTCTGTCCGATATGGCAGAGCAGGAGCGGCGGCGCATCGGAATTCTGCGTGCCATCGGCGCGTCGAAGGGTGGGATCCGCGGTGCGCATGTGTGCCTGGCCATGCGCGAGGGCCTGCGGACATTGGGACTTGCCAATGCCGCCTTTGCACTGGTGCTTCTGGGCTGCGCGTTTGTGAAAACAGGATTCCATACGCTCTCGCCTGCTGCGCTGGTGAGCACACTGTCCGAAGGGCTTCTTTGGAAATACCCGTGGAAAATTCATCTGTTGATCTGTCTGGGTGCATGGCTTGCGACCACCCTGTTGCGTGCGCTGCCTTACCGGCGGCTGTGCAAAATGTCCGTGATTGCCACCATCAAAGGATTGGAGAGAGGAGAATAATTATGCTGCTGCAAACGATCGGTCTGGAAAAAACTTATACACAGGGCGGCGTAGCCTACCGCGCCCTCAAGGGCATTGATCTGGAATTTGAGGCGGAGAAGTTTTATGCCATCATCGGCAAGTCCGGCTCGGGCAAATCCACGCTCCTGCATCTGCTCGGGAGTCTGGATAAGCCAACGGGCGGAAAAGTCATTTTGAACGGTGAGGATATTTACAATCTCAAGGATTCGCGCCTTGCACAGCTTCGGCGCAGGGAGATCGGCTTCGTTTTCCAGTCGTACAACCTGCTCGACGAGCACACCGCGAAGGACAACATCCTTGCGCCTGTTCTGCTCGACGGGAAAGAGCCGGATATGGCCTATTTTGACCAAATCACGCAGGAGCTTGGCATTGCGGAGCTCCTGAGCAAGTATCCGTGGCAGATGTCCGGCGGCGAGCAGCAGCGCTGCGCAATCGCGCGGGCGCTTATGGCGCGGCCGTCCATTATTCTGGCCGATGAGCCGACCGGCAACCTCGACAGCGCGACCTCGGATCAGGTCGTACAGCTCCTGCGGCGCATCGTCGACGATTTCCACCAGACGCTCATTCTGGTCACGCACGACCCGGACATTGCTGCGCAGGCAGATATCTGCATCACCATCGACAGCGGTCTGGTCAAGAGCATCTCACAGCAGAGATAAGAGATAAGCAATCCCCTGCCGGGAACCCGGCAGGGGATTACAGACTTTCAAAAAAACGATCCGACCGAAAGTTTCGGAGGGAAGGAAAGAGTAATACTATGCTTCTTGATTTCATCAAGAAGCCCGTGCGCTTTGCGCACTATGGAG
>CAKUMO010000015.1 GCA_934667815.1 uncultured Oscillospiraceae bacterium
CGAACACGATTTTCCCGACAGGAATGGGCAGTCCGGTGCGCAGTCAGAAAACGGTTAATTCTATTTGCTAAAATATAAGTAGTCCCGTTTTTAATTCGGCAAGTTTGTTGTCATACTCGGCGTTAATTTCCCGTACAACGGACTGCATAGACATTCCCGTGCCGGAGTCCTCGCCGGAAAAGAAGATACCGAACACCGAACCGAGAATAAGGGCAACAAGGCAGATGACCAATAGGCAACCGCAACCCAACCGCCTGCGGCTATGGCTGCCACAGGCGCTTTCGCGCCTGCAATAATCGCCTTGACTGCCGCAATCGTCGCTTTCACCGCTGCCTTAATGCCTGCTGCCGTTGCCTTTGCTGCAGCTTTGGCAGCTTGTGCAGCTTTCTGTGATGCTTTAACCGTAGCCTGTGCGGTTTTCTGTGCCGTTTTTGCCGCTTGCTGCGTTGTCTTGATTGCCGTTTTTGCGGTTTTAACCAATTTTTGTGCGGTTTTAGCCGCCGTCCTTTCGGCGATCTTTATGGTTTTCTTGCCTGCGGAGCTGACGGATTGCTTTATGGTTTAGCCTCCCCTGCTTTGTTTGTCCGTCAGGATCAAATACATCGCATAGCCGGCTGCCAGTACGACCAATGACGCAGACACCATGATTTCGCGCTGCGGCGTGAGCGCACTGCGGTCTGCAAAAACGCTCAAAAGATTTAAAACGCCGTGCGTCGCGATGCACGCAAGCAGGCTCCCCGTGCGCTCGAACAGCAGCACGAACAAAAATCCGACCGCCACGGCGTAGCACACCTGAAGCAGCGTGGAAAACGCCGTCTCGCCGCTTCCGTTGAACAGATTCACAAGATGTCCGACCCCGAAGGTCAGGCTGGAGACGATCATCGCCGCCGTCTTGTTCCTTCTGCACATTGCGCGGTACAGCAGGCCGCGGAAAATCACTTCCTCCGCAAAGCCCACGCAGAGCATGCTCAAGGCGTAGAGCACGGATTCGGTCAGGCTATCGTTCCACGCTGCCCCAAACCAGAGATTGACCGACGCAATCGCAGCCAATGGCACATAAAACAGCAGTTTTTTGGCCGGGACGCGGGAGCGGCACAGGCCATACGTCTCCGTCAGGTTATTCTTGCGCAGGAACAGGTACAGTCCTGCCGAGAACAGCAGCAGTGCCGGGAGCGTGACCAGCTTTTCCGTGCCGAGAAGCTCGCTCGCGCGGTCTGCGGCGCTTGCAAGAACACAATAGGCCACAATCCATGCGGCAGCAAAGAGTACGCCGTTTTTCCGATAGAGTTTTTCCAGCATTGCCGTTCTCTTACTGTGCCGCGCGAACGGTCACGTCCCCGCTGACGCTTTCAAACTTGAACTCCGCAGAGCCGTCGCCGCAGACATAGGTCTTACCGCTGACCGTGGCTGCAAAGCCCTCGATCTTCACGTCTCCGCTGACGCCGCTCTGTTTGAGCGTAAAGCTCGCATCGGCCGGAAGCGTGAGCAGCGTATCGCCGCTGACGGTGTCCACATCCACCTTCTCTGGCGTCTTGTCCGTCTCGACGGTCAGGCTGCCGGAAGCCGTATCCATATTCAATTCGCGCACACTGCCGTGCAGCTTTGCGGAACCGGAGGCACTGTCCATGGAGAATTCTCCGAGAACGCAGTCCGTCGTCTTGCAGTCGCCGCTTGCAGAATCAATGTCCAATTTCTGTGTTTCGCAGCCCTGCAATTCCACATTGCCGGAGGCCGTGTCGATCTCAAGCTCCTGCACGGTCAGATTTTCCAGATACACCCGCGCGGACGCACCGTCAACCTCGAGCTTTGCCAGCGTTTTGGCCTGTTTTTCGGGAATCAGAAGCTCAAGCGATTTATTCAGGGTCTTGACGCTCAGGCCGCTCTTATGCTCATGAACCGTGAGCTTGCCGTTTTCCAGTTTCCAGCGCAGACGTTCGGACGCAGCGCTGCGCTCGGTCTCGCGCAGAACGACGGTCGTGCCGTCGTAAGCCTTCACCGTCACATTACCGGAGGTCCAATTTAGATCGATCTCGCGCACGGTATCGGTCAGCTCCGCACTGCCGATGCTGTAATTTGATTCGTCAAATGTTCCGAAATTCAAAACACCGTCAAAGGGGAAATCCAGTCCGTCCGAACGCAGTGACGAGAACACACCCTTTGCCAACAAGCTGCCCGCCAGCACTGCGATAAGCACAGCGGCCACGACCGAGCAAATAACGATTTTTACGATTGCCTTTCCTTTCATTCCTTACCTCCTGTTGCAAGCGTGAAAATTCCGCCGATCACGCCGGTCAAAGCGGCATAGATCGGGAAAATCAGCCAAGTAACCGCCCACGCGCCGGTACGCGCCGTGAGCCTCAGATACACCGCGACCGCGACCAGAAGCAGCGCTCCGCAGAGGAATTTGCGCATGCCGCGCTTCCCTCTTGCCATATAGACAATGCCGCCGACAATGTCGGACAGTCCGGCCGCCGCAAGGAAAATGACCCATGCGACATGCCAGTAGCCGCGGAAGCCCGCCCAGAGAAACAGCAGTGTCGCACCAACCCATAATAGCGGCGTGAATACGGCGCGCAGCGTGCGGGCAGACGTGCTTTCGGGCTGCACAGGTTCTGCGGCAACCGACTGCGTCTCCTGCGGCGCTGCCTGCGGCTCTGCACGTCTCGGTTCGCTTCTTCTGCCGCCGGACAGCACGATCAGTGCCGTCGCCACGGCGATGAACACAAACATCAGGCAAAGCCCCAGCACATCCGGCCAGCCCAAGGCGCTGCACACGAACAGCGGCACCACACACAGAATGTACAGCGCCACGGCAATGGCGACAAACGCACGGCGAGAGCCGCGCTTTTCTTTTTTCGGTGCACGGTAGTCGGCCAGCAATTCGTCTACATCGCCTATGCTCATGACAGCGACGTTGTAGGCCACCGTTTCCGAAACGCCCTTGGCACATTCCTCGTCATACCGGTCGAGCGTATTCTGCAATATTTCCTCCCTGAGCTGACTGAGCTGCGGCGAATCCGGCAAGCCCTCAAAGATACTCTCCACATAACAAATCAATTTATTTCGCATCCTGCGTCCCCTCCAATTCTATCAGTTTATCGATGATCTCCTTCGCGGTGTCCCACGCCTGCACCTGCTGATGATAGGCCGTGCGGCCTGCGTCGGTGATGCGGTAATAGCGCCGCCGCGCACCCGTGGCCTCCTGTCCCCAGTAGGACGTGATCTGGCCGGTCTCCTCCAGCCGCTTGAACGCCGTGTAAAGCGTTGCTTCCTTTAACTCATAGCGGTCTTGGGAAATCGCGCGGATCGTCTTATTGATCTCGTAGCCATAGCTGTCGCGCTGCATAAGCTGCGCGAGGATGATCGTTTCCGTATGGCCGCGGATCAGGTCAGCCGCAATCAACATCTGCACACCTCCGTTTCTGCCCGCGATCCCGGGCGGTTTGCTTTTGTGGCATTATAATAGCACGAGATACCTCGTCTGTCAAGGTATCTCGTGCTATAATTTACAAAAATTTTTGAGGTAAGCGCAATGCAGCTTCAAGGCACGGATTTCGCCGTCTGTATAATCCGTGCATCAAAGCAAAAAAGTGTCCCGCACAGTCCGGGGACTGTACGGGACGAGGAGAAAGGGAGAAAATCATGAAACTGCAAATCTATTATATCATCCGCATTACGGCAGGATGTTCCACGGGAAGCCCCAGCCGCTGCTGCCGCCGCTCTGCTGATCGTCCTGCTGACCGCCTTGCTGGTTTTCGCTCGGCTGCTGCGCGGAATTATCGCTCGCGGTGGTCGTGGTCTGCGGCTTTTCGTCGAAGGTCACGGTCATCTGCATGGTCTTTCCGGAGCGGTAGACCTCCAGCGTGGCGGTGTCGCCTGCACGGTAGGATTTGAGCGCTGCGGAAAGCTCGTCAAGGCTCTTGATCGTCGTATTGTCAATGCCGGTGATGATGTCATAACGGCGCAGGCCGGCCTTCTCGCCGCAACTGCCGGACTCCACGGAGTTGACCAACACACCCTGCGGGAAGCCGTAGTTCTCGGAATCCGAGGAGGAAACGTTGCTTGCGGTGATGCCGATGTAGGCGCGGTTCGTCACACGGCCATTCGTGCGCAGATCATCAAGGATGCTCGTCACGTCGTCGATGGGGATGGCAAAGCCGATGCCCTCGATGGTCGTGCCGGAATTGGTCGTGCCGGAGTATTTCGCGGTAGTAATGCCAACGACGTTACCGTTCATGTCGAACAGCGGGCCGCCGGAGTTGCCGGAGTTGATGGCGGCGTCGATCTGCATCATGTTGATGGGCGAGCCGTCGGTATTGATATAGCGGTCAAGTGCGCTGACATAACCAACCGTCATGGTGTTGGTCAGTTCGCCAAGCGGGTTGCCGATGGCAGCGACTTCATCGCCCACGCGCAGGTCGGAGGACTTGCCGAGAGACACGGGCGTCAGGCCGGTGGCATCAATCTTGATGAGGGCAACGTCGTTGTCTTCCTCGTAGCCGATGACGGTGGCGTTATAGCTTTCGCCATTGTTCATGGTGACGGTCAGCTTGCTTGCGTTCTTGACGACGTGGTAGTTCGTCAGGATCTCGCCATCTGCGGAGATAACGAAGCCGGTGCCGGAGCTGGCCGTCGCGGTAACCTGACCGAACACGTTCGTCGTCGCTTCATTGGAGATACTCACAACGGCGGAAACATTCTGTGCATAGATCTCGGCGGGCGTGAGCTGACCGCTGGACGGTTGTCTGGTCTGCACGACCTGCGAGGTCGATTCGGACGGCGTGGCCGCGGGCTGCGAGGTTGAAGGCTGCTGGCTCATCGAGGTGTCATTCTTATAAATGTTGTGCATCACGCTGCCGACGATCGCGCCGCCTGCCGCGCTGCCAACCAGCGCACAGCACAGTGCGACGACTGCAACGCGCAGACCCCAGCGCTTCTTCTTCTTCGATTCCTTTTTGTGCTGCATGGGCGGCTGGGGGTTGGGATTGGGATTGTAATGATACTGATACTGCTGATAGGGATTATATTGGTGTACCTCGGGTTCGGAATGAGCCGGCTGCTGTTCAGGCTGCTCGGCCTGCGGTTCCTGCTCGGTGTGCTCCGTTTCAAAGCTCTGATACTCGTCGTTCATGGTGTTCAGCTCCTTTGGTGTTTCGCTTTTGATGGTTTCATCTTAAGGTCTGGATGTTACCAAACTATGACGTTCAGGAAAACGAATTTGAAACAATCACGGGCTGCGTAATTGCAGCCCGTTTGATTTAGTTCAGATACCGCGCCTTCAGCGTTGTGACCATGTCCGTATATTGCGCAAAGCACGCCTCGGGCTGCGTATTTTGCAGCGCAACATAGCAGGGCGCAAGCCAGCGCTCGCGAATTTCGCGGTAGCATGCAGCGGAGTCGTCGCAGTATTCCACACACGCAACGATGGCGGGCGCAATGGCATAGTATTCCGCGATCATCGCCTCGCCCTGCGGCTGTGCGCGCAGCCAGCCGTCGCGGAATGCACGGAAGGCGGTCAGCTCGGCGCAGTCGTCAGGCTTGCCTTCGCTCAGGCAGGTTGCCGTAGTGATAAAGCAGAATTTGAAGCGCTTGAAGCCGCCGATGAGCGTTTCATAATTGCCGGGCTTCCACGGCTCCTTCGGGTAGCGCTCGAGCCAGAGATCGTTAAGCATCCGGCAGAACGGCTCAGCCACGCGCAATTCCAGCTTGCGCACGCACGTCGTCAGAAAAATCGCCAGCACGACCTTCTGTTCAAAAAACACCTCGCTGCGGCGCGTCTTTTTCTCCCAGCGCGGGTCGGCCTGCATGTGCGCATCAACATCGTCGAGCAGCTCGGTGCAGACCTCGCGGAGATATTCCCTGCACTCCGAGGGCTGCTCCGGTGCGCAGGCTTCCAGCCGTTCAAAAACCGCACGGTTTTCGGTCTCATAGGTCTCAAAGGCCGGGAAAAACTCCTGTTTTCCCAAGCGTTTATGATAATCCGGGTAATTATTCGCAGCAGCCGCCAGTTTTTCGCGCAGGTATTGCCGATCCTCCGGTGAGCACTCCGCGCGGCGCGCGGGTGCAAGCAGCACGGCGGTGCGCATTCGCTCGCCGCAATACATGCAGGAAAATTCCTCCAATTCTGCGGGGATCTCCAGTGGCTTTCCGCAGTGCGGACAAGTTCCTTTGATCGTTTCAGCCATGGTCAACACTCCTCCATTTGGATATGCGTCTATTTTTTCACATTTTTCGCGTGCTGTCAACCAAAACACAGAACTTTTTCTCCGCTGCACACATTTTTTTGCCGGCCATGGAAATACTAGCGAGGAAATGAGGTGAGAACCATGGATACTTTTGTTTGCGCGACGCGGCTGTGTTTCGGGCAGAACGCGCTTCAGGCGCTAGGCACCTTGGCGGCAAAGCGCGTGCTTCTGGTCACGGACCCGTTTTTTGTGCAGAACGGCACGGCGCAGCGCGTACTTTCCCACCTCTCCGGCGCAGAAACGGAAATTTTTGACCGCGTCAAGGGCGAGCCATCGCTTGCGCTCGTGGCCGAGGGCGTGGAGGTCTTTCGCAAAGCGCAGCCGGACACCGTCCTCGCACTGGGCGGCGGCTCCGCGCTCGACTGCGCCAAGGGCATCGTCTCCATGACCGGCGCAAGTGTGCGGCTCGTCGCGATTCCGACGACCTCCGGCACCGGCTCGGAGGTGACCTCCTTTGCGATTCTGACCCACGGCGGCGTGAAGCATCCGCTCATCGACGAAGCATTGCGGCCCGAGCTGGCAATTCTGGACGCATCCCTGTTGGAAAAGCTGCCAAGGGGCATCATTGCCGACGCCGGAATGGACGTGCTGACGCACTGCTTAGAAGCGTTTGTCTCGAAAAACGCGACGCTGTTCACCTCCGCCTTGGCGGCCACGGCCTTCCGCACTGCACTCGAGCATCTGCCCGCCTCCTATGCCGGAGACGCCGGCGTGCGCGGTGAGGTTCATCAGGCAGCGACCATGGCTGGCATCGCCTTTGACAACGCCGGCCTCGGCGTGTGCCACGCGCTGTCGCACGCGCTGGGCGGGCGATTCCATCTGGCGCACGGACGGCTGAACGCAATTCTGCTTCCGCATATCGTAAGATTCAACGCAGCCTGCGCCGCATCCGCCTATGCCGCGTTGGCCGCACAATGCAAGCTCTCCGGCGTGCCGGGGCTGTGCTTCGCACTGACGCGTCTGCGCAGAAAGCTGGAGCTACCCGAAAGCCTCACGGCTGCCGGGCTGGACCGCGGTGAGGTTCTGGCAGAGTCCGGTGCGCTCTGCCACGCGGCGCTGGCCGACCCCTGCCTTGCCGCAAACCCGCGTGAGGTGAGCCTAAGCGACCTACATGGGCTATTGGAGGCGGCGTTATGAGCAGCATTCTCTCCGTCGGCATCGACATCGGTACGACCACCACGCAGCTCATCCTTTCGCGTCTGACCATTCAAAACGAGGGCACGGCTTACAGCGTGCCGCGCTTTGCCATCACGGAAAAAGAAATTCTCTATCGCAGCCGCATCCACTTCACGCCGCTGCTCTCGGACACCGTGATCGATGCCGAGGGCGTGCGGAAGATCATCGACGCAGAATATGCCGCCTCCGGCTTCGACCGCACGGACATTCAGACCGGCGCAATTATCATCACCGGCGAGACCGCACGCAAGGAAAACGCCCGCGATGTCTTAAATGCGCTGTCCGGCTATGCAGGCGACTTTGTGGTAGCGACCGCAGGGCCGGCACTGGAGAGCGTTCTGGCCGGAAAAGGCTCCGGCAGTCAGGATTATTCCGAGGAGCACGCCTGCGCTGTGCTGAATCTCGACATCGGCGGCGGTACGACAAACCTTGCGCTGTTTGAAAACGGCATACTGCGTGACACAGGCTGTCTGAACGTCGGCGGACGTCTGATGAAATTCGACACCCGCGGCCGACTTGAATATCTTTCCCCCGTTTTAAAGCCCTTTTTCGACTTTCCGATCGGCAGCACGCCGGGCGAAGCCGACCTTGCACGCGTGACCGCTCTGCTTGTGCGCGTACTGGAGGAAGCCGTCGGCCTGTGCGAAAAAAGTGAACTACTGCAGCAATTCATCACGGATAAGCTGCCAACACTTCCCATGCGCCCGCTGCTCTCCTTCTCCGGTGGCGTAGCTGATCTGATCGCAAGCGAAGAAGCGGACATTTTCCGTTACGGCGACCTCGGCGTGCTGCTCGGCCGCGCAATTTCCGCCTCTGCGCTCTGCAAGGAGCACTATCTTCGTGCAAAGGAGACCATCCGCGCAACGGTGATCGGCGCGGGCAGCCACACAACCGAGCTTTCCGGCAGCACGATCTTTTATGACCGTGTCGCCTTTCCCCTGAAAAATCTCCCCGTAGCCGCGTTGACGCCGCAGGAGGAAGCGCTCGAGCCTGCAGAATTAGCTGAAACCGTGCAGAAAAAGCTCTCGCTTTTTTCGCCCGAGGGCACGCCCGTGGCAGGCGTGCTGGCATTGCACGGGACGCAGAACACAAAGTTTTCTGAATTATGTAAACTTGCAGACGGCATTGCGCTCGGTCTGCGTCCGCAGGTCAAGGCCGGACTCCCCCTGATTCTCGCAACGGCAGCAGACATGGGTAAGGCACTCGGGCAGGCGGTGGGCAGCCTTCTGCCGCGTGCGTCGCTCGTGAGCCTCGACGGCGTAGAGCTGCCCGAGGGCGCATATCTGGACATCGGCGCGCCGGTCGCGGGCGGGCAGGCGCTGCCTGTGGTCATCAAGACTTTAATACTGTAAAGGAGTGCTGGCATGAAGCTGAAAACGCTGCTGCTTGGAAAAACCTATGCCTTCCGCGACCTCAAGGACGTCCTTGCCAAGGCCAACGAAGAAAAATCCGGCGATAAGCTCGCGGGACTTGCCGCCGAGAGCGCCGAGGAGCGCGTCGCGGCCAAGGTCGTTTTGTCCGAGGTCTTATTGCAGGAGCTGCGGGAAAACCCTGTCGTTCCCTACGAGGATGACGAGGTCACGCGCATCATTCAGGACGACCTGAACGAGCGTATTTACGGCGAGATCAAGGGCTGGACGGTCAGCCGCCTGCGCGAATGGCTGCTGGACGAAAATACGACCTGTGCACAGATCCGCCGCATTTCGCGCGGCCTGACGAGTGAAATGATCGCCGCCGTTTGCAAGCTCATGAGCAATCTCGACCTCATCACCGCCGCGAAGAAAATTACCGTCACCGCGCACTGCAACACGACCATCGGTCTGCCCGGCACGCTCTCGTGCCGTTTGCAGCCGAATCATCCGACGGACGACATCGACGGCATTACCGCATCCCTGCTGGAAGGACTGACCTATGGCGCAGGCGACGCCGTGCTTGGACTGAACCCCGCAGGCGACAGCGCCGAGAGCGTCAAGCGCGTCTTACAGCGCTTTGAGGAAATCAAGCAAAAGCACGCCATTCCCACGCAGACCTGTGTTCTGGCACACGTCACCACGCAGATGCGTGCGATTGAATCCGGGGCGCCTGCCGACCTGATCTTCCAGTCCATCGCCGGTTCACAGAAGGGCAACGAAGCCTTTGGCTTCTCCGGCAAGACCCTGGAGGACGCCCGTACGCTTGCTCTGACACAGGGCACGGCCGAGGGGCCGAACGTGATGTATTTCGAGACCGGCCAAGGCTCCGAGCTTTCCAGCGAGGCGCACCATGGTGCAGATCAGGTCACGATGGAGGCCCGCTGCTACGGCTTCGCACGGCGGTATGCGCCGTTTCTGGTCAACACGGTCGTCGGCTTCATCGGCCCGGAATATCTCTATGATGCGCGTCAGGTCATCCGAGCAGGACTTGAAGATCACTTCATGGGCAAGCTGACCGGCATCCCCATGGGCTGTGACGCCTGCTACACCAACCACATGAAGGCCGACCAGAATGACATTGAAAACCTCTCCGTCCTGCTCACGGCGGCGGGCTGCAACTACTTCATGGGCATTCCGCACGGCGACGACGTCATGCTCAACTACCAGACGACGGGCTTCCATGAGACTGCGACCCTGCGCGAGGTGTTCGGCCTGACGGCCATCCCGCCCTTCCAGCGCTGGCTGGAGCGTATGGGATTCGTGGAAAACGGAAAGCTGACCGCCAAGGCCGGTGACGGCTCCGCACTGCTTTAAGGAGGCGAAGGCATTGAACAAGGAAGAATTACAGGCGCTCGTCGCGCAGATGCTGAATGAGCTGCACGCCCCTGAGCCGAAACCGGCTGCGCACAAAACGCCGGCGGCGGACTCCGGCATTCTGCCCGACATTGCAGCGATTGATCTGCGGCAGCAGTATCTGGTCGAGCATCCGCATGACGCGCGTGCCTTTCTCGCCCTGAAGCAAAGAACACCCGCACGCATCGGCCTCGGCCGCGCCGGAACACGCTATAAGACGGAGACGCTCCTGCGCTTCCGCGCCGACCACGCCGCCGCGCAGGACAGCGTATTTTCTTTGGTGGACGAGTCGTTTTATAAGAATAACGGTCTCGTCTTTGTCAAGACCGAGTGCCGCAGCAAGGACGAGTATTTGACGCGGCCCGACCTCGGGCGGCGATTTGACGCAGAAAATCAGGAGATCATCAAAAAGACCTGTGCCGGGCAGCGCGTGCTGCTGCTCATCGGGGATGGACTGTCCTCGGCAGCGATCGAGGCCAATGCGCTCGACTGTGCCGCCTCTATCCGTCAGGGTCTGAAGGCCAACGGGATTGAGGTCGGTCCGTCGCTGTTCATCCAGTTCTGCCGCGTCGGCGCGGGCGACCACATCGGAGACCTGACTGGCTGCGAGCTGGTGTGCCTGCTCGTGGGCGAGCGCCCGGGGCTGGTGACGAACGAATCCATGTCCGCCTACCTCACCTACAAGCCGCACCGCGGAATCTCGGAATCCAAGCGCACGGTCGTCTCGAACATTCACCGGCAGGGGGTTCCTGCCGTCGAGGCGGGTGCGCACATCGCCGCGCTCATTGTCCGCATTTTACGGCAAAAGGCCTCCGGCATTGATCTTGTGCAGGAGGGCAATTCATGAAGGGCGAACAAATTCCGGTCAAAATTCTCTCGCTGCGCATGATCGCCAACGTCTCTCCCGCGCTGCGCAGCGCACTGGGACTGGACGCACGGCATCGGGCGCTTGGCCTGATCTCCGCCGACAGCGACGATGCGACCTACCTCGCCCTTGACGAGGCAACCAAGGCTGCAAACGTGGATGTTGTCTACGCGCGCAGTCTCTATGCCGGTGCAGCCAACGCCACCACGCGTCTGGCGGGCGAGGTCATCGGCATTCTTGGCGGTGAGAATCCCTCAGACATTCTGAGCGCACTGCGCAGTGCGCAGGCGTTTCTTTCCGGCAGCGTCGGCTTTCGCAGCGCAGACGAGGCGGGCGGCGTGGTGTATCTGGCGCACTGCGTGGCAAGCTGCGGCAGCTATCTTGCCTCCGTCGCACACGTTCCCATCGGACAGGCGCTGGCCTATCTCATCGCGCCGCCGGTCGAGGCCGTGCTGGCGCTGGACGCGGCATTAAAGGTCTCGGATGTGGAGCTTGCGGAATTTTTCGCACCGCCGAGCGAGACGAATTTTGCCGGTGCGCTGCTCACGGGCACGCAGTCGGCGTGCAAGGCAGCCTGCGACGCCTTTGCCGCGGCGGTCTGCGCCGTCGCAGAGAAACCGATCGAATTGGGAGGATGGAATTATGGAGCTTGACCGCGACCTTCTCTCGCGTCAGCAGACGCGCCGCTTGATCGAGCGCGCTGCGCAGGCAGCGGAGGAGCTGAAGCATTTTGACCAGACAAAAATCGACCGCATCGTCGCGGCAATTGCCGAGGCCGGTGAGAAAAACGCAGAGAATCTCGCACGCATGGCCTGCGAAGAAACCGGCTTCGGCAACGTACCGGATAAAACGACCAAAAATCTCTTTGCCTCGCGCCGTGTGTTTGAAGCCGTCAGCGGCATGAAAACCGTCGGCATTCTGCGCGAGGACAGAGAGCGCCGCGTCTGGGACGTGGGCGTGCCGGTAGGTGTGATTGCAGGCATCGTTCCCTCGACGAACCCGACCTCGACCGTCCTGTACAAGTCCCTGATCTCGATCAAGGCGGGCAGTGCCATCGTCTTTTCCCCGCACCCGAACGCGGTCAAGTGTACCGGCGCAGCGGCGGCATTGGCGGCAGAAGCCGCAGAGGCAGCAGGCTGTCCAAAGAGCGCGATTTCCTGCATCCCCACGCCGACCATGGATGCCGTAAACGAACTGATGCACCACGAAGAAACAAAGCTCATCCTCGCAACGGGCGGCGGCGCAATGGTCCATGCGGCCTATTCCTCCGGTAAACCCGCCATTGGCGTGGGCGCGGGCAACGGCCCGGCTTATATCCACAAGTCGGCGGACATTCCCAAGGCCGTTTCCGACATCATCCGCTCGAAAACCTTTGACAACGGAACGGTCTGCGCCTCGGAGCAGAGCGTGATCCTCGAAAGGTGCTGCGCCGACCGTGTGCGGGAGGAATTCAAGCAGCGTGGCTGCTATTTCCTGAACACCGAAGAAGCCGCCAAAATCGCAAAGCTCCTGCTGCGCCCAAACGGTACGATGAACCCCAAGGTCGTCGGCAGAACCGCGCACGAGATTGCCACAATGGCCGGACTTTCCGGCGTGCCGGAAAATACGCCCGTGCTCATCGCACGCGAGACCGAGGCCGGGCCGACGCGCCCCTATTCGCGCGAAAAGCTCTGCCCGATTCTCGCCTTCTTCATCGAAGAAGACGAGCACACAATCCTCAAGCGTGTCTGTGAGGTTCTCTACGGCGAGGGTGCAGGACACACCTTTGTCATCCACGCCACGGACGAAGCCGTCATTCGGCGTTTTGCGCTTGAGGTTCCCGTCTCGCGCTTTCTGGTCAACACACCCGCTTCTCTCGGCGGCATCGGCGCAAGCACGAATCTGTTCCCCGCGCTCACGCTGGGCTGCGGCGCGGTGGGCGGCAGTTCGTCGTCCAACAACATCGGCCCTCTGGATCTCATCAATCTCCGCCGCGTGGCGTGGGGCGTGCGTGAAATCGGGAAAAGCGGGCAAACTAAGACCGAATCCGCACCGGATCAGGCGCTGATCGACGCGCTGACGGAAAAAATTCTGCAAAAATTACTGTAATCGGAGGAAACAATCATGGTCAATACAAACGCTCTCGGCATGGTGGAAACGCGCGGCCTCGTCGCCGCGATCGAAGCTGCGGACGCAATGGTCAAGGCGGCAAACGTCCAGCTCGTCGGTAAGGAGCAGGTTGGCGGCGGCCTTGTGACCGTCATGGTGCGCGGCGACGTCGGCGCAGTCAAGGCCGCAACAGACGCAGGCGCCGCCGCCGCGGAAAAGGTCGGCGAGCTGATCTCCGTACACGTCATTCCCCGCCCGCACACCGAGGTGGACGTCATTCTTCCCAAGGGGCGCGAGGGCGCCCGGACTGAGGGCTGATGCTGCACACGGAGGAGGCTGTCCGCGCCGCAGTCCGTGTCAAGGACGGTGCGCGCGTATATTATCTTCCCGAGGGTGACCGTCTCACGCCCTCGGCGCGGGACTGGCTGCGCAGCGAGAACATCCGCATTCTGACGCCGCAGGACGCGCCTAAGACCTATACAACGCTCTTTGGCGCCACGCTCACGGAAAAGCCGGAGCACATGACGCATCTGCATGGCAACGTGCTGGTGTTTAAGAGTCACCCGCGCATCGCGTTCCGCGGCATGATCGACGCGCTCGAGGCCGAGATCCTGCTGTGTCAAAAGACGGCGGAGCGCGAAAGGCACACACAGACCGTCGCGGATTTACAGGAAATTCTGGATTTTGTCCGCAATCTCATCCGCGCGGACGTGCTGAGCGAACCGGTGCGCAGCCTCAAGCTCTGCGGTCTGGACGCAGATGCGCTGCGCGAACACAGCCATCATCCGGAAAAGTACTATGGCCAGCCGCATTTTATGCCGTCGTACACCGACGGTGAAACACTCTTGCAGCTCAACCGCGTGCGCACGCTGGTACGCCGCACCGAGTTGAGCTGCTACCGTGCCTTTTCGGATCCCGATGGCGCGGTCACGCGTGAGGACATGATCCTTGCGCTCAATCGGTTGTCAAGCCTCTGCTGGATTCTGATGATCCGTCTGAAGGCCGGACAGCACTGAAGGAGGAAGTATCATGGACTCGCAGCGCATCGTGCAGGCACTCATGCAGCGTCTTTTCATTGAGCTGGAGGCCTCCGGCCGCCATGTTCACCTGACGCGCGAGGCGGCGTTTACCCTGTTCGGGCACGGCCTGACGGAAAAGCGTCCGCTTTCGCAGCCGGGGCAGTTTGTCTGCAATGAGCGCGTAAGCCTCGTCACGCCGCGCGGACGGTTTGAAAACGTCGCCGTGCTTGGTCCGGAGCGCAAGGAATGTCAGGTAGAGCTGTCATTGACGGACTGCGTCGCTCTCGGAGTAAAAGCGCCCGTTCGCCTGAGCGGGCACACGGACGGCACGCCGGGCATCACGCTCGAAGCGGGCAATGCACGCCTGCAGCTTTCCACCGGCGTAATCGTCGCACAGCGGCACATTCACATGACCCCGCAGGATGCAGCGCAGCGCGGTGTAGCCGACGGTCAGGCGGTGCGTCTGCGCGTGTTTACCGCGCGGCCGCTGACTTTTGACGATGTCATCGTGCGCGTCAGCCCGGACTTCCGCACCTTCGCTCATCTGGACTACGACGAGGCCAACGCCTGCGGCTTTGTCAAGGGCGACCTGGGGATGCTCGCGCCATGAAGGAAGATCTGATCGAACAGGTCGCCGCCGAGGTTCTGCGCCGCGCGGCTCCGCAGCGCAGCGCACTGCTGCTCGGCAGACGGCCGGACGCGGATCTGGGCTGGAGCTATGTCCTTTCCGGCGCGTTCGACGCCGTAATGATCGGGTCGCTGTCGGCAGCGCAGCTTTTGCAGTTTCCGGACGAGGCCAGCGCCGAAGCACTGCTGCTTGGCAAGCCCGTCTATCTCTGGGAGGACGGCCTCGACTACCGCCGCCACGCCCGTACTGCCAACCGTGCACTGTGGAGCAGACTGCTCGCCGCAGAGCGGCAGCTTCGGCAGCTCGGCGTGCAGTTTCTGTCCAGCGCAGCCAGCCCGCTGCTGACGGCGGCGGAAATGCGCAAGCTGCTGGCCGCAGGACGCGTGCCAAGCGCCGATTGCCGCATGACGCCGCTTGCACGCGACATTCTGGAGGGACGCGCATGATCGCCGGTACCGTGACCGGCTCCGTCTGGGCGACAAAAAAATGTCCCGCGCTCACGGGACAGATTCTTTTGACCGTACAGGCCGAGGGCAAGCGCTACATCGCCGCCGATCTCGTCGGTGCAGGCGAGGGCGACCGCGTCATTCTCGCCTTCGGGACGGCGGCGCGGCTGGGTCAGGAAAGTGTTCCCGTTGACGCGGCAATTATTGCGATTTTGGATGAAATGAGGGAAAACCATGTCCGTTGACGCCCTGATTCTCTGGCTGATGGCCATTTTTGCCTTGCTCGGTGCGCTCGACCGCATCACCGGTGGACACTTCGGACTGGGCAAACAGTTTGAAGAAGGCATTCTGACGCTCGGCTCGCTGGCGCTGTCCATGCTGGGCATTCTGACCCTAGCGCCGGTGCTCGCGCGGCTGTTAAAGCCCGTTCTCGTGCCGGTTTACGGTCTGCTCGGCGCGGACCCGGCGATGTTCGCGGGCACGATTCTTGCCAACGACATGGGCGGCGCGCCGCTGGCGGCTGAGCTTGCCCTCACGCCCGAGGCGGGGCAGTTCGGCGGCCTGATCGTTGGCTCCATGCTGGGTGCAACGGTCGTTTTCACCATTCCGGTCGCTCTGGGCATTCTTCAGGTGAGCGACCGTCCCGCACTGGCCAAGGGCGTGCTCGCGGGTCTTGTGACCATTCCCGTCGGTGCACTGGCCGGCGGACTGACGGCCGGCTTCCCAATCGGAATGCTGCTGCGCAATCTTGTTCCCATCGTCCTCTTTGCGCTGCTCGTCGCGCTTGGCCTCTGGCGCTTCGAGCGGGGTATGATCCGCGGGTTTATCATTTTCGGTAAACTCATCCTCGCAGTCATCACGGTCGGGCTGGCAGCCTCCGTCTTTCAGGAGCTGACGGGGGTCGTTCTGATTCCCGGCATGGCGCCGGTCTCCGAGGGCATTGAGGTCGTCGCAGGCATCGCCTTCGTACTGGCGGGCGCATTCCCACTGGTCTTTGCTCTGACAAAGCTTCTGAAAAAGCCGCTTCTGAAGCTCGGTGGGCTTCTTGGCATCAACGACGTCGCCGCCGCAGGACTTCTTGCAAGCCTTGCAAACTCCATTCCCATGTTTGGCATGATGAAGGACATGGACGCGCGCGGCAAAATCGTGAACGTGGCCTTTGCCGTCTCGGCGGCCTTCGTTTTCGGCGACCATCTGGGCTTCACGGCCGGCTACGCGCCGAAGCTGCTTGTGCCCGTCATCGTAGGCAAGCTCGTCGGCGGCATTACGGCGGTTCTGGCCGCATTACTTCTGACAAAGGGGAAAAAGCATGGACAAAACGCAGCTTGAGGCGCTGATCCGTCAGGTTCTGGCGGAAAAGCTCAGTCCCGTGAAGCATTTCACACCGGAATACCGCATGACGGAATCCGACCGCTTGGACACCGGCAATCCCTCTGATCGCGTCTACACGCACGATCTTCTCACACTTTCCGACTCACCGCGTCTCGGCCTTGGCCTGATGACAATGGAGCGCTGTGACTTTGCGTGGCACCTCGGCTACGACGAGATCGATTATTTGCTTGACGGTGAACTGACCATCCGCATGGACGGCCGCGAGGTCACGGCACGCACGGGCGAAGGCGTGTATATCCCGCGCGGCAGCGACATTCGCTTCTGCACGCCCACGCACGCCCGCTTTCTCTATGTCACCTACCCCGCAGACTGGCAAAAGCAATAGAACACCGGCTCGGATGCAATTCATCCGAGCCAATGCAGCTTGTCAAAAAAGTCCAAAGGGACTTTTTTGACAAGCTGCCTGCAAAATTGCAAAATCTGAATTTGTATTTCTGATTATTATTTTGCAATTTTGGCCGCTGCGGCGGGTTATTGAACGCGAAAGGGAACCCTGACGGTTCCCTTTCACTCTTTCCTTCCCTCCGAAACTTTCGGTTGGATCGTTTTTTCGACAGTCTGCACTGGCTCGGATGCAATTCATCCGAGCCGGTGTTCATTTATTCTATTCCGTAATATCCTCCAGCCGGAACGGGATGACCTTTGCCAGCTCGTCCAGACCGGTCTCGACCTGCAAGCCGATGCGACCGCCGCTGAACAGGATCGTATCAAATTGCGCGGCGCTTTTGTCGATCACCGTCGGAAAGAGCTTTTTCATTCCGACGGGCGAGCACCCACCGTGGATATAGCCCGTCAGAGGCAGCAGGTCCTTGGATTTCAGCATGGCGATGCTCTTTTCTCCCACGACGGCTGCACCCTTTTTCAGGTTCAGCTCGGCCGGAGCCGGGACCAGAAAGACATAATGCGCACCCGAGCGTCCCTCGGTGACGAGCGTCTTGAACATTCTCTGCGGTTCCTGTCCGAGCACCTGCGCGACCTCCACGGCGCTGACCGCGCTAGATTCGGTATAGTCGTGCGTCCGAAAGCGCAGCTTTTTCTGTGTCAGGAGCCGCACGGCATTCGTCTTTTCCTCAGTCTTTTTCATGTTCTTTCGCTTCTCTCTCCTGTTCCCGCTTCATCAGAAGCTCCTGCTGCGCCAGAATGCGGTTTACCTTAGAATAGAGATCCTCGATCATGATCTCTGTTTTCAGATTGACCTTGTAGTCGTTTTCCGCGCGGCGGCGATCCTTTTCCTCCTGACGGTTCTGGCTCATCATAATAAGCGGTGCCTGAATTGCCGCGACGCAGGAGAGCACCAGGTTCAGCAGGATAAAGGGATACGGATCGAATGCTTTTGCTGCAAGCAGCGCGTTCAAAGCCATCCAACCGACAAGCACGCCGGTAAACGAGAAGATAAACGCCCAGCTTCCTGCAAATTTTGCGATCTTATCCGCCGCACGCTGACCAAGCGTGTACATTTTGCGGGACTCCTTCTCCGTGTTCTCCGCCACACGGCTGCTGGCAAGCAGCGTAAGGATTTCCTCGTCGGACATATCATGGCGGATGTCCTTGACGATCTCGCTCACGAGCTTTTTATTTTCCTTCATCCAGCTCATCCCCGCAATGCTCCGCGATGATATAACGCGGCCTGTCCTGAATTTCCTCATAGATATTGCCAACATAATAGCCGATGATGCCAAGGCTGATCATAATCAGGCTGCCGAGGAAGAGCAGCAGGATGATAACCGTCGTAAAGCCGCCCAGTGCCGTGCCCATGATCTTCTGCACCAGCGCGATAACGCCCAGCACGACGGACACCAGCAGCGTGATCACGCCGAAGATCGTCACCAGATGCAGGGGGAACGCTGTAAAAGACGTAATATTCGTCAGGGCGTAGCGCACGAGCGCGCGCGTCGACCACTTCGACTGTCCGGCAAAGCGCTCACGCACCTCATATTCCACCTGCGCCGTGGAAAAGCCAACCCACGACGACAGCGCACGGAAAAACGCCCGCTTTTCGCGCATGGTCAAAAGCACGTTCACGGCTTTACGGTCGAGCAGCTTGAAATCCGACGCGCGGGACATATCGATGCGCGTGGCGCGGCTGATGATCTTATAAAACAGCTTTGCAAAGCCGCGGTGCAGCGCACTCTCGCGGCCACGGTCGGTCTTAACGCCCTCGACCACCTCCGCGCCGCCCTCCCAAAGCCGGTACATCTCGACCAGCTTCTCCGGCGGATGCTGCAAATCGCAGTCGATCACGGCCACGCAGTCGCCCTTAGCTTGTCCGAGACCCGCGAAGATCGCAGCCTCCTTGCCGAAATTTCTTGAAAACCGCACGCCGCGCACGCGCGGCAGCCGCACGGCCTGCGTGCAGATCGTCTGCCATGTGCCGTCTTTCGAGCCGTCGTCCACAAACACCAGCTCATGCGAGATCTGCGCCTCACAGAGCACACGGCTGATCTCCTCCGCTGCTGCTGCAACGGTCTCCTGCTCGTTGTATGCCGGGATTACCACCGATAGCATCGCATTCATCTCCAATCTTTTTCTATATTATTGCCAATTCCGGCAGTTGTCAACTGTTTCCGTTGCCGTTTGCGCAAAAACGTGTTATAATATGGATAACAAACCTGAGAGGTGCGCTATGAAAAAAGTCCTAATGCTCGGCACCGGCGGCACCATCGCCTCCGGCATGACCCAAAGCGGGCTGATCCCCGTCCTGACCACGCAGGAGCTTGTGGAAAAGGTACCGGAGATTTCTTCCCTTTGCCGCGTCACCTGCCGCCAGCTTTTTTCCATCGACTCGACCAATATTACGCCCGCGCACTGGCTGACCATCGCACAGGCCATCCGCGAAAGCTACGACGACTTCGACGGCTTTGTCATCGCCCACGGCACGGACACTATGGCCTACACCGCCGCGGCGCTGTCCTATCTCATTCAAGGCTCCCCCAAGCCCATCATCCTCACGGGTGCGCAGAAGCCCATTCTGTTTGAAAACACGGACTCCAAAGCCAATCTGGCCGACGCCTTCCGCTGCGCGGTGTCCGATCTGTGCGGCGTGATGATCGTGTTCAACGGCCGCGTTATTCTCGGCACGCGGGCAAGAAAGACCCGCACGACAAGCCTGCAAGCCTTTTCCAGCATCAACTATCCGGTGCTTGCCGTGCTGCAAAACGGCTTTTTGATGGAATATATCCATCCAAACGCCTTAGTTCGTCCGCTGTTTTACGACCGACTCAACGAGCGCGTAGGTCTGCTCAAAATGACTCCCGGCACAGACTGCGGTCTGCTGTCCTATCTCATTGACCACAATGATGCCGTCATCATTGAGAGCTACGGCGTGGGCGGTCTGCCGTCGTATCAGGGCTCGGGCTACTTCGACGTGCTGCGCAGCGCCATTGAAAGCGGCAAAAAGACCATCGTCATGACCACACAGGTGCAGAACGAGGGCAGCAATCTGTCCGTGTACGACGTCGGCTTCCACCTGAAGAACGATCTGCATCTGCTCGAGGCATACGACATGACCACAGAGGCCGCGCTGGCCAAGCTCATGTGGATTCTGGGGCAGACCGAGGATGCAAGCGAAATCCGCCGTCTGTTCTGCACGCCCGTGGCTTATGACATGCTCTATCTGAAAGCGGAGGGAAAAGCATGAACCGCGAAGCCTTTGAAGAAAAGCTGGCCGCGCTGCCCATCGCGCAGTACGCCTTTTTTGAGGCGACGGAGCTGGAATTTTCCGAGCGCATCCGCACGGTCTGCCGCACGGAATGCCCGCGCTACGGAAAAAGCTGGGCCTGCCCGCCGGGCGTCGGTACGGTGGACGAGTGCCGCGCACGCTGCCTTGCGCATCCGCATGGTCTGCTTATTTCCACGCTCACCGAAGTCGAGGATATTTCTGACATGGAGCAAACGCTTGCCACACGTCCGGCGCACGAGGCGGTGACGCATCAGGTCGCAGATCTCCTGCGCGCCGAAGGTGTTGACGTGTTGGGGCTTTCCAGCGAATCCTGCGCAATCTGCGCGGAGTGCGCCTACCCGAACGCGCCCTGCCGCCACCCGGACAAAATGTTCCCCTGCGTAGAGAGCCACGGCATCGTCGTGACCGCACTTGCCGAGAAATACGGCATTGAATATCAATACGGCAGCAATGTTGTAACGTGGTTTTCACTGCTTTTGTTTTCCTGAATAATACTTATGTTTTTAGGGTGCGGACAAATTCCGTACCCTTTTTTCTCGTCATTGTGTCGGATTCTCCGGCTTAACAGATGTTTAGAATCATATAAATTGCGCAATTTTGGATGAACTTACAGAAAAATATTGATTTTTGAAGTTTGATGTTATAAAATCTGAATAATTATTTACCAGAAATGAGGGATAGCATGAACAATCAGTTGAAAGAAAAATACGGATTGCTTACGGCCATTGCAATGGTGGTCGGCATCGTAATCGGAAGCGGCGTATTCTTCAAGGCCGAGAAGGTTCTCACGGCGACGGGCGGCGATCTTCCGCTGGGGATTCTTGCATGGGCCCTCGGCGGAATCATCATGATTATCTGCGCCTACACCTTTTCCGTCATGGCAAACCAGTACCGCAACGTCAACGGGCTTGTGGATTATGCCGAGGCCACTGTCGGCAGCCGCTACGCCTATTACGTCGCATGGTTCTCCACATTTGTCTATTATCCGTCAATGACCTCTGTGCTCGCATGGGTCTCGGCGCGGTATCTGGGCGTTATCCTTGGCTTTGACATCACGGGCGGCTCGGTCATGGTCATTGCCTGCTTCTTTCTCATCGCAAGCTATGCCGTCAACGCGCTTTCACCCGTTTTGGCGGGCAAATTTCAGGTCTCGACGACCATGATCAAGCTCGTTCCCCTGCTTCTGATGGCGATTGTCGGCGGCATTGTCGGCCTAGCCAATGGCACAATCTCGGAGAATTTTACTACCGTTGTCCGCGAGGTCTCCGGTGGGCGCGGCATGGCACTGTTCACCGCCGTGGTGGCCACAGCCTTCGCCTATGAGGGCTGGATCATCGCCACAAGCATCAACGCCGAGCTGAAAAACGCGAAACGCAATCTTCCCATCGCGCTCGTGCTCGGCACGCTCATCATCGCCGTTGTCTATATTCTTTATTATATTGGTCTTGCCGGCGGCGCGAGCAACTCCGCCGTGATGGAGAGCGGCGAAGCCGGTGCAAAGCTTGCCTTTGAGACGATCTTCGGCAAGGCGGCAGGCGTGGGTCTGTTTGTGCTGGTCGTTATCTCCTGCCTCGGCACGCTCAACGGCCTGATGCTTGCCTCCACGCGCGGCATGTACGCCGTCGCAGTGCGCGGTCAAGGCCCGAAGCCCAGGGCTTTTGCGGAGGTCAGCCGTTATACGAACATACCTGCCAACTCTGCAATCGTCGGACTGCTCATGTGCGCATTCTGGCTGGTGTTCTTCTATGGTGCAAACCTCGTCGATCAGCCATGGTTCGGCGTTATTGCCTTCGACTCCTCCGAGCTGCCCATCATCACGATCTATGCTGTATATCTGCCGATCTTCCTGCGCATGATGATTACCGAAAAGAATCTGCACCCCTTCAAGCGCTTCGTCATGCCGACGCTGTCGATTCTGAGCTGCATCTTTATGATCGTCGCCGCAATCTTCGCGCATGGCATGGGCGTCGTGTGGTATCTGATCGTTTTCGTGGTGTTTATGCTGCTGGCCGCGCCGTTCTACCGCAAAAACCCCGTTAAATAGTAACATACTGCCGCTCGAAGGTGTCTTTCGGGCGGCATTTTTTACAGAAAGTGTTGCAAAATTTCCACATATGTGGTAACATTGATGACAGTTGTTTCAACATTGTAAACCATCAAAGGACGGTCCTGCGTATGAAACGGCGCATCATGTGTCTGCTTCTTACTCTGCTATTCCTCGCGACGCTGCTGCCCATCCCGCAAGCCGAGGCTGCACACCTGCGCGTGTCTCTCTCCGACCTGCGCGAGAAATTCCCCAACGGAACATACTGGAACCATCACAGCGGCTACAACAATCCCAACGGGTATTCCACAACGCCCTGCGGGCATTTGCACGGCAACTGCGATTACTACGGCGGCTGCGGCTGCAACTCCTTTGACAACGCCATCCAGTGCATGGGCTATTCCTATAAGCTCGGCTATGACTACTACGGCACCTCCGTGAAAACCTGGCCGAAAGCATATAGCCTTGCAGATCTGAAGCCGGGCGATGTCGTTCGCATCAATGGCGACCGGCATTCCCTGTTCGTCACCGCCGTGACCGACACCACGGTTACATACACCGACTGCAACATGGACAAGCACTGCGGCATCCGCTGGGATGTTGTGGTCTCTCGCTCCTACCTGGCAAGCCTCCTGACCTATGTATCTGTTGCGCCCTACGCTGCAGTCGAGGGGTTCCCGCCCACCGACCCCGGGTTTCAGAATACGCAGAACGTCTATCGCCAGTACGAAACGGTCAATCTTCGCTGGAACGAAATCGAGGACAACGAGTCCTATCACCTGACCATATCCGTTGACGGTGAGGAGCTGTTCACCCGCAACTTGAGCACTTCCCTCGCCTTTGCGCTGCGTCTCGACCGCGCGGGAAGCTACGAGGCCGTCCTCAGCGGTACAAATGAATACGGGGAATCTGAACAGGCCGAGTACGGCTTCACCGTTCTGCCCGCAAGCCAGCCCGGTACGGTTTGGCTGACCGCGCAGGAAAAGCCCCTGTGGGTGCAGCGCGGCTTAGATCTTCTTTCCCTTGACCGCAAACTCGGTGCCCCCGCTTCTCAAACTGATCCCGCATTGTCGTTGAATCGCGCGGCACTGGCGACACTCCTGTGGCGTTCGGCCGGTCAGCCTGAGACGACCTCCACCGACGCAAACGCACAGTGGTATTCCGGCGCAGCCGCATGGGCACAAAAAATGGGCTTCTTTGATAAAGACACTGCCTTCGACCCGGATGTCAGCGTCACGCGCGAACAGCTTGCTGTGATCCTCTACCGTTTTGCCTCGCGCTTTGCCTCAATTTCCGGCATAAAGGCCGATCTGAGCGTCTATCCTGACGCGGCAAGCCTCAGCCCCGGGGCCGAGGATGCTATGGGCTGGGCGGTCGCTGCCGGACTTCTTGCCAGCACCTCCGGCGGCGGCGTAGTGTATCTGGCGCCAAAGGACGCCGTGACCGCCGAAGACGCCATGTTCGCGTTGGCGCTTCTCCTTCGCCCTGCTGCCTCCATGGAGCACATTGCCCAGCATCAGAACCTCGAACAATGACAAAAAACGACCGATGTGAGAACATCGGCCGTTTTTTTATTTAAAATTGAGAAAACCTCTTGACAAACATGTACCTATGTATTAGTATATTAGCACACTAGTTCATGGAGGTGAGCAAATGAGCTGGAAACTGGACGCAGACCGACAGATTTGGTTGCAGCTCATGGAAATTCTGACCCAGCGCGTGGTCTCCGGCGAGTATCCGCCCGGCGAACGCATTCCGTCCGTCCGCGATCTTGCAGCCGAAGCAGGCGTCAACCCGAACACCATGCAGCGCACGTTGGCAGCAATGGAGGACGAAGGTCTTTTGACCTCTCAGCGCAACACCGGCCGCTATGTCACGCAGGACACCGCGCTGCTGCACGCAAAGCGCGATGCCCTTGCACAGAAAGAACTCGCACTGTTTCGCGAAAAAATGAAGCTGCTCGGCTACACCGAGCAGGAAATCAAAGAATTATTGTCAAAGGAGGAAACCCATGAATGACCTTGTTGTTTGCAGCGGCCTGACCAAGCGGTTCGGCACGCTGACGGCGCTGGACCATGTCGATCTGCGCCTGAGCTCTGGCCGCATCATCGGCCTGCTCGGCCCGAATGGCTCCGGAAAAACGACGCTCATCAAGATTCTGACCGGTCTGCTCCGCCCGACGGAAGGTACCGTGCAGATTGCCGGCTTCCCAATCGGCCCAAAGAGCAAGTCCGTGGTCAGCTATCTGCCCGACCGGATGTTTTACGCAAACTGGATGAAAACCATCGACCTGATCGACCTGTTCGCAGACTTTTACGCCGACTTCCGGCGCGATCGCGCCGAGGCGATGTGCAGTGCGCTGGGCATCGGTGAGCGCGCCGCCATCAAGAGCATGTCCAAGGGCACGCAGGAAAAGCTCCAGCTCATTCTTGCGATGAGCCGCGACGCGAAGCTCTATCTGCTGGACGAACCGATCGCAGGTGTCGATCCTGCGGCGCGTGACTTCATCTTGCAGACGATCCTTACGAATTACTCGCCCGAGAGTACCATTCTTCTCTCCACGCACCTGATTGCCGACATCGAGCCAGTGCTCGACGAAGCCATCTTCCTGCGCGGCGGACTGGTCGTGCGTCACGACTCGGTCGATCACATCCGTGAGGTCGAAGGAAAATCCGTGGACGAGGTGTTCCGTGAGATCTTCCGCACCATTCCCTATGGAGGTATGTGGCATGCTGAGTAAACTTTTGAAATACGATCTGCGCGCCAACATCAAAATCTTCCTGTTCATCTGGCCGGCCATGCTCGCAGTCGCAGGCTTGCAGCGTCTACTGCTCGGTCTCGAGGTCGATAATTTCCTTGGTAAGTTCCTCGTCGCGCTGTTGACCGTGCTGATGCTCTTTTCCATGGCGGCCGTGGTCGTCCTGTGCTTTATCATCTGCGTCATTCGCTTCTATTCGGGACTGCTGCGGCGCGAAGGCTACCTGATGTTCACGCTTCCTGTCAAGCCTTGGCAGCTTCTCGTCTCCAAGCTCATTGCTGCAATGCTCACGCTTATCCCGACCTGCATTTTCGCCTACTTTGGCTCTGCATTGATTCTCTCGGGCACGACAAACGACGTCTGGAGCACGATGTTCAACTTCAAGGAGTTCTTCGGGTTACACCCGATCAACGGCTGGACTCTCCTTCTGGCTGCACTGACCGTACTGGCCACTCTGGCGAACATGATCCTGCGGGTGTACTTCGTCTCCTGCCTTGGTCACCTGTTCCGCCGTGCGCGCATTTTCCTGTCGATCCTGTTCTATTATCTGATCGGTATTCTGATGCAGGTTACTGCCGTGATCTCGATGGTATCGGTCACGACCGGACCGGAGCTTCCCTTCATGGACGCCCTTTGCACCTGGTTCACCGGACTGAGCTTCAACGGCACGATGTGCGTTTTCTTCGGCGGCCTGTTGCTGATCAATGCCGCGATTGGCTGCGTCTACTTCTTCGTCTCCGAGGCGATCCTGCGCAAGCGCCTGAATCTGGATTAAATGATAAAAACAGCGCCGAGCAAAAGCTCGGCGCTGAAATTTTGCGATTATGGAAAATTACTTGCCCATGTTCATCTGCGCAGCGACCTCGGCGGCGAAGTCTTCCTGCTTCTTCTCGATGCCCTCGCCCTTTTCGAAGCGAACGGCGTCAACGAACTTGACGGAGCCGCCAAGAGCCTTGGCAGCGGAATTGACATACTGCTCGACGGTCATGGAGCCGTCCTTGACGAAGGCCTGCTGCATGAGGCAGTTTTCTTCGTAGAATTTGTTGATCTTGCCGGCAGCGATCTTTTCCTTGACCTGCTGGGGCTTGGAAGCCATCTTGGGGTCATTGTCCATCAGAGCCAGAGCGATCTTCTTCTCCTCCTCGACAACATCCTCGGTAACAAGGCTCTTGTCCCAGAAGCGGGGGTTCAGTGCAGCGATCTGCATGGCGATGTCCTTGCCGATGGTGGTAGCATCAATGCCGCCCTCGACAGCCAGATTGACCAGAACGGCGATCTTGCCGCCCGCATGGACATAGGCCACGGAGGTGTTCTTGTCAAAGCGGACAAAGCGGCGGATCTGCAGGTTCTCGCCGATGGACATAACCTTCTCGGGCAGAACCTCGGAAACCTTCAGCTCGGTGCCGGGATACTTGCACTCCTTGAGCGCATCGACATCGGCGGGGTTGTTCTCCAGCACAACCTGGCAGATTTCCTTGACGAACTCAACAAAGGGAGCGGACTTCGCGCAGAAGTCGGTCTCGCAGTTGACCTCGACCATGGCGGCAACGCCGCACTTGTCGCACACGGTGGCATAAGCCATACCCTCGGCAGCAATGCGGTCAGCCTTCTTGGCAGCCTTGGCAAGGCCCTTTTCGCGCAGCCATTCGACTGCCTTGTCCATATCGCCGTCGGACTCGGTGAGCGCCTTCTTGCAGTCCATCATGCCGACATTGGTCATTTCACGCAGTTTCTTAACATCAGCAGCAGTAAATGCCATATTTATTTCCTCCTGTATTCTGATAATGCCCGCGAAAGGCGGGCATTTATCGATTGCAAATTATTCCTCGACGGGGGCTTCAGCAGCCTCTGCGGGTGCTTCGGCGGGAGCCTCGGTGTTCGCCTCGCCCTGACGGCCTTCCTGAACGGCGTTGGCCATGGTAGCCACGATCAGGCGGATGGCGCGGATGGCGTCGTCGTTGCCGGGGATGACATAGTCGATCTCGTCGGGATCGCAGTTGGTATCGACGATGGCAACAATGGGGATGTGCAGCTTGCGAGCCTCAGCGATGGCGTTGCGCTCCTTGCGCGGGTCAACGATGAACAGAGCGCCGGGGAGCTTCTTCATCTTCTTGACGCCGCCGAGGTACTTCTCGAGCTTGGCGATCTCGCCTTCGAGCTTGATGACTTCCTTCTTGGGAAGCATTGCGAAGGTGCCGTCCTCCTGCATCTTGCGCAGCTGAGCAAGACGGTCGATACGGGTGCGCATGGTCTTGAAGTTGGTCAGCATGCCGCCGAGCCAGCGGGCGTTGACATAGTACTGATCGACTCTTTCCGCTTCTTCCTTGATAGCGTCCTGTGCCTGCTTCTTGGTGCCGACGAACAGGATGTTCTCGCCGTTGGCCGCGAGATCACGGACGAAGTTGTAGGCTTCCTCGATCTTCTTTACGGTCTTCTGCAGGTCAATGATATAAATACCATTGCGCTCCGTGTAGATGTAGGGAGCCATTTTCGGGTTCCAGCGTCTGGTCTGATGGCCGAAATGGACACCAGCTTCGAGCAGGCTTTTCATGGATACGATTGCCATTTGTGTGTTCTCCTTTTCGTTTTTACCTCCACGCCGTTCATCTCTCCCGTCCACCGGTCAGCCGGCACTGGGACGGAACATCCGGACGTGTGCGGTTTGTGATTTGCATGCATTTCGCACGCCGTACTATTATATCCTGTGTTTCATCGGATTTCAAGAACTTTTTTGCAGTAAATTAGAAAAATTTATAAAAAAACCGGCACACGGCCGGCGAGTTATGAATTTCTTGCGCTTCATTCTTTAAGCCGCCGCAGCCCTACGGGCAAAACGGAGTTCCGGCCTCAAAAAAAGTCCTTCTTCGGGCGCGGAAGCCGAACCTTCTCCAGCTCCGCATCAATGAGTATAATGTCGTCCCCGATCTGCTGGATGCAGTGCCATGGAATGACGAAATCGTCCTTTCGCCCGACCATGCCGAAAAACTTGCACGGTCCCGGCACAACGATCGCCGCAATGCGGCCGTTTTTCAGATCCACCTCGACGTCGGAGACAAAGCCCAGCCGCGCGCCGTCGCAGATGTTCACGACCTCCTTGCATTTCAAGCTGGAAAACCGCTTGCCCATACGCTCACCCGCCCTTTCGTCAGAGCGTATGCGTGCGGCGTGTCGGTTATGACACGCAAATGGCCTTGCGGATGCTGGAGATCGCGTTTTTTTCAAGACGTGAGACCTGCGCCTGCGAAATACCGACCTCCGAAGCGACCTCCATCTGCGTTTTTCCGTCAAAAAACCGCAGCGCCAGAATGCGCCGTTCGCGCTCACCGAGCGTGGAAATGGCCTCGCGCAGCGCGATGCGCTCCGTCCACTGTTCATCCGTATTTTTCGTATCGCGCACCTGATCCATGACGGTCAGGGGGTCGCCGCCGTCGGAATAGACCGGATCATAGAGCGACACCGGCGCGGAAATTGCGTCCAGCGCATTTACGACCGTCTCCTCGGGCAGCTCCAGCCGTTTGGCAATGTCGGCAAAGCTCGGTTCTCTTGAATTTTCGGCAAGCATGGCCTCGCGGCACTGTAAAACACGGTAGGCCGTGTCGCGCACGCTGCGGCTGACGCGCAGCGCACTATTATCGCGCAGATACCGCCGGATCTCGCCCGCGATCATTGGAACGCCGTAGGTGCTGAACTTCACATTCAGATCAACGTCAAAATTCGCAATGGCCTTTAATAATCCCACACAGCCGACCTGAAACAGGTCGTCCGGGCTTTCGCCACGCCCGAGAAATTTCTGGATGACCGACAGCACGAGCCTCAAATTTCCCTCGATGAGCTTCTGCCGTGCATTCTCGTCTCCCGCGCGGCTCAGGCGCAGCAGGCGCACCATCTCGTCGTTCTTGAGCGTTTTGAGCTGCGCGGTGTTGATGCCGCTGATCTCGACCTTTCCTTGCATGCTTCGTCCTCCGTTCGCTTGCTACGCATCAGTATTTCCCAAGAATGGAATTTGATACGGCGTTTGCGCTTTTCGCCAGTTGGTTCGTGAAAATTTGGCATTTCTTTGGAGGAATCGACAAAAATCGCATTCAGGGCTTTACATGCGTGAGATTTCATGCTATCATTCGGACAGCGTGTTCTTTAAGAGCGGTACAGAGAGACCGACAAGGATGCAGAAATATGGGGAAAGTATGGGATTTTTCTGTCCGTCTGCCTTGGTATGTCTACTCACCTTGTTGCTGTACTGCAACAAGGTTTTTTGTTATCTTCAGGAGGTGCTTTTCATGACCACGATCGAGATCGCGGACGAGTTGGCCTTCCAGCGCACGCTGCGCCGCCTCGCCCATCAGATTCTGGAGAACAATCCCGAGCCGGAAAAGATCATCCTCGCCGGTGTGCTGCGCCGCGGCGTGCCGTTGGCCGAGCAGCTTGCCGAAATGATGGAGCAGTTCGGCGGCGTCCGTCCAAGTGTGGAAACGCTGGACATCACGCTCTACCGCGACGATTTGAGCGAGCTTGCCGAGCAGCCCGACGTGCGTCCGGCCCACTTCTCGCAGTCCGTCGCCGGAAAGACCGTTATTCTGGTGGACGACGTCATCTACACCGGCCGCACCGCGCGCGCCGCGATGGACGCCGTCATTCACATGGGTCGACCCGCCCGTATCCGTCTGGCCGTCATGGTCGACCGCGGCCACCGCGAGCTTCCCATCGATCCCGAATACGTCGGAAAAAACGTCCCCACCGCGCGGGACGAACAAATTCAGGTGCTGACCCCGCAGTACGACGGTACTTGGGGAATCCGCCTGCTGAAACCGGTCATTGTTGGACAATAAAAATACATTACACGGAGGAGAAAAGACAATGAACATGATCTACGGAGTGAAGGACAAACCGAAATTCGGCCAGACGCTGATCTTTGCGATTCAGCAGCTTCTGGCAATCATGGCCGCAACGCTGGTCGTTCCGGTCATCACAAACGCAGCCACAGGCAGCACGCTCAGCCCGGCCGCAGCGCTCTTTGGCGCAGGCGTCGGCACGCTGGTCTATCTGCTGTTCACCAAGTTCCGCAGTCCGGTTTTCCTCGGCAGCTCCTTCGCCTTCCTCGGCAGCATGGCAGCAGCCTTCGCAGGCGGCGCGTCGATGTCGCTCGGCTACGTCGGTCTGATTCTCGGCGCCGTGTTCGCCGGTCTTGTCTATGTCGTCATCGCCATCGTCGTGAAGATCGCGGGTGTCAAATGGCTTCAGAAGCTCATGCCTGTCGTCGTCATCGGCCCGACCGTGTCCATCATCGGCCTGTCTCTGGCAGGCAACGCCGTTTCCGATCTTGTCTCCGGCAGCGTGAAAACCGCCGAGGGCGCGGCGCTGGCCTCCCCGCTCGTGACGGTCCTGTGCGGTCTGGTTGCGCTGTTCGTGACCATGCTCTGCTCCACCTACGGCAAGAAGATGCTGCGACTCATTCCCTTCATCATCGGCATTCTCGCAGGCTACGCCGTCGCTGCGATTTTCACCGCCATCGGCAACGCCGCAGGCGTGGACGCTCTGAAGGTTCTCGACTTCTCCAAGCTGAGCGTTCTCTGGGAAAACGGCATCACCCTCAAAACCTTTGTCAACTATGAGCTTGTCACCAAGGATCTGGTCTTCCTCAAGGCGCTGCCCGGTCTGAAAGAGCTGAACTGGGGCTACGTCGGCGCAATCGCCGTGGCCTACGTTCCGGTCGCCTTCGTGGTCTTTGCCGAGCACATTGCCGACCACGAGAACATCTCCTCCATCATTGAAAAAGACCTGCTGGTCGATCCCGGCCTGTCCCGCACGCTGCTGGGCGACGGCATCGGCTCCATGGCCGGCGCGTTCGTCGGCGGCTGCCCGAACACCACCTACGGCGAAAGCGTCGCCTGTGTCGCCATCACCCGCAATGCCTCGGTCGTGACCATCCTGACGACTGCCGTCTGCGCCATGGTTGTCAGCTTCTTCACGCCCTTCGTGGCCTTCGTCAACTCCATCCCCGGCTGTGTCATGGGCGGCGTGTGCATCGCGCTCTACGGCTTCATCGCGGTCTCCGGTCTGAAGATGGTGCAGCAGGTTGACCTCGGCAAGAACCACAACCTCTTTGTGGTCAGCACGATCCTTGTCACGGGCATCGGCGGCCTGTCGCTGACCTTCGGCAAGATCACGGTCACGCCCATCGCTGTCGCACTTATCCTCGGCATCCTCGCAAACATCCTGCTGAAAAAAGAAAAGCAGCGCTAAGCTGCCTGCAAAAAAGCTCTCCGATGCACAGCATCGGAGAGCCTTTCATTTTGTTGTGTGAGGCAGACCCGGTCCCGCAGTGTCCCGTTTCATTCCTCGAAAAAGTCAAAGATTTTTTGTAAATACTCTCCTAAAACCTCGTTTTTCGTGGAAAACAGCTCGTGCTTTTCGTTCGGGTAGCACTCCAGCCGCGCAGACGGCACGCGCGAGACAAATGTCCGCTGGACATCGCCGCGCACCTGCGTATCCAATCCCGCCGAAAATACCAGCACCGGCACACAGATCTTCCGGCAATTCCTTCGATCCAAAACCCTGCGCCGCAGCGCAAGCGACTCATAAACCCATCGGTTCGTCGCGCCTGACGAGCGATAGGCCGGATTCTCCGCGCGGCACTTGAGATTCCACCGAAACCGCGCTTCGCTGGCCGCATTGCTCTCCTCCACGCGCGCGTTTGGATTGTATCCACCGCGAAACAGGCTGCTCGCCTTTCGCCCACCGCGCAGCAATAGCGCTCGCGCACCGCACAGCGCCACGGGGTACGGCAGGTCCGATGCCCGCGGGCAAAGCATGGGAGCAGTCAAAACCGCCTTTTGCAGTTCGCCGGGATAGGCCTGCAAATACCGCGCCCCCACTGCGCCTCCCATAGAATGCGCGTAGAGGTACAGCGGCAGCGTTTTGATCTCGTTTCGAATGCGCACAATAAAACAGTGAAGATCGCGGACATAGTCATCAAAGTGCTCCACATGGATGATCTCGCCGGTGTCGTGCCCGCGCAGCGTCGGCAGGAACACATGATACCCACGGTTGAGAAAATACCACGTCAGCTCCAGATATTTCTCCGGGAACTCCGTAAATCCGTGCAGGATCACCACGGCTGCCCGCGCGTTTTCCGTCAGGTATCCTTCCCAGCGCAGCTTAGCGCCGTCGAAGGAAGTAAATTGCTCTGCGATGCGGCAGGTCCGCAAACGTGCACGGATTGCCTCAAGCGACTCGATATAGGTTTCTTCCTTAAGCAGCGTCCTGTCCGGCGCCGGGTGAAAAAGCTCCATGTCTGCCTCCGAGTACTTATTATATATATTATAGCACAGTCACGCGAAATCGCAAGGATGAAATCCGTGCGGACGGGCATACTGCGTGTATGACGATTTTGTTTTTTCTTCTCACGATTTTGGTCTACGAGCGCTGCTTCCGCCGCTATGACGCAGCCGCACCCAGCGATTTCGGGCGTCCATGCCGCCGCCTACGCTTTGAAAGTGACGGACGTGAGCTGCAAGGGTATCTGCTCGGACAGGGCGACTGCCTCGTCGTCGTGGCAGCCGGTCTGGGCAACAGCGCATGCCACTATGCGCCGCAGATCCGCTATTTTCTCGACGCCGGAAAGCGCGTATTTGCCTTTGATTACACTGGCACCTATGAAAGCACCGGCTGCTCTTGCCGCGGCTTTCCGCAGGCCATAGACGACCTGCGCGCCGCACTGCGCTTCCTGCACGAAAACAACCTGTTCGGCAGCAAACACCTGTGTCTGTTCGGTCACAGCATGGGCGGCTACGCGGTGTGCAGCGTGCTGGACGGCAGCGGCGCTGATGCAGCCGTGAGCGTCGGCGGCGTCAACAGCGCGATGGAGGCGACGATCTCGGGCGTGTACCATTACTTCGGCCGACTGGCCTTTCTGCACTATCCGTTTCTATATTTATATCAGACGCTGCGCTTTGGGCGCACGGCAGTGCTGCGTCAGGCGATCGACGGTGCAAAGCATGCGCGTGCGCTGCTGCTCGTCAACGGCGTAAACGACTGGATCGCGCCGCTCGACCGCGCGTCTGTCGTCTCGCACGTCGGTGCGCTGCACGGGCAAGGCGTGCAGTGCCTGCTCTGGGGCGAGCCAGGTCACGACGGTCATGCAGACCTGCTCTTTTCCGAGGACGAAGCCCGCGCCAATCCCCTGCTAATGCGCCATATTGACATGTTTTTCGACCGCGCCGTCTGCGAGAAAGAAAAAAATTTGTCAAAAACAGAAAAAGAGGTTGACAACAGTGATTGACGCTGATATAATATGGAAGCTGTCAATCGAGACGCTGCTATAGCTCAGCAGGTAGAGCGCATCCTTGGTAAGGATGAGGTCTCCAGTTCGAATCTGGATAGCAGCTCCAAAGCCTCTGAAACCTTCGGGTTTCGGAGGTTTTCTTTTTATATCCGGCGCTTTTTGCAAGAAAACCTTTGACTTTTTTGTTTCGAAGAAAATAACCAGAGCGCATTCCTTTTCACCGATTTTTGATGAAGGGATGCGCTCTGATTATGGGCAGAAAAATCACAATGCATGGACAGTTTCTTGAAGGTGGTGAGAGAAGCATATTCCCGCACCCGCAGAAGTTTTTAATTCTATCACACCAAAAACAAGGGAAATTAAGTGCGAACTTCAAATCATAGCCGTTGATATTTGCAGGCGGATGTGGTATGATAACCGTGCCAAACAAGTTGAATACTGTTGAACGAGTGTAGTTCTCCAAATAGGGGTTCTATACCCTTTTCTGATGCTCACTTTTTTTGAATTTAGCAAAAACGCTAATTCCGTGAAGTGGGTATGTGGAGTATACGCTCTCGTTCTATTTCAACTTGTTTGGCGACAATCGGAGTTGCGTTTTTCGGTGCGGTGACTTCGGTTGCCGCACTTTTTATTTATATCAGAAAGAAGGAATGCAAATGGCATTATTTCGTTGTGCGGCTTGTGGCAGCCCTAATGTCGTAACAGATCAAGAAGATAACGGTATCCAGTTTGACTATGTAAAGGGGGGGCAATTGGCACCGTTGTGCTTGGCGCCGGCGGTGCTGTTGCAGGTATTTCCAATAAGTCTAGATTTGTTTTCAAATGCCGTGATTGTGGTCTCTCCCTCAGCTATCCATTAGGTGAACCCACCAAGACTTTAATAGATACGGGCGTTGCAAGTATGGCCGGACGCCAGACCTTAAATATCAACGGTTTCCCGATATCTTGGAATACAATTAAAAGTAAGTACCCTAATATCGAAAGCGGTCCCGCAGATTTGGAAATTGAAGCTCTTGCTGCTCACCGCAGTCGGAATAAAAAAGCTACGGTAGAGTATCTTATGTCTCTGTGGCGGGTAGATAGTGCAGATGACGAAGCTTTACTCAAAAAGAGCGAAGCGGAACTCACCGCAGCACAAGCCGAGTGGGAAGAAAACAAGAAAACTCTGGAGACTAAAAAAAGTGAGTATTTACAGACTGCTATGGCAGAAAGAGAACGCCGCATACGTCAGCTTACTGTGAGCAAAGCGAATGAGCTTAATGAAATTCAAGCAAGGATTCGTGAGGCCGAAAAAGAAATCGATCAGCTTCGGCAGCAGCTTTCAACATTTGGTATCTTCAAATTCAGTGAAAAAGCCAGTCTAAAAAAGCAGATTGCGGATAAACTATCAAGCGCGGCAGAAATGAAGTCCAGATTGTCACAAAAGAGCGCAGAGTATGACAGCCAGATTGAAAAAGAACAACAGGAAGCCCAAGCTTTCCGCAATACTATGACAAAGAGGTTAGATGTAATTTATGCACCCGCCGAAAGTCCTAAAGACCGCTTCGCTCGTCTGAAGAAAGAACAATCAGAATTGCGCATGGGACGCTTTTCGTTCCAATCTTCTGATGTCTATATTCACAAATATTATCCGCATGCGCTATCCTGCTACGGAAAAGCCAGTGAAAAAGAATTAGAGGATATTTTTGATGCGTTTTTATGTGAAATGACGCAATTGCCGGCTGTGTTTATAAGTTTTACAAGTATTCCTAGAGCAACACGATATTACGAACCTTTTCTTACTGAAACAGTAGAGGGACAGGTGTCTACCGATATAGGTACAATCACCAAACAAGGAACCATATATTACGAATACAACGGTATCTAGCATTATTCAGGGCGCCATTCTGAATGGCTCCCAATTCCTTTTATCCTTCCAAAAGTCCAATGTGAGCCTGCCTTTCAGGGCTTTTGTCCTTTCTCCGTTCGCAACCTCTTAATAATCGTGTCGGCAATAAAACTACATCCCCAGCCAGGATTCACTCCGGTTGGGGATGTAGTTTTCGCATATAGCTGTGATTTCAAGTTAAACACAGAGAGAGGATCCACTGCGTTGCCAGCACCGCACAGGCACTGCTGATAGCAACAACAATCAGGCTTTTCCCGCGATAGGCCAAAAAAATCGCCGTCACCAAAGCCGCTGCACCGGAAATCATACTGCCCGTGCTGGTGAGAATACCCGGAAAGGTCATTGCGCTAAGGCAGGCATAGGGAACATAGCGAAGAAATGACTTGAGAAACCGGCTTTTAATTGGCTTGCGAAACAGCGTCATGGGCAGAAGACGAATGAGATAGGTTGTCAGCGCCATCGCAGCAATATACAGATAAATACTCACGGTTCCTCCTTTACGGGAAAGAGCCACGCGCAGAGGCCGGCAGCCACAACAGTGCAAATCACGATAGAAACGCCCGGAGACACCTTCGCAAGCGCCGGAATCCACGCGAAAAGGCTGCTGCACGCAAGCGCTGCCAACGCGCAAAGCAGAACCGGGCGTTCCTTCTTTGCAGGGGGAACAACGATTGCGATGAACATTCCATACAGCATAACGCCCAAGGCATTTTGCAGCATCTCCGGCAAAACGGAGCCTGCCAGCGCACCGGCGAGAGTCCCCAGTGTCCAGCCCAAAATCGGCAGTGTTCCGAGTCCGAGCAAATACGGTGTTGTCAGAGACTCCTGCCGGGACATGGCAAGAGCGAAGATTTCATCCGTGTTGAAAAAGGCGATCAGGAATCGCGGCAGAAGGCCGATTTTCTGTCCCATTTTCTGGCTGAGCGCAAGACTCATCAGCGCATAACGGCTATTGATGACCAACTGCGTCAGTATCATCTCCCATAGCCCGGCAGAAGCGAGGATCAGCGTCAACCCGGCAAACTGCCCGGCGCTGGTCAGATTGGTCAGAGAGATCAGCGTCGCCTCCAGCGGTCGAAGCCCCTGCGCCGCCGCCAAAGCTCCAAAGCCGAAGCTGACTGAGAAATACCCCATTCCCACGGGAATGCCGCGGCGCATGCCCATGGTATATTCCTTTCGCACCATACCGAAATCAGGACCTCCTAAAGTGAATCCTGATTATTTTAGCAACTGCCATATCAAAATTCAACCCTTTTCTGCATCCGCTTCAAGGAATGGGTTGCAAAGCCACCGGCGGCAGTATATAATAAAGGCAGCAATGCGCAAGGCGCTTTTTTTATGCCCACGCGGCGCTTTGCCCTATATAAGTCCTGATATAGTGGCATTTTGCCGAAAAACGTTTTGTGGAGGCCCCCTATGAACACACAGCATCTGCAATATATCATCGAGATCGAACGCACGCGCTCGATCTCACAGGCCGCCGAGAACCTCTATCTCGGCCAGCCGAACCTCAGCCGCATCCTGCGCGACATGGAGGAAACGGCGGGTTTCCCGATTTTTGAGCGCACGAGCAAGGGCGTTCGTCCGACCGAACGGGGCGCGCTGTTCTTACAGCACGCGCGCAGCATTCTGCGCGAGGTGGAGTCCATGGACGCCCTCGGCCCGCGCAATCCGGTGCCGAACCGTCTGCGCGTGTGCATTCCGCGTTCGTTTCAGGTATTCGAGGCGCTGGCGGATTATTTAGGCTCACTCCCAGCGCAGCAGCAACTCAATGCCGTCCTCCGCGAATGCCATGCACGGCAGGCGCTGCAATGGCTCACGAGCGGCGAGGCCGAGATCGCCGTGCTGCGCTTCCGTTCGGAATACCGCGATTATTTTGCCGAACAAAGTGCAGCCAATGGCCTGAATTTGCAGATTCTCAGCCGTTACCGCTATCAGTTTTTGATGCACCGCAGCCACCCGCTTGCCCGCAAGGGTGCACTGACGCGTGCAGAATTGGCCGGCTACCCCGAGATCGTTCACTCCGATCTGTCCCGTCTGGGTGGAAAAAGCGAGGAGCAAACCGTGAAAAAAATTTACACCGTTGACCGCATGGCCCAGCTCACGCTGCTCGAGCGCATTCCCGGGAGCTACCTGCGCTGTGCGCCCCTACCGATAGAATGGCTCGCTCGGTGGAACCTTGTACAAAAATTCTGCCGTGAAAATCAGGCCGTCTACTACGATGCGCTGCTCACCAACGCTTCGTACAAAATGACGGAAATTGAGGAAGGTTGCGTCGCTGCGATTGTAGAACTTTATAAAGAGGCGCAATAGCTATATCAAAATTGATATAGCAGTCTCAAAATAAGCATTTCCAAACTTTTTGTTTATTCGATATAATTCTATCGGTACGGCAAGCAATGCCGCGTGGAAAAGGAGAAATCAGCATGAGTAAAATTACCGTCATCGGCGCGGGAAGCGTCGGCGCTACCATTGCCAACGACCTGATGATTCAGGGTACGGCAACAGAGATCCTTCTCATTGACATCAACCGTGAAAAAGCCTTCGGCGAGGCGCTTGACATCTATCAGGGCGCGCCTTTCTGCTCTCCTGCCATCGTCCACTCCGGCGAATACGAGGACGCCGTGGACTCCGACATTGTTATTATCACCTCCGGTCTTCCGCGCAAGGCCGGGCAGTCTCGTCTGGAGCTGGCGCAGGCCAATGTGGAAATTCTGCGCGAGATCACGCCGCAGATCGTCAAGGCCGCGCCGAACGCGATCTATATCATCGTCTCGAATCCCGTGGATGTCCTGACCTATGTCTTTACGAAAATTTCCGGCCTGCCTGAACGCCAGATTCTCGGCTCCGGTACGATTCTTGATACCAGCCGTCTGCAATCCGAGCTGGCACGCCGCTTCCACATCAGCCCGAAGAACGTACACGCGCACGTCTACGGTGAGCACGGTGATTCTTCCTTTGTGCCGTGGTCTCTGGTGCACATTGCCAACAACCACATTGATTCCTACGCCGCCAATTCGCCCGACCATGATAAGATCGTCTGGAATCGCGAATATCAGGAGGTCGAGGAGTTTGTCAAGCGCTCCGGTGCGCAGGTCATCAAGTCCAAGGGCGCAACGTTCTACGCCGTGGCCATGTCCGTATGTCACCTGTGCAAGTGCCTGAAGAACAGCGCCGGCACTGCCGTGACCGTCTCTACCCTGATGCACGGCGAATACGGTGTTTCGGACGTGTGCCTATCCACGCTCTGCCTTGTTGATCGCGACGGCGTGCGCGGCAAGATTCTCAATCACCTGACCGACAGTGAGGTCGATCAGCTCCGCATGAGTGCAGACAAACTCAAGGATGTCCTGCGACAGATCAAATTCTGAGGTGAACGCGATGGAATACCGCATTGAACACGACTCCATGGGTGAGGTTCGTGTCCCCGCAGACAAATACTGGGGTGCACAGACCGAGCGCAGCCACGAGAATTTTCCCATCGGCGTTGGGCTGGAAACCATGCCGCGTGAAATCACGCGTGCCTTCGGTGTTCTGAAAAAGGCCGCCGCCCGTGCAAACCATGCGCTGAAGCCGGAGAAAATGACCGCCGAGAAGCTCGCCGTCATTGAAGCGGCCTGCGACGAAGTCATCTCCGGCAAGCTTTATGAGCACTTCCCTCTCGTCGTCTGGCAAACCGGATCCGGCACGCAGTCGAACATGAACGCCAATGAGGTCATCGCCAACCGCGCAAACGAGCTGGCAGGCAGGAAGCTCCTGCATCCGAACGACGACATCAACATGTCCCAGTCGTCCAACGACACCTTCCCCACCGCCATGCACATCGCGGCAGTCGAAGCGTTGGAGGCAAACGTTCTTCCCGCGATTGACCGTCTGATTGCGACCTTTGAACGTCTGGAGCAGGAGAACGACGACGTCGTCAAGTCCGGCCGGACGCATTTGCAGGATGCAACCCCCATCAAGTTCAGTCAGGAGATTTCCGGCTGGCGCAGCAGCCTGCAAAAAGACCGCAGGCTCATCGAGCTGGCCTTGCCCGAGCTGAAGGCTCTGGCGCTGGGCGGCACGGCCGTCGGCACCGGTCTGAACGCACCCAAGGGCTTTGATGTCCGCGTGGCGCAGGAGGTCTCCGCGCTCACGGGCAGAGAATTCCGCACGGCAGAGAATAAATTCCACGCGCTGACCTCAAAAGACGAGCTGGTTTTCGCGCATGGCGCGCTGAAGGCACTGGCTGCCGATCTCATGAAGATCGCCAACGACGTACGCTGGCTGGCCTCCGGCCCGCGCTGCGGTCTCGGGGAAATCTTTATACCCGAGAACGAACCGGGTTCGTCCATCATGCCCGGCAAGGTCAACCCTACACAGTGCGAGGCGTTGACCATGGTCGCCGTGCAGGTCATGGGCAATGACGCCGCCGTTGGGATTGCCGCCTCTCAGGGCAATTTCGAGCTGAACGTGTTCATGCCCGTCTGCATCTACAATTTCCTGCAATCGGCACGTCTGCTCACCGAGGCCATGGACAGCTTTAACACACGTTGTGCCTCCGGCATCCGCGCGAACCGTGAGAAGATGCACCGCAACCTACATGATTCGCTCATGCTTGTCACGGCGCTCAATCCATACATCGGCTATGAAAATGCGGCTAAAACCGCAAAGCTTGCTTATAAAGAAAATATCTCGCTCAAAGAAGCCTGTGTCCGTCTCGGCTTCCTGAGCGCTGAAAAATTCGACGAGGTGTTCCATCCGGAACAGATGGTCTGAGGAGAAACGTCCTATGACATTTAGTTATTTTCCCGGCTGCACGCTCAAGGCCAAGGGCGCGGCACTCGACCACTGGGGCCGCGTATCGGCGGAGGCGCTGGGCTTTACCCTGCGTGAGCTGGACGATTGGCAATGCTGCGGCGCGGTATATCCCATGGCGCGTGATGAAATCGCAACGCGCCTTTCCTCTGTCCGTGCGCTGATGGCCGCGCGCGACCGCAGCGAGGAGCTGGTCACGCTCTGCTCTGCTTGTCACCATGTCATCAAGCGAGTCAATCACGATTTACAGGCCGACGAGGACATCCGTGCAAAAGTCAACAACTATCTCTCCCCCGTGCTTCCCTATTCCGGTGAGACGAACGTGCTGCACTATCTGGAGGTTCTGCGCGACCGCGTAGGCTTCGACACGCTGAAAACCAAGGTCGTAAAGCCGCTGACGGGCCGGAAAATCGGCGCGTACTATGGCTGCCTTCTGCTGCGGCCGAGCCGCGAGCTGGGCTTCGACGATCCGGAAAATCCGAAAATCCTGGAGGATTTTATTCGCGCGCTCGGCGCAGAGCCGGTGATCTATGCGCAGCGCAATGAATGCTGCGGCGGCTACACCACACTGGAAAACAAGGTCTATGCTTCCAAGCAGGCACAAAAGGTGCTTGATAATGCCGCTGCCTGCGGTGCAGAATCGCTTGTCACGGCTTGCCCGCTCTGCATGTATAACCTGACACAGAACACTGACGGCCGCGTGCCCGTCGTCTATTTTACCGAACTGCTGGCCGAAGCACTTGGGCTGAAGGAGGACGCGCAATGAGCGAGATTCTGGAAACCGTGGCGCGCATCTCTGGCGTCAATCCGCGCAAGTGCATGAAGTGCGGCAAATGCTCGGCAAGCTGCCCCGCCTATGACGAAATGGACTATCATCCGCATCAGTTTGTCTCCATGGTCGAGTCCGGCCGCATTGACGAGCTTTTGCAGTCGCGCGGCATTTATACCTGTCTGAGCTGCTTTGCCTGCGTTGAGCGCTGCCCGCGCAGCGTGGAGCCGGCAAAGCTCATCGAAGCCGTGCGTCTGGCCGTCATCCGCAAGCAGGGCGCAAACCATCTCTCGTCCGACGCGATTCCCGCGCTGCTCGACGACGAGCTGCCGCAGCAGGCCATCACGAGCGCGCTGCGCAAATACCGCAGATAAGGAGGGACTGCAATGCAAAGAATCGGCGTATTCGTATGCTGGTGCGGCAGCAACATTGCCGCGACCGTGGACGTCAAAGCCGTCGCGGAGGCGCTGTCGCACGAACCGGGCGTTGTGTTCTCCACCGACTATCAATATATGTGTTCGCAAACGGGTCAGGAATTGATCCAGAGCAAGATTCAGGAATATGCGCTCACCGGCGTGGTCGTGTGCTCCTGCTCCCCGCGTATGCACGAAACGACCTTCCGCAAGACCTGTGAAAAGGCGGGTCTGAACCCCTACATGGTCGAGATCGCCAACATTCGTGAGCAGTGCTCGTGGATCCACAAGGATCGCGCCGAGGCCACGGCCAAGGCCATCATTCTCGGGCGTGCCGCCGTCGCCAAGGTGCAGCGCAATGCGCCTCTGACTGCCGGAACCAGCCCCGTGACCAAGCGGGCACTCGTCATCGGCGGCGGTATCGCGGGCATTCAGACCGCGCTGGACATCGCGGACGCGGGCTTTGAGGTCGATATTGTAGAAAAAGAGCCGACCATCGGCGGCAAGATGACGCAGATCGACAAGACCTTCCCCACCCTCGACTGCGCGGCCTGTATTCTGACCCCGAAAATGGTCGATTGCGCACAGAACGAGAAAATCCATATTTATTCCTATTCCGAGGTTGAGTCCGTCAAGGGTTTTGTGGGCAATTTTGAAGTGACCATCCGCAAAAAAGCACGTTACGTCAAGGAAGACGTCTGCACAGGCTGCGGCCTGTGCACGGAAAAATGTCCGCAGCGCAAGGTTCCAAACGCGTTCAATCTCGGCCTTGACAACCGCCGTGCGATCTACATTCCCTTTGCACAGGCCGTGCCGAAGGTTGCGACCATCGATGCAAACTACTGCACCATGCTCAAAACCGGCAAGTGCGGTGTCTGTTCCAAGGTTTGCACCGCCGGTGCCATCGACTACACCCAGAAAGACGAGCACATCACGCGGCAGTATGGCGCGATCGTCGCGGCGACGGGCTTCAAGCCGATCTCGCTGGAGAAATTCGACGAATTTGCTTACAGCCAAAGTCCGGACGTCGTCTCGTCCCTCGAATTTGAGCGTCTGATGAACGCCGCAGGCCCGACGGGCGGCACGCTCCTGCGTCCCTCGGACGGCACGCATCCGAAAACCATCGTCTTTGTTCAGTGCGTCGGTTCCCGCTGCGACGGCGGCGTCAAGGGCAAGCCCTACTGCTCGAAGATCTGCTGCATGTACACAGCCAAGCACGCCATGCTCTGCCGGGAGAAATATCCGGATACGGACGTATACGTGTTCTACATCGATGTGCGCACCCCCGGCAAGAATTTTGACGAATTCTACCGCCGCGCCGTTGAGGAATACGGCGTACATTACATCAAGGGCATGGTCGGCAAGGTCGTGCCGGAAAACGGCAAGCTGAAGGTGCAGGCCTCCGACCTGCTCGATAACCGCCAGCTCCATATCGATGCCGATATGGTCGTCCTCGCAGCCGCCATCGAGCCTGACCCCTCGGCGCGCAGCCTTGCCACGATGCTGACCGCCTCCATGGACACCAACGATTTCTTTACGGAGGCGCATCCCAAGCTCCGTCCGGTCGAAAGTCCGACGGCGGGCGTGTTCCTCTCGGGCACCTGTCAGGGGCCGAAGGACATTCCCGAAACGGTCGCGCAGGCGGGCGCGGCGGCCTCGAAGGTCATCGGTCTGCTGTGCAAGGATCAGCTCACCTGCAATCCCTGCGTAGCCAAGCCCGACGAACTGATGTGCAACGGCTGCTCGAGCTGCGAAAAGGTCTGCCCCTACGGTGCGATCACTTACATCGACAAGGAGTTCCGCGGTCCGAACCGCACAACGCTCCTGCGGCGCGTAGCACAGGTCAATCCGGCCGTCTGTCAGGGCTGCGGCGCCTGCACGGTCGCCTGTCCCTCCGGCGCAATGGACTTACAAGGCTTTTCTAACAAACAAATTCTTGCGGAGGTGGATGCAATATGCCGGTAAACGACTATCAGCCGCTCATTGTGGCCTTCTGCTGCAACTGGTGCTCCTACGCGGGTGCAGATCTGTCCGGCACAAACCGCCTGAACTATCCCGCAAACGTCAAAATCATCCGCATTCCCTGCTCCTGCCGTCTGAACCCGATGTTTATTCTTCGCGCGTTCCAGCGCGGCGCGGACGGCGTGATCCTGTGCGGCTGCCACCCCGGCGACTGCCACTACACCACCGGCAACTACTATGCCCGCCGCCGCATGACGCTGCTCTTTTCCATGCTGGACTATCTCGGAATCGAGCGTGAGCGCACGCGCGTGGAATGGGTCTCGGCGGCCGAGGGCGCGAAATTCGCCGAAACCATGAATGACTTTGTCCAAACCGTCGCCAAGCTGGGCGAAAACCGGAGACTGGAGGATTTGCGATGCAAAGAGTAAAAGAAAAGGCGCTTTCGCTGCTATCCTCCGGCACGGTCGACCGCGTGCTCGGCTGGAGCGCGGGCGAGTTTTTCTACGACCTGACGCCCGCCGTTTTCACGAGCGTCGAGGAGGCGGAAAAGCGCTTCGTATTCAGCGCGTTCTCCGGTGCAAATCTGTCAAAATATCTGATTGCCGAGGCGCGTAAGGGCGGCAAGGTCGCCGTGTTCCTCAAGCCCTGTGATTCCTATTCCTTCGTGCAGCTTCTCAAGGAGCACCGCATCGCACGCGAGAACGTGTACGCCGTGGGTGTACCGTGCGAGGGCATGTGCGACATGGAAAAGATCAAGGCCAAGGGCATTTCCGGCGTGACCGGCATCGAAGAACAGGGCGAAACGCTCAGACTCTGGACGCTCTACGGCGAGGAAACGCTGAACCGCGCAGATGTTCTGCTGGAAAAATGTGCGGTCTGCAAGAGCAAGAAAATCGTCTGCTTTGACGAGCTTCTGGGCGAACAGGGCGAAGAACAAAGCTCCGACCGCTTCGCCGAGGTCGAACGTCTCGAGGCCATGCGTCCCGAGGAGCGCTTTGCATTCTGGCGCGGTGAGCTTTCGCGCTGCATCCGCTGCAATGCCTGCCGCAACGTCTGCCCAGCCTGCTCCTGCGAAAAGTGCGTTTTTGACAATCCAGAATCCGGTGCGCAGAACAAGGCTGCCGCCGATTCCTTTGAAGAAAATCTGTTCCATATCATTCGCGCGTTTCATGTGGCCTCGCGCTGCACGGACTGTGGTGAATGCTCGCGCGTCTGCCCGCAGCACATCCCGCTGCACCTGCTCAACCGGAAGTTCATTAAGGACATCAATGAGCTTTACGGCGAGTATCAGGCCGGTGCGGACTTCGAGACCAAGCCGCCGCTCATGAGCTTCGACAAGGGCGACCGCGAACCGTCCGTTGTGTACGAGAGAGGAGGCGCAGCAAGATGAAGATGCTTCCCCTTTCCGCCTTAAACGAGCTGTTTGCCGAAATTTCCAAGGCGCAAACGCTTTATCTGCCTGCGGACGATGCCGCCGGTCAAGCTGCCTACACGCGCTGGCAGGAGGGCGTGACGCTCTCCAAGCGCTTGAACACCGTTCGCAGCGCGAAAGACCTGTTCTTCCCGCAGGTGGAAAATCTGGTTGATTTCCGCGTCGAGGGGAAGAAGCTCGAAGTCGTCGAGCACCGCGCTGAGGTTGCGCCTTTTGTGATCTTCGGCGTGCGCGCCTGTGACTGCCGCAGCTTCGACATTCTCGACCGCGTATTTCTCTCCGCAGCGACCGATACTTTTTATCAGTCACGCCGTGAAAGCGCAACGGTCGTGACCCTTGCCTGCAATCGACCGGAGGAAACGTGCTTCTGTACCGCTTTCGGCATTGATGCGGCAGAGCCTGCGGGCGACGTGACCTGCTGGATGGACGAAAACGCGCTCTATTGGCGTGCAAACACCGAAAAGGGCGAGGCGCTGACAAACGCACTTCCCCTGTTTACGGACTGCCCCGACGAGGCCGTGCAGAGCCTTCAGGCACGCACGCGTGAGATCCTCGAAAAGCTGCCGCTGCGTGATCTTCCGCTGGATAGCTTCGGCGCCGGCAAGACCAAAGCGCTGTTCGACCGTCCCGAGTGGGCACAGCTCAGTGAAAGCTGCCTTGGCTGCGGTACCTGCACCTTTGTCTGTCCGACCTGCCAGTGCTACGACGTGGAGGAATTTAACACCGGCAAGAAGGTCCGCCGCTTCCGCTGCTGGGATAGCTGCATGTATTCCGATTTTACTCAGATGTCCGCAGGCCAGCCGCGCCCGACGCAGCGTGAGCGCTTCCGTCAGCGCTTCCTGCACAAGCTGGTCTATTTCCCGGAAAATAATGAGGGCATTTTTGGCTGTGTCGGCTGCGGCCGCTGCCTTGCCAAGTGCCCCATCCACATGAACATCGTTAAGGTCATGCAAACGCTGGGAGGGAATGCAACATGAGAAACGATCCGCTGATCCCCATGCTCGTCGAGGTCACGGACATCCGCACGGACACGCCGGATGTCAAGACCTTCCGCGTGGTCGATCTGAACGGCAAAAAGCCCTTTGAGCACATTCCCGGCCAGTGTGCCATGCTCTCCATGCCCGGCGTGGGTGAGGCGCTGTTTTCCATCACATCCTCTCCGACCGAGGAGCGCTTTCTGGAATTTTCCATTAAAAAATGCGGCTGCGTGACCTCGTGGCTGCACGGCATGGAGCCGGGGCAGCAGCTCACGCTGCGCGGCCCTTACGGCAACGGTTTCCCGGTCGATACCGCCTTTGCCGGAAAAGACCTGCTGTTCATTGCGGGCGGCATCGGCCTTGCACCGCTGCACTCGGTCATCAACTACTGCCGCCACTACCGCGGCCGTTACGGAAGGATCGACATCGTCTACGGTTCGCGCTCGAAAGAGGATCTCGTTGATTTTCGCGAGATTCTGGACGAATGGTGCTGCGAGGACGGGATCAACGTCCATCTGACCATCGACCGTGCGCAGGACGACTGGGACGGCCATGTCGGCTTCGTGCCGAACTATGTCAAGGAGCTGGGCTTCACAACGGACAAAACCGTTGTCATGTGCGGTCCGCCCATCATGATTAAGTTCACGCTGGCTGGCCTGACTGAGCTTGGCTTTGCAAAAGAACAAATTTACACAACCATGGAGCTGAAAATGAAGTGCGCCCTCGGCAAGTGCGGCCGCTGCAACATCGGCTCGAAGTATGTCTGCAAGGACGGCCCGGTGTTCCGCTTTGACGAGCTGGACGCCCTGCCCGACGAATATTAAGGAGAAACGCATGGAAAAAACCGTCAATGTTTTTCTGTTCGGCAAAAAATATGAGGTTCCCGAAAGCCTGACCATCATGGAAGCCATGGAGTATTCCGGCTACCAGCTCGTGCGCGGCTGCGGCTGCCGCAACGGCTTCTGCGGCGCGTGCGCAACCATCTACCGCATTGCAGGCGACCGTGAGCTGAAGGCCTGCCTTGCCTGCTCGACCAAGGTGGAGAATAACATGTACGTCGCGACGCTGCCCTTCTTCCCGCTGGTCAAGGCCGTCTACGACATCGAAAAAATCAAGCCATCGCAGCAGATCATGATGCAGCTCTACCCCGAGATCTATGCCTGCGTCGGCTGCAATGCCTGCACCAAGGCCTGCACGCAGGGGCTGAACGTCATGCAGTACATCGCCTACGCCCAGCGCGGCGAATATGACAAGTGCGCAGAGGAGTCCTTTGACTGCGTCATGTGCGGTGTATGCTCCTCGCGCTGCCCTGCGGGCATTTCCCATCCTCAAGTCGCCATGCTTGCCCGCCGTCTGAACGGCAAGTATCTCGCGCCGCACTGCGCGCATCTGGACGAGCGCATCGAGGAAATCCGCGCGGGCAAGTTTGAAAGCCTGCTCGAGGATCTGATGGGCAAGCCCCTGAGCGAAATGCAGGAGCTTTACAACCACCGCGAGATTGAAAAGTAAGGAGGATCGCCATGTATCAGGATGCAAAAATGCTCGAATCCATCCGCAAGGTCGAGGCCGCGCGTGAGGCGAATCTCCGGCTCGACCCGGCGCGTATGACCGCTGAGGAAAAGGAAGTTCTGCTCAAAACCTATCATCCGGACTATCGTGAAAGCCAGTTCTCCGTGCTGGACTTCGGTCCAAACAAGGGCGGTAAGGTTCCCATAGAGCTGAAGAAGCTGCTCGAGGGTCAGTCCCGTCTGTTAGGAAAAACCGTCGATCTGGAGCACCCGGACTACGAGGCTGACGTTCTCATCATCGGCGGCGGCGGCGCAGGCGCGTCTGCTGCCATCGAAGCCGACGAGGCGGGCGCAAAGGTGCTCGTCGTGACGAAACTGCGCATGGGCGACGCAAACACCATGATGGCCGAGGGCGGCATTCAGGCCGCCGATAAGCCCAATGATTCTCCGGCGCAGCACTTCCTCGACGCTTACGGCGGCGGTCACTTCGCCGCACAGAAGGATCTGCTCTACAAGCTTGTCACGCAGGCACCCGAGGCCATCGGCTGGCTCTCGTCCCTCGGTGTGGAGTTTGACAAGGCGCCTGACGGCACCATGATCACCACGCATGGCGGCGGCACCTCGCGCAAGCGCATGCACGCGGCCAAGGACTACTCCGGTGCGGAGATCATGCGCACCCTGCGCGACGAGGTTCTGAATCGCGGCATCGAGGTCGTGGATTACACTGCTGCCATCGAGTTGATTAAAGATGATTCCGGCCGCTGCGCCGGTGCGGTGCTCATGAACATGGAGACGCAGGAGCTACTTGTTGCACGGGCAAAAACCGTCATTCTCGCCACCGGCGGCGCAGGCCGCCTGCATTATCAGGGCTTCCCGACCTCGAATCACTACGGCGCGACCGCTGACGGTCTTGTCCTCGGCTACCGCGCGGGCGCAAAGCTACTCTACCCTGACACGCTGCAATACCATCCAACCGGTGCGGCCTTCCCCGCCCAGATCTATGGCGCACTCGTCACGGAAAAAGTCCGTTCCGTCGGCGCGATGCTCGTTAACGTCAACGGTGAGGTCTTTATGAACCCGCTGGAGACGCGCGATGTCGCCGCTGCGTCCATCATCCGCGAGTGCTCCGACCGCCGCAACGGCGTTCCGACTCCGGAGGGCTACGCCGTGTGGCTCGACACCCCAATGATTGAGCTGCGCCACGGCAAGGGCACGATTGAAAAGCGCATTCCCGCCATGATGCGGATGTTTGCCAAGCAGGGCATTGACATCCGCACCGAGCCGATTCTGGTCTATCCGACGCTGCACTACCAGAACGGCGGCCTGCACATCACACCGGACGGCCAGACGGACGTTGAAAACCTCTTTGCGGCGGGCGAGGTCGTCGGCGGTATCCACGGACGCAACCGCCTGATGGGCAACAGTCTGCTGGACATCATCGTCTTTGGCCGCAGCGCCGGTAAAAATGCCGCCGCAAAGGCAAAAACCGTATCTCCCGGTATGCCTACGCTCGCCCATGTGGACGAATTTGAGGCACAGCGCCGCGCGGCCTCCACGGACGCGCCCGAGCTTTCCCCAAAACTGCTGCCGGACTACACGCGGCATAAATAAGGAGTTATTTTATGAATTGGGCAAGTCTCTTTGAAACCCTGATGATCGTCTGCTTCGGTCTGTCGTGGCCGCTTTCCATTGTGCGCACGCTGCGCACCAAGTCCACCAAGGGCAAAAGCCCGTTCTTCATGGCTTTCATCGCCTTCGGCTATGTCTGCGGCATCGTCGCCAAGCTCATGACGCACACCTACAATCTGGCTTTCTGGTTCTATTTCCCGAACGTCCTGATGGTGAGCACAGAGATGGTTCTCTACTTCCACTATCGCCACGTCGAGCACATCTGCCCAAACTGCCAGACGGTCGTAAAGACAAAGTAATCTCAAAAAGCGGTGAGCCGTCCGGCTCACCGCTTTTTCGTTGAAAATGTTTCTTCGTTTTTTGATATGCAGGCAAAAACGACTCCTACGCTGCCGGATTACTCGACGATGCGGATGTGCACCTCATCAAGCTGCTTCTGCTCAACGGTGGACGGCGCACCCATCATGACGTCCTGCGCATTCTTGTTCATGGGGAACGGGATGATCTCACGGATAGAATCCTCGCCCGCCAGCAGCATGACCATGCGGTCAACGCCCGGCGCAATGCCCGCATGAGGCGGCGCACCATAGCAGAATGCGTTATACATGGCCGGGAATTTGGCCTTGACATCGTCCTCTCCGAGGCGCACCAGCTCGAATGCCTTAATCATGATCTCGGGGTCGTGGTTCCGGACTGCACCGGAGGACAGCTCGACGCCATTGCAGACAAGGTCGTACTGATAGGCGTTGATGCTCAGGGGGTCGATTTCGCCGCGCTCGGCCTTTTCAAGAACCTCGAGACCACCGTTAGGCATGGAGAACGGATTGTGGCAGAATTCCAGCTCGCCGGACTCTTCACCGATCTCATACATCGGGAAGTCGACGATCCAGCAGAATTCATAACGCTCGGCATCCATGTGGCCGGGGACGGCAGCGCCGAGGAGCTTACGCAGAACGCCGGCGCACTTCTGTGCGGCGGTCTTTTTGCCTGCGGTCACGCCGACAAAGGTGCCGGGCGTAAGGCCGAGGCGCTCGACGATGGCATCTTTGCGGTCAGAAAGGAATTTGGCAATGCCGCCGGACAGCTCTCCGTCCTCGCCCAGCTTGAACCACATGGGCTTCGTGCCGGAGATGACCTCTGTCTCTGTGACCAGCTTATCGACGGCCTTACGCGCAAGGTTGCAGTCGTGCACGACGATGGCCTTGACGGTATTGCCCTCGGCAAAGGGGGCAAAATCGATGCCCTGTACCTGCGCGGTGATGTCCTCGATCACGAGATCAATGCGAAGATCGGGTTTGTCCGAGCCGTAGCGCTCCATGGCCTCGTTATAGCCGATGCGCTTGAAGGGCGCGGAAGATGCAATGTTATATTTGCCAAACTTAGCAAAGATGGGCGGCAGCACATCCTCGAGCACGGCGAAAACATCGTCCTGATCGGCAAAGGCCATTTCCATATCGAGCTGGTAGAACTCACCGGGGCTGCGGTCGCCGCGCGCGTCCTCATCACGGAAGCAGGGCGCGATCTGGAAATAGCGGTCAAAGCCGGAGGTCATCAGTAGCTGCTTGAACTGCTGCGGCGCCTGCGGCAGTGCATAGAACTTGCCGGGGTGCTTTCTGGCCGGAACGAGGTAGTCGCGCGCGCCCTCGGGAGAGGATACGGTCAAAATAGGCGTGGTGATCTCGAGGAAGCCATGCTCGGTCATGGCCTGACGAAGCGCAGCGACAACGTTGCAGCGCAGGATGATGTTGCTCTTGACCGCAGGATTGCGCAGGTCGAGATAACGGTACTTCAGGCGGACGGATTCGTCGGCGTCGCGGCTGCGATTGATTTCAAAGGGCAGCTCATTGTAGCGGCAGCGGCCGAGAATTTTGATCTCCGTCGGCACGACCTCAATCTCGCCGGTGGGCTGCTTCGGGTTCTTGCTCGCACGTTCGCGGACGACACCGGTCACGCCGATGGTCGATTCCTTGTTGATGCCGCGCACGGTCTTGAGCAGTTCCTCGGTCTCGAGGACGAGCTGCGTAGTGCCGTAGAAGTCGCGCAGGACGACGAAGGCCAGGCTGCTGCCGACCTCGCGGACGTTTTCCATCCAGCCTGCGAGCGTGACGGTCTTGCCGACATCAGAGAGGCGAAGCTCGCCGCAGTTGTGAGTTCTTGATTGCGTCATGAATGATTCCCCCAATTATTTCTCTAAAATCACGGAACCTTGATTCCGCTCGGAAATTCCCTTTTGAATGAGCCGGACGGCCTCGTCAGGCGAAAGGCTGACCTGCTGGCCTGTGGCCAGCTCCTTGACAGAGCATACGCCCTGCGCGATCTCGTCCTCGCCGAGGAACACGACGTAGGGAATGGCCAGTTTGTCGGCATAGGTCATCTTGGCCTTAAACTTTTTCTGCTCGGAATAGAGCTGCGTGCGGATGCCGGCCTCGCGGAAGCTTGTAGCCAGCGCGACGGCGGCGGAAAGATCCTCCGTCATCGGCAGGAGCAGAACGTCCGCGGGCGCTGTGGGCAGGTCGGGATTGAGCATTCCCTGCTCGTCGAGCACATAGAACAGGCGCGTCAGGCCGATAGCCACGCCCACACCGGGCAAGCTGCGCTCGGAATAATACTCGGCCAAATTGTCATAGCGGCCGCCCGCGCAGATTGCGCCGATCTCCGGGTGGTCGAGCATTCTCGTCTCGTAGACCGTGCCGGTGTAGTAATCCAGACCGCGTGCAATGGTCAGATCGACCGCGAAGTTTTCCTCAGGCACGCCGAACGCGGAGAGGTATTTTGTGACCGTGGTCAGCTCATCAAGACCGGTATCGAAGGCTTCGTTTCTGCCGCGATAGCCCTCCAGCGCTGCCAGAACCTCGGCATTCGTGCCGCGGATGGCAATAAAGCGCAGAATCTCGTCCGCGTCGGATGCGCTCAGTCCAATGTCCTCAACCAGAATCGTGCGCACCTTTTCCGCGCCGATCTTGTCGAGCTTATCGACTGTGCGCATGATGTCACCGGACTGCGCAGTCAGGCCGAGCATGGCATAAAAGCCGTTGAGGATCTTCCGGTTGTTCACGCTGATGCAGAAGCGCTTCAGGCCAAATTCGGAAAAGACCTTATAAATGACCGACGGGATTTCGGCCTCGTTGACGACCGACAGCTTGCCGTCGCCGATAATATCGATGTCTGCCTGATAGAACTCGCGGAAGCGACCGCGCTGGGCACGCTCACCGCGGTAGACCTTGCCGATGGCATAGCGCCGGAACGGGAAGCACAGCTCATTTTCGTGCAGCGCAACGTATTTGGCCAGCGGGACGGTGTGGTCAAAGCGCAGCGCGAGGTCGGAATCGCCCTTCTGGAAGCGATAGATCTGTTTTTCCGTCTCGCCGCCGCCCTTGGCCAGCAGAATGTCGGCAGACTCGATGACCGGCGTGTCGATGGGCGTAAAGCCGTAAAGTGCAAAGGTCCTGCGCAGGATCTCCAGCATTCGCTCGAACTTCTGCTGCGGCGCGGGCAGCAGCTCCATAAAGCCGGAGAGCGTCCGCGGTTTGAGTTTTTCCATAATTGTTCTTCCTTATCTCAAGTATCAAATAACAGTTCATCCAGCGTATAGAAGCCCGGAGCTTTCTTCACGAGCGCTTCGGCTGCACGCAGTGCGCCCGCCGCGAAAATTTTGCGGCTCGAGGCTGAGTGCGTGAGCTGCAAGGTTTCGTCCTCGCCGAAGAAATAGACCGTATGCTCACCCGCGACTGTGCCGCCGCGCAGCGAAAAAACGCCGATCTCGCCCGGAGTGCGCTTGCCGCAGATGCCCTCGCGGCCGTGCAGGACGGTCGCCTCCCCCTTCGGGTCAAGCTCCTGCAATAAGAGCTTTGCCGTGCCGCTGGGTGCATCCACCTTCTGGTTATGGTGGATCTCGACGATCTCCCTGTCCCAATCGGCAAGCGCCGCGCCGCAGTCGCGCAGCATGCGCCGCAGAACGGCGATGCCGGTGCTGTAATTCGCCGTCCAGATCACGGGGATTGTGTCCCCAAGCGCGTACAGCGCATCCAGATCCGGCTCGGTCAGGCCGGTCGTTCCGCTCAGAAGCGGCGTTTTCGTCCGGCGAAGATAGGCAAGCAGCTTCGGCATGGCGCCCGCACCGGAAAAGTCGATGCAGATGTCCGCGCCGGGCGCCGTCTCGTAAACCTCCGGGCAGTCAATGTCGGCCTTGCCGACGATCTCCCAGCCCTTTTCCAGTGCAAGCTGCTCAATCAGTCTGCCCATACGGCCGTACCCGCTGAGAAATACTTTCATTTATGCGTCCTCCCGCACCGGAAGCCCCGCCTCGCGCATGATCTGCGCCAGCTTTGCCCGATGCTCGGGTGTCATGGGATACATCGGCAGGCGGTAGCTGCCCGCGCGCAGCCCCATCAGATTCATCGCTTCCTTCACGGGGATGGGGTTGACCTCCATGAACAGCGCATTGATCAGATCAAGATAACGAAGCTGCGTCGCGCGTGCCTGCTCCTGACGGCCCTCAAGATAGTCCATGACCATGTCGTGCACCTCGCGCGGCATGATGTTCGCCCAGACGGAGATTACGCCCGACGCACCCACGGACAGCAGCGGCACGGTGATGTCGTCATTGCCCGAGTACATTACAAAGTCGTCCGAGAGATACCGAGCGACCTTCATCGCATAGGACATGTCGCCGCTGGCCTCTTTAATCCCCATGACGTTCGGATGGACGGACAGGCGTTTGACGACCTCCGGTGAGATCTTGCAGCCCGTGCGGCCGGGAACGTTATAGAGAATAATGGGCGATTTGGCCGCGTCCGCCGAGAGCATGAAGTGGCGGTACATGCCTTCCTCGTTGGTTTTGACATAATACGGGCTGATACACAGCAGCGCATCGGCACCCATTTCGGAATAAATGACGCTCTTATGCTTCTGCATCTCGCTGGAGTTCGAGCCGCTGCCCGCAATGACCGGCACGCGCCCATTGGCCTGAGAGAGCACGCACTCAAGGGTCTTGATGTCCTCCTCCAGAGAGGTCGAGGCCGTCTCGCCTGTGGTACCGAGAACCAAAAGGGCGTCCGTTTTGTTGGCAATATGCCAATCGACCAGCTCACGCAGGCGGACAAAATCCGTCGAGCCGTCCTGATTGAACGGCGTGACCAGCGCCACGATGGAGCCTGTGATTTTCTTCATAAAGCGTAACCTCCTTTTCGTGTGGCGAAAATTCTTCCGGCAAATTTCCTTATAAATCATAGCATTTTCCGGTGTAAAATGCAAGTCTCCGCCGGGATTTTACGCGCGTGGACGAAACTTTTTCCTTATGGGCGGGAAAGCACGAGAATTCCGCACTTTTTTGCAAAAAATCTGTTGACAAATCCGGTAAAGGAAGGTAAAATAATACGGTCTGCGAGTGCAGGCATCCTTGCCGCCGGCGCGACCGGCGGCCAAAAGTCCAAAAGGAGGTGCAAACAACAATGGCTAAGATTTCCGGTAAGTATGAGATCGTCTATATCATCGATCCCGCAAAGGGTGAAGAGGGTATTGCCGCTCTTGTGGAAAAGTTCAAGGCGATGGTTGAGGCAGAAGGTACTCTCACGGGTATCGAGGAATGGGGCAAGCGCCGGCTGGCCTATCCCATCAACGATCTTCCCGAAGGTTACTACGTTCTGATGAACTGCGAATGCAAGCCCGAGCTCCCCGCTGAGCTGGACCGTGTGTTCAAGATCACTGACGGCATTCTGCGTTCCATCATCGTCGCTGTCGAAGAGTAAGGAGGCACGTTCATGCTGAACCACATTGTTCTCATGGGCCGCCTTACCCGTGACCCCGAGCTGCGTCGGACAGGCTCCGGTGTGGCAGTGGCCACATTCTCGCTGGCGGTTGACCGCGACTTTGGCAGCAGCGCCACCGGCGAAAAGGAAACGGACTTCATCGACATCGTGGTATGGCGCAATACGGCTGAGTTCGTCAGCAAGTATTTCACCAAGGGCCGCATGGCAGTGGTGTCCGGCCGTCTCCAGATTCGCAACTGGAACGACAAGGACGGAAACAAGCGCCGCAGCGCCGAGGTCGTTGCCGATAATGTCTATTTCGGTGACTCCAAGCGCGACAATCAGGACGGCGGCTACACCGGCTCTGCTCCGGCTTACGGCGGTTATTCCGCACCGGCTCAGCAGTCCGGTAGTTATGCTGCGCCCAGCGCCCCAGCTCCGGCGTCCGGCTTCTCTATGATCGAGGACGACGACAGCCAGCTTCCGTTCTAAACTTTTTCACTTGAGTCTGAAAGAAGGAGGATTTCATCATGGCAAACGATAGAGTTCGCCCGCGTAAGCGCAAGAAGGTATGCAACTTCTGCGTTGAGAAGGCTACCAGCATCGATTTCAAGGATTCTGCAAAGCTCCGCCGTTATACGTCCGAGCGCGGCAAGATCCTGCCCCGCCGTACCACCGGCACCTGCGCAGCGCACCAGCGCCAACTGACCATCGCCATTAAGCGCGCTCGTCAGATTGCTCTCCTGCCCTACGTCGCAGACTGATCGAATGAACAGCCGCCGCCCTGTGAGATTCCTCACAGGGCGGTTTTTTATCCATTATGCCCGTCTCACAGAGCCTCCATCATCACCTTCTGTGTTGCAATGTGCTCACAGAAGGCGCGGTCGTGCTCGGCAAAAATGAGCGTCGGGCGAAATTCCAGCAGCATCTGCTCGATCTGCATGCGCGCAATTACATCGATATAATTCATCGGCTCGTCCCAGACATGCAGGTGTGCCTGTTCGCAGAGCGACCGTGCGATCAGGACTTTTTTCTTCTGTCCTGTGCTCAAACCGGAAAGCTCCCGCTCAAGCTGCGCTTTTGGAACACCCAGCTTGACAAGGATCGTGAAAAACAGACTTTCATCCACGCCGCTGCCGCGCAGAAACTCTGCCACGCTCCCGCATAGCCAGGAAACATTCTGACTGACGTGGGAAATCTTCAGGCCGTTCCCCTTCCAAAGCTCGCCGGTGTGCGGAATCTCCTGCCCGCACAGCAACTTTAAGAGGCTGCTTTTCCCGCAGCCGTTCGGGCCTTGCAGCGCAATGCGCTCTCCTGCGCGGATGGAAAGATTGACGGGCTTGCAGACAGCGCCCGCGCCGAAATCGAGCTGCACCCCGCGCAGCTCCGCCAGCCGTTCCGCAGGAAAAGAGAGCTGCGAGACCTTGAGCGCGTCACTGCGTTCGACATTTTTCAGGAGCTGCTGCTTTTCCGCAATTGCCGCATCCCGGCGCTTTTCAATGGCCTTGACGCGCGCCATCGTGCGCTCGGCCTTTGCGCCCTGAAAGGAGCGGTAGTTTTTCGGCTTATCCGAGGGCGCGTCCGCACCGATCTTGCGCTTCTCCGCCGTCGCCGCCCAGCCGTTCTTTTCGCGTGCAGTGTCCTGCAAGCGGGTGATCTCGCGCATCAGCTTTTCATTCTCGGCTTCCTCAAAGGCATCGTGCCGCTGCTTGTTTTCCCACCACGTCGAGAAATTTCCCTTGCAGACCTGAATGTCCGCGCGGTTGATCGAGAGCATATGGTCAACGCAGCCGTCGAGGAACGCACGGTCGTGTGAAACGAGCAGGAAGCCGCGCTTGCCATTCAGATAGCGGCTGACGAGCGCTCTGCCTACGCTGTCCAAATGGTTCGTCGGCTCGTCGATTAATAGGAAGTTGTTTTCTCCGGAAAACAGCACCGCAAGCTGGAGCTTTGTCCGCTCGCCGCTGCTGAGGACGGCATAGGGACGCATCAAAACCTCCTCGTCGAGCTGCAGCTTTGCCATTTCGCGCTGCACGCGCCAAAGCTCCAAATCCGGCCGCATCTGCATCGCAGCCTCTAAGGCAGAGACGTTCCCCTCCGGTGCGGAATACGGAAAATACGAAAAATCTACGCTCGATGTGATGCTTCCGTGCGCGTCCAATTTCCCCGTCAACAGGCGTAGAAACGTCGTCTTGCCGCGCCCGTTGCGTCCTGTGAACCCCAACTTCCACGACGTGTCGAACCGGAAGCTGACGTGGTCAAATATCGTTTCATAGCTGCCCTCGTAGGCAAAGGTCAGGTTATTTACTTGAATCAATGACATAGGAATCCCTCCGAATCAGCAAATGGCCGCAGGAATGCCTCCTGCGGCCATTTGCCGCCGCGCTATGGGCGCAGCAAGCCTATCTCGCCGTCGGTTGCGCACATTCCTGCATTCGGGCACAGCAAAGCTGACGGCCGTTCCGCCGTCCTGTTACCCCATCAATTCGCAGGAATTTAGCGCATCCTCCCAGCTCCAATCCGATTCAAGATGGTTTGATTATACCACGTCCGGCACACAAATACAAGCCGGAAAATTTTTTGAAAAAAACGCAAGCTCCCTATTGACATTTTCAAACTACTGAATATAACACAGTAGCGTAAGGACAACAGAAAGGAGCTGCCATGAACACACAATATAAAAAAGGCGTTTTGGAGCTGTGCGTGCTGTCGCTCCTGCAAAAGCACGACCGCTATGGCTATGAGATTTCCGAAACGCTTGCCGGACACATCGGCATCGCAGACGGGACGGTCTACCCCATTCTGCGCAAGCTGAAGGCCGACGGCCTGCTCACCACCTATTTGCAGGAGGAAAGCGGAGGCCCGCCGCGCAAATACTACACGCTCACCGCCCTCGGCCGTGAAACCTATCAGGCCGCCCGTGCCGAATACCTGCGCTTCGCGCAATCCGTTAAACTACTACTGGAGGATGAAGAACATGACGAAAAGTGAATTTATGACTGCACCTGCATCCGAGTTGAATCAACGTAAAATTGCGGATTCTGATGACATCCTGGACAAATACCGCCAACATTTTGCCTTCAAGCTGGCAGACGGCTACACTGAAGAAGAAATCGCCGCAAAGCTGGGCGACCCGGTTCGTCTTGCTGCGCAGTTTGAGCCGTCCGAAACATCAAGGTCGGGTGAAAAGCACTCGGCCGCTCTGACATGGCTCTGGTTGTCTTGGGCAGATCTGTTTTTCGGCGTATTTGCAGCACAGCTGATCGCCTTCGGCCTTGTGCTGAGCGCATGCGGTCTCAGCTTCGGTCTGACCGGCACAACTCCTTTTTCCGGTTTATATTCGTCCAGTGCTGCCCGAATTGCATGAAACCCCCTGCTTCCGTTTGCTGAAAGCAGGGGTTCTTTGACAGGCTGAAGCTCCAACACGAAGGTTGGAGCTTCTTGTGTTCCCGCGCACAACGTATTCGTAAATTATTTCCCGTGGATTTCATCGTAATTGCGTTTCCACTGTTCGTATTCCTGAATCTTTCGGAGCTTTTCAAGCTCCTCCGTCTGGCGCGCAGCTTCCTGTTCCAGCTTATCATGGTGCCGTTGCTTCTCACGCAGCAGTTCCCTTTGCAGTGCGAGTGCTTCCTCCGTTTTTTTGATTTCTGCGGCAGCCCTCTTTTGCGCTTCTTCCCTTTCGCGACGCGCCTGCTCCTGGCGGAGCGATTCCTCAAACTGATCCGCGCTCTGATTGATGAAGCGGTGATAGGTGCTTTCTACCTGTCCCCAAGTCTGGCAGGACGCGCAGATCGTTAGCAGGCGCTCCAGACAAACGTCGGTGGCCAATTCGCCGTAACGACGGTTGTTCTGCCAGTCGATTCTCCACGCCGGCCAGCCCTTCAGCAAAGAAGAAAAGCAGGAAAGGTAAAGCACCGGGTGCTTGGCATTGTTCACTTTCAGAAACGTTGCCATATCCGAGCAGTTGCGCTGCGCCTGTGCGCAAAGCGGCGCAACAACGCGGACCGCCTCAGCATCGCAGGCGCGAATTTTTCCATCATAAAACAGCTTGCAGTGCAAGGGACCAAACCGCTCCTGCCAAAACCATCTCAGCTCGGAAATATCGACCTTTGCCGCTATTTTTACGCCGATTGCCGGCCCGGAAAGCAAAAGGGCAAACAGAATAATCGTTAAAATCACTTCGACAGCGTGCGGCAAATGCGCATATTTTTGAATGAGCATCGCAATTCCGCCGGTCACCAGCATTGATGCCAAAAGGCCGATAAGCAGGCCGACCAAGATTTTCCCCCAGCTAATGAGCCACGCACCCCAGAAGGAAAAGAGGTTTTCCAAAGTGTGGCCCAGCGTGCTTGGTCTTACGCTCAACAGACTTGCACGTCTGGAGAGCAGCAGCTGCATTTCACTCCGTGACGGATTCTCCGCATCCGATTGAATGCAGGCTTCGGTAGAATAAATCAACGTGTTCAGTCTTTGCCGAAGCTCCTGACCAAAGGCGGCGGGCGACATTTGCGGTAGGACAGAGGTGTCGATCTGCGGTTTTGCGGATTGGTATGTCATACTGTCAAGAGAATAACGGGTTGTGACACCATGATTTGACGTTACCCGCGTAATTTCTGCGATAATTCCAAGCAGGATGCAACAGGCACCCAGCACCAGAAGCGCCCACAGTGGCAGGCGCAGATACCATGCCTGATCGACTGCTGGAAATACAAACTTACCAATGCTCATCGGAGCGCTGGTCGCAATTGCACCCATCAAGACGCCGCCCGTCGCCCAAATGAGCAGTGCCGGGATGAGTGTGAGCGCGAGCAGATACAGCGCCAGAATCACCCCAGTAAAAATGCCGCGGAAAAAGGCGATAAACGGATTTCCCTTACTTTTGACATGCTCATTCATTTCACAGCGCTCCCTCTGCTCAGAATCAATACAACGAACGTATATACAGTTGTAAATTTAACACAACAGCGGGATTCCGTCAAGTATTGAACATAAATTATTGTCAAAACTTCCAACTTTTGCAACACTGAAGAATCAGATGGATTTAACAATAGACTTTCGTCTTCCTTAATTATAAGGCTGTCTGTATCTTAGGTAAAGACATGAGAAAATAGTTTTCCGGCTAGGGCAAGGATCGTCCTGCCGTTAAAAAACCTGCCGGTGGCAGGTTTTAGGCAGTGACGATAAAGAAAGACCTACTCGGTTGAGTAGGTCTTGTGTTGGCGTTACCTGTTTTTCTGGCTAGGGCAAGGATCGTCCTGCCGTTAAAAAAC
>CAKUMO010000016.1 GCA_934667815.1 uncultured Oscillospiraceae bacterium
ACGTCTTGTGCAGAATTTGACGCGCCTGCGGCGCTATGAAAAGCCGTTGGCTTTTCATGAAATTCTAGTATGAAAGGAAACCGTCAGGGTTTCCTTTCGCGTTCAATCACCCGCCGCAGCGGCAAAAATTGCAAAATAATATTACAAATTTACATTTTGCAATTTTGCAGGCAGCTTGTCAACAGAGTCCAAAGGGACTTTGTTGACAAGCTGTGTTTCCCTGTAATTCAGCGTTTTTTCGCCAGCGGGGTAGAGCGCTCCTGCGCCTCGTTGAGCGTGATGATGATCTGGTTCGACACCAGCCAGCCCTGCTCGGTGAGCACCCAGCGGTCGTCGCGCTTTTCGGCGTAGCCACGGCCCGCAAAGCGCTGCAAGAGCGCGTCGAGCGGCGCAAAGGGCATCAAAAACCGTTTTTCATATTCCTCCGCATTGATACCGATGCTCGTGCGCAGGCGCAGCATGACATATTCGCCCGCGCGCTCGCGCATGGGGATCGCGTCGCACTCGCGCAGGATCTGGCCGTGCTTGCGGATGCCCTCGTTGTAGGCCTTGAGGTCGGCCACCGCGCTGAAGCGCTTGCCCGCGAAATCCGACGCGGCCGACGGCCCGAAGCCGAGGTATTCGTCCAGATTCCAATATTTCAGGTTGTGGCGCGAGGCATAACCCGGCCGGGCAAAATTGGAAATCTCGTAGTGTTCATAGCCATAGTCGCGCAGGATATTGCACGCGGCGAGGTACATGTCCGCCTGCCGGTCGTCGTCGGGCAGATTCGCGCAGTCGCGGTAGTTCCAGAGCGGCGTGCCCTCCTCAACGCGCAGGGCATAGGCCGAAAGATGGTCCGGCTTGAGCGAGAGGACGTTTTCGACCGTCTCGCGCCACGCCGTGAGCGTCTGATTCGGCAGGCCGTACATCAGATCGACCGAGACGTTTGTAAAGCCCGCCTCGCGTGCGTTCAGAACCGCCTGCCGCGCCTGCTCAAAGGTGTGCGGGCGGCCGAGCTTTTTGAGCATTTCGTCGTCATCGGACTGCACGCCGATGGAAATGCGGTTAAAGCCCGCACGCAGCAGCTTTTTCAGAGTCTTTTTGTTGACGCTGTCGGGATTGGCCTCGAGCGTGATCTCCGGGTCGGGGTCGAGGCGGAAGCGGCGCTGCACCTCGTCAAGAATTTTCTCCAGATTCTCCGCACCGAAGAAACTGGGCGTGCCGCCACCGAAGTAGACCGTATCGACCAGATGCTCGGGCGCGAGCTGGCCGGACTCCTTAATGTGGTCGGCCAGCGCCTGCAAATAGTCGTCGGTGACGTGACGGTCGCGCCCGCCGCCGAGGGAATAGAAATCGCAGTATTCACATTTGCTCTTGCAGAAGGGGATGTGGACGTAAATGCCCAGCTTTTTCTTGGCAGCCGGCCGCTTGAAGAAGGGAAATGCCATAAAGCTCCTCCTATTTTTTTACCTTTTCGGCCATGAACGTGCGGAACGCGTCGGGCGATCCGACGGTAAAACCGCTCTTATCCACGAAGAACCAGCGCTGATGCTTGCATTGCAGCAAAAACAGGTGCTCGGTCTCGCGGAAGGCCGTGAGGCCGGAATAGCCCTCCTCGACGGTCTCGTCGCTGATGTCGGTGGACTGCACCAGGATCCGGTCGTAGAAATCGGTGGTCAGATGGATCTCACTCACGCCGTAGCTTTTCTCGATGCCGCTGCGCCACTTTTCCAGCGCACGCTTCGGCGCGAAAAACTGATTGTAGACCATATAAGCAGCCGCAATAATCAGCGCAAGTCCTAAAAACAGAAACTTTTTGTCGCGGTTTGCAATATAGAAATACACCACCGTGCCCAGCAGCACCGCCACGATGCCCAGCATCGCGTAGGTGAGAATTTTGGCAAGGCGCGAGCTTGCGCCGGTGGAGGCCTCGAGCTGGCTCTCGACGCTCAGGACGGTTTTTGCGGAAAACATCGGTTCCATTTATGCTTCTTCCTCCTCGGCAACGACGCTCTGCACGGCGATGAGGCGGTTGCCCGGCTCCACGCGCATAAGAATGACACCTTGCGTGTCACGACCGTAGATATTGATATTCTCGACGGGCGTGCGCAGGATGACGCCGCCGGATTCGATGAGCATGATGTCGTCGGTGTCCGAGACGACCGCCGCGCCCGCGACAGGGCCGGTCTTGTCGGTCAGGCGATAGCTGCGCAGACCCTTGCCGCCGCGTCCCTGTACCTCGTCGCCGCGCAGATAGCTCTCGACGGGCGTGCGCTTGCCATAGCCGTTTTCTGTCACGGAAAGCAGCGTCTTGCCCGGCTCCGCGACCGCCGCGCCGACGACGCAGTCGTCCGCACTCAGCCGGATTCCGCGCACGCCTGCGGCGTCGCGTCCCATGGTGCGCACATCGGTCTCGGCAAAGCAGATGGCCATACCGCAGCGCGTGGCAATGAGCAGCTTGTCGCTGCCCGTGGTGCGCAGCACACTGATCAACTCGTCGCCCTCGTCCAAAGACAGCACGCGGATACCGGCTTTTCTGGCAGTGTAGACCGCGCTGAGCGGCAGACGCTTGACGGTGCCGTTCTTCGTGACCATCGCGAGATACTCGTTTTCCGGGAAATCGCGGGTCAGAAGCATCGCCGTGACGCGCTCGTCCTGCTCCAGCGGCAGCACGTTGACGATGTTCGTGCCGCGTGCGGTGCGGCTGGCCTCGGGGATAAGATAGCCCTTCTTACGGTGGACGCGTCCGCGGTTCGTGAAGAACAGAACATAGTCATGCGTAGAGGCGATGAACAGATTCTTGACGTAATCTTCCTCCTTCAGAGCCTGACCGGAGACGCCGCGGCCGCCGCGCTTCTGCGTTCGGTAGGTGTCCACGGGCATGCGCTTGATGTAGCCCGCGTTGGACAGCGTGTAGCAGCAGTCCTCCTCCTCGATCAGATCCTCGATGTCGATCTCGTCCTCGACATCCTGAATCTCCGTGCGGCGGTCGTCGCCGTACTTGTCGCGGATGGCGGTCAATTCGTCTTTTAAAATGTCATTGACCAGATTCATGTCGCCCAACACGCGCTGGAAATACGCAATACGCTCCTCCAGCTCCTGATATTCGTTTTGCAGCTTCTCGCGGTCGAGACCCTGCAAGGCCTTCAGGCGCATATCCAGAATTGCCTGTGCCTGCACGTCGTCCAGACCGAAGCGCTGCATCAGGTTTTCCTTGGCGTTGTCATAGCTCGTGCGGATGATGCGGATGACCTCGTCGATGTTATCCTGCGCAATGAGCAGACCTTCGAGCAGATGTGCGCGCTCCTGTGCCTTTTTCAGGTCGTAGCGCGTGCGGCGGATGATGATTTCTTCCTGATAGGACAGATATTCGTCCAGAATTTCGCGCAGATTCAGCACCTTCGGCTGGCTCTGGTTCTTGACGAGCGCGAGCATATTCACGGCGAAGGTCGTTTGCAGCTGCGTCTGGGCAAACAGACGGTTCAGCACGACCTGCGGATTGGCCTCGCGCTTCAGCTCGATGACGATGCGCATACCGGTGCGGTCGGATTCGTCGCGGATGTCGGAAATGCCGTCAAGGCGCTTGTCGTTGACCTGATCGGCCATGGCCTTGATGAGCATGCGCTTGTTGACCTGATAGGGAATCTCCGTGACGATGATACGCTGGCGGTTCTGGCCGAACTCCTCCAGCTCGGTACGCGCACGCATGGTGATGCGGCCGCGGCCGGTGGCATAGGCCGCGCGAATGCCCGCCCGCCCCAGAATCAGGGCGCGCGTCGGGAAGTCCGGTCCCTGGATGTGCTCCATCAGGTCGGCCATGGTGGCCTCGGGGTTGTCCAGAATGCACAGGCAGGCGTTGATGACCTCGCGCAGATTGTGCGGCGGAATGTTCGTGGCCATGCCGACGGCGATGCCCGACGAGCCGTTGACCAGAAGATTCGGAAAGCGGCTGGGCAGCACGCGCGGCTCCTTGCGGCTTTCGTCGAAGTTCGGATCCCAATCGACGGTTTCCTTGTCGATGTCGCGCAGCATCTCGTTGGAGATTTTGGACAGGCGCGCTTCTGTATAACGGTAGGCTGCAGGGGGGTCGCCGTCCACGGAGCCGAAGTTGCCGTGGCCGTCCACGAGCATATAGCGCATGGAGAAGTCCTGCGCCAGACGCACGAGAGCATCGTAAACGCTCTGGTCGCCGTGCGGATGATAGCGGCCCAGTACGTCGCCCACGCAGGTGGCGGATTTCTTGAACGGCTTGTCCGCCGTCAGGTTGTCCTCATACATTGCATACAGGATACGGCGGTGCACCGGCTTCAGACCGTCGCGCACGTCCGGCAGGGCGCGCCCGACGATGACGGACATCGCGTATTCCATGTAGCTGCTGGTCATTTCGTGGACAAGCTCGGAGGTAACGATGTGCTGCTCGGGGAAGCGAATGTCCTCCGGCTTGTAGTCCTTCTTATGATGTGCCAAGAGTCGTCCTCCTTACTTAATAGTCCAGATTTGCGACATATTTTGCATTCTGCTCGATATAGTCGCGGCGCGGCTCGACCTTTTCGCCCATCAGCAGCGCAAAGGTCTCGTCGGCCTTGATTGCGTCCTCCAGACAGATGCGGCGCAGCGTGCGCGTCTCGGGATTCATGGTCGTCTCCCAAAGCTCGTGCGGGTCCATCTCGCCCAAGCCCTTGAAGCGGTTGATCGTGATCTGCACGTTCGGGTTGCCGCCGCGCATTTCCGCGGAAATGGCGTCGCGCTCCTCGTCGGAATAGGCCACGCGCGTGGTATTCTTGCCGCGCGTGAGCTTGTAAAGCGGCGGCACGGCGGAATAGACATAGCCCTGCTCGATCAGAGGCCGCATAAAGCGGAAGAAGAAGGTCAAAAGCAGGGTGCGGATGTGTGCGCCGTCCACGTCGGCATCGGCCATGATGACGATCTTGTGATAGCGCAGCTTTTCGAGATTGAACTCGTCGCCAATGCCCGCGCCCAGCGCCGTGATGACGGGCTGGAGCTTGTCGTTGCCGATGACCTTATCCTCGCGGGACTTTTCCACGTTGAGCATCTTGCCCCACAGGGGCAGGATCGCCTGAAAGCGCGAGTCGCGTCCCTGCGTGGCAGAGCCGCCTGCCGAATCGCCCTCGACGATGTAAATTTCCGTCAGGCTGGCGTCGGTCTCGTTGCAGTCGCGCAGCTTGTCGGGCATGGCCGCGCCGCCCAGCGCGGATTTTCTGCGGATGGACTCACGCGCTTTATATGCGGCGACACGGGCGCGGTTGGCCGTCATGGCCTTATCGAGAATGATTCGCGCGACGGTGGGATGCTCCTCCAGATATTCCGTGAGTTGGGTGTTGACAATATTGTCCACCAAAGTGCGGATGTAGGCGTTGCCGAGCTTGGCCTTGGTCTGGCCCTCGAACTGCGCGTCCGTCAGCTTCACGGAAATGATCGCCGTCAGACCCTCGCGGCAGTCGTCGCCGGAGAGCTTATCGGCATCGGTCTTGATGATGCCCATCTTCATGCCGTAGGCGTTCAGCACGCGCGTGAGCGCGGTCTTGAAGCCCGTCTCGTGCATGCCGCCTTCGGGTGTGTGGATGTTATTTGCAAAGGACACGATGGTCTCGTTGAACGCATCGGTATACTGCATCGCAATTTCGGCCTCGGCGTTGTTCTTCGCGCCTGCGATATAAACGACCTCGTCGTGCAGAGCGGTCTTGTGCCGGTTATGCCAAAGGACAAATTCACGGATGCCGCCCTCGTAGCACATGGAATCGGAGGGGCCGTCCTCGGTGCGTGCGTCGCGGATGGTGATGTGAAGGCCGGCATTCAGGAAGGCCTGCTCACGCATGCGCGTGTGCAGCGTCTCATAGTCATAGGTCAGCGTATCGAACATCTCGGGATCTGGCTTGAAGGTGACGGTCGTGCCGTGCCTGTCCGTCGTGCCGATGACGCGCATCTCCTGCGTGATATGCCCGCGGGAGAACTTCATCTGGTAGATTTTGCCCTCCTTGTGGACCTCGACCTCGAGCCACTCGGACAGCGCGTTGACGACCGACGCGCCCACGCCGTGCAGGCCGCCGGATACTTTATAGCCGCCGCCGCCGAATTTGCCGCCCGCGTGCAGCACGGTGTACACGACCTCCAGCGCCGGCCGGCCGGTCTGCGCCTGAATGTCCACGGGGATGCCGCGCCCGTCGTCGGAGACGGTGATGGTATCGCCCTCGTTGATGGTCACGACGATGTGCTTGCAGTAGCCCGCGAGAGCTTCGTCAATGGCGTTGTCCACGATTTCGTAGACAAGGTGGTGCAGACCGCTGGACGACGTCGAGCCGATATACATGCCCGGACGCTTACGCACGGCCTCCAGACCCTCAAGAACCTGGATTTGTGACGCGTCGTATTCCTGATCTACCTTGGTATTGAGCAGTTCTTCAGACATCAAAATTCTCCTTTACTTGCGGATGGGAACCTAATCAAAAAACAGGGAGCTAGTTTCAAATTGCGGGACAGTCCGCCTTCTGCCGCAGAAAAAGCAAATCATTTTGTGTGCTTTGTGCGGCGCTCCAATGCCGCCGCGTTAAATTGTGTCAAATAAATGCGCTCCATGCCGAATTCCTCGGTCAAAACGAAGCTTTTAGGCAGCTCGCCGGACACATCCACCACGCCGCCTTGTTTTTCCGCGCGGCTCAGCAGCTCGCGTGTCGTTTTGGCGCAGGTCGTATTGTCCAGATCGAAAATTCCGATCACCGCGCGGTCGCGCACGGCCATGTCGCCCCCGATGGAAAGATACATGTCACCCTCCGATCTCGCCGTTCCGCACGGTCAGAACCTGACCAAGCTTTGTCAGGCGGTCGGTCTCGCAGCAGGTGATAAACACCTGCCCGGTCTTGAGCTGATTGAGCACGAAATCCTGCCGGCCGGCGTCTAGCTCAGACAGCACATCGTCCAGCAGCAGCACCGGCTCTTCGCCGGTGTCGCGGCGCAGCAGCTCGCGCTCGGCCAGCTTGATGGAGATCGCGGCGGTGCGCGTCTGCCCCTGAGAGCCGAAGGCACCCACGGGCAGACCGTTGAGCGCGGCCTCAAAATCATCCTTGTGCGGGCCGGACAGGCACTGACGGCTGTCCAGCTCGGCGCGCTCGTGGCTCTGCTGATGCGCTCGAAGCTGTTCGCGCAGAACATCCGGACTTGCAAACGGATCGTTCACGGACGAAACCGTGCGGTATTGCAGCGTCAGCTTCTCCGCACCGCCGGAAAATTCAGCGTGATACGCGGCCGCAGCCTCCTCCAGCGAGCGCAGATACCGCGCACGATAGGAAATGACCAGCGCGCCGACCTGCGCCATACGCGCGTTATACTCCGGCAGTACATCCAGAAAACCCGGCGCGTCAAAATACTCGCGCAGCAGCGCGGATTTCTGCTCCAGAAGCCGCTGATATTCCGTCAGCGCGGCTTCATAATTCGGCCGAAGCTGGCAGATCATGGTGTCCAGCAGCTTACGGCGCGGCGCAGCGCCCTTTTTCAAAACCAACAGATCCTCCGGGCAGAACAGCACGCTGTGCAGCACACCGGTGAACTCGGCGGCGGTTTTCTGCTTCACACCGTTGAGCCAGAGCTGGCGCGGCCGCCTGCCGGAAAACAGCACGGCGCGCAGCGCCTGTTCGCGCTCCTGCGCAGTGACATCTGCGGAAAGCTCGGCAAACTCGGCCTCAAAGCGGATCAGCTCCTGCTCCTTGCGCGTGCGGAAGGAATGCCCGGTCGAAAGATAAAAAATCGCCTCGAGAAGATTGGTCTTTCCGTTGGCGTTGCCGCCGACGAGCAGATTTACCCCCGGCACGAATGACGCACGCGACTCGCGGTAGTTGCGAAAATCGCGCAGATACAGCTCATTCAGCCGCATCCGTGACCAGATATTCCGCGCCGTCAAAGCGGACACAGTCGCCCGGGCGCAGCTTTTTGCCGCGCATGGTGCAGACCTCGCCGTTGACGGTAACTTCGCCGTTTTGGATAAAATTCTTTGCCATACCGCCGGAACCGACGGCATTTGCGAGCTTTAGGAAGCTCTCAAGCTTGATAAATTCCGTCGAAATCGGAACGGAAATGCGATCGGCGGAGACCCGCCGCACTCTGACCTTCATAAAAAATCCTTCTTTGGAAATAATGTTTTTCGGGGCTTTAATTCGTCCGCAGTCTGACCGGCAGAACCATATAGGCAAATGTCGGCTTTGACTTGTCACACGGCGTGAAAACCAGCGGGCTGACGCCGTTCTGCATCTCGAGTGTGACCTCCTCATCCGGTACGGCGCGCAGCGCGTCCAGCAGATACCGGCACTGGAAGCCGATCTCCAGCTCATTGCCGTTGCCCGCAATGGAGCAGGTATCGTGCGCGGAGCCGATGGTGTTGGCCGTGCGGAAATCCGCAACGTTGTCGCCGAACACGCAGCGCACCGGGCTTTTGACTTTTTCCGAAACGATCAGGCCGACACGCTCGATGGAGCTCATCAGCGCTGCGACGTTCGCGGTCAGGATTGTGCCGCTGTTGGTCGGAACGACGCGCCGCCAGTCGATGAATTCACCCTCAAGGATGCGGCACACGAGCGTCGCGTCCCCGATTTCAAACAGAATATGCTTCGCGCCCAGCGTGAAGCGCACCGGCTCGTCGGAATCCTCGAGAATTTTTTCCACTTCCTTCAGGCCGGATGCCGGAACGACGAATTTCAGCTCTTTTCCAATCGGCTCCTCCGGGAAATACGTCCGCCGCGCAAGACGGAAGCTATCGACCGCGATCATATTGATACAATCGTCCTTTACCTCCATCAGGCAGCCCGTATGTACCGGCCGCGCCTGATTTTCGGAGGCCGAGAAGATCGTTCCGCCGATCATCTCGCGCAGCACGCGCTGCGGCATGGACACGGCGTTCGCGGAATTGACCTCGGGCAGATCGGGATAGTCGTCGGGATCCATGGCAGTGATCTGGAAGGACGAAGCGCCGCCGCGGATAAAGACGCGCAGCGACTCGTCCACCGTGATGCTGACCTCCTCGTCGGGCAGCTTACGGACAATATCGAAGAACAGTCTCGCGGGCATAACGCAGGAGCCGGCCTCGTTGACCTCGGCGCCGACGTGCACGGTAATGCCTGTTTCCAGATTAAAGCCGGTGAGCAGCACGCTCGTTCCGGCGCGCACCAGAATGCCCTCGAGGCAGGGGATCGTGCTCTTTTGCGCGACGGTACGCGCGGCCAGCGAGATCGCGCCGGTCAGCACGGCTTTTTCACAGGTGAACTTCATTTGCTTCCTCACTTTCTCTATCTATCAAAAGATAGGAAGGATAATTTATAGTTGTTGTAGTTGTAGTACAAAGTTATGTGCAAAACCCCATCGGCGCTTACGGGCGCAAGGGCTTTCTTTCCACAGCCGCCTGTGCATTCTTTTTAAGGTTATTGACAGCTTTTTGCAGGAAAATTCCCGTTTTGGTTTTGCACAGAAAAGTACCTGACATTTCCACAGGGGGTGTGCATAAATTTTGGGGCATTTACAGCCGTGAATTGATGTTCGCGGTGATGTCCCGGATGTTATCCTGAAGGCCGTTGGAGGTGTTGGAAAGATCCTGCTCCACGCGCCGCAGACTGTAAAGCACCGTGGTATGGTTCTTGCCGAATTCCTTGCCGATGTCCGGCAGCGACAGATTCGTCAGCTTGCGGATGAGGTACATGGCGATCTGTCTGGCTTCGGCGGTGCCCTTGGTCTTTTGCGTGCTGCGAAGAACGCTCTCCTCAATGGAATAGAAGCGGCAGACCTCGGAAATAATCAGCTCGGTCGTCGGCACGGCCTGCGCCTTGCCCTTGAACATATCCTTGATCGCGCGCGAGACGCTGGGAATGTCCATACGCATGCCGTCAAGATCGTGGTAGCACTTGATCTTTTTGACCGTTCCTTCAATCTGGCGGACGTTGTTCGTGATGTTCTCGGCGATGTAGTCGCACACCTCGTCCGGAAGCTCAAGGCCGAGAGAAATCGCCTTGTTTTTCGTGATGGCCCAGCGCGTTTCGTAATCGGGCGGCTGAATGTCCACGATCAGGCCCCATTCAAAGCGCGTGCGCAGACGATCCTCCAGAAGCGCCATTTCTCCGGGCGCACGGTCGGAGGTCAGGACGATCTGGCAGTGATTTTCATACAGCGCGTTGAAGGTATGGAAAAATTCCTCCTGCGTGGAGTTTTTACCGGCGATAAACTGAATATCGTCCACCAGAAGCAGGTCGGCGCGGCGGTATTTGTCGCGGAATTCAAAATTTTTGCCGATACGCAGGGCTTCCATAAATTCATTCAGAAACTGATCGCCCTTGATATAAACGATGTTGTGATCGGGATGCTTCTGCTGGATGCGGTTGGCGATGGCGTAGAGCAGATGCGTTTTACCGAGACCGGACTGACCGTAGATAAACAGCGGATTATAAGCCATCGTGCGTTCCTCGGCCACGGCCTCAGCCGCGGAGAACGCGTGCTTATTCGAGGAGCCGACGACGAAGGTATCGAAGGTATATTCGGAATTGAACTGCACAAAGTTGCGCCGCTTCTGGCCGAGGCTGTACTGCGGCATTTCGGTCTCGTCAAGGACGACAAGCTCAATATCGGTCTGGAAAAGCTCCTGCATGGCCTGACGGATCAGGTCGGTGTAGCGCTTTTCGATAACGTCCTTGCGGAACGGGGACGGGGAGTAGAGTACGAGCTTGGTGTCGCTCAGCTCGACGATCTCCGCGTCGTCAAAGTAAGTTGTCACGGCCGCCGCCGGAAAATTCTTCTCCATGTAGGACAAAACCCGCGACCAGACATATGCGTTGGAATACATGAACCGACTCCTTTCCATGATACTTTTTCATTGAAAATTTTATCACAAATCAATGAAAAAAGCAAGTCTATACATTATTATAAAAAGAAATCCCCCGGTTTGCCGCAAAACGTGCAGCACCGGGAGATTTTAGTATACAGATTTTTTTACATGCATGAGCTTTATGAAGCCCGTGCTTATGAGATTTACTCAAACAGCGGCGTGGACAGATACCGGTCGCCGGTGTCGGGCAGAAGAACGACGATATTTTTGCCCGCATTCTCCGGGCGCTTCGCCAGCTCAAGCGCCGCCCAGACGGCTGCACCGGCAGAAATTCCGACCAGAACGCCTTCGCGGTGCCCAATCTCGCGGCCGGTGGCGAAGGCGTCGCCATTGTCCACCGGAATGATCTCGTCATAGATTTTCGTGTCGAGCACCGCCGGTACGAAGCCCGCGCCGATGCCCTGAATCTTGTGCGCGCCCGCCACACCCGTGGACAATACCGCCGAGGTTTTCGGCTCGACCGCGACGACCTTCACTGCCGGGTTCTGCTCCTTCAGATAACGTCCGACGCCCGTGATCGTGCCGCCCGTGCCGACGCCCGCGACGAAGATGTCCACTGCGCCGTCCGTGTCCTGCCAGATTTCCGGACCGGTGGTCTGATAATGCGCCTGCGGATTGGCCGGATTGACAAACTGTCCGGGGACAAAGCTGCCCGGAATCTCGGCGGCCAGCTCATTTGCCTTGGCAATCGCGCCCTTCATGCCCTTTGCGCCCTCGGTGAGCACCAGCTCCGCGCCGTAAGCACGCATGAGCTGTCTGCGTTCGACGGACATGGTCTCCGGCATGACGATGATGATGCGATAGCCGCGTGCCGCTGCGACCGACGCAAGGCCGATGCCCGTGTTGCCGGAGGTCGGCTCGATGATGGTCGCACCCGGCTTCAAAACGCCGCGTGCCTCGGCGTCGTCGATCATGGCCTTGGCAATGCGGTCCTTGACGGAACCGGCGGGATTAAAATACTCCAGTTTTGCAAAAATCTTTGCTTGCAGGCCGTGCGCGGCCTCGAGATGCGTCAGCTCCAGCAGGGGCGTATGGCCGATGAGCTGGTCGGCGGAGGTGTAAATATGAGACATGGTGTCGCTTCCTTTATATTATAATACTACTAACTTGGTATGTTGGTAGTATTATAGCCTGCGCGTGCGCTTCTGTCAAGAGGCGAACGAAATTTTTCTTTTGAATTTTTATTCGCCGGAATTGTATTTTATGCAAAATAATGCTAAAATAAATCGCAAACGGAGGGATACTATGAGAATTGTGATTAAGGTCGGCACCTCAACGCTGACACACGCGTCCGGACGGCTGAATATCCGGCGCGTCGAGCAGCTTTGCAAGGTCATCAGCGACCTGAAAAATGCGGGGCACGAGATCGTGCTCGTTTCGTCCGGCGCAATCGCCATGGGCGTGGGCAAGCTGGGACTGCTGAAGCGCCCGCAGGATATGCCGACCAAGCAGGCCGCGGCTGCGGTCGGCCAGTGCGAGCTGATGGATACCTATGACCGCCTGTTTTCCGATTATCATCACACCGTCGCGCAGATTCTGCTCACCGGCAGCGACATTGCCAATGAGCAGCGCCGCGAAAATTTCCATAACACGCTGTTCCGCCTGCTGGAGCTGGGCGTTCTGCCCGTCATCAACGAGAACGACACCATCGCGACCGATGAGATCGTGATCGGCGACAACGATACGCTGGGCGCGGTCGTTGCGGTGAACGCGGAGGCGGATCTTTTGATCCTGCTTTCCGACATCGACGGTCTTTATACCGGCGACCCGCACACCGATCCGGAAGCAAAGCTGATCGATTTTGTGCCGGAGCTGACGCCGGAAATTCTTGCGCTGGGCGGGGGAAGCGTCTCCGGTCTCGGCACGGGCGGCATGGCCACCAAGCTGCACGCCGCGCAGCTCGTCACGCAGGCCGGCTGCGACATGGTGATCGCAAACGGCGAGCGTCCGGAGCTGTTATATGAGATTATCGAAGGAAAGCACGTCGGCACGCGCTTTGCGGGGAGGAGTTCCAAATGACCACTTTAGACCTGATGCAGACCGTCAAGGCCGCTGCACCGGTATTGGCCTGCGCCGAAGCCGAGCGGAAAAACACGGCGCTGCTTGCCATGGCAGGTGCGCTGGAGGCGCACTGCGCGGATATTTTGCAGGCAAATTCCGAGGATATGCGGGCCGCACAGGGAAAAATCTCGGACGTAATGCTCGATCGTCTGCTGCTGACCGAAGCACGCGTGCAGGCGATGGCCGAGGGCATCCGCGCCGTCGTACTGCTGCCCGACCCTGTGGGTGAGGTTCTGGCGCGTGTTGAGCGGCCGAACGGCCTTGTGATCGAAAAGACGGCGGTGCCGCTGGGTGTGATCGCAATTATCTACGAAAGCCGCCCCAACGTCACGTCCGACGCTGCCGCGCTCTGCATCAAGAGCGGCAACGCCTGCATTTTGCGCTGCGGAAAAGAGGCGTGGCGCAGCGCCGAGGCCATCGTGCGTGCACTGCGCGAAGGACTTGCGGCTTCCGGACTTCCTGAGGCGCTTATCGGTCTGGTTGAGGACACGTCACGCGATAGCGCGGTCGAGCTGATGCACGGCGTGGGTTACATCGATCTTCTCATTCCGCGCGGCGGCGCCGGTCTTATCCGCGCCTGCACCGAGCAGGCCAAGGTGCCGTGTATCCAGACCGGCACGGGCATCTGCCACGTTTATGTCGATCGCGCTGCCGACCCCTACATGGCGCTGAACGTCATCGAGAATGCGAAGGCGAGCCGTCCTTCGGTCTGCAACGCAGAGGAGGTCTGCCTTGTACATCGTGACATTGCTGCGGCGTTCCTGCCGGCACTGAAATCCGCGCTCACGGACAAGCGCATTGCGGCGGGGAAACCGCCCGTGGAGCTGCGCTGTGACCCGGAGGCTTACGCCATCATCGGCGGAATGCCCGCGGGTGAGAACGATTTTGACACGGAATTTCTGAATTATATTCTTGCGGTCAAGGTCGTCGGCAGTGTTGAAGAAGCCGTGCGGCACATCGCGGCACATTCCACCGGTCACAGCGACGCGATCCTGACCTCGGACAAGACCGCCGCCGATTATTTTGTCCGCAATGTGGATAGCGCAGCGGTATATGTCAACGCCTCTACCCGGTTCACCGACGGCGGCGAGTTCGGTCTCGGCTGCGAAATGGGCATTTCCACGCAGAAGCTCCACGCACGCGGCCCGATGGGTCTGCGGGAGCTGACGACCTACAAATATATCATCCACGGCAATGGCCAGATTCGTTAAGGAGGCAGCTATGATCGGATTTATCGGAGTCGGAAACATGGGCGGCACGCTTGCACGCGCGGCCATCCGCGCAGTCGGCGCGGAAAATGTCCTCGTATCCAGCCGCACGCTGGAAAAGGCGCAGCGCTTTGCCGCGGACACGGGCTGCACCGCCGTGACGAATGCGGAGGCCGCCGCTCGCGCACAGGTCTTGTTTTTGGGCGTGAAGCCGCAGGGAATGCGGTCGATGCTTGCAGAAATTGCGCCGGTTTTGCGGGCGCGCAGCGACCGTTTTGTCCTTGTGAGCATGGCTGCCGGGCTTTCCTTGCAGCAGATCGCGGATTTTTCCGGTGGGGCATATCCCGTCCTGCGCATCATGCCGAACACGCCTGCTGCGGTGGGTGAGGGGATGATTCCATATTGCGCGAATGCGCTTGCATCGCCCGAGGATGCGGCGGAGCTTTGCCGCATTTTGCAGCCGGCGGGGCGGCTCGACCCTCTGCCGGAGTATCTGATCGACGCGGCGGGCGCGCTGTCCGGTTGCGGCCCGGCGTTTGTCTATGTTTTTTTGGAGGCGCTGGCCGATGCCGCCGTCGCCTGCGGAATGCCGCGCGACAAGGCGATTCAGTATGCAGCGCAGACCGCGCTCGGCTCTGCAAAGCTGGTTTTGCAGACCGGTACGCATCCCGCCGCACTCAAGGATTCGGTGTGCAGCCCGGCGGGCAGCACGATCCGCGGCGTACACGCGCTGGAGGCCGGCGGCTTCCGTGCGGCTGCGGAAAATGCCGTCCTTGCGGCGTATGAGAGATCCATGGAGTTGGGTAAATAAATGAATTTGGGGCTGCCTTGCAAAAAGCAGCCCCTTTTTGTTTTATTTCTGGCTTCTGGCGCGTCTAATCTATGAAAGGAGTGGATGCCGATGGTTTCGGATTCATTTCCCGCAGAGCGTCTGCTCGACAGCTTCGGTAGGGAACTGCTGCGGACGTGCTTCGCCTATCTGGAGGATGAAGCCCTCGCGGAGGACGCGCTGCAGGAAACATTTTTGCGTGCCTGGCGTGCATGGGATCGCTTTGAGGGGCGATGCAGCGAGAAAACGTGGCTCACCGGCATTGCGATGAACGTCTGCCGCTCCATGCTGCGCAAAAAACGTCCGATTTTTTTGGCCGACCTGCCGGAATGTGCGGATATGGCTCCGGAGCCGTCCGACGGCACGGTCCTTCGCGCCATCCATGGGCTGAAGCCAAAATACCGCGAGGTCGTTTTACTTTACTATTATCAGGAGCTTTCCCAGCGCGAGATTGCGCAGGCGCTGCATCTTTCGGTGCCGAATGTTTCCGCGCGCCTCTGCCGCGGCCGTGAAATGCTGCGCAAGGCGCTGAAAGGATGGTATTTCGATGAATAAGCTCAAAAAGTCTCTCGATGCCGTGATGCAGAATGTGGATGTCACGTCTGCACTCCGAGAGCAGATTCTGAGGCCGCCAAAAAGGCGCTCACCCATGCGTATCATTCTCGTTGCGGCCTGTCTGGCGGCCTTTTTCTCCATGGCGACCTTTGTGTTTGCCGCGACGCAGGGCTTCACACGCCTGCCCCTTCAGCGGGAACAGCAGCAGAATTATGAATATTCGATTGTCGTTCCCAAGTATGATTTTCAGTCAGAAGTGCTCGAGCGTTTTCGCCGCCTTTCGGAAAATGCAACGCGTGAGGCCAATATGGCGGAGCTGGAGCGACGGGAATTTCGCACGATTGACGAAGTACAGGCTTATCTGCAAACGAATCTGAGCTTGGGCTGTCTGCGCCAGTATGAAAATAAGGCGGTCACATTGTGCTCTTATCGCTATTATCTTGACGACAGCTTTGGCGCGATGCTATTTCTGCGCTGCAAGGTCTCAAGCCCCACGAAGCTGACGTATTGCAGCCTGACCGTCGATCTGCGCAGCAGCACGGCGCAGTTTGCGCTCCTGCACTCTACGGAGGGAAATCTGGATGCTTCCGGAACGGACCGCACAGAGTTTTTCCAATACACAACGTCAAGCGGACTGACGGTCGATCTTGCCTTTAACGCGCAGACGCAGAACTGCGAGGCGTATTTTGTCAAGGACAACGCCATGTATTGCCTGTATTTTGGCTTTTCCCCTGTGCAGAAATGTCTGCAAACCTATGATGCATGGCACGGCGAAGTTCTTTCTGATATTTACCTTGTTCTGAATTCCTTTTAGATGATTATATAAAAGACGCACTTCCAACGGAAGTGCGTCTTTGCAGCGTGTCGAAAAACTCTTTTCGGCACGCTGCAAAGACTGCAAAAAAGTTCGGAAGACAAGCAACTCACGCCCGTCGGCGTACAACGGTACGGTAGGGCGTGAGTTGCGCAGTAAGTCAAAATTCTTGCGCAGCAAGCCGGTTTTCAGACTGTAAAGTTTGAAATCCACGACTTTTGTAAATGAAATCCAGAGAGCAAAAACCCATTGAATTGTGAATCGATTTTGACGATTACGGACTTTTTTGACAGTCTGAAAAGACGCACTTCCAACGGAAGTGCGTCTTTGCTATGTTATGTTTCTTTCAATGCGACTGCCTCGGGGCTGAATTCCACATACCAGCGTGAATTTGCCCGATAGACCACCGCCGGGAGCATCAGCTCACCCTCCATGTCGCCGCCGAACTCCACGCGCAGCTTCAGAAGCCGCGCCTTGTCGATGCTCAGGCGGCAGACATATTCCTTAAGCAGATATTGCTGCAAGGCCGCACATTCCTCTGTCGTGAATTCATAGGACTTGATGGCGTCGGCCTTAACGGTCACTTTTCCGTCCTTTTGCCCCGTGAATGGCGCATGCAGCTCATCCAATTCGCCCGCATCCAGTCCGTCGCTGCTCAGAACAGCGGCAGGCATGGCCTTTTGCAGTTGGGCAAAGTCATTGTTTTGCAGCGCGAGGCAATATGCGCGTACCGGCGCCATGTAATCAACCTCCGGTGCCGCCGTGCAGCCTGCCAGCAGCACCAGCGTCAGCAGCGCCGCGAACCAGCACCGTTTCATTTTTGCTCCTTTAGCAGGTCGCGGATCTCCGTCAGCAGAACTTCCTCGTTGCTGGGCTTGGGCGGTTCGGGCTTCTTTTCCGGTTCTTTTTTCTTGCCGACCTCGCGCAGGCCGTTCATCACCTTGACGATCAGGAAGATCACGAACGCCATGATGATGAAATTGATGATCGCGGAAATGAAATCGCCATAGGTCAGGTAATTCACGACTTTTTCGCCGTCAACGATCTTATCACCCAGCGCGACCTTCCACTCCGAGAAGCTCAGACCGCCGATGAATACCGACACGATGGGCATCAGAATGTTATCCGTGAGCGACTTGACGAGCGACTGGAACGCGCCGCCGATGATCACGCCGACTGCCATGTCAAACATGTTGCCCTTGACGGCGAATTCCTTAAATTCCTTCAGAATTCCACCTTTTTTCTTCTCTTTTGCCATGGTTTCCCCACCTTATCTTAAATTTTTTCGATGACTTCCAGACCGCCGAGGTACTTGCGCAGAACCTCCGGCACGACCACGGAGCCGTCGGCACGCTGGTTCTGCTCGACCATCGCCGGGAAGATGCGCGAGGTCGCAAGGCCGGAGCCGTTGAGCGTGTGGACAAACTCGGTCTTGCCTGTGGCTTCGCGGCGGAAGCGGATGTTGCCGCGTCTTGCCTGATAATCACGCGCGTTGGAGACGGAGGAAACCTCCTTGTAGCCGTTCATGGACGGAATCTGGATCTCGATGTCATATGTCCGTGCCATGGAGGCCGAGCAGTCACCTGCCGCCAGCTTGACCGTGCGGAAGTGGAAGCCAAGACCCTTGACGAGATTTTCGGCCTTTCGCACCAGCTCCTCAAAGGCTTCGTCGGACTTCTCGGGCAGGGTGTACTGGAACATCTCGACCTTATTGAACTGGTGGCCGCGCACCATGCCGCGCTCGTCGGCACGATGCGAACCGGCCTCGCGGCGGAAGCACGGCGTGTAGGCAAACAGCTTGTGCGGCAGAACGGCTTCGCTCAGAATCTCACCGCGGTGCAGTGAGGCCAGCGCGGTTTCGGCCGTCGGGAGCATGAAGTGCATGCGGTCATCCGTCGGATTTTCGATTTTATAGACCTCGTCGGCAAACTTCGGGAACTGACCGGCCGTTTCGCCGCACTGGTACTCGAGCATGTGCGGAAGAATGACCATTTCGTAGCCGTCGGCCAGATGCGTGTCGATAAAATAGTTCAGAAGCGCCCATTCCAGCCGCGCACCCAGACCGCGATAGATCCAGAAGCCCGTGCCCGCCAGACGCGTGCCGCGCTCGTAGTCGATCAGGCCGAGATCGGTGCAGAGATCGACGTGGTGCTTCGGCTCAAAGTCGAAATGATGCGGTTCGCCGTAGTAACGCAGCGGCTCGTTGTTCTCCTTGCCGCCCGGCTTCAGATCGGGATCCGGCAGATTCGGCAGCGAGAGCATCAGCGTGCGGTACTCGGCCTCGACGTCGGTCAGCTCCTTTGCGTCCTCGGCGATGGCGGCCTTCAGCTCGGCCATGCGCTTAAAGATGGGCGCGACGTCCTCGCCCGCCTTTTTGCGAACGGGAATTTCCTTGGAAACGCGGTTCTGCTCGGCCTTGCTCGTCTCGCTTTGCAAGATCAGTGCGCGGCGCTTGGCGTCCAGCTCAAGAATGCGGTCGATCTGCGCGTCGCAATCGACTTCTTTTGCACGGAGACCGGCCTTGACCGCCTCGGGATCGTCTTTGATTCGTTTAATGTCCAGCATGTTCCTTCACCTCATGGGATAGATTATGAAATTATGACAGTTTTGCCGCAAGGGCTTCGTACTGTGCGCGGACGCTTTCGTCCAGTGCGCTTGCGCAGGTACTCAGTGCCTGCATTTTCTCTCGAAATTCTGTGGAATTTCCGCTTTGGTACGCCATATACGCCTCGAGCAGAAGCTGTGTTGCTTCGGCGCGTGACTCGGCGGCTTTTTTCTCGGCCTCGAGCGCAGCGTTTGCTTTATTTAATGTATCGTTCTCACTTTGTGCCTGCTTGAGTGTGTCCTGTGCAAGTGCTGCGGAGGTTTGTGCGCTCGAAAGCTCCTCCTCCAGCGCCTTGACCCTGTTCTGTTCCTGCTCGAGATTGTCCTGAAGCGCGGCGATATTCTCCCGTGCGCCGAGGTCGGCGGCTTCCAGATCGTTCTGTACCGCTGCGAGCTTAATGCCCAACGACAGCGCGACGATCAGAAATGCACCCGCGCATAAAATCGCCAGATATTCCAGCAGCGCACGCTTTTTCTTTGCCGTCAGCGGCGCCTGCTCCTGCTTTTCCGGCTGCTTATTCTCATCCATGCGCATCCTCCGACGGGTCTAATGCAAGAAGAATTTCATACAGGCGCTGCAGGTCGTCCTCTCCGTAGAATTCCAGCTCGAAGCGCCCCTTGCGTTTGCCGTTGACGATGCGAACCTTGCGGTCGAGCCTGCGGCTGAGCGCTTTTTCACATTCTGCAACGTAATCCACGCCCGTGTGCTTGGGCGGCTCGGGCTTCTTTTCCTCGGCGGCAAGGCGCTTGCACATGGCTTCGGCCTGACGAACCGAGAGACGCAGTGCAAGAATGCGCTGTGCGGCGGTTTTTTGCTTGGCTTTGGTTGGCAGGCTCAGAATCGCTCGGGCATGTCCTGCGGATAATTCGCCCTTTTCGACCAGCTCGCGCACCTCGTCCGGCAGCGCCAGCAGACGCAGTGCGTTGGCCACGGCGGGACGCGATTTGCCCACGCGTGCGGCGGCTTCTTCCTGCGTCAGACCGTATTCCTCCGTGAGAACGCGATAGCCTTCGGCTTCCTCCATGGGGTTGAGATCCTGCCGCTGCAGGTTCTCAATGAGCGCCAGCTCCATGACGGTCTTGTCGTCGGCCTCGACGACGACCACCGGCACCTCCTGTAAGCCTGCAAGGCGCGCAGCGCGCCAGCGGCGTTCGCCCGCGATGATTTGGTAGAAGCCGCCGTCCATTTTGCGCACGGCAAGCGGCTGCAAAATGCCGTGTTCCGAGATGGAATCGGCCAGCGCCTGCAATTCTTCCTCGTCAAAGCGGTGACGCGGCTGATTCGGGTTCGGCTCGACCTTCTGAAGCGGCAGACTCGTTACGGCCTGTGCACTCTCGGGTACGGAAAAATCATCGATCAATGCGCCGAGACCGCGGCCGAGGCCGCGCTGTTTCGTACTCATAATTTACCCTCGTTTCTGCGGATCTCCTCCGCGACTGCAAGATACGCGCTCGCGCCGCGGCTCGCGCGGTCGTAGACCGTGACCGGTAGACCGTGACTCGGCGCCTCGGCCAGACGCACATTGCGCGGAATGACGGCGGTGAACACCTTACCGGGGAAGTGCCGGCGTACCTCCTGCGCGACTTGATTGGAGAAATTCGTTCGGCCGTCATACATGGTCAGGAGCACGCCGAATACCTGAATCGTCGGGTTCAGCCTGCGCTTAATGGCGCGAAGCGTGGACATCAGGTCGCTCAGACCCTCGAGCGCGAAATATTCGCACTGCACCGGAATGAGCACGCTGTCGGCTGCGCACAGGGCGTTGAGCGTTAAAAGCTCGAGAGACGGCGGGCAGTCAATGAAGATGTAATCGTATTGTTCTCGGAGCGGTTCCAACACGTTCTTTAGTTGAAACTCGCGGTTATCCACGTCGATCAGCTCGACACTCGCGCCCGCGAGATCGGAGCCGGAGGGCAGGACGTCGCCGAATTTTGTGTGCACGATGGCTTTTTCCGCGGGGATTTCCCCGATGACGACTTCATAAACGCTGTGCGCGGCCTGCTTTTTGTCTACGCCTAGCCCTGAGGTTGCATTCGCCTGCGGGTCAAAATCGCAGAGCAGCACACGCGAACCGGCGGCGGTAAGCGCCGCGGTGAGGTTGACGGCGGTGGTGGTTTTTCCGACGCCGCCCTTTTGATTGACGATCGCAACGATTTTTGCCATAGCGCCGCCTCCTTTTTTCTTATGATAACACAGCGGTTTTCATTTTTCAACCGTTTTCACGATTTGTTTCACGTGAAACAATAAAAAGGCGAGCCACGCTCGCCTTAGTTTTTCAGTATTCGCGCACGACCGCCCGAACACGCCCGAGAATGCGTGCATCGCGACCGTCGATGGGGGAATAGTCCGGGTTTTCCGGCATCAGCCAGACTTGGCCGTTTCGCAGCCGCAGCCGCTTGACCGTGGCTTCGTCCCCGAGCAACGCAACAACAATCTGACCGTTGTCGGCAGTTTGCTGGGGATGCACGACGAGCTTATCACCGTCCAGAATCCCTGCGCCGATCATGGATTCACCGCGAACGCGCAGGACAAAGCAGCCCTCGTCGCCCTCCCAGGGAAGATAGCCCTCAATATTCTCCTGTGCGAGAATGGGCTGGCCGGCCGTGACGATGCCAATGATGGGCAGCCCGCGCTGCTCCTGTAGGGTGATTGCGCGGTTTTTCGTGCCATCCACCGTAATCAGGCCTTCTTTGTGCAGCTCTGATAGATGATAATGTACGGACGCCGTGGATTTCAGGCCGACGGCCTGCATGATCTCGCGCACGGAGGGCGCGTAGCCATTGCGCGCGGAAAAGTCTTTGAGAAATTCTAAAATTTCGCCGCGTTTGGTGCTCGTTCTGCCCATGCGGGTCACTCCTTTTATTATGGTGACCCTATTATACCACATCATGCACCAAAATGCAAACGTTTGTTTCAGGAAATTCCCTCGAAATTGAAGTCCGGTAAAAATTCTTTTGTTGCCGCAGCGATGTCCTGTGTGTAGCCGCGAGACAGTCCGACCAACTCCATCCACGATACTGCGCCGTCGTATTCCTCCTGCGTGATACGACGGTCCAGCGGCGGTAGACGGGCGGCACGCCCCATAGGCACATATTGGCTCATGAGAGAGACGAGAATTTCGTCGCGCGGAAGATGATCTGCAAGCCAATCCAGGACGCCGAGCGTATTGTCCAAATATCCCGGTAAAACCAGATGGCGTACCAGCAGGCCTCGCCGCATGATGTCGTCCTCAATCACTGCCGGGCCAACCTGCCGGTACATTTCACGCAGTGCGGCGCCTGCCACCTCAAAATAGTCCGGAGCTGCCGAGAGCTTTTTGGCAAGCGCGTTGTCCGAATATTTGAAATCCGGCAAGTAAATATCAACCAAACCCTCGAGAGCCTTTAATGTCTCAACGCTTTCGTAGCCGCCGCAGTTATAGACGACGGGCACCGGGAGCTTCGGATACAGCGCCGGCAGAATGTCCGGCAGAAAATGTGTCGGCGTGACCAGATCAATGGACTGTGCGCCCTCATCAATCAGGCGTTCGAAAATCTCGCGCAGATGTGCGCTCGTGACCGGCACGCCCCGCCCCAGCTCACTGATTTCCTGATTCTGACAAAAAGCGCAGCGCAGCGTGCATCCAGAGAAGAATACTGCGCCGGTTCCAAAGCTCCCGGAAATTACCGGCTCCTCGCCATAGTGCAGCATTGCGCGCGCGACGCGCGCTCCGTCCGGCATACGGCAAAAGCCAAGGCTTCCTGCCGTGCGATCCGCCCCGCAGCGGCGCGGACAGAGAGTGCAGTGACGGTAATCCATAGTTCCTCCAATTTGCTCTTTTCAGAGCGGCAAGAATGTGATACAATAGAAAAAACAACAGTGTTTCACGTGAAACAAAGCGAGGCTGACCATGCTGAAAAAGAACGAAATCTACCGCGCGGTCGTGACGGGTTTTACCAGCGAAGGCCTGGGCGTTTGCCGTGTCGAGGGCTGTGCCGTGTTTGTGCCGAACGCCGCTCCGGACGAGGAGTATGACCTGCGCATTGTCCACATCGGAAAAAATGCCGCGCACGGCCGCATTGAGAAAATTATAACGCGCTCACCGCATCGTGTCAACCGTCTGTGCCCTTATGCGAAGCAGTGCGGCGGCTGCGACTTCTGGCATCTGGACTACGAGGCCGAGTCTGCGCTCAAGGCGCAGCGCGTGACGGATGCACTCAATCGCCTTGGCGGACAGTCGCTGGAGACGGTTCCAATCACACCGGCGCCGACCTGTGAGGGTTACCGAAACAAGGCACAATTTCCCGTTGCGCCCGGAAAAGACGGCCCGGTTGCAGGTTTTTTTAAAAAAGGCACGCACGAGGTCGTGGAGATCGCGCACTGCCGCATCCAGCCGGATTGTGCGGATGCGGCCAAGGACGCCGTGCTGGAATACATGAAAAAATTTGGCGTCAGCGCCTATGACGAGACAAAGCATGCAGGCTTGGTGCGGCACATCTACGTCCGCCACGCGGCTGCGACCGGCGAGGTCATGGTCTGCATCGTGGCAAACGGTGAAAAACTCCCGAGAGAGGATGCGTTGGCCGCGCTGCTACAAGCGCGTGTTCCGGGGCTGAAAAGCGTGATTCTGAACACAAATACGCGGGCGGGCAATGCGATTTTGGGCGAAAAGCAGCGCACGATCTGGGGCGCGGACGCAATCGAGGACGTGCTCTGCGGTCTGCGGTTCCGCATCTCCCCGAAGTCCTTCTATCAGGTCAACCGTGCTCAGGCCGAGGTATTGTATCAAAAAGCGCTCGAGGCGGCCAATTTGACGGGGCAAGAACGCGTACTCGACCTCTACTGCGGCACAGGCACGATCACGCTCTGTCTTGCGTCGCGGGCGAAGGAGGCCATCGGCGTGGAAATTATCGAGGCGGCGGTGCGCGATGCCGGAGAAAACGCGAAGCGCAACGGCGTCACAAATGCGAAATTTTTCTGTGCCGACGCGGGACAGGCCGCGCAGCGCCTGAGCGCCGAGGGCGAACGCCCCGACGTGATCGTGGTCGATCCACCGCGCAAGGGACTCTCGTCCGACGTGATCGAGGCGATTGCGCAGATGTCGCCGCAGCGCGTGGTTTACGTCTCCTGCGATCCGGCAACGTTGGCGCGCGATGTCAAGCTCCTGACCGAGCGCGGCTACGCGCTGCGTCACGCCGAGGCCGTCGATCTGTTCCCACGCTGCGCACATGTGGAGACTGTCGTTCTGCTGTCACGGACATGAGGTCAAGAGTCGAGAAATGGCTCGAAATAAGGGCATTTGCGGGTTTATGTCTTTAGCGGGGGCATAGATATGTTTCCACAGAGCGAGAGAGTAAAATTGGGAAAATCCACTGCTGTAACTCTACTTTCGCTATCAACGGCAAAAATGTGAGATTGAGACTATCGGATTGTTGTCATTTGGTCCTTTTCGAGAGGTTGAGACTCTCGTTATGTTGTCAAATCGGGCTGTAACGGTAGTTTTGTTGTCCGAGGGCTATAGGAGGAGATCAGAAATAAATTATGTTGAACTGGTTTAGATCAATAATGAATTCAGGCTCGGTGCTGGGTTATTTCTTTCAGGCTGTGCCGATAACATGCTTTGCAGGAATCGTTTATCTGATTATCAGAGTGGTCACCGTAAAGAGAAACAAGCTCAAGGTTGAGTGGCTGAAAGAAATAAGGAAGCTGCTTTTCACCTGTTATCTTACGGGATTAATTAGCCTTGTGGTCTTACCTGCAAACTTCTGGTTGAGCTTTTTTGATGGCATCCTTTTAGGCTGGTGGGATGAAATGCTCCCGATTTTCAGCTTTGGCGGGTTCAATTTAGTACCGTCGCTTATAAAGGCATTATCAGGTGAACTCACTATAGGCAGTTGGGTAAAAACCATGCTCATAGGGAACATAGCGATGTTTTTACCGTTGGGGTTTTTCCTCCCGTTTGTCACAGAAAGAGTCAACAGAAAAAACATCTTTGTGGTAGCCATCGCTGTTCCATTCATTGTAGAACTGCTGCAGATGGTATTTGGCAGAAGCTTCGATATTGATGACTTGATCTGTAACTTTATCGGCATCGTGGTCGGATTCTTTATTGCCTACGTAATCAAAGGCAGGAAGAAAGAAGAATCAAAGACTTGAAAGTATATACATCAAGGCTCCCACACTGCCATCATCGGCGGCGGGGAGCGGCAGGATGACAAGATTACAGTTATAATAATAGGTTTGAAAAATGGAGGGATTGATGCTGTGAAAAAATATGAAGACGTAATGAAGTTAAGTCCAGACGTGTTTTTTGATTATGTAGCTTCAATTCGCTATGGGTATAAGGATCTACAAGGAAACCTTCATTTTCAGGATGAAGATAACTTTACAGTCCGTGATTACACTTTTTCTTCTGTCGAAGAAGTTGTTGAAAATAACTGTGCTTGGTGCTGGGAAATAGCCGAGCTCACAAAACAGTATTGTATCAGGAACAGCATTCCATACCACTCATGGTTTATGGAGTACAGATCAGAAGAACTCCATCAAACGCACACGCAGGTTTTTATGCTCTATCAAGAGAAATGGAGTCCCGCTCCCGACAACAGTCTCGGTATTCAATTGGGCGAACATGGATTCTTTGATTTAAATGAAAGCGTACAATGGTTCAAAAACTTTTTTACAGACTATCTAAAAGCAGTGCTTAAGGATAAATATGATGAGAAAAATCTTCTGCTGAAGGAATACAACTGCGAATTTCCGACCGGTATTTCTGATGATGAGTATCTTGACAGGATTAGACAATAAAAGAGGATTGTACGGTGGTCCTGCTATGCCGGGAAAATGCAGATATTTAAGAAAAGCACAGGCGCAAGCTCACACATGAAAAAGCAAAACGGAGGGTAAAATGCAGCTTCGGGAATACACAACCTACCATGAATCGGAAATTCTGCGCCTTTATGCAAGCGTCGGCTGGACGGCGTACACCGACGACACGGCGGCGCTGCGCGAGGGCTTCGCGCACTCGCTGCTGACCATCGCGGCCTACGAGGACGAAGCGCTGGCCGGCCTTGTGCGCGTCGTAGGCGACGGCGCGACGATCGTGCTTGTGCAGGATCTGCTGGTTGCGCCGGAATATCAGAGAAAAGGCATCGGACGTGCGCTGCTGCAAGCGGTGCTGGACAGATACCGCGCGGCGCGTCAGCTCCAACTGGTCACGGACGACACAGAGAAAACGCTCGCATTTTACAAATCCATGGGCTTTGCGGAAAATGCTGCATTCGGCTGCCGCGGCATGATGCTGGCATAAAAAATCTCCCGATTATTCGGGAGATTTCAGCTTGTCAAAAAAGTCCATCGGGACTTTTTTGACAAGCTGCCTGCAAAATTGCAAAATATATATTTGTAGTTTTATTTTGCAATTTTGGTCGCTGCGGCGGGTTATTGAACGCGAAAGGGAACCCTGACGGTTCCCTTTCACTCTTTCCTTCCCTCCGAAACTTTCGGCCGGATAGGTTTTTTGATAGTCTGAAATCTCCCGATTATTCGGGAGATTTTTTCATATTTACCGTTCCGCACGCAGGACGCGGCCGGGCGTGCTGCCGGTCAGCTCACCATTTTGCAGGGCGGGCACGCCCGCGACGAGAACCAGCTCCATGCCGAGGCTCGTCTGACGCGGGTCGGCGTATGTCGCCCGTTCGTGGACGTTCTCCAATCGAAAGACGTTGATGTCCGCGTCCATGCCGACGCGCAGAAGTCCCTTGGTTTTCAGACGCATTGCCTGCGCCGGAAGGGACGTCAGCTTGCGCACGGCCTCGGGCAGCGTCAGAACGCGCTCCTCGCGGACGTATTTTTCCAGAATGCGCGTACACGTCGCATAGACACGCGGGTGCGGCAGACCGACCGTCGGATAGGTGCTGTCGGAGATCACGCTGGCAAAGGGGTCGCGCAGGATCGTGCGGATGTCCTCCTCACAGGTGATGCGGTCGATCATCGTCACGCCGCAATTCTCGCTGGAAAGCAGCTCACAGAGGCAATCGACCGGATCGAGCCGCAGCTCTTTTGCCGCCTGCGCGACGGTCAGGCCGGTGAGCGCCTGGTGCTCCGGCAGATTCAGCGTGGACAGCACGATGTTGTCCCAGCCGACCATCTGGGCGATGTTGTCAAAGTCGTGGGCGTTCTGAATCTGGTCGCGCAGCCAGTCGCGGGTCGATTTTTCCCGCAGACGCGCGGAGATTGCGTCCGTCCCGCCCTCGAGAAGGCTCGGCGGCAGCAGATGCAGAAGCTGCGTCGAACCGGCTGTGTAAGGATACACGTCACAGGAGACGTCAAGGCCGTCCTCGCGGGCGCGGCGCATCAGCTCGAGCGCGTGCGGGATGCGTTTTTGCCAGTTGCGCATGCCCATGGCCTTCAGGTGGCTGATGTGCAGGGGGGTGTGCAGGGCGCGTGCGACGGCGAGCATTTCCTCGACGGCATCGCAGACCATGTCGCCCTCCTCACGCATGTGGACGGCGATGGGAATGCCGGAATGGTCGAGCGGCGCGAGGGCGCGGATAAGCTCCTGCGTCGTGTAAAAGCACTCGGGCGCATAGCCGAGGCCGAGAGAAACCGCAAATGCGCCGTCACTTAACGCGCGTTCCAAACGCGCATGGATGGGGGAATAATCGTCCGGGGCTTCCGCGCGATAGCCGCAGACGTCCGTGCGGACGGTGCCGCCGCCGACGAGCATACCGACATTCAGGGGAAGCACACGCCGCTCCAGCGCGGAAAGATAGGCGTTCATCGATTCCGTGGGGATGCCGCCGGCCTCGCCGCCCGTGATGGGGGTGAGGTATTTCAGAATCTCCACGCGGTGCTCGTCCCCGAAGGGCGCAAGCGACAGGCCGCAGTTGCCGTTCAGGATGGTCGTCAGCCCCTGATGCAGCTCGGCATTTCCGAAGCCGGGGCGGAAGACCTCCGCGTCGCCGTGGCGGTGAATGTCCAGAAAGCCGGGTGTGACGCAGGCGCCAGCAGCGTCGTAAATTTCGTGCGCGTCGCCTAAATTTTTCCCGATGGCGGCGATTTTTCCGTCCAGCACCGCGAGGTCTGCGGAGCGGGCCGGTGCGCCGCTGCCGTCGATCAGATTGCAATTTTTGAGGATCAAATCAAACATCGTTCCTTCCCCCTTGTGACAATCATAGCACCAACGCCGGAAAAATCAAGGCGTTGCGGCTTGATTTTTGCAAAGCCTTTGGATATAATAAAGAAAAATACGACAGGAGGTCATTTTATGGCTGTGAAAATCGAAAAGAGCACCATCATCGGTGATGTGTTGGATATTGCCCCGCAGACCGCTCCGCTGTTCATGGCGATCGGGATGCACTGCCTCGGCTGCCCCGCCTCCCGCGGCGAGACCGTGGAGGAAGCCTGCATGGTGCACGGCGTAGATGCCGACGCGTTCCTTGCGCAGGTCAACCGCTTCATCGAAGCCAGCGAGGAAAATAAGTAAAAAAGCGAAAAAGGAGAGGCGCGAACCTCTCCTTTTTTCATGCGGGATATTCGGGAGCGCCGCCGCGGCCTTTCGCAGCCCACAGCATGGGGCGGTGCAAAGCCTGAAAATTATCCACAACCCTGTGCATAACTTTGGAGAATTTATGAAACTACCCATCTCAAACCGCCTGCTGTGCTGCGCGGCGCAGGTGCCGCAGGGCGCACGCGTGGCCGACATCGGCGCGGATCACGGCTATCTCGGCATCGAATTGCTCAGCTCCGGTCGTGCGGCCTTCGTCCATGCCTCGGAGCTGCGCGAAGGGCCGCTGCACCGCGCGATGGAAAACGCCGTGCGCTTCGGCGTGGCGGACAAAATGCGCTTTTCGCTGGCCGACGGCCTTGCCGCCGTTGAACCGGGCAGCGTGGACACCGTCGTCTGCGCGGGCATGGGCGGCGATTTGATTGCACAGATCATCAAAAGCTGTGCATGGATTTCCGACGAGCGCTATCTTCTGATCTTGCAGCCGCAGTCCTCCGGCGCCGATCTTCGGCGCAATCTTGCCGCGCTGGGCTTCGGCGTGGAGCGCGAGACGCTTGTGCGCGACGGCGGATTTTTGTATCAGGTTCTGTGCGTGCGTTACGGCAGAGCCGTGCCGCTCTCGCCCGGCGAGCAGTACGTCTCGCCCGCGCTGATCGCCTCGCGCGACCCGCTTCTGCCGGAATATTTTGCACGCATCGAACATGCGCTGGAGCTGACCGTCGAGGGCATCCGGCGCGGCGGCGGAAACGAAGAAAAACTGCAATATTACGAAACTGCGCTCCGCGAGGTGCGCGAAATGAGGAGACGCTATGACGAAGGTCAGTGACATTCACGAATTTCTGAACGCCCTTGCGCCCGAGACCATGCAGGAGCCTTGGGATCACGTCGGCCTGCTCTGCGGGCGGGCGAACGCCGAGGTCACGCGCGTGCTCGTCGCGCTCGACCCCTTCCGCGCGGCCTGCGAGGAGGCAAAATCGCTGGGCGCACAGCTTTTGCTCACGCACCATCCGGCGATCTGGAACCTGAAAACCGTCAATGACCAGACCGAGCAGGGGCGCAATCTGCTGTATTTGATCGAAAACGGAATTGCCGCGTTAAATGCCCACACGAATCTCGATAAAGCGCCCGGCGGCGTAAACGACGTGCTGGCGCAGACGCTCGGCCTGACCGGCATCCGTGTCGCCTCGCCCGAAGGAATCGACGCGCAGGGACGCGAATACGGCCTCGTGCGCATCGGAAGCATCGCACCGTGCAGCCCGGAGTACTTCGCGGCGTTTGTGAAAGACGCGTTACATTGTCCGGGCGTGCGCTATGTGGCCGGTGCGCGGGAAGTCAGAACCGTCGCGGTGGGCGGCGGCGCGTGCGCCGATGCGCTTTCCGAGATCGCCGCGCTGGGCTGCGACGCTTTTGTCACCGCCGACGTGAAATACAACGCCTTTGCCGACGCGGCGGCGCTGGGCGTGACGCTCGTGGACGCGGGACATTTCGAGACGGAGAACCCCGTCTGCGCCGTGCTTGCGGAAAAACTGCGCACGGCCTTCCCGAATCTGACGGTTTTTGTTTCGGAATCACACAAAGATCCGATAAAATTCGCATAAAAACCTTGTCATCCCGCGGTGCATGTGCTAAAATAAGTAGAAGAAACTTTATCAGAGAGGAAGTATCCCCATGTCCGGACATTCCAAGTGGCATAATATTCAAAAGACCAAGGGCGCACAGGACGCCAAGCGTGCCGCGGCTTTTACCAAGATCGCGAAGGAGATGTACGTCGCCGTGAAGGAAGGCGGCGGCTCTGCCGATCCGAATTATAACTCCCGTCTGGCCACCGTCATCACCAAGGCCAAGGCCGCCAACATGCCCAACGATAACATCAAGCGCGTGCTGGAGAAGGCCGCCAGCGCAGGCAGCGGCGATTCTTACGATTCCATCACCTACGAGGGCTACGGCCCCGCCGGCATCGCCGTGATCGTCGAGACCATGACCGACAACCGCAACCGCACCGCGGGCAACATCCGCCATCATTTCGACAAATACGGCGGAAAAATGGGCGCGAACGGCTGCGTTTCCTGGAACTTCAGCAAGAAGGGCGTGCTCGTCATCGACAACGAGGACGGCGATTATGAAGAAGACGACGTCATGATGGACGCGATGGACTGCGGCGCGGACGATTTCGAGGCCGAGGACGACTGCTTCACGATCTACACCACGCCGGACGATTTCAACGCCGTGGCTGACGCGCTGAGCAAGAAGGGCTACAACTTCGTTTCCGCGCAGATTGAGATGGTTCCGGGCGAGTACAAGAAGCTGGACAACCCCGACGACGTTACCAACATGGAAAAGATGCTCGACCTCTTTGAGGACGACGACGACGTGCAGAACGTCTGGCACAACTGGGACAGAGACTGAAATACCGATCGGTTCCGTATATAACAACAGGCGCAGAGATTCTTCTCTGCGCCTGTTCAGACTGTCAAAAAAGTCCGTAATCGTCAAAATCGATTCACAATTTCATGGATTTTTGCTCTCTGGATTTCATTTGCAAAAGTCGTGGATCTCAAACCTTGCAGTCTGAAAACCAGCTTGCTGCGCAAGGATTTTGACTTACTGCGCAACTCACGCCCTACCGTACCGATGTACGCCGACGAGCGTGAGTTGCTTGTCTTCCGAACTTTTTCGCAGTCTGTCAGCGTGCCGAAAAGAGTTTTTCGACACGCTGAGCAGGCGCAGAGATTCTTCTCTGCGCCTGTTGTTTTTGTATATTATAAGGCTGCGCCGCACGCGTCCTCCGGCAGGGGTTTTACTGCGGCGCACAGCAGCAGTGCGCCTGCTGCCGCGACGGCGATGCTCACGAGCAGCATGTTTTTCACGCCCAGAAGATCAATGAGCGTTCCGGCCAGCAGGCTTGCTGCCAGAGATCCGGTGGAATTGGCGGCGGCGAGGTAGGTCTGACCCTTGACCTCATCGCGCTTTGCGATCAGCTTTTCCGTATAGGCCACCGAGCTGACCGTGTACAGCGCGAAGCCCATCGCCTGCGTGAGCTGCGCGATGTAAAGCCCCGTCACACCCGGCAGCACGAGCGACAGCGTCACCCGCAGGAGGAAGAAAAGCCCGGAGAGCTTCAGCCAGAACTCGCAGCGTGCGACGCGCCGCATCCGCGTAAAGAGGAACATTGTGGGAAGCTCCACGAGCGCCGAGAGCATCACGGCCGTGCCCTGCGCGTCGCCGTCGCCCTTGAACAGCGCGATCTGGTACATGAAATTCGTCAGCGTGTTGTGGCTCAGAAGCAGCAGAGCGCCTGCAAGCAAAAGCAGGAAAAAGCGCTTGTTATTGCGGAAAAATTCGGAAAAACGTGAGGCGCTGCGCTGCTTCTTCTCGAGGCTTTCCAGCTTCGGAAAGAGCAGCGCCGTAATGAGCAGACCCAGCGCCAGCACGGCCGCGCTCACCGCGACCGCCCGCATCCCGATGCGCGTAATGAGCGCGTTGACCGCGCGGACGCACAGCGCAAAGCTCACCGAGCCGATGCCGCGGCAAAGACCGTAGTTGATGTGCAGACCGTTGTGCATGGCGCACACGCCCAGCGCATTGACGAACGCGGGCTGCGTCTGCACGCACAGGCAGGCGAGGCACATCAGCGGCACGGCGGCGCTTCTGGTGTCCGCCAGAGCCAGCAGCGGCAGGCAGCAGGCGAGGATCATTGCCGCCGCGGTGCAGATAATGCGCTGCACGCTGACGTGCAGGCGCTCGACGACGGCCGTCAGCACCGGCTGCAAAAGAATGGAGCTGCCGATCACGGCTGCGAGCAGCACGCCCGAGACGGTGTTCGACAGGCCGAGATGCAGGTAAAACCGGCTGGCGTAGGTCACGAGCGCACCGATCGTTCCCCAGAGGAACAGGTTCATCAGGCCATAGAGAAAATTGGCATTGCGTTTGCGCATCACTTCACCTCGGAATAATACCAGCCCGTCAGCAGATCCACGACCTCGCCATAGGACTGGCGGCCGGATTCCACGTCGAACGCTTTCAAATATGTATCGTAGACCTTGCCGGTCGCCTCGGAGACCTTGTCGTTCTCAACGGTCTGATAGTGCGCGCGCGAAGCGGCGGCGTCGGCCTGAATCTCCGGCGAGGTCGTCTGCCAGACCTCGTTTGCCGCGTCGCGGTCAACGCGGTAGAGCGCGTTGTAGCAGTAGACGAAGGCCAGATAGTAGCCCGAATAGCGGAAATCTGCGCGGTCGGACACGCTGCAAGCCAAAAAAGCGGCGAAATTCGCCTCATCCTCGCGGGCAAAGGCCATGCGGTGGCCGATCTCGTGGCACATGGTGAAGGGCAAGGAGGTCGTGAAGGTCGTCGAGCTGACGCTGCTTTCGCCGGTGAAGGCGATGAAAATGCCGGTCGTGCCCGTCGCGCCCATGAATTTACTGCTCAGCAGCTTTTTCACGCGAACGGTCGAGCCGTCAAAGCAGGGCATGGTCTCGGCAAGCGTTTGATAGCCGTCGCCCGCATGGACGGAGAGGTCGGCAAAGTCGCCGGGCGGCATCACGCCGTCGTCCCCGCGTGCGACCTCTTTGGAGGCGGCGTTCGCCTGTGCAAGATAGTATTCCGTTGCCTCGCGCAGCTCGGCGGCGGTGTACTGCCCGACCTCGAAGCCGAGGCGCTCCTGCATGGGCGGCGCGAAATAATTCAGCCCCCAGATCGCGACGAACAGAAATGCGCCCGCGCAGACGGTCTCTAAAATGCCCGTCAGCCAGTGCAGAAAGCGATGCTTCTTCAGGTCGAGCACCAGCGAGACAATCAGCCAGAGCGCCAGCGCACACACCGCCAGCTCCCAGACCGGCACCGGCACGGGCGAGGTCAGCCCGGCGAGAAAGGCCAGAATTTTGCGCGAGAGCTTGGGATAAAAGGCAAAGACCAGTGCCGTCCAGCGTTTTGCGGCGAAGATCATCAGCCCCGTTAAAACCAGAAAGACTGCCGACGAGATCAGTCGGCGCAGCGGCTTGAGCATGACAGGTTCTCCTTTTTCTAAAATCTACGGCTCACAGCAGCGAACAGAACAGCGCAAGCCCCGTGTCCAGCACGGACATATCAAAGTCAAATTCCGGCGTGTGCAGCGCCGGGCCGCCCGTGCCGAGGAAGAAGTACACACCCGGCACGCGGCGCTCGTATTCCGAGAAATCGTCCGTCGTGTAAGATGGCACGGCTTCTGCGATGGGGAAGCCCTCGCGGGCCTGTGCCAGCAGCGCGGGGTCGTTGTTCATCGGCGGGTAGCCGTCGCTGCACGTCACGCGGACGGTGCAGCCCGTTTCCCGGGAAATCTCTGCGGCCAGTGCGTCCAGCCCGGCGCAGAGCGTATGAAACAGCGTGTCGTCAAAGCAGCGCAGCGAGCCCTCCAGACGAGAATGTGCGCTCACGGCATTGCGCACCGTGCCGCTTTCCAGTCTGCCGAAGCGCAGAACGCAGGTTTTTCCCTCAGCGAGACGGTAGGCACGGTCGAGAAAGCACGACGCAGCGTATAACGCGTCGTTTCCGTCGCGCCAGTGCGCGATGTGTGCCGATTTTCCCTCGATTTCGACGGTCAGCTCACAGGAACGAGCCATCTGGCCGCCCGCGCAGGCCGCGACGGTGCCCTTGGCAAGCTCCGGCCAGAGGTGCAGCCCGTAGATACTCGTGACGTGATGCTTTTCCAGAATCCCACATTCGCACAGGGCGCGTGCGCCGCCGGTCGTCTCCTCGGCGGGCTGGAAAATCAAAAGCACGTTGCGCGTCTGCCGCATTCTGACCCGCGCGAGGTGTTCGGCAAGCGCGAGTAAAATGGCCATGTGGCCGTCGTGGCCGCAGGCGTGCATTTTTCCGGTGTGCTCGGACGCGAAGGGAAGCCCCGTTGCCTCGCAGACGGGCAGCGCGTCCATGTCCGCGCGGAAGGCGACCGTCTCCGGCCGTCCGTAGTCAAAATACGCGCAGACCGCGCTCTCCCACGGGAAAAACAGCGTGCAGCCGAGCGGGGACAGGACGGTTTTCAGGTATTCGGCGGTCTCCGGCAGCACACGATCCAGCTCGGGGATGCGGTGCAGCGCCATGCGGTGGGCAGCGGTCATTGTTTAGACTCCTTTCTGGCAGCGCCCGTCGTGCGGAAGGTCAGCTCCGTCATCACGAGCATCAGCGCGGCAAACACTGCGAGATAGACGGGCAGGATCGAAAAGCCCAGCGCCTTGCCCAAGAGGCCGAACAGCGGCGGGACGAAGGTCGAGCCGACGTAGGCGCTGGCCATCTGGATGCCGATGATCGCGCCGGAATTTTCCGCGCCGAAGTTGGCGGGCGTAGAGTGAATGATGCAGGGATAGATGGGCGCGCAGCCGAGGCCGATGACCAGAAAGGCCGCGAACGCCAGATAGTACGATTCGACCGGCAGCAGCAGCGCGGCGATGCCGCAGGCGAGTACGCCCGCGCCCAGCCGGATCATGCCGCGGTCGCCGAGCTTTTCCGTGAGAAAGCCGCTTAAAAAGCGTCCTGCGGTGATGCCGATGTAAAACAGTGCCGCCAGCGTCGCCGCGCGTTCGGCGGGCAGATGCTTGACCTCGACAAAATAGGTGCTTGCCCACTGCATGGTCGTCGTTTCGGCGGAGCAATAGGCAAAAAAGCCCAGCAGCAGGAAGGGCACGCCCTTGATCCTCAGCGCCGCACGCAGGCCGACGCGGCGGCCTGCCGCCTCGGTGGCGTCGGCATGGACCTTCCAGACCGGCAGCGTTACGAGCAGCAGAACGGCGATTGCAAGCTGGATCAGACCGACGATGCGGTAGCCGGCGTTCCACGTGCTGTGCGTCAGCGCGTAGCCCATGATAAACGGGCTGACGATCGTGCCCACGCCCCAGAAGCAGTGCAGCCAGCTCATGTGCTTGGCCTTGTAGTGCAGCGCGACGTAGTTGTTCAGCGCCGCGTCGATGGCGCCCGCACCCAGCCCGTAGGGCACGGCGAAGGCGATGAGCATCCAGAAGCGCGTCGAGATCGAAAAGCCGAACAGTGCGACGACCGTCAGAAACACACTCACAACGGTCACGATGCGCGTGCCGAGCCGGTGCGTGAGGCGGTCGGAGAGCAGACTCGAGGCAATCGTCCCGCCGGAGATCACCATGGACACGATGCCCATGAAGGACACCGATACGCCCAGCTCGGCGTGCATGACCGGCCAACCCGAGCCGAGCAGCGAATCGGGCAGCCCGAGGCTGATAAAAGCAAGATAGATCAAGGCAAGCAGAAACGAATACACGGCGATCCCTCTTTGAGCGAAGCGTTAACAGAAACATTATATACGCCCGCGCGCGGCTTTGCAAGCAGAGGATAATAAAAACCGCTCTGTCGGGACGGCAGAGCGGTTACAGCTTGGTATATTGGTATAATTTTCCGACGGCATGGCGAAAATGAAGCTGTGCGCGGGATATTCTGCCGCGCAGGCGCATAGGCTTCCGTGGAGGGTGATACCATGCTCACAAAGGAAAAATTTCGTTTGACCGTGCGATGGCTGTGCTTTGCTCTGCTGATTCTGGCCGGGACGCTGCGGCTGGCGGCGGAGCCGTCGGTGCGCGACGGGTTGACGTTGTCGGCAAGACGGATCCTGTCGCAGGACAAGGTACGTCAGGCGTTTCTTTATTTCGGTGCGGGCGCGGCCGAACCGGCGCAGTCAGCGGCAAGCGCGGCTGCCGAGCCGACGGAAAAGACCTATCCCGAGCGGCTTTACACGCCGCCGCGCGTCTGGACGCAGGGCGTGGAGTTTGCGCCCGGGGATGCTGCGCTCGTGGACATCCGCAACATCGCGGAGGTCGAATTTGACGCCGGAGCGCTCATCACGCAGCCGCTGAATTTCGATGCCTCCCGCGCAGGTCCGCTCGTGCTGATCGTCCATACCCACGGCACCGAGGCCTACACGCCGACGGAGGAAAACGACTATGCTCCCGCCGGAGAATTCCACACGGAGGACGTGACGCATAACGTCGTGCGCGTCGGACAGGTGCTTGCCGACCGCCTGAACGCACGCGGCATTGAAACGCTCAACGACGAGACCCTCTGCGATCTAGAGAGCTACAACGCGGCCTACGACACCGCGGCGGACGTCATCGCGGCCTATCTGGACAAGTATCCGTCCATCCAGATGGTCATCGACCTGCACCGGGACGCCGTCGAGGACACGGACGGCTCCCAGCTTGCCATGACGGCGGAGCTGGACGGCGAGGACTGCGCACGCCTGCTTTTTGTCATGGGCACGAACGCCTGCGGGCTGGAGCATCCGAACTGGCAGGACAACCTCTCCTGTGCGCTGAAATTGCAGGCCATGGGTGAAAAGCAGCATCCGGGCTGGTTCCGCCAGATGTCCGTGCGTTCGTCGCGTTACAACGAGTATTTCACGCCCTGCTCCGTGCTTCTGGAGGTCGGCGCAGCGGGCAACACGCTCGAGCAGGCCGAGCGGTCGGCCGAGCGCTTCGGAGATCTGCTTGCAGACCTGCTGCTGGCGCAGGATCAGTAGCGCAGGAAGCGCTGCAGGCGCTGCTCCGCGCGGTGCAGCGTCCGGCAGACGGTCGAGCAGCTCACGCCGCGCTCCTGCGCGATCTGCCGCTGCGTTTTGCCCTCGTAATAGACTGCGCAGAGAATTTCGCGCTGCGCCTGCGTCAGCTCACGCTCCATCACGCTGCGCATGCGGCGAATCTGCACGCTACGGGGCAGATATGGATCGGAAAAATCAGAGAGTATATTTTTCATTGCGGTAAAAGCTCCTTTCATAATAGTGTGCCGTCAGCGCGGCCAGCTCGTAGCACTGCGTCTGCATGGCCGTGAGCACGGCGATGCGGTGGCGCAGCGAGGCACGCTCCTGCGCATCGGGCGCGTCGCGCAGGGCGCGGCGCAGGGCAGAGAGCCGGTGTCGAAGCAGCAGCGCCGCTTGCAGGTAGCCGTCGGAAAGCGCGTCGAGCGTCATTCGACCACCTCCAGCGCGTCCCGGAAATATGCCGCCGCAAACGCGCCGAGGCAGCTTGGGCAGATACGCTGCCCGTCGATGCAATAGCAAAAGCTGCCCGGCTCCAGCTCGGTGCCGCAAAGCTCGCACCAAAAGATCGGTTTGGTCATCCGGTATCACCTCCTGTGAAAATTCAGCTTATCCACATAGAGTATCGGTTGGCCGAAGTTTTTTATTTGTTTTGTTTTCCAGCGATTCCCAGTTTCCTCGAATCCAGTCTACAATAGTCGAGATGAAATGTCAAGAGAAATTTTCCATTCGACAAAACATTCTATTTTTCGCGCACTTGACGGCGGACGGGAAATCTAGTATGATAGGCGCGGTGATGCATATGGACGAACTTTTTATGCGCGAGGCGCTGGCGCTGGCACGCGAGGCCGCGGCCGAGGGCGAGGTGCCGGTCGGCTGCGTGATCGTGGACGGCGAGACGGTTGTCGGGCGCGGCCGCAACCGCCGCGAGGGCGCAAAAAATGCCCTGAGCCACGCAGAGCTTGAGGCGATAGACGACGCGTGCCGCCGGTTGGGCGGCTGGCGGCTGTGGAGATGCACGCTTTATGTGACGCTCGAGCCATGCCCGATGTGCGCGGGCGCGATCATTAACGCACGCGTGCGGCGCGTGGTCTACGGCGCGTCCGATCCGAAGGCCGGCTCCGTCGGCAGCGTGACAAACCTGTTTGACCTGCCCTACAACCACCGTCCGGAGGTCACGCGCGGCGTGCTGGAGGAGGAGTGCCGCGGCGTTCTGACGGAGTTTTTCCGCACGCTGCGCCAAAACCCGGTGGTCAAAACGTGGAAAAAGGCGTGAATCGCTCCACCGCAGACGCGGCGGAAAAAAACAGCGACCTGTTTAAAACAGGTCGCTGTTTGGTTATATGGTTGGAATTTTGGCGAATTACTCCGCGAAAACCTTCTTGAGCTTGCAGAAATCGGGCAGGCCGTTGACCTTCTTCATGCCGGTTTCGCCCTCGATGAGCGGCAGGCAGTATTCCACGAACTTCTCGTTGACAAAGGCATTGTCGCTCGTGATCCACTCCAGCGGAACCTTCTGCTCGTAGTTGGCGACGTCCTCGAGGTTGAACAGCTCGTAGTTGCAGGTGTAGGTGCCGTTTCTGCGGTCGCAGCGGAAGCCGACCATCTTGCCGGTCTCGCCGTTGAGCGCGGCCTCGACGGCCAGCTTGCCGGAGTTGAAGGACTCCTCAATGTCTCTGCCGGAGGCGCAGTGCGCGGCGCAGCGCTGCAGCAGCGAAAGCTCAATGGCGCGAACCTTTGCGCCCGTTGCCGCCTTGACGACGCCCGCCAGACGCGCGGCCAGACCGCCGAGCTGTGCATGGCCGAAGCCGTCGGTGGAGGAGGTCTTTGCCTCGGAGACGAACTCGCCGTCGGAGTAGTGGATGCCCTCGGAGACTGCAATCATGCAGCTGCCGCGGCCGTTATAGATGCGCACGACATCGTCGAGGAAGTCTTCCATGTTGAAATCGACCTCGGGCAGATAAATCAGGTCGGGACCTGCGCCCATGTGGTCGGCCAGAACGGTGGCGGCGGTGAGCCAGCCGGCGTGGCGGCCCATGCACTCAATGATGGTAATCATGCCCTTGTCATAGACCTGGCAGTCCAGCGCGACTTCCATGACGGAGGTGGCGATGTACTTGGCGGCCGAGGCGAAGCCGGGGCAGTGGTCGGTGCCGAACAGATCGTTGTCGATGGTCTTGGGCACGCCCATGACGCGGCACTCATAGCCGACCTTCTTCATGTAGCGGTTGATCTTGTTGCAGGTGTCCATGGAGTCGTTGCCGCCGTTGTAGAAGAAATAGCGGATGTTGTGCTTCTTGAACACTTCGAGGATGCGCTTATAGTCGGTATCGTCCTCCTCGGGATCCGCGATCTTATAGCGGCAGGAGCCGAGGGCAGAGGACGGCGTGTAAAGCAGCTTTTCCAGCTCATTCGGGTCTTCCTTGTCCATGATCATCAGACGATCGTTCAGGACGCCGACGATGCCGTGATGTGCGCCGTAAACGGTGGTGATGTACTCGCTGTCCAGAGCGGTCTTGATGACGCCGTAAGCGCTGGCGTTGATGACAGCGGACGGGCCGCCGGACTGGCCGATAACGGCAGCGCCGACGAGGGGTTTCTTGTTTGCCATTGAAAATTACCTCCGTAAGAAATGAAACATTTCCGGTGTTTTTACGCTGCTGATTATAGCATATCCGCAGGCGCAATGCAAGAATTATCGACGCGATGGCAAAAAAGTCGCGCAGTTTTCGGAAAATCCGGCAGCTCCGGATTTAAAAATCACGCTTCCTCGATCTTCGAGATGCGGCGGCAGTGGCGTTCTCCCTCGCTGAACGGCGTGTCCAAAAACATGTCCACGATCTCCAGCGCGAGCTTCGTGCCCGTTGCGCCCTGACCGAGCGCCATCATGTTCGCGTCGTTGTGTTCGCGGGTCAGGCGCGCGGACATCAGGTCGTGCAGCAGCGCGCAGCGCACGCCGCGCACCTTGTTGGCCACGATGCTCATGCCGATGCCCGTCGTGCAGACCAGAATGCCGCGGTCGCACTCGCCGGAGGCTACCGCCTGCGCCGCGGGCCGCGCAAAATCGGGATAGTCGCAGCTCACAGTCGAGAAGGTGCCGAAGTCCACCGTCTCGCAGCCACGCGCTTCGAGATGTTCTTTGATCTTATTTTTCAGTTCCAGACCGCCATGGTCGCATGCAAGGGAAATTTTCATGTGTTTATCCTCCAAAAAATTACGGAATCAAGAGTTCCATGATGTAAAACAGCGGGATCATCACCACGCACAGCACCTCCGCGCCGCGCCAGCGGCGGCCGAGATTTGTGAGCGTCCACGCGGGCAGCGCGGGCAGCGCCAGCGCCAGAAGGTCACTGCCGCCCGTGAAGCGCAGCGCGAGAAACGGCAACGGAAGCAGAAGCAGCGCGGCACAGCGGAGCTGACGCTGCCGGATCAGCCCGTGCAGCACCGGAAAAACCGATGCCGCCGCATATAACAGCAGATAACACTCGCGCCAGCGCAGCGGGGCGGGCGTTACAGGCGGCAACGCGGCAAGCGCCGCTTGCGCTTTGCGCAGGAAATCCGGGAAGAACCGCGCATTCAGCACGGAGAGATTTCCCGCTGCAAGGACGAGCCGCCCGGCATAGAGCGCGGGCGCACAGACCGCGACGGTCAGCGCCGTCAGGAAAAGCGACAGCAGCAGCCGCCGTCCGCGCTTTTCCCGGCCGAAATGCCAGCGCTGCGCCTGCGCAAAGACATATGCGCCGACGTACACGGGCGCAAGCCACAGCAGCCGATGCTCGCGCAGGACGGCTGCGCCAAACAGCAGCGTGAAGCCCGGAAGCAGCAGCGCTGCAGGAAACAGCCCCTTTTTCGGGTCGCGTCCGAGCCAGAGCAGCAGCACCGCCAGCGATGCAAGCACCAGTCCGGCGTTGACGAGCGAACCGGGCAGCATCACGGGCAGCATCACCGCAGAGCAGCCGGAGGACAGCGCGTCCGCGCCCAGCAGGCGCAGGGCCACATAGCACACCGCGCAAATGCCCGCCGGAAGCAGCATGGCTTTTACCTCCGCCGCAAGCGGAAAGAATGCAAGCACGCTCAGCGCCGCGCCGAGATCCGCGCTCAGGACGCACCAGATGATGTCCGTCCAGCACAGCTTTTCGCAGCGCAGCGGCGTGAAGGGTCTTGTGCCGACGCGGCTGAACCATTCGGTCGTGCCGCGCCTCGGGCGAACGGCGATAAAATAGAACAGCAGCAGTGCCAGCGATAAGATCGCAAAGCCCAGCACGGGCACAAAACGGGCCGGGCGGGCATCGGAGATCAGAGCGCCCATGAGAGCACCTCCCTCGAAGTCCATATCTGTTTCCATTTTACCATACGCGCCGCGCCATGGCAAGGATTATATTCGACCGGATAAGGATGGTTTGATCCCGGCAGGGCTGAGTTCTTACCGGTTCGGGCGCAAAGCGGCGGCAGCGTCGCGCAAGGCGGCGGCAAACGTGCGGATCTCGTCCTCGGTCGTCTCGTCGGAAAGCGAGACGCGCACGGAGCCGTCGATCAGCTCGGGCGCGACGCCCATCGCCTCGAGGACGTGGCTGCGGTGCCCCTTGCTGCATGCCGACCCCGCGGAGACGTAGATGTCCCTGTCCTGCAGGGCATTGATAAGCCCCTGCGAACGCACGCCGCGCACGGCCAGGTTGACGATGTGCGGCGCGTCCTGCGCTCCGAGCAGCGTCACGCCGTCGATTTCGGAAACCAGCGTGCGGCATAGCTCCTTCAGCCGTGTCTGCCCGGCGATGTCCTGCATGCGCGTGGGGAATTTATCCTCACACGCGGCGGCAAAGCCCGCGATCAGAGGCAGACCTTCCGTTCCGCTGCGCAGGCCGCCCTCCTGCCCGCCGCCGTGCAGATAGGGCGGCAGATTCAGACCCGGCCGCAGATACAGTGCGCCCACGCCCTTCGGCCCGTGAATTTTGTGGCCGGAAACGGAAATCAGGTCGGCGCCCAGTGCAGAGGCGCGGAAGGGAAGCTTGAAAAAGCCCTGTACCGCGTCAGTGTGGAAGATCGCGTCCGGGCAGAGCCGGTGCGTGAGCTTTGCCATGCGCTCGATGGGCATGACCGCACCGGATTCGTTGTTGACCATCATGATGCTGACAAGGATGGTATCCTTGCGCAGCGCGGCCTGAAGCTGCTCAAGCGTGACGTTGCCCAGCGCGTCGGGCTGCAAAAACGTGACGTCGAAACCGCGCTCGGCCAGCTTTTTCATGGGATTCAGAACCGCGTGATGCTCGACGGCGGTGGTGACGATGTGTTTGCCGCGTTTGGCCATGCGTTCGGCAGCGGAAAAGATCGCCCAGTTGTCGGCCTCGGTGCCGCAGGAGGTGAAAAACACGCGGTCGGGCTGCGCCCCCAGCGCCTGCGCGACGGATTTGCGCGATTGCTGCAGGAGCCGCGCCGCCGTGATGCCGAAGCGGTGTACCGCGCTGGGGTTGCCCCAATCCTGCGTAAGCGTGCGGGTAATCGCCTGCACGGCGGCCCCGCAGGGGCGGGTCGTCGCGGCGTTGTCCAGATAAATCATATTAAAAATCCTCCCGGATCATCTGATTATAGGCAAGCGGCACAAAGCCCATGCGCTCATAGAGCTTGCGTGCGCGGAAGTTCTCCTCCTCGACCTCGAGCCGCAGGCGCTTGGCGTTCAGCGACGGCGCAAGCGCGGAAAGATAGGCAAAAAATTCGCTGCCCATGCCGTGCCCGCGCGCCTCGGGGCGCAGATACAGCTCCTCGAGCCACAGCTCGATGCCGCCGGCCTCGTGGGAATATTTCTGCGAGAGCAGCGCGAAGCCGCAGGGCTTTTCCGTGCAGAACAGGTAGCAGCGCTGCGTGGTCGCGGGGGAGAAAAGGTCGTCCAGCGCGGCCTCATGATAGGCTGCCGGAATGGGATGCAGCACGGCGGGGGAGTTATAAAATTCGTCGAACATCGCGCGGAGCACCGCGCGGTCGCCGGGGGTTGCGGGTCGGATCATGGAAGGCTCCTTTCGTGGGGAAAGCTTGCAGCGGGGATCTGTTCCCCTTTACACTGCGGTTTTATAAAATTTGATCGTAAATTCTGCACCGCCGGGGCGGTTGGCGGCGCGAAGCGTGCCGTTCTGTGCCGCAATGATGCTCCGCGAGAGCGCAAGGCCGATGCCGACGCTCTGCGCCGAGGCGTTCTTGCCCTTGTAATAGCGCTCGAACAGGTGCGGCAGATCCTCCGGGTCTATCCCGCCGCCCTCGTCGCGGATCGTGATGCAGGACGCGACCGCGTTTTCCTCCGCCGTGACCGTGATGCGGCCGGATTCCATGTGCTCGGTGCAGTTTTTCAGGATATTTCCGAGCGCCTCTGCCGTCCATTGCGGGTCGCAGACGACGCTGCCGGAGGCGCTGACCTCGAGTGTCTGCCCCTTGACGTCCATCAGGACGGCCAGCGGCTCGGCGGCGCGCGCGATCAGGTCGGACAGTGCAAGCGCCTGCGGGCGGAGCTGCACCGTGCCCGCGTCGAGCTTGGCCAGCTTCAGAAGCGAATTGACCAGCCAGTCGATGCGCGCGGCCTGCTGCCGCAGGGCAAAAACCGCCGCGGCGCGTGCGTTTTCTCCGTTTTCCGGGGAGGAAAGCTCGGCCAGCAGCAGATTCACCGCCGTCAGGGGCGTGCGGATCTGATGCGAAATGTCGGCCATGGCCTCGGCAAGCTGCGTCTTTTCCGCCTCGAGCTGCGCGGCCTGCTCGCGCAGGCAGATCGTCAGCTTTTGCAGTTGGCTGCGCAGCAGGCTCACCTCGCCCTCGGTGTACTCCGAGAGGACGAAGCCGGGCTTGCCGTGCAGCACCTCGTCCAGCTCCGTGGCAAGGCGCGCCATGGCGCGGTAGCGCCGGTACGTCTCGACGAGCCAGACGGTCAGGAGCGCCAGCAGCGCGGCCGTGGCCGCAATGCCCGCGCGGGTGTCAAAATACCACGCGGCCGCTGCGCCCGCCGCGCCGATGGGCAGGAAAAAGCACAGCGTGCGCCGGATCTCCGGATTTTTCAGCATGGCGGCTCCTCCAGCCGGTAGCCAACGCCGCGCACCGTGCGGATCATTGTCGGCTCCTGTGCGTCGTCGCCCAGCTTTTCGCGCAGACGCTTGATGTAGACCGTGAGGGTGTTGTCGTTGACAAAATCGCCCGCAACGTCCCAGATTTCCTCCAGGAGCTTTGCGCGGCTGAGCGTCTGCCCGCGATGGTTCAAAAAGGCCAGCAGCAGCCGGTATTCCAGCGCGGAGAGGAACAGCTCCTGCCCGTTTTTGGTCACGCTGGCGCGGTCGGTATCCACGCGTACCGCGCCGATCGTCAGCAACGACTGGCTGCGCCCGGCTCTGCGCAGGACGCTGCGGATGCGCGAAACCAGCTCGCGCGGGCGGAAGGGCTTGGCGATATAGTCGTCCGCGCCGAGATCCAGCCCCGTGACCATGCTGAACTCGTCGCCCGATGCGCTCAGGAAGATCACCGCGCTTTTCGTGCGCTGCTTGACCGCTGAGCACACGGAAAAGCCGTTGCCGTCGCGCAGACCGACGTCCAGAAGCACGAGGTCAAATTCCGATTCTTCAAGAGCTGCCAGCGCCTCGGTCTGGCCCGGAGCCGTCTGCACGGCAAAGCCCTCCGAGGTCAAAAACCGCGCAAGAGACGCCGCGATGGCCGCATCGTCCTCGACGATCAGGATTTTTTCCATTTCCGCACCTTCTTTCTCCCCTCTATCATACCGCAAAAACGGCATTTTGGCAAGGAAATAATGGGTTGTAAAAGCTGCCGCGTTCTGATATAATGGTTACACAACGCGCGATACGTGCGCAGGAAAGGAGAAATACAGCATGGGTCTTATCCGGGTAGCGCTCGAAGCTACAAGCCAGGTCATTTCCGACCAGTATAAGGAATTCTTTGAATGTCCTTCCATCCCGGACGACATCCTGATTGTCAAGGGACAAAAGGATACCTCCGGCCGCACCAGAAACAATAACATAGACGACGTGATCTCCAACGGTTCTCTCATCGTCGTCCACAAGGGTCAGGCTATGGCCATCGTTGATAACGGCACGGTTGTGGAGTTCACCGCAGAGGCAGGCCCCTTTGTCTACGATTCATCCTCCGAACCGAGCATTTTTGAAGGCAGCCTCGGCAAGAATGTCGTCAATACCTTCAAGACCATCGGCCGCCGTATTTCCTTCGGCGGGCACACCGGCCACAAGCAGTATGTCTATTATTTCAACACCAAGCTCATCAAGGATAACCTGTTCGGCACCGCCACGCCCATCACCTTCCGCGCGGTAGACCGCAACATCGGGCTGGATATGGATGTGCATCTGTCCTGCCATGGCTCTTATAACTATCAGCTTGTTGACCCCATCATGCTGTTCAGCAACATCGCGGGCAACGTCGAGGAGTCCTTCAGCCGCAAGGAGCTGGACAGCACGATGAAGAAGGAATTCATCGCCGCAATGCGTCCGTCGCTGGCTGCTCTGTCGCGTCTGGAGCTGCGCCCGTCTCAGGTCGCCGACCACGAGCCGGAGCTGGCAGAGGAGCTGAAAAAGAACCTCACGCAGAAATGGCTGGAGGATCGCGGCATCGAGATCAGGGAGGTCAACATCCTCAGCACGGAGGTCCCGCCGGATGAGCTGAAGCAGATCTCCGATCTGCAAAAGACCGCCACGCTGCGCGATCCCGGCCTTGCCGCCGCGAAGATCACCGAGGCGCAGGCTGCCGCGATGCAGACCGCGGCCGGCAACCAGAACGGCGCAATGATGGGCTTTATGGGCATGAACATGGCGCAGATGGCCGGCGGCATGAACAGCCAGACGCTCTACCAGATGGCAGGTCAGCAGCAGCAGTATCAGCAGCCTGCACAGCCCGCGCCCGCGCAGGGCTGGACGTGCGCCTGCGGCGCAGCGGGCAACACCGGCAAGTTCTGCCGCGAGTGCGGCAAGCCGAAGCCCGCACCCGCCGAGAGCTGGACGTGCAGCTGCGGCGCCGCGAACACCGGAAAATTCTGCCTGGAATGCGGCAAGCCGAAGCCCGCCGCCGACGGCTGGACGTGCAGCTGCGGCGCCGTGAACAAGGGCAAGTTCTGCTCTGAATGCGGCAAGGCCAAGCCCGCGGGCGAACCGCTGTACCGCTGCGACAAGTGCGGCTGGGAACCGGCCGATCCCAAGCATCCGCCGAAGTTCTGTCCGCAGTGCGGCGACCCGTTTGATCAGAACGATATTCAGTAATTGCACATAATTTGCGGCGGTGCGCTGCCGCATCCATGGCGGCCGATGCCTGCATCGGCCCGCCGTGCGGGGAATTCATAATTGCGTTTTCCGCACCGATTATAATCCGGCTGTGCGTGTTTTTGCGCGGCCACTTTGAAACGAGGTGCAACGATGGCACAGGTTCTTGAATACAAATGCCCATGCTGCGGCGGCAAGATCGAGTTCGACAGCAGCATCCAGAAAATGAAGTGTCCCTACTGCGACACGGAATTTGAAATGGAGACCCTCAAAGACTACGACGAGGTGCTCAAGGAAGAAAAGCCCGACGACCTGAACTGGGATACGCAGGCCGGCTCCGGCTGGAAGCCCGGCGAGGAGGAAGGTATGCGGATCTACGTCTGCAATTCCTGCGGCGGTCAGGTCATCGCGGATGCGACCACCGCCGCGACGCACTGCCCCTACTGCGGCAACCCCGTGGTCATGATGAGCCAATTTGCGGGCGATCTGAAGCCGGATTACGTCATCCCCTTCAAGCTCGACCGCGAGGCCGCCAAAGAGGCTATGAAAAAGCATCTTTCCGGCAAAAAGCTCCTGCCCAAGCTGTTCAAATCGCAGAACCACATCGATGAAATCAAGGGTGTGTACGTTCCCTTCTGGCTGTTTGACGCGTCCGCCGATGCGAACATCACCTACCGCGCGACGCGCGTGCGAAGATGGAGCGACAGCACCTATGACTACACCGAAACGAGCTATTTCGCGCTCTACCGCGCGGGCGACCTCGAATTTGAGCGTGTGCCCGTGGACGGCTCGAGCAAGATGGCCGATGATCTGATGGAATCCATCGAGCCGTTCGACTTCCGCGATGCCGTGGACTTCCAGACCGCGTATTTGTCCGGTTATCTGGCAGACCGCTACGACGTCACCGCCGAGCAGAGCGTGGACCGCGCCAACGAGCGCATCAAGCGCAGCACGGAAAACGCCTTCCGCAACACCGTGCACGGCTATTCCACCGTCGAGGTGCAGAACAGCTCCGTCCGCCTTGCCAACGGCAAGGCCAAGTATGCGCTTTATCCCGTCTGGGTGCTGAACACGACGTGGCGCGGCGAAAAATTCCTCTTTGCCATGAACGGTCAGACCGGTAAATTCGTCGGGAACCTGCCCGTGGACAAGGGCGCGTGGTGGCGCTGGTTCGGACTGTACACCGCGATCTTCGGCGCCGTGGCCTGCCTCGTGCGCTGGCTGATCTGGCTGATCTGAAGGAGGGACGACGATGAAACGCAGAATGTTTGCGCTTTGCGCACTGCTCTCCCTTTGCATTGTCCTTGTGGTTCCCGCGTTTGCAAGCATCAGTGGCGAGCCGTGCATGGTGGACAACGCCGGGCTTCTGGATGACTACGACGTTGCGCAGCTTCAGTATAAGCTCTCGGACGTCTCCCAGCGGCACGAAATGGATGTCGTGATCCTCACGACGGACACGCTGGACGGCAAGGATTTGGTGGCCTATTCCGACGACTATTACGATTATAACGGCTATTCCGACGACGGTATTCTGCTTGTCGTGCCCACCATGGAGGAGGGTGCCTACATCTCCACCAAGGGCTTCGGCATCACGGCCTTTACCGACGCGGGCATCCAGTACATCGGCAAGCAGATCCGTCCCGACCTCGATGCGGGCAACTATTACACGGCGTTTGAGCGCTTTGCCGAGCTGGCCGACGAATTTATCACGAAGGCCGAGAGCGGCGAGGCCTATGACAGCCAGAATCTGCCCAAGGAGCCGCTGGCATGGTGGTGGTTCGTGCTGATGATCGGCGTGGGCGCGCTGCTGGCGCTGTTCCCGCTCTCTTCCATGAAGGCGAAGCTCAAGACCGTCCGCCCGAAGCAATCGGCGGCCAGCTATGTCCGCAAGGACAGCTTCCATCTGACGACGGACCGCGACGTGTTCCTGTACCACACGGTCTCGCGGCGTGAGCGCCCGAAGAACGATTCCGACTCCTCCGGCGGAAGCAGCACGCATACCAGCTCCTCCGGCTCGACCCACGGCGGCGGCAGGATCTGATTCTTCAAATTTATCAAGCAACCGGCAAGGGGGAACCCCCTTGCCGGTTCAGCTTATCCCCAAAGACCCAAGGACTTTGGGGATAAATCGAAGCCCCATCGCTGCATGCAGCGGTGGGGCTTTGATTTATCCCGGAGCGGGATTTATTTTGCATTCTTCAGGGCGACTGCCTTGCGGATCTTCTCGCAGATCCCCTCGGGAGTGAGGCCATAGGCGGCGAGGACATCCGCGGCTTTGCCGCTGCGGCCGAATTCGTCGTTCACGCCGTGGCGCACGACCGGCACCGGATAGTGCTCGCTGACATATTCCGCGACCGCGCCGCCCAGACCGCCGATGATGCTGTGCTCCTCGGTGGTGACGATGCAGCCGGTCTCTCTGGCGGCCTGCTCGATGAGGGCGGTGTCCAGCGGCTTGATCGTGTGCATGTCGATGACGCGGACGGACACGCCCTCTTTCGCCATCAGCTCACGCGCGGCCAGCGCCATCTGCACCATCATGCCGACGGCGATGACGGTCACATCACTGCCGCCTGCCAGAACGGCACCCTTGCCCAGCTCGAACTTGTAGCCTGGCACCTCGTCCGTGACGATGTCAACGGCGGAACGGCCGAGACGCAGATACGCCGGGCCGTCGTAATTCAGCAGCGCCTCGACGGCGAGCTTCATCTCATTGCCGTCGCAGGGACATACGACCGTCATGCCGGGGATCACGCGCATGAGTGCAAAGTCCTCGATGCACTGGTGGGTTGCGCCGTCCTCGCCGACGGACAGACCGCCGTGCGAACCGACGACCTTGACGTTCAGGTGGGGATAGGCGACGGAATTGCGCACCTGCTCCCATGCACGGCCCGCCGCGAACATGGCGAAGGTGTCCGTGAAGGGCTTGAAGCCGCAGGCGGCCATACCGGCGGCGACGCCGGTCATGTTGCACTCTGCGATGCCCATGTCAAAGAACCGATCGGGATATTTGGCCGCAAAGCCCTTGGTCATGGTCGCACCGGCGAGGTCGGCGTCGAAAACGACCAGCTCGGGATATTTTTCCGCCAGCTCTACGAGCGCGTCGCCGTAGGCGTTGCGGGTTGCGATCTTGCCTGCCATATTATTTGCCCTCCAGTTCTGCTAATTTCGCTTCCAGCTCGGCCTTGGCCTGTGCGTACTGCTCGTCGTTGGGCGCCTTGCCGTGCCAGCCAGCGTTGTTTTCCATGAAGGAAACGCCCTTGCCCTTGACGGTTTTCATCAGGATGACCGTGGGCTGACCCTTGACGGTTTTGGCTTCTTCAAATGCGCGCACGAGCGCGTCGAAGTCATGACCGTCGATCTTGATGACGTGCCAGTTGAAGGCTTCAAACTTCTTGTCCAGCGGCTCGGAGGGCATGACGTCCTTCGTCGCGCCGTCGATCTGCAAGCCGTTGACGTCCACGACGGCACAGAGGTTGTCGAGGTGGTACTTCGCGGCGGACATGGCCGCCTCCCAGACCTGACCCTCTGCGATCTCGCCGTCACCGAGAACGGCGTAGACGCGGTAATTTTTCTTTGCGACCTTGCCTGCCAGCGCCATACCGACAGCCGCGGAAATGCCCTGACCGAGCGAACCGGTGGACATATCCACGCCCGGAACGTGGCGCATCTCGGCGTGGCCGGAGATGTGACCTTTGATCGAGCGGAACAGCTTCAGGTCTTCGATCGGGAAATAGCCGCGCAGCGCCAGCACGGGATACAGTGCGGGTGTGCAGTGACCCTTGGACAGGACGAAGCGGTCGCGGTCGTCCCAATGCGGGTTCTGCGGGTCGATGTTCATGATATTGAAATACAGCGTGGTGATGGCGTCCACGGCCGAAAGACTGCCGCCGATGTGGCCGGAGGCCGCGGTGTGGACGGCATCCAGACCCAGAAGGCGCGCCTTGTAGGCCATGATCTCAAGCTGTTTTCCGTAGAGCTTTTCCATGAGGTTTTCTCCTTAGAATTTCAGTTTTTCTGCGAGGTAGGATTTCAGCTCGCTGACGGGAATGCGCTCCTGCTGCATCGTGTCGCGGTCGCGGACGGTGACGGCGTTGTCCGGCGCGATGCCGTTTTCGGGATCGCCCACGGTGTCAAAGTCCACGGTGATGCAGTAGGGCGTGCCGATCTCGTCCTCGCGGCGGTAGCGCTTGCCGATGGAGCCTGCGTCGTCGAAATCGACCATGAAGTCCTTTTGCAGCTCGTGATAGATTTCCTCGGCAGCGGGCGAGAGCTTCTTGGAAAGCGGCAGCACGGCGGCCTTGAAGGGCGCGAGCGCGGGATGCAGATGCAGCACGACGCGCACGTCGTCGTTGCCCTTCTTGTCCTGCCCGACGACTTCCTCGTCGTAGGCATCGGCAAGGAAAGCCAAGAAGCTGCGCTCGACGCCGAGCGACGGCTCGATGACGTAGGGAATATATCTCTGGTTCTTCTCCTGATCGTAATAGGTCAGATCGCGGCCGGAGGTGTTCTGGTGCTGCGTGAGGTCATAGTCCGTGCGGTCGGCCACGCCCCAAAGCTCACCCCAGCCGAAGGGGAACAGGAACTCGAAGTCCGTCGTCGCCTTGGAATAGAAGCACAGCTCCTCGGGATCGTGGTCGCGCAGACGCAGGTTTTCTTCCTTCATGCCAAGGCTCAGCAGCCACTGCTTGCAGAAGCCGCGCCAGTAGGCGAACCACTCGAGGTCGGTGTTCGGCTCGCAGAAGAATTCCAGCTCCATCTGCTCAAATTCACGCACGCGGAAGATAAAGTTGCCCGGCGTAATCTCGTTGCGGAAGGACTTGCCGATCTGACCGATGCCGAAGGGCAGCTTGCGGCGTGTGGTGCGCTGCACGTTCACAAAGTTCACGAAAATGCCCTGCGCCGTCTCCGGACGGAGATACACGGTGTTTTTCGCATCCTCGGTGACACCCTGGAAGGTCTTGAACATCAGGTTGAACTGACGGATGTCGGTGAAATTGTGCTTGCCGCAGGTGGGGCAGGGAACGTTGTGTTCCTCGATAAAGGCCTTCATCTCGGCCTGCGACAGCGTATCGATGGGCTTTTCCGGCTCCATGCCGTGCTCTGCGCAGTAGTCCTCGATGAGCTTGTCGGCGCGGAAGCGCTCATGGCACTCACGGCAGTCCATCAGGGGATCGGAGAAGCCGCCGAGATGGCCGGAGGCGACCCATGTCTGCGGGTTCATCAGGATGGCCGCGTCGAGGCCGACGTTGTACGGGTTCTCCTGCACGAATTTTTTCCACCAAGCCTTCTTGATGTTGTTTTTCAGCTCAACGCCCAGGGGGCCATAGTCCCAGGTGTTGGCAAGGCCACCGTAAATTTCGGAGCCTGCGTAGACAAAGCCGCGGTTTTTACACAGCGCGACGAGCTTGTCCATGGTTTTTTCGGTGTTTTTCATCGATCCCATCTCCTCTGGTAAACAATTTTTAATATTATAGTATACACATGAAACAAAGTCAATCCCCGCAGAGCGTGCCGAGCAGGCCCTCGCGGTACAGGCGCTCAAGGCGGACGGTGCGGATCTGATTGTGCAGTGCCTCGCCCTCGGCATAGACCTTCGCGCCGTTGGGCGCGTGGCCGGTAAACAGGCCGTCCTCGACCTGCTCAAAGAGCACGGGCACGCGCGTGCCGAGCATGGCCGTGTGGTATTGCTCAAACAGCGCCTGCGCCACCGCGCCCGCGCGGCGTGCGCGCTCCTCCTTGACCTGCTTCGTGATCTGATCGGGCATGGCCGCAGCGGGCGTGCCCTCGCGGCGGGAATAGGGGAAGATGTGCATATGCGCGAAGCCGCAGCGGCGGATAAAGTCCAGCGACTGTAAAAATTCCTCCTCCGTCTCGCCGGGGAAGCCGACAATCATGTCCGTTGTGATCGCACAGCCGGGGAAGGCGCTCTTCAGCTCCTCGACGCTTTGCAGATAGCGCGCGGTGTCGTACTTGCGGCGCATGCGCTTTAAGACCGTGTCGCAGCCGCTCTGCATGCTCAGATGGAACTGCGGGCAGAGGTTTTTGCAGTCCGCAAGGGAGAGAAATTCCCCGTCGATCACGCGCGGCTCCAACGAGCCGAGGCGCACGCGCACCTCCGGCACGGCCTCGCACAGCGCACGCACGAGCTGCGGCAGGCGGCTGCCGTCCTTGAAATCCCAGCCCCAGGAGGCAATTTCGATGCCCGTCAGGACGATCTCGCGGTAGCCCTCGGCGGCCAGCGCCTTGGCCTGCGCCACGGCGGTCGCCAGCGGCTCCGAGCGCACCGGCCCGCGTGCGTAGGGGATGATGCAGTAGGTGCAGAAATTGTTGCAGCCGTCCTGCACCTTGAGCATCGCGCGGGTGCGTGCGGCAAGGCCGCCGGCGGGCAGCACCTCGAAGCTCCGGCGGCGCAGCGCCTCGTCCACCTGAATTTCCGCGCCCTCCCCGCGGCGCTCGACGCGCTGCAGGAGCCGCTGCAAAAATTCCTCGCGCCCCGCGCTGCCGGAGACCACGTCCACGCCCAGCGCGGCAATGTCCTCGGCATTGAGCTGCGCGTAGCAGCCGCACACGCCCAGCACGGCCTGCGGATGCTCGCGGCGCAGGCGGCGGATGAGCGTGCGGTTTTTGCGGTCGGCCACGGCGGTGACGGTGCAGGTGTTGACAATGACGGCGTCGCAGTCCGCACCCTCGGGACACAGCGTGTGACCTAACGCGGTCAAAAGCTGCTCCATCGCCTGTGTTTCGTATTGGTTGACCTTGCATCCTAGCGTGTAACAGGTAAATTTCATGATTCTCTCCAAAATTCCCGCGAGGGAAACCAAAAATATTGAACAAAAAACGAATTGCAAGTTTGTCTATTTTGACGGTATACTTAGCATACGATTATTATACAGGGTTTTGCGGCAAAAGTACAGAATTACTTTGGAAAGGCGGAGCGTTCATGACGGTACAATTTCATTCCTTGCGCGATATTCGGGAATTTGTGAGCCTTGCGACGCTCCAGAGCTATCCCATCCGTGTGGCCGATGCCTCGGGCGAGACGGCGGACGCAAAGTGCTTCATGGAGATGTTCACGGTGGATTTTGTCCACGCATTGCAAGTCATCATAGACGACCCGTCCGATGCCGCTGCCTTTGCGCGCAGCGCCGCGCGGTTTACCGCCCGCACGCCGGTGCGTTCGTGATATTCCGAAGCGGCTGCGAAAACCGGTGCCTGCATGCGGGAGAGCGGTGCCGTCCCCGTGCGGAAAATTTGAACACGGAAAAACCGCATAAAACCCCGGCGGCTGCACATGATGTCATGTACAGCCGCCGGGGTGGTTTTATATTCCGCCATGTGGCGGTCTGCTTCTGCGGGATTTGCTTACAGCTCGCGCAGGGCCTCGACGAGGGCGGTCTTGCCGTTGGTTTTTTCGTCGCGGTATTTGATGATGCGTGCCGGTGCGCCCGCTACGACCGCATTCTCCGGAACGTCCTGCGTCACGACCGCGCCCGCAGCCACGACCGCGCCCGCGCCGATGCGCACGCCCTCCAGAACCACCGCGTTCGCGCCGACCAGAACGCCGTCGCCCACCGTCACCGGTGTCGCGCTTGGCGGCTCAATCACGCCCGCCAGCACTGCGCCCGCGCCGATGTGGCAGTTCTTGCCCACGGTCGCGCGTCCGCCGAGCACCGCGCCCATGTCGATCATGCTGCCCTCGCCCACGACTGCGCCGATGTTCAGAATCGCGCCCATCATGACGACGGCGTTCTTCCCGATCTCCACGCCGTCGCGCAGGATCGCGCCCGGCTCGATGCGTGCGGGAAGGCCCTTGAGGTCGAGCATGGGAATGGCCGAATTGCAGGCGTTGTTTTCGATATGCAGCGCGGAAATGCGCTCGGCCTGCGCAGAGAGCTGTGGCTCAAGCGTTTTCCAGTCGCCGAACAGAATTTTCAGGCCGCAGCCGCCGGAAAAGACCTCCACGCCCTCAAATTCGCAGGGCAGCTTTTCCTGCACGGTTACGCGCACAGGTGTTTTCTTCTCCGACTTGCGGATCAGGTCAATGATCTCCAGTGCTTCCATGGCAAGCCCTCAGCGGATCGAGCGCTTCGGCCGGATCATCTCGCGCCAGTCGAGGTCGCCGCGTTGCAGGCCGAGAATCAGCATCTCGGCCGAGGCGAGATTCGTCGCAATGGGCACATTGTGCGTGTCGCACAGGTGGATGGTCTGCACGATCTGCTGATCCTCCCACGGGTCGGTGCCGTTCGGGTCAGAGAACAGCAGCACCATATCGATTTCATTATAGGCAATGCGGGCGTTGACCTGCTGGTGCCCGCCCTGACTGTGCGAAAGGAAAAGCGTGACGGGCAGACCCGTCGCCTCTGCGACCAGACGGCCGGTCGTGGCCGTGGCCGAAAGATTGTGCTTGGACAAAATGCTCTTGTAGGCCGTGCAGAATTGCACCATGAGTTCTTTCTTTTTGTCGTGCGCCATGAGCGTAATGTTCATATTGTCACCTCATCTATTAGAGTTTCATCAGCGGGATGTAGTCGCCGCGCAGGCGGCGGGAGATTCGCAGGCAGGCCTCGGCTGCGCCGTCCTCTGCGGCGAAGATCAGCGCGGTGCCCTGTGCGGCGGCCAGAACGACCTCCGCATCCTCCGGCACAAGGCCGAGCAGCGGCAGACCGACGGTGTCCATAATATCGTCCACGGTCAGCTTCATGCGGGAGAACATCTTCGGGTTTACGCGGTTGACGACCAGACTGACGTCCCTGTGCCCGCGCAGCTCCAGAAGGTCGGCGGTGCAGGCCGCGTCGCGCAGACAGGCCGGGTCAGACGTGCAGACAATGACGCAGCGGTCGGCGGAATCCGTCGCAAGGCGGAAGCTGTCGCCGATGCCGGCGGCGGAGTCTATCAGGACATAGTCAAACTGCTCACGCGCGTCGTGCAGCAGCATCGCAAAGGCCGCAGGCGAGACCGAACGGTCGCCCGCGCGGCTGGGCGCGGTCAGGAGAAACAGCTTGTCCAGCTCCGGGTGCGCCGTGGCGTCCATGAGGGTGAAATTGCCCTCTAAGACCTCTGTAAAGGCGAGAACAGGCAGCTCGGCCATGCCGAGCGCAATGTCCAGATTGCGCAGGCCGATGTCCGCATCGATACACAGCACGCGGCTGCCCTCGGCGGCGAGGCAGGAGGCGACGGCGGCGCAGACGGTGGTCTTGCCGGTCCCGCCCTTGCCGGAGATGACGGAGATGACCTCTCCCATGGTTCAAGCGCCTCCTTTTGCGATCCTCAGAATACTTCTAATATAGTATAACGGATTTGTACGCATATTTCAACAGAAATTTGACTGTATATTCCGCCGAAAACTGCCGGATACTACTGTCGGGGTGAGCATATGCAGGACAAAAAGCTCCGCAGACCCGACGGAAGCTATTCCGGTGCGGTCACGCACGAAAATATCATGGCGATCTTCGACGGCGCGGGCGACTTCAACCGGCGCGAGCTGCACATCGCCGGGCATACCATTTATATTTATTCCATCGACGGCCTGACCTCCGGCGGCGACATTTCCGAATACGTCGTCAAGCCGCTTATGCAGGACAGCGCCGAGGGCAGCCTCGAGGCGCTCTACGACCGTGCGCTGCACGCCAGCGTCTATAACTCCGTGGCCGAGGCGTGCAAGGATTTGAACGATGCTGCGAACAAGCTCGTCAACGGCTTTTCCGTCGTGCTGTTCGGCAGCGCGGGCGCGATTGCCTTCGAGGACAAGACCGGCGAGAAGCGCTCCCCCTCGGCGCCCGAGGTGGAAAACACCGTCAAAGGTCCGAAGGACGCGTTCACCGAGACCGTCCGCACGAACACGAGCCTGCTGCGCCGCCATCTGCGTTCGCCCGCGCTGCGGCTGTATGAGACAAAGGTCGGCCGCCGCAGCCTCACGAATGTCACCGTGGCCTATCTCGACGGCCTGACCGATCCGTCGCTCGTGGAAAAAATGAAGCGGCGGCTGGCCGAGATCGATATCGACGGCCTCGTCACACCCGCCGCCGTGGAGGAATACGTCACCGGCTCGCGCCCGACGGCCTTTCCGCTGCTGCAATACACCGAGCGCACCGACCGCTTCGCGCAGGCGCTGCTGGACGGCCGCGTCGGCCTGCTTGTGGACGGGCTGCCGCTGGGGTATCTTGCGCCCGTCGATCTGGGCTATCTGATGACCTCCGCCGAGGATCGCGGGACGGACTTCCTGTCCGCGTCCTGTGTCCGCGTGCTGCGCTATCTTGCGCTGCTGGCCGGGCTGCTGCTGCCCGCACTCTATGTTGCCATGGCCGCGTTTCATCCCGAGATGCTGCCCACGCAGCTTTTGCAGTCGGTCATCGAGAGCAAGCGCAGCGTGCCCTTCCCGACGATCTTTGAGGTGCTGGGGCTGCTCGTCGCCTTTGAATTGTTACAGGAGGCGAGCGTGAGCCTGCCGCAGTCCATCGGCCAGAGCCTGTCCATCATCGGCGGACTGGTCGTCGGCACGGCGGCGGTGGAGGCAAAGATCATCTCGCCTGCGGCGCTGATCGTCGTTGCGGCGGCGGGCATCTGCGGCTTTGCCATTCCGGGGCGCGGTCTTGCAGCGGCGCTGCGCCTGTGGCGCTTCGTGCTGGCGGTGCTGGCCAGCCTTGCCGGGCTTTACGGCCTGACCCTCGGCGCGCTGGCGCTGCTGGTGCATCTTTCGGAGCTGGACTCGCTGGGTCAGCCTTATCTTGCACCGTTTTCCAACGTGTCCGGCTGGAGAAGTCTGCTGCGCACGCGTTTGGCACGGCAGAAATTCCGCGATGCCGCCCTGCATCCGCAGGATCTTCGCAATCAGAGGTGAGAATTTTGAAGCACTGGAGCGCGGCGCTCTGCGCCGCCGTGATTCTGACGCTGCTGTTCGGTCTGCCATTCCGTGCGCACGACACGGCCAAGCTGCTGCCCCTGAAAACCGTGCAGGCCGCATGGGACGGCGCGGAGGTTTTTCTCCTCAGCGAACAGGGGGAGGGACGCGGCGCAACATGGCAGGAGGCCGTGGAGGATCTGCGCAAAAACGCGTCCGGCGAGGTGTTTTTCGACACCGCCGAGCAGCTCGTTCTGTGCGGCGGGGCCGAGACGCTGCTGCCGCAGATTGTGCAGGCAGGTACGCTGCGCCCGGCGGCGCAGGTGTTTCGCGCGGAGCGGCCGCTCGATGCCGAGACGGTCAACGATTATCTCAACGCGCATCCCGGCGGCGTAACCGTGGGCGACGTGACTGCCGCACTTGCACGCCGCGAGACGCTTGCGCTGCCCGAAACGGAGGGGACGGACGATGCGGGATAAGCTGCTGCCGCGCCAGCTCTGCGCGCTGGCCTTCTGCGCCTTTACGGTTCCGGCGGTCGGCCTGCTGCCGCGTGCGGGCTGGCTCTGGGCAGCGATCGCCGCGGCCTGCTGCGCGGCGGTGCTGGCCGTCGGTGTGCTGCTCACGCGAAAAAAGGGCGGCAGCGCCGCGGCGCTCGCCGCGCAGAGCGGGCTTGGGAAGACCCTGCTGGCGCCGCTTTTGCTCTGGAATTTTCTTGCGCTGGGCATGACGGCGCGTTATCTCTGCGGAGCATATCCGGACGCGGGAGGCTTTCCGCTTACGGGTGCGCTGCTGCTCCTGCTTGCGGCCTACGCGGCGAACAAGGGCGTGAGCGCCGTGGCGCGTGTGAGCGCGATCTGCTTTTTCTTTTTGATCGCGCTGTACGCCCTTGTGCTGGGCTTTGCCGCGCCACAGCTTCGCCCGCAGTGGCTCGCGCCGCAGACAAAGCCTGTGTGGACGATCCTGCCGGCGGTGTTCAGCCCGGCCTGCGTGCTGTTTTTGACCGGACACTGTACCGGGCGCGGAAAACCGGCAGGCTGGCTGCTCGGCGGTGTGGCGCTGGCTTTTCTGGCGGCGTTTGTCGCAGCGGGCTGCCTGTCGCCCGAGGTCGCGGGTGCGGAGTCGTTCGCGGTCTACACCGTGACAAAAGGCCTGTCGCTGTTCGGCGCGATGGAGCGCTTCGAGGCATTGGTGTCGGCGGCGCTGACGGCAGGCGGCTTCACGCTGCTGGGACTTCTGTGCCTGACAAACGCCGAGCTTGTCCGGACGCTCTGGCCGCGTGCGGGAAAATGCAGCGGCGTGGCGAATTTCCTGCTGGGCTTTGCGGGAATTTTCGCCTCCGGTGTGCTGAACGCGGGAATTTCGGCGGCGGTAAGCGCAATATTTTGGGGGATATTGCCGATTGGGATACTATCCCTTGCAAAACGAAAAAAATATTAAGAAAATACTAAAAAAGTGTTGACAAATCGGGCGAAGCCTGCTAGAATATTCAAGCGCGTTCGGGAAAGCCGAGCGACACCAAAAAGATTTTTGAAAAAATCGAAAAAAGGTGTTGACAAATGCTGAACGACGTGCTATTATGTAAAAGATGCGCCGCACCGGAGAGCTTGCTCAATGATGTTGCGGACAGCTTTTTCAAATAGGCTGCGAAAGCAGCGGTGTACCTTGTAAATTAAACAACGAGAAACATGAACAAACACCAAAGGACGATTTGATAAAAAACAAGTTG
>CAKUMO010000017.1 GCA_934667815.1 uncultured Oscillospiraceae bacterium
GGCACAAGGACTTGAACCCTGAGCCTACGGTTTTGGAGACCGCCGCTCTACCAATTGAGCTATACCCCTATATTCAAAGTATGGTGGGCCTTCGGGGACTCGAACCCGGGACCGTCCGGTTATGAGCCGGATGCTCTAACCAACTGAGCTAAAGGCCCATCTCCGTACCCAGCGAGTAATATTATACTCCAAAGGCCGCAAATTGTCAACAACTATTTCAACTCGCTCCGCATTTTCTTCAAAATCTCTGCTGCGCTCCTGACATTTCCGGATACCTTCCTCAAGCCCAGACATACAGTCACACATGCGTGCCTTCCCCACCTTCGAGTCGGCCGTCCGCGCAATGCCGGACAGCACAGCCATGTTTTAGGGCGCACCTTCAATCTCGCGTGTGCTTCCGCACCATAGATTTCACGCTCTCGGAGGCCGCAATATGACCCGACAATCAACAATGCCGCGACAAGCCGGTCTTTCGTGCGCCATGTCGGCTGCGTGTCATATCCAGTCGCTCAGCAGAAAGCCCTGATCGGTCAGCAGCTTGACCACGCGGCGCTTGGCGCGGGTAACTCGCATACGCACACTGTCCGACTGGATGCCCAGCGCCACGGCAATCTCCGCATCAGACCAACGAAGCAGATACCGCTCCTCCAGAAGCAGGCGTTCTTCCGCCGGAAGCGTCGCAAAAAGAGCTTGCAGATGGGTGCGGCGTTGCTCACTCAAAAGTGCATCCTCCGGCATGGCGGCATTTTCCGCTGAGACGGTTTCGTCGAAGGACTCGAGCTCCACCGTCCGATGCCGGTTTCTGCGCTGCAGCGTGTGCAATGCCAGATGCCGCACCGTTGTCACCGCATAGGCCGCCCTTTTTCGTTCGTCAAGCTGCATCAGCAGCTCGAGCTTGTCCACGAGCTTGACGACGGCATCCGACACGGTATCTTCCGCATCCGCAGCGCAGGGGAAGTACTTTGCCGCCTCAAGGTACATCCGCGCCACATTACTCTCATAAAACCGGAGCATGAAGTCCCGGTCCGACTCGTCCTCGATGGCAAGAATGGCAATCGGAATCATCCTTCGGCCTCCAACGCGGCTGCAAGCGCTTTCTGGCTGCCGTTCGTCTGCTCGCACGGCCGCAATAGGATTTTTGAAATATCTGCCATATTTACCTCTCTCTAATTTCGTGTTCTTTTTTTGCGATTTGGATAGCATTGGGAAGCAAAATACGTTATAATTATATCATGCTTTGAGCAAACCGCAAGAGGGTGATGAAGATGTATTTTTCATACGGCGAAACCGAGCTTGCCTATCTGCGTCAAAAGGACAAGCGGCTTTGCGAGGTCATCGACCGCATTGGGCACATCGACCGCACAGTGGATACGGATTTGTTTTCGTCCGTCATTCACCACATCATCGGGCAGCAGATCTCGACCAAAGCGCAGGCAACCGTCTGGCAGCGGATGCGCGACGCACTGGGCGAGGTCAATGCCGAAACCATTCTGGCAGCGGGCATTCCAAAGCTGCAATCGCTCGGAATGACATTTCGCAAAGCCGAGTACATCACGGACTTTGCCGAAAAAATTCATTCAGGCACGTTCCACCTGGATGCCATAGAGCGCATGTGCGATGAGAAAGCCATTCTGGCGCTGAGCAGTCTGAAGGGCATCGGCGTATGGACGGCGGAAATGATCCTGCTGTTCTGCCTGCAGCGGCCCGATATTTTCAGCTATGACGACCTCGCCATCCAGCGCGGGCTGCGCATGATCTATCACCACCGCGGTATTGACCGCAGGCTCTTTGAAAAATATCGCCGTCGGTTCCACCCCTATTGCAGTGTGGCGAGCCTGTATCTCTGGGCTGTGGCTGGCGGCGCAATCCCGGAAATGAAAGCGATATGACCACCGCCTGTTCAGAGATTCGCTGCTGCACGGATACCAGCCGTTTGCAAGCGCCCCACGATTCCAACATTATTTCGAGGTGTAAGATATGACATATACGCAGCATTATGATTCCCCGCTGGGCGGTATCCTGATGGCAGCAGACGAGATTGGACTGACCGGGTTATGGTTTGACGGTCAAAAGTACTTTGCCGGCAATCTCCCTGCGGAACACACGGAGCAGAAAACGCCGGCCCTCGCAGAGGCTCGGCGCTGGCTGGATGTCTACTTTACCGGAAAAGCACCGGAATTTCTCCCGCCGCTGCACCCGATCGGCTCTGCATTTCGCCGGTCGGTGTGGGAAATCCTTTTGCGGATTCCCTATGGGCAGACCACGACCTACGGAGAAATCGCACGGCAGCTTGCCGAAAAGCGGGGCCTTTCCAAGCTGTCCGCGCAGGCGGTCGGAGGCGCGGTGGGACACAACGAAATATCGATCATAATTCCCTGCCACCGTGTGGTCGGTACGAACGGCAGTCTGACCGGGTATGCCGGCGGGATCGACAAAAAACAGCGTCTGCTGGAATTGGAGCATACGGATATGACCGGCTTTTTCGTTCCGAAGAAAGGGACGGCGCTGTAACGGGCCCCAAGAAATCGCACGCCGTGACATCACGGGAGAAAAACACAGCACTTCCGGTGTTTGAGGCAACGGCTTTTTATAGCGCCGCAGGCGCGTCAAATTCTGCACAAGACATGGAGCACGCAAAAGCGTGCTCCATGTCTTGTGCAATCAAAAATCGTAGTATTACTCTTTCCTTCCCTCCGAAACTTTTGTCGGGTCGTTTTTTTGACAGCCTTTGACGCCTTTTCGTCAGTTCATGCGGCTGCGTTTTTTCAGCAGGATAACGGCAGTCAGCGCCAACGCGAAGCTGCCTGCTGCAGCAGTCAGCCATGCGGCAAACCCGGAGTCACCGGTTTTCGGAACGACAGTCTTGGGGATGACGGTTCCCTCGCTGCGCTTTTCCCCACAGATGCTGCATTCTTCATGCTTTACGCCCGCTGCGCTTGCGGTCGCCTCTTTATCGACTTTCCAAACAAACGTGTGCGCCTCCGCCTTCAGCGTTTCACCGCAGACGCATTCCTGCCAGTGCTGCCCGGCATTGTGCGTCCAGTGGAAATTGTGCGTGTGCGTCTTTGGAATCACTGTGTTTTCACTGCACCGATAGCCGCAGATGCTGCACTCCTGATGCTTCACGCCGTCGGCTTCAGCAGTCGCTGCGCGGTCGATCTTCCATTCGAGCGTGTGCGGCGCTTCGTCAAAGCGTTCGCCGCAGTCCTGCTCCTTGCAGGGATGCCAGTGACCGGCTTCATCGTACTCCCAGTTCTCTGAGGCACGCGTAGTCCAGCTGGCTGTCAGTACAAGGTCGCGCGTCACCGGTGCGGAAAAATCATATGGTACGCCGTCCAGTGTCCAACCGTCAAACAGCACGCCGTCCTTGACCGGATCCGCAGGCCGCAAGAGAAGCTGGCCGTCGGATACGGTGGACTGTGCGATCACGGTGCCGTTTGCCGCGTCAAAGAAGGTCACGGTGTGTTCGCCCGTGTTCCTGCGGATTTCAAAATCGTCCAGCCACAGTTCTTCTCCTGCTGCCGCATTGTAGTAAATTTGAATTTCGATCTGCCCGTTGGTCACATTGATGTTTTCCAGCGTGACCTTTGTCCACTGCGTCAGGCCCTCGCTGCCGAGCACTTGCGTTACATAGGTTGCAATAAAGTCGCCGGGGCCATACACCGCAGAGAAGTTAATCCCGCCGGTGTTGGCAGAGCCTTTGACCCACACGCTTGCGGTATAGGTGCCGTCGGGGATTCCTGTGAAGGTCTGCCCGATAGATCCTTCGTGCGCGACCGGCGCGGCAATGCGGCAGGACTTTTCTCCCGTGTGGCCGCCTGCTGCAGTGAGTATCGTATCGTCGCTCGTTCCGCCGCCGCGCCAGAAGTTCCACGCCGCGGGGACTGCGCCGATCTCGCTCTCCTCGAAGGAGGCATTATAAAATACAGGAAGATTTTCCTCTGTGCCGGCTGTACGCTCACGGATCTGTGGCGCGGCAGCATAGTCGGCGGGATCGCCGATTTGCAGCACAAGGCCCGGACGGGAGGTGCCTCCCATCGTTGCCGCCGAGAGGCCGAGCTCGTCGATCAGCTCACCCATCAGGGTGAGATTGCCGCCGCTGACCTGCACACGGTCCGTGATGTCTTTCGCTTCATCGGCCAGAAGATCCTGTGCCAAGATGCGCTTGCCAGTCAGGTCCTGATTGAAGGAGAGGGTCAGCGTCTTATAATACCCGAAGATTCCGACCGGGCCGGTCAGGTCGCCTGCCGGAAGCGTAACGTCTGCGCGGAGAGTGTCGTAATGCATGCGCCCGTGCGTGCGTCCAAAGGTTGCGACGGAAATCGCACCGTTCGGATTGCGCGCTGCAGTCACAAAGGGCTTATCCGCACCGTCGGTGCTCACAGTGGCCAGCCCGATGCCGCGTGCGATCACGGCAGGTGCTTTCTGGATGATGGTCTTTCCGTTGACATTGCTGTACCATGTATCACCGTTGCGGAAATCCCAATCGTCACTGAGGTATTCGTCGCTCAACTTGGTCTCGTAGGCACTGATCTCATAAGCAGGTGCAATGCGGTTCCAACGCAGCGCACGAACGACCTCGTCGGTATTGGTGAAAGCGCGGTTGTGGCGGAACACCATCGAGGTCAGTCCCAGCGAGGCGTTGATATAGACCTGATCCTCGGCGCACATCAGGCCGAGTGCGTCGCCCTTGAGGACATACCCATCCCGCAAAAGCTCTCCCACGCGGTCAAGTGTCGTGGCGTTCGTGAGCTGCGTGGTCACGTCATAGGTTCGGAACACATCGGAGAAGCTGGCGACCTGCGCAGAGAGCTTGTTAAACGCAGGCGTGACGCGGCCGCTGTTCATCTCGTCATTCAGGCCGCCGATGCCCGTGATATGCTCAATCACCAGCTCGGGATACAGCTCGTTGGCCGTGGTGCTGATAAACTTTCTCCATTCGAGATTGTTGTACAGTCTGCCCCAGTCAATTTCCCAGTAGGTAATGCCGGCATATTTGCTCCACAGAATGCGCTCAATCCAATAGTCCTTGTTATAACCGGAGGCCGGACGGTTGGCGGCGTCCTCCTGCGCACAGATCCACAGGCCCGCGCCCTTCCAGCCTGCAGCCTTCACGTTGTCTGCATAGGTTTTCAGGCGTTCCTGCGGCGTATCTCCGTAGCCCGGAAACTTTTCTGCGTCAAAAATCTGAGAGCCGAAGTAAGGATCACCGCTGACGGTGTCCCCCTGCGAATCGGGCAGCTCCCAACCGTCGCACACGACGAAGATCATATCCTTTTTGACGGTCGGATACTGCGTGTAGCACCAGCCGGACTTGGGATTGAACATAAAATCATGTGTAACGATATCACGAATGGAAAGCGTTTTTCCGGTCTTGGCTATTTGCGAATACTGCTCGGCGCTCTGAATCCACCAGGTGCTGAAGGTGTTCGGCGTATCGGAGTGCATTTCCGGAACGAGGCTGACAGGAGTCTTCTCTGCCAGTGCGGTGCAGGGAAGCAACGCGGTCAGGCAGAGCGAAACTGCCAGCGCTAAAATGCAGATGCGTTTCATAATGTTTCTCCTTTTTCTTGTTCGATACTGAGAAGAACCCCGGGCCTTGAGGTGTCACCCATCGACGCAGCGGAAAGACCAATCCGTGCAAGCAAAGCGCCATCGAGCGTCAGTGTTTCTCCGTCAAGGAAAACGCTGCCACTGATATCGATAGGAGGTCCTTCGGCAAGCAAGTCCGCCGCATAGACCCGGAGTCGGGAGGGAGTCATCGGGAATTTCAGGCACAGGGAGCCGACCTCTCCGAACAGCGCAAACGCACGGGGCGTGGTAGCCAGTTCCAGCGTGATCTTTGCAGCACGGCAGGCAGACACATCCCCGACATGACCCTCCAGCGTACGTCCGAACACGCCGAGCGCAACCGCACCGCAGGGGTATCGGGAAGCTGCAACAAAGGGCGCCGTCCCATCCGTTTCGACCTTCGGCAAGGCTAAGCCGCCGCGTGCGGTCACGGCAGGCGCGTATTGCTTGACGGTTTTTCCGTCAACGACCGTAAACCATGTGTCGCCGCGGAAAGTCCATTCATCCGCCAGCAGTTCTGTGCTGATCTGCGCATCGCCCGCTTTCAGTGGAAATGCAGGGGCAAGCCGCTGCCAGCGCAGCACACGTGCGACCTCGTCAAGCGCTGTATAGTGAGCCGCATGACGCATGACCATGGTGGTCAGGCCAAGTGCGCCTGCCAGATAGACCTCGTCCTCGCAGCAGACATATCCGCATGCGCCCTCCTCCGGAGTGAGGGCGTGCAGCAGAAGTTCGGCCACGCGGTCGAGTGTTGTGGCAAGAGAGAGCTGATGCGTAATGTCATAGCTTCGGAACACGTCGGAAAAGCGTGCGTACTGCACGCAGGCGTGCAGATACGCGGGCGAAACGCGCCCCGCACCAAACTCATCATTGAGGCCGCCGCAGCCGACGATATGCTCGATCACAAGCTCCGGTGCAAGCTCTCGTGCCATGAGGGAGAGGAATCTGCGGAAAGCGGGATTGCCGCAATGACGTCCCCAGTCCACTTCCCAGTACGCGATTCCGGCATCCCGGCTCCACGACAGCCGTTCGATCCAGTAGGCCGGATCGAAACTGCCGTCGGCTCTCTGATGCGCGGCATCCTCCTGCGCACAGATCCACAGGCCCGCGCCCTTCCAGCCCGCAGCCTTGACATTGTCGGCATAGGATTTCAGGCGCTCTGCCGGCGTGTCGCCGTAGCCCGGAAATTTCCCGGCATCGAGCACCTGCGAGCCAAACAGCCCGACGTTCAGCGGTGCGCGTCCGTGCTGCGAATCCGGCAGCTCCCAACCGTCGCAGATCGTAAAGATCAGGTCTTTCCGCACTTTCGGATACAGAGTATGACACCAGCCCCGTTGGCCAAACAGAGCTTCGTGCGTCAAATTGTCGCGAATCGCATAGGCGCCCTGCGCCTGGGCTTCCTTTGTCAGAGTATCCTCCTGGATCCACCATGTGCTGAAATGGTGCGGCGTACATCCGGCCGTCTCAGGAATCTGCACCATATCGGATTACCTCCCCTTTGTTAAAATTCTAGCATGTTGGACGTTTGAAATTCAATGTTCGATCTCTGCATAAGGATGTATATTTTTCGGAATCGATTTTTCATACTTGCATCAAAATGAGGGAAGCAGTATATTAAACGCAGAGAATCCGGCGTAATTACGCTCAATTTACAGGGAGGGCAGTATGTATATTCACTGGATCGACCCCTCGGTTCTTCGCACGGTCACCGCCTGCAATTTCAATCTTCTGCCCAGCGCAGTGCACCAGCTCGACCGCGTGGGGGAGAACACTCACGGTCTTTTGTACATTCTGGACGGCAGTTGGGAGCTTTCGCAGGATCACGAGCTTCTCTCGCTGCATTCGGACGATCTGCTGTTCCTGCATGCAGGTAGTAGGAATCTAGAGCGCAGCAGCTTCGCCCCCGGCATGACGGTGATGTTTTTGCATTTTTTAAGTGCGCCGGAAGATGCCCTTTGGCCCGCCGGCGCCACACCCTCGGGAAAGGACAATTTTCTGTCCATCGGAGACATTGTCCACTGCGGCTGCGAGAATGAGGTAAAGAAGCAACTTCAGCGCATTATTTATAATTTCTATTCCGGGCGGCCCGGCATAGAAACCAAGCTCTCTGCTCTGCTGCTTGATCTGCTTTATGAATTGGCGCAGCTCTCCGCCGCAGGGGTTCCCTCCTCTGCGCGGGACGATGTGGTCGAATGGATCCTCTATCGCATCCGCACTGCGCCTCAATCGGATTGCTCCTTGAAAACCCTCTCGCAGCAGACCTATATGAGTCCTGCAACGCTGTCCGAGCGCTTCAAAAAGGCAACCGGCAAGTCCATTTACCGCTATCAGCTCGAAACACGTTTGGCGATGGCGCGTGCGCTGCTGCTCAGCGCCGAGGATATGCCGCTTCGTGAAGTCGCCCGAGTTTACGGTTTTTGCGATGAATACCATTTCAGTAAGCTGTTCAAGCGCACCTACCGGCAAAGCCCGTCGGTATTTCGTTCCCAGTATTGCGCGTCAAAAGGGACTCACGCTGCCGGAGCAGAATCGCGGTAGTTCTGGTCTTGAGCGGAGGATCGGGGGAATCTGTTTGCAGCATTACACGGATCGTTTTCCGCCCCAGAGAGCGGTTTTCTCGTCTGACCGGCAGGCTTCGTAAACTTGAAGAAACGGAACACTGCTCTGGTGGATGGCAAAGCCCGCGCCAAACCGGAGCACGAAATAGACAAAAACGCCGTCGTGGTTCTTAAAGAATTACGACGGAAGCACGGTGACATTGTCTGCCCAGCAAATATAATTATATGTAAACGGAACACATCAGGCGGCATGAGTTGCGGCCGCATTCCTTCGCGATTGCCTTGATTCCGGTGCCGTTCAGGGCGTGATCGGCGTAACAGACGATTCGGAGGAGATTTTCAAGATTTTCCGGAAACAATAAAACCGCCGTCATTCCCGGACGGCGGTTTTGCATTCTTTAATCCTCAAGCATGGTTCCATTCTCATCGAAGTAGACCCACGCGGCGGTGTAGCCGTCGTCAGCGATGTAGACGGTTTTATAAACATACTTACCGTTTGCGCCGGAGGTCGAAAAGTCGGCAGAAAGTATCTGCCCGTTTTCTGTTTGCAGAGCGGCGGCCCTGATGCCCTCGGCATCGTAGAAGGTGCGGGTCTGATAAGAGCCGTTGAAGCGCGAGGTGTAGGTCTCCGTCACGCAGTAGGAGCCGTCGCTGAATTTGACGGTAACTGTGTCTGTCAGCTTGTAGCGCGTACCGTTCAGAATGTAAAGCAGCAGCGCCAGTACCGCGCCCAGCACCACGAGCCAGAACAGCGCGGTCAGCATAGCGCGCTTGTTGTGCGTGCCCTTGGTGAATTCCCGTTTGTCCTTGCGTGCTCTGTCTGCCATCGAGTACCTCCGAAGCTGTTTTGTATACTGTAAACGAAATTGCATGGAATGTCAAGAGAATGCGATATACCAAAAACGACAGATCCCGAATGGAATCTGTCGTGATTTGGTACGCCGGAAGGGACTCGAACCCCCGACCTACTGGTTCGTAGCCAGTCACTCTATCCAACTGAGCTACCGGCGCATAAGCTCATTATCTCTAATGTGCTCATATATAATAGCACGCGCCTTTGAAAAATGCAAGTGTTTTTTTTGCTTTTTTTGAAAATTTTCCTTTTATATTCGCGCACGCCGTCCGGACGGAGGCAAGGAAGTCTCCACTGCGCGCAGGATCAGCAGAACGCACAGGAGAATCGGCCACGGCCCTGCGTGCCAGACGCAGGTCAGATAGACGGCACACGCCGCAACGGCGGTCAGACAGACCCCCGAGATGAGTTTTTCAGCGATACATGCCGCAGCGTCGTTCAGCAGCATATGCAGAAGTGCCCGCAGAATTCGTCCCCCGTCCAGCGGATAGAGCGGTAGAAGATTGAAAAAGAGCAGCAGCAGATTCACCAAAGCAAAGGCCGGATTTTTGTGCAAAAAGGCCAGAGTACAGAGTAAATTCACAAGCGGTCCGGCAGCAGCGGCCAAGACCTCCTGCGGATAGCGCAGCGGCTGCGTGTGAATGACCGCGCCCGTGAGCTGAAAGCTGACCTTATGTACCTGCACACGCATGCACCGCAGCGCGAGCAGATGTCCGGCCTCGTGCAGAGTCACGGCCAGCAGGAAGGGAAGAAATGTCTCTGCCGGGTCGAAGTAAAAATATGCGCACAGCAGCGCCACAAAGGCCGGACTGACCTCAAGATACTTCCGGATTTTCCACTGCATCACGGAATACCTCCACAACCTCCGAAAGCCCTTCACCCGCGGAGAGACGTTCTAAAATGCCGGAAACGGCCTGCGCAATACGGCTTTCTGCACCGCTGACCCATCGGCCGACGCGCTGACCTGCCTCGGGAAATTGATACTTCAGCAGCAGCGCCGCAGTGACCAGACACAGACATAGCACGGCATTGCGGCGAAATCGATTACGAAAACGTTGAAACATCCGGTTCACCTCAGAAATATTCTATGAACTTTCTGGCAAAATATACTTTTTGGACTTGACAAAGTAGGCGGAAATGCTTATAATAATCCATGCTTTCGGGGTGTGGCGAAGTTTGGTATCGCGCTTGGTTCGGGACCAAGAGGCCGCGGGTTCAAGTCCCGCCACTCCGACCATGTTAGGGCAATGAAAAAGATGCATTGCCAAAAAACCTCGGAAATTCCGAGGTTTTTTGGCATCCATAGGGCGGAATTTTACCCTTCCATTTCGTAGATGCGAAAAGGCGTTTTTCCCACACTGACAGGGGTTGAACCCAAACAGCACACTTTACATAGCCGCGACTTGCAAAAATGATATGTTCCCAGCTTACTGGACACTGTTATTTGAATTGAATAATTGTTTCACAAAATGGATGCTTCCCGGAGTTTTATGGGAAGCATCCATTTTGTTTTGGCTTGAATTCTTCTGTTACTATTGTAATCAACAGTGTATTCTTTCTCACAACCGTAAAATATCTCATTTTCAGACGTTCAAAGAATGTTTCCGTAATGCAATTGAACTACTGTGTGCCTTAAAGGCCGAGCAGCTTGCGCATTTCTGCCTCCATCGTTCCGTTCTTTGCATACTCCAAAGTATCGCAAGGGCCGAAGCCGAGAATGTACCGCAAATTCGATACATGATCTTCATATTTCGGGTATTATTTCACGAGGCGACCCAGCCATGCGATATAGGCGTCGGAGGTCAGCATCATGGGATAGTTCAGGATGATGCAGTCCGAAACGCCCTGCTCCTTGGCAAAGCTCGTCAGGTCGAGCGAGGGCTTGCCGTCGCGGTTGAACTCACGGGGGTCGATGACAATGATCTTGCTGTAATGGCTCGTGAGCCACGGCGCAAAGGCGTTGCCATAGGATTCTTTGATTAGAATGCACACCGGGCCGTCCGTGTCGGTGTCGATTGTCGCAATCGGATGATCGCCGCCGAGGAAGCACAGATACTTGTTCGACACATTGCCGACACCGCTGATGACGCTCAGGCCGTCATAGGAATCGGTCAGGGAGGAATCGGAATAGACGCGCAGATTCGTCTTGGCATAGGGCTTGTAATAGAACACCGTATCGGGATTATCCTTGAGGATCTGGCTCTGCGGATAATCGCTCATGAAGGTGTACATCGAGCCGACAAAGCCGTCGACCTGCCCGGTCTCGAACTTGCTCAGCGGCTCCGCCTTCCATCCCTTCGCCTCGCAGAAAGCCGTGTAGGCATAGTACGCGCCGAGCTGCGTCCAGTGGTGGTCGGTGCGGAAATAGATATACTCCTGCGTGTGCTGCGCCAGCTTGGAATAGGAATCCACCGTCTTGACCGAGCTGTCCATCTTTCTGTAGGTGTAGTCGATCATGTCCTTTTGTCCGTACTCGCCGGTGTGGTACTCCTCAGAGGTGTAGAACTCCGCAGAGTTCGGCACAAGCATACTGTACGTTGTGATCCCCTCGGCGGCCAATGCGCGAGAGATGTCAGAAACGGAAGCCGCGTAGCTGTCAAACAGGTCGTGCGAAGTATAGGCAAGCTCCATCGCACGGTCGCCCACGAGGACAATCGCGCCGTAGCGCTCGGTGTCCGGGTCCGGCTCGTCGGTATGGTTGGGATCCTGCGGTGTGGTAGCCGACGGCTCCGTTGGCTCCTCGGAAGCCGAGGGGGCATCCGAAGCGGAGGGTTCGGTCGGTTCGGATGCGCTCGAGCTGCCCGAGGGCAGAGCCTCGCCGTGGTCGGCGCCGTTGTTCTTGCCGCTGATGATGATGTCCGCGCCGCCGGAGCTTCCCGTCAGGCCGGAGAAGTAATAAAATCCGTTGAGCTTGCGGTTGGAACTTAAAAACGACTCGCGGCTCGGGAAGGTATCGGCATAGAACGCGCCGAAATCCTCTCCGTAGCTGCCGTCGAGCAGCGACGAAAGCGTCAGCTTTGGCCGCGCCTTGAGTGAGCGGCGCTCGGACTCGGAATAGGTTGCGTCCTTGTCGAGCAGCGAATACATTCCGACGCTCAAAAGCACAAGCAGCAGCACGAGTGAGCAAATAGTATAGAGTTTTTTCATGCCGTCACCTCAGAAATTCGCGTAAATGGAGGGCGAGCTTGTCGTTCCGAGCAGCGAGACCGTACACAGCCACAATAGCAGCGCGACAAAGACAAACTGGCTCACGACGTACACCGCCTTTCCGGCCGTCACGCGCGACTGCACGCGGCGATTGCCCTTGCCCATGCCGAGCAGGCCGCTGTAAACAAAGCCGAACCAGCGCGGCAGCACGGAGGCTCCCAGTCCGCAGACCAGCAGCAGCGGCAGCGAATTGGAAAGCCGCGTGGCGGTGTTCGCATTGCTGAAGGGCGCACCGCCGAACATCGCGCCGAGGCTCTTGCCAACCTCGGCAAGGCTCGTGTGCGAGAACAGTACCCATCCGATCAGAACGAAGAACATGGTCACAAGGTTCCGCACAAGAAACGGCAGCTTTTCCAGCTTCGGCAGTATCTGCTTTTCAATGGCCAGAAGAACAAAGAAATACAGTCCCCAGAGGACAAAATTCCAGCTTGCGCCGTGCCAGAGGCCGGTCAGCGCCCACACGGCAAGCAGATTCAGAATCTGCCGTCCCTTTCCCTTTCGGTTGCCGCCCAGCGGGATGTAGACATAGTCGCGGAAGAAGCTGCCGAGCGTCATATGCCAGCGCCGCCAGAACTCCGTGATGGAGGTGGAAACATAGGGCAGGTCGAAGTTCTCAGGATAGCGGAAACCGAAAATGCGGCCAATGCCGATGGCCATGTCCGTATAGCCGGAAAAGTCAAAATAAATCTGGAACATAAACATCAGAGCCGACAGCCAAGCGCCCACAACGGTCAGTCCTGACGGATCCTTGGCGAGGTCGGAGATGACCTTACCCGCATAGTCGGCCAGCAGGACCTTTTTTGCAAGGCCGGTCGCAAAGCGGAAAATTCCGTCGAAGATCATGCGCGGATTCGTGCGGCGCTGCTCGAGCTGCGGCGCAAGCTGTTCGTAGCGCACGATCGGCCCCTGCGCCATCTTCGGGAACATGCAGATATAAAGCAGATATTTGGAAAAGCGCTCCGCGCCTGCGGATTTGCCGCGGTAAATGTCAATGAGATAGGCCAGCGACTGGAAGGTATAAAACGAAATGCCCAGCGGCAGCGCGGTCGACGGCGCACGGAAGCTCGTGCCGAGCAGACTGTTCAGGCTCTGCGTCAGCGATTTCAACGCCGTGAGCAGCACGCCGCCGTCCACATGAATGCCGAAAATACCAAGGAAGAAATCCAGATACTTAAACAGCGCCAGTGCAAAGATGTTGATTGCAGCGGCGATGACCAGCGTGGAGCGTTTTCCCTCCGTGAGCTGTGTTCCGAATATATAGTTGACATAAGATAATCCCAAAAGGAGCAGCAAATACATCGGCTGCCCCACGGCATAGAAAAACAGACTTGCCGCGATCAGAACGATGTTCTTGCGCTGCACGCCGGGGATCAGGAAATAAACCGCCGCAGTCAGCGGCAAAAACACATATATAAAAAACAGGCTGGAGAACTCCACGAACTTCGACCTCGCTCAACATTTTTTCTCTAAACAGGATACCAAAGAATCCGCGGAAAAGCAACAACAAATTGACATAAAATTATTGCAATTCCGTGGCAAAGATTACGTCTTGTCCGGACGTGCAACATCTCGTTGCAGCAGAAGCAGCGCCGTCAGATTTGGAAAGGCCAGCAGCGCATTCAGAATGTCGGCCATTTCCCACGCCGCGCTGACCGTCAGATACGGCCCGATCGCGACCGCCAGAATATAGAAAAAGCGATACAGCCGCACGGCGCTTTCGCGTCCACCCGTGAGATAGCGCAGGCATTGCTCGGCGTAAAAGCTCCAGCCGACGATGGTGGAAAAGGCAAAAAAGCACAGGCAAGCCATCAGGCAAAAGGACGACGTGCTTGCAGAAAGCGGCAGCGCCGTGTGCCACGCAAAGTCCGTGACCTGCACACCGACAAGTCCGGCCTGCTGCCACGCTCCCGTCACGACGAGGCAGAGGCCGGTCATCGTGCAAATAACGATCGTGTCAATGAACGTGCCGGTCATGGCGATCAGTCCCTGCCGCACCGGATCGGACGAGCGTGCGGCAGCCGCCGCGATGGGCGTGGTGCCGAGGCCAGCCTCATTGGTGAATACGCCGCGCCCGATGCCCATGCGCAGCGCGTTTTTCAGCGTGATCCCTGCGGCCGCGCCCAGCGCCGCACGCGGCGACAGCGCACTGCGCACAATCAATCCCACGGCTGCCGGAATCCGCCCTGCAAAACGCAGCAGAACAAAGAGCGACAGCAGCACATACACGGCCGACATCAGCGGCACCAGCAGCTCGCACACACGCGAAATGCGCTTCACACCGCCAAGCAGAACCAGTCCCGCCGCAACGGTCACGACCGCGCCGCTGATGACGACCGGCCAAGTGTAAGCATGCGCGCCCAGCATAAAGGCAAGCTGCGTTTTTCCCGCATCGAAGAAGTTTTCGACCGCAGCGGTAATGCTGTTGACCTGCGTGACCGTCCCGACTCCGAGAATGCCCGCGCCGACACCTGTTACGGCAAACGTCACGGCAAGCCAGCGCCATTTTTCGCCCAGCCCACGCTCGATGTAGAGGAACGGCCCGCCCAGCCACTGTCCGTTCTGTCGCACGCGGTATTTGACCGCGAGATAGCCCTCGGCGTATTGCGTGGCCATGCCGAACACAGCCGCAACCAGCATCCAGAACAGTGCACCGGGGCCGCCGGCGCACAGCGCAGTCGCCACGCCGACGATGTTGCCCGTGCCGATGGTCGCGGCCAGCGACGTACACAGCGCGGCGTAAGACGAGATTCCGTCTGCGCCCGCTTCTTTTTTCACCACACTGCGCAGTGCGCGTCCGAGCTTTGTGATCTGCACCCCACGCAGACGCACGGTAAATATCATTCCCGTTCCGACAAACAGCAGCATCGTTGGCCAATCCCAGATCGCTGCGCCGATTCTTTCCAGCATGTACATCCCTCCGAAAAACAGCTTCACGAGAGCTTATTCGGAGAAGTTGTTTCGTATCCTTAAAAAGGAGATTGTTTTTCCACGAAGTGCGTGTTATAATGAAGAAAAATGCGAATTTTTGATTGCGAGGGATACAACATGGCAACCGAGACCTTCCGCACCTCCCTGAACGGCTTCAACCGCACGGACGTTGTGCAGTTCATCCAGAAAATGACGACAAATCACGAAAAAGAACTGAAATCACTGCGCGAAGAAAATGAAAAGAACAGCGAAGCGCTGGAGCTGCTGCGCAGCGATTCTGCACGCCTGGAGGCGCAGAATGCCGAGCTGACCGAAAAACTCGCCGCACTGGAAGCACAGAACGCCGAGCTGACTGCGCAGCTTGAAGCCGCAAAGAACGCCGTTCCCTCCCCCGCGCCTGCCGAAGCCCCGGCTGCGCCCGTCGCCGCACAGATTGCCGAACGCGAGCTGGCTGCCTATCGCCGTGCCGAGGGCATGGAGCGCAAAGCCCGTGAGCGCGCTGAGGCTACGACAAAGCTCCTGAAGGGCGTGTTTTCCAAAGCCACCGACCGTCTGAATGCAGGCAGCGAGGCGTTTTCTGCGGCTGTGGAAAAGTTCCGCGCGGATTATGAGCATTTGCAGCAGATTCTCTCCGAAGCTAAGGGTGTTTTTGACGACTCGGCGGAGGAAATCCGCGCCGCAGACGCAGCTTTAGACGAGAACTAAACCAAAACCGCCCGGGAGACCGGGCGGTCATGCTTATGGACTCTCCTTTTCGTCTTTTTCGTCTTTTTCACTGCACCAGAGATGGCAGGCCAGCGACAGCACCAGATCGCGCGGCGAGGGTTTTTCCTGCGGGGAATATCCCAACGCCCGCGTCAGCGCCTCCCGATCTCCGCACTGCCAGATGTCGTCCAACGCTCTGGAAAGCGCCTTCCAAACGGCGGCCGTGCTCTTGCCGCAGAGCCGTCCGGCCTCCGTGCAGATCACTTTCATTTGCGGCTCGGAGGGCATACAGAGTACCGCCACCGTGACCGCCTGCGTCAGAACATAATAGCAGCTTTTTCCCCTGTGCCCGCTGATGCTCTGAACCACCATGCTCGCATTCTTTCTCATACCCCAACTCTCCTTCTAATGTGATAGAAGTATTTTATCATACTTTTTTCAAATTTTGTACAGATTAGACTAAACACAACATTTATCGACAGATAACTTTGGAGGTTCTGATATGTCCAGTCTGATATTTCGTAATCTATCCGCACTTGTTACCTGTAACGACCGGGATGCGCTGCTGCGCGGTGTGGACATTTACTGCGAAAACGGTGTGATCGCCGCAATCGGCCCGCAGCTTCCGCAGAAGGCCGAGCGGGAGCTGGACGGCTCTCACCTGCTTTGCTATCCCGGCCTCATCAACACGCATCATCATCTCTATCAGCAGTTCTCGCGCAATCTGCCGCAGGTGCAGAATATGGAGCTGTTCGACTGGCTGAAAACACTCTACGAAATCTGGAAGAACCTCGATGAGACCGTCGTGCGTTATTCCTCGCTGACGGGCATGGGCGAGCTGATGAAAAACGGCTGCACTACCTGTTTTGACCACCACTATGTCTTTCCCGCAAACGGCGGCGACCTGATCGGCGCGCAGTTCGAAGCCGCCGAAACGCTCGGCATGCGAATGTACGCCTCACGCGGCAGCATGGATCTGTCCGTCAAGGACGGCGGCCTGCCGCCTGACAGCGTCGTGCAGAGCGTGGACGAGATTCTGCACGACAGTATCCGCCTGATTGAAAAATATCACGATCCCTCCTTTGGCTCCATGCGCTGTGTCGCGCTGGCGCCCTGTTCGCCGTTTTCCGTGTCGGCGGAGCTTCTGAAGCAGAGCGCACTGCTGGCACGGCAGTACCACGTCCGGTTGCACACACATCTTTGTGAAACGAAGGACGAGGAAAACTACACGCTCTCCCGCTGCCAAATGCGCCCGCTGGAATACATGGAAAGTCTCGGCTGGATCGGTTCGGATGTCTGGTTTGCGCATGGCATCCACTTCAACGACGCGGAATTAAAGCGTCTTGCCGAGACCGGCACGGGCATCGCACACTGCCCGGTATCGAACATGAAGCTCTCGTCCGGCATTGCGCGCATTCCGGAGATGCTGGAATTGGGCGTGCCCGTGGGTCTGGCTGTGGACGGCTCTGCATCACAGGACGGCTCCGACCTCCTGGAAGAAATCCGCATTTGCTATCTCCTGCACCGCCTCAATTCCTCGAAAAAAGCACCCAGCGGCTACGACGTTCTGAAAATGGCCACACGCGGCTCGGCGCGTCTGCTTGGGCGGACGGACATCGGCTCAATCGAGGTCAGCAAGTGCGCGGACTTCTTCCTCGTGGACGAACGTCGGCTGGAGCTGGTCGGCGCGACCTACGACCCGATGAACGTGTTCGGCACGGTCGGCCTGCGCGCACCGGTGGATTACACTGTCGTCAACGGTAAAATCACCGTGGAAAACGGCCACCTTGTCACCGTAGACGAGCCGGTCGTAGCCGAACAGGCCCGAAAGGTCTGTGAAGAATATTTAAATAAGTAACAAAAAACCGGCGCATGCCGGTTTTTTGCAGCGTGTCGAAAAGCTTTTTCGGCACGCTGCCAGACTGTGAAAAAGTTCGGAAGGCAAGCAACTCACGCTCGTCGGCGTACATAGGTACGGTAGAGCGTGAGTTGCGCAGTAAGTCAAAATCCTTGCGCAGCAAGTTGGTTTTCAGATTATAAAGTTTGGAATACCAAACTTTTGTAAATGAAATTCAGAGAGTAAAAATCCGTTGAATTGTGAATCGATTTTGACGATTACGGACTTTTTGACAGTCTGAAAAAAACCGGCGCAAGCCGGTTTTTTTGTTACTTTATTACAACTTTCCCGCGATGCGGGCGGCAAGGCTTCTGTGTACGCGCATCGCACCCTTCGGGCAGAATTCCTGACAGCAGAAGCAGCAAATGCAGGCTTTACGGTCGATCTTTGCTTTCCCATTTACAATTACAATGGCGTGCGCAGGGCAGGTATCGCGGCATACGCCGCAGCCCACGCACTGCGTGCGCTTCAGGCCGGGTCTTGCACGAAGCATACCTTTGGCAAGCGTGCCCAGCAGCTTGCCCTTCTGTGCGCCGAAATCCGTACCGGTTCCCTTTTGCACCGTGACAAAATCCTTGCATACAAACGCCCCGGCATCACCGGAAATTTCCAGTTCCTCCGGTGTTTTGGGTGCAAGCCCCCGTTCCTGCGCGGCACGCAGCGTGGGGACGTTCTTTGCCTCCAGCCCGATGAGCTTGGCGCAAAGCAGATCGATTTTGTGCGGATTTTCGCCGGCAAGCAGCGCGCCCATATACTTGGGCGTGCCCGCCGTCGGGCCGTTGCCCTCCATGGCCTCGACCGCGTCCACAAGATACAGACGCGGCTTGAAAAATTCGTTGAGGTCGATAAGCATATTTGCGAAATCCACGGGATCCGGATACCGATAGTGATACTCCGGCTTGATAATGCCGGGGATCGCGCCGAACAGATTCTTCGTCGCGGCGGAAAGTGAAAGCATCCCATGGCTTTTCAGCTTGCAAAAGCTGATGATCGCGTCCGCGCCGTCGAGATAGGCCGTGTAAGTAATGTGCTTTGCGACCTTGGCCGCGGGCAGATCAGCCTCCTTTTGACCGAAATCACGGTTCAGCTCCGCACCCGCTGCCTCGGCCCCGCCAAGTCCGCAGGCGCGATAGACTGCGTTCAAATGCGGCGCGGCATATGTCCCGCCGGGGCTGTCGCCGATAACGACGTGCGCACCCTTTTCGCGCAGCAGACGCGTCAGCACGGTCAGAAGCGCCGGGTGCGTTGTTGCGGCTTTCTCCGGCTTCATGGCCGAGACCAGATTCGCCTTGATGACCACGCGCATTCCCTGCCTGACCCAGTCCAGCCCGCCGAAGGGCGCAAGCGCCTCGCGCAATGCGCGTTCGCAGACAGCCTCGGTGTAATTTTCGCAGCGCACAATTGAAACGTCCATACTTCTCTCCCCTTTTTTAATAGTTTACTAAAGGTACGGAGAAAAGTAAAGCAAGAACTTCGCCGTCTTTCTTCGTGATTCGCCATCCCCAAACGGCATTCCTCCCTTTCGACATTCTGCTCAAAAAATAACGCCGAACTTTGTTAGATTTATCAAACAAAAAAGTCTTGCACGAGCAAGACTTTTTTTGTATAATAATACCGTAATTGAAGATTGATAGCTGTAACGAAGTGCTGCGCGCACGGGCTTCCAACTATCACTCAGGGTCGCTTGAGTGGAGATGTTGAACTTTTAAGGTTCCGCATCCCCATTTTGTTTTTATTCTAAGGAGGTCAACGTCATGTACATTCTCGCAAACGGTAAGCTCATCACCCGTGACCCCGCCTGCGGCTATCTGCCCGACGGCGGCGTCGTCATCGACGGAACCAAGATCAAGGAGGTCGGCAAAACCGCCGATCTGAAGGCCAAATATCCCGAGGCCGAGTTCATCGATGCCAAGGGCGGCGTCATCATGCCTGCGTTCATCAACGCGCATACGCACATCTATTCCGCTCTGGCGCGTGGCCTGTCCATCGTGGGCAATAATCCCACGAACTTCTACGAGGTGCTTGACGGCACATGGTGGGCCATCGACCGCAGACTCACGCTGGCCGGTACCCGCGCTTCTGCCGATGCACTTTACATTGACTGCATCAAGCAGGGCGTGACCACCATTTTTGACCACCACGCCTCCTACTGCGAGATTCCCGGCAGCCTGCACACCATCGCAGAATCCGCCAAGAAATTCGGCATCCGCTCCTGCCTGTGCTATGAAGTCTCCGACCGCGACGGCGAGGAAAAGTGCCTGCAGGCCATTCAGGAAAATGCCGACTTCATCACCGAGTGCGAGCAGCGTAAGGATCCGATGCTTGCTGCCATGTTTGGCGGTCATGCGCTGTTTACCATCTCCGACAAGACCTTTGACCGCATGGTCGAGGCCAACAACGGCCGCACCGGCTACCACATCCACGTTTCCGAGGGTATGAACGACGTGTATGATTCCCTGCAAAATTACGGTCGCCGTCCGGTGCAGCGTTTGCAGGATCACGGCATTCTGGGTGAAAAGACCATTCTCGGCCACTGCATCCACGTCAACTCCGCCGAAATCGAGATTATCAAGAACACCGGCACCATGGTCGTCAACAACCCCGAGTCCAACATGGGCAATGCCGTGGGCACCTGCCCGGTTCTGCCGCTTTACAAGGCCGGTATCCTGCTCGGCATGGGCACCGACGCCTATACCAACGACATGCTCGAGTCCATCAAGGTCGCCCTGTGCGCACAGCGTCAGAACGCCTGTCTGCCGAACGTCGGCTGGTGCGAGGTCACGGACATGCTCTTTAAGAACAATGCCAAGATCGGCGCGAAATACTTCCCGGACGAGCTTGGCGTTTTGAAGGCAGGCGCGGCCGCGGACGTGATCGTCATGGATTACAAGCCGTTCACCCCCTTCTCCGACGCAAACATCGACGGCCACATGATCTTCGGCATGACCGGCCGCCAGTGCCAGACCACAATCGCCAACGGCAAGCTGCTGATGAAGGATCGTGAGCTGATCGGCATCGACGAGGAAGCCGAAAACGCCCATATCCTCGAAGAAGCAAAGAAGCTCTGGGGCTCGCTGAATCACTGCGAGTATTAAAGGCCGATGGACTTTCCGCAGCGAAAGTCACTGCGTTTAAAGGCGCATGATTACACACAAGGATGGTATTTTGTCACCGTCTGCACGGCAAACCGCTTTCCTTATTTAGGAACGAGCATTCAAGGTGAGCCGTGCGTAGGGGCCGATGCCCACATCGGCCCGCAAATCCGGCTTTCAAATTTCGGCATAATTGCAGAACAGTTTATCAAAGCCATTCCGGGGATTGATGCTTACGTCATCATGCCGAATCACATCCATCTGACCTTGGCACTTACCAATTCAGACGGGCCGATGTGGGCATCGGCCCCTACGCAACCATTATCCGTAAGGATTCGTTCCTTCAAAATACTTACCAGCAAAGCCGTCGGAGTTCGGCTTTGGCAGCGTTCCTATTATGAACACGCCATCCGAAACGAAGCCGACTATCTCCGCGTTCGGCAATATATTGCTGACAATCCTGCACGCTGGTTTGAGGACGAGTATTATAAAACAACATAATTTGGAGGTAACACCCATGTCCGAAAGAATGTATCCCATTCCCTTTAAGGATTTAATGCACTGGATCGTGACCGAACGCGCCAACACCGGCGAAGTGTTCGGCATTCACCAGTCCTATACCGCCGACCCCAAGAAAATGCTCCCCATCTTCGGTGAAAAGATCGAAACGCCCTTCGGCCCGGCCGCAGGCCCGAACAGCCAGCTCGCGCAGAACATCATCGCGTCCTACGTTGCGGGCGCGCGCTTCTTCGAGGTCAAGACCGTGCAGAAGATGGACGGCGAAGATCTGGCCCGCTGCGTGCCGCGTCCGTGCATTCTGGCTGACGACGAGGGCTATAATCAGGAATGGTCCACCGAGCTGGAGGTTCGTCAGGCACTTGACGAATACATCAAGGCCTGGTGCGCCCTGAAGGTCATGGCGAAGGTCTGGGGCTACGGCGATCCGGACGGCTTCGTGTTCAATATGTCTGTCGGCTACGACCTCGACGGCATCAAGGGCGAGAAGATCGACCACTACATCGAGTCCATGAAGGACGCCTCCGCCACGCCCGTCTTTACCGAGTGCAAGCAAGTACTGACCGAGCTGTTCCCGGACGAAAAGGACTTTATCGCAGGCATTTCTCCGCACGTCTCCCGCAGCGTCACACTCTCCACGCTGCACGGCTGCCCGCCCGACGAGATCGAGCGCATTGCATCCTATCTCATCACCGAGAAAAAGGTCAACACCTTCGTCAAGTGCAACCCGACCATTCTCGGCTACCACGATGCGCGCAGCATTCTCGACTCCATGGGCTATGACTACATCGTCTTTGACGACCATCATTTCAACGAGGATCTGCAATGGAAGGATGCCGTGCCGATGTTCGAGCGTCTGCAGGCGCTTGCGGACCAGAACGGTCTGGAATTCGGCCTGAAGCTGTCGAATACCTTCCCCGTCGATACCACGCGTGGTGAGCTGCCGAACAATGAAATGTACATGTCCGGCCGTTCCCTGTTCCCGCTGACCATTGAAATGTGCCGCCGTATCTCCACGCAGTTCGGCGGAAAGATGAAGATTTCCTTCGCCGGCGGCGCAGAATACTTCAACTGCGACAAGCTCTTTGCCGCAGGCATCTGGCCGATCACCGTTGCAACAACCATCCTCAAGCCGGGCGGCTACAACCGTCTCGTACAGATGTCCAAGAAGGTCGAGGGCATGGAATTCAAGCCCTTCACCGGCACGGACACCGAGGCCATTGCCGAAATGAGCCGCGCCTGCCGCACGGATTATCACCACGTCAAGCCCGTTAAACCGCTGCCGTCCCGCAAGAACGACGAGCAGGTGCCACTGGTCGATTGCTATATGGCTCCCTGCAAGGGCGGCTGCCCCATCGCGCAGGACATTCCCGAATATATCGAGCTGTGCAAAAAGGGCCTTTACAACGAAGCTCTCAAGCTCATCACCCAGAAGAACCCCCTGCCCTTCATCACCGGCACGATCTGCGCACACCGCTGCATGGGTAAGTGCAACCGCAATTTCTATGACGAAGCCGTGCAGATCCGCTCGACCAAGCTGCTGGCTGCCGAACACGGCTATGAAGCGCTGATGGCCTCCATCGAGCGTCCCGCACCCGTCGCAGGTAAAAAGGCCGCCATCATCGGCGGCGGCCCGACCGGCATTGCCGCAGCCTATTTCCTCGGCCGCGCCGGCGTTCGCTGCACGATCTTTGAGCGCACCGGTGCGCTGGGCGGCATCGTCCGTCATGTCATTCCCGAATTCCGCATCTCCGAAGAAGCCATCGGCAAGGATGTCGCACTGATGCTCGCCTACGGCGCAGAAGTCAGACTCAACACCGAGGCTCCCTCCGTCGAGGAGCTGAAAAAGCAGGGCTACACGCACATTCTCTACGCAGTCGGCGCATGGAAGCCCGGCAAGCTGGACATTGAGGGCAACGTCCGCGGCGTCATCGGCTGGCTGGAGGAAATGAAGGCCGGTAAGGGCGGCGAGCTGGGCCACGTCGCGGTCGTCGGCGGCGGCAACACCGCCATGGACGCGGCTCGCGTAGCAAAGCGCGCGGGCGCAAAGTCCTCGACGCTCGTCTATCGCCGCACCAAGAAGTACATGCCTGCCGATGCCGAGGAGCTGGAGCTGGCCATTGCGGATGGCGTGGAATTCCTCGAGCTGGTCGCACCCGTCGCCCAGAAGGACGGCAAGCTGATCTGCAACAAGATGAAGCTCGGCGAACCGGATGCCTCCGGCCGCAGAAGCCCCGTTCCCACCGGCGAAACGGTCGAGATTCCCTGTGATCTCGTGATCTCCGCCGTCGGCGAGCAGGTGGACGACACACTCTTTACCGCAAACGGCATCGAGCTGAACGCGAAGAAGCGTCCTGCCTTCCACACGAACCTCGAGAACGTCTACGCCGCAGGCGATGCCGCACGCGGCCCCGCGACCGTGGTCGAGGGCATTGCCGACGCCGCCCGCTTCGCGGAGGCCGTCATCGGTGAAGCGCACACCTACGAGATCCCCGCAGCGGCCTATCCCACCGCCGCCGAAGCCGTCGCCAAGAAGGGCACGCTCGTCATGGCCTGCAACGCTGCCTGCGAGGGCGACCGCTGCCTGGACTGCAACACCGTCTGCCAGAACTGCGCCGATGTCTGCCCGAACCGCGCAAACGTCGTCATCCGCTTTGCCGACGGCCGCACGCAGATCCTCCACGTTGACAAAATGTGCAACGAGTGCGGCAACTGCACCTCCTTCTGTCCCTACGCCTCTCAGCCCTGTAAGGACAAGTTCACGCTGTTCCAGACCGAGCGCGACATGGAGGACTCCGCAAACCGCGGCTTCTGCTTCCTCGCAGACGGCAAGGTTCGCGTCCGCCTGTGCGAGACAAAGGACTACGATCTGGACGCTCCCAACGATCTGCCGAAGGACATCGAGCTGTTCATCCTGACCGTCAGGGAAAAATACAGCTACCTGTTCTGAGCTAACCCTTTCACCTCCCGCAGGCTGCCCTGCGGGAGGTTTTTGTCTGCGCATTATGGACTATTGTCTATCTTTCCAGTTTTATTTCCCGATTTTCTCCCAAAATCGGCATTATTCATGCAAAGAAATCATTGTAATTTCTCCACATTCGGAGTATAATAAAAGGTAATTCCGGATTGCTTCATCTTCCGGTATTTCCCCAAAATATAAGTAAGGAGGACGTTGAAATGAGTAAATGCCGTATTCCCGCTGGATACTCGAGCCCGCTGAGCGTCTATGAAACGCAGTGCGCGATCGAGTTCATCAAGCACAATTTCCAGAAAAATCTGTGTCACGCGCTCAATTTGCTGCGTGTGTCGGCGCCGCTGTTTGTCGAAGGAGCTTCCGGTCTGAATGACAATCTCAACGGCTATGAGCGCCCCGTCTCGTTCGACGTCCCCGACGTCGGCGTTGAAGCGCAGGTCGTGCATTCCTTGGCTAAGTGGAAGCGCTACGCCCTCGCGCGTTACGGCTTCCGCCCCGGCAAAGGTCTGGTCACGGATATGAACGCCATCCGCCGCGACGAGATCGTGGACAATCTGCACTCGGTCTATGTCGATCAGTGGGACTGGGAAAAGGTCATCACGCGCGAAACACGCAATGAAGCAACCTTGAAGGACACCGTCCAGCGCATCGTCAACGCGATCTACGTCACAAACGAGACGCTCAAGATCGAATATCCGCAGCTTCATGCCGATCTTCCGCGCGAGGTGCTGTTCGTCAAGACGCAGGAGCTGGAGGATCGTTATCCCGATCTTGCGCCGGCCGAGCGTGAGACCGCCTTCATGAAGGAGCATCCCGGCAAGGCGCTGTTTCTCATGCAGATCGGCGGTGCACTGCGCTCCGGCAAGCCGCACGACGGCCGCTCTCCGGACTACGACGACTGGTCGCTCAACGGCGACATTCTCTACTGGAACGAAACGCTCGGTCGCGCGTTTGAGGTCTCGTCCATGGGCATCCGTGTGGATGCCGAAGCGCTCGACCGCCAGCTCACGATCTCCGGCTGCGACGACCGCCGCGTCCTGCCCTTCCATAAGGCGCTGCTCGCCGACGAGCTTCCGCTGACAATCGGCGGCGGCATCGGCCAGTCGAGACTTTGCATGCTTCTGATCGGCTGTGCACACATTGGCGAGGTGCAGTCGAGCGTCTGGGATCCAGAAACCATCGCCGCCTGCAAGGACGCGGGCGTAATGCTGCTGTAAGAGAGGCAAAAACATGGAACTCATCACTGTACGCGAGCTTTTTAAGAATACCAAGGCCTATGCCGGCAAGGCCATCGAGGTCGGCGGCTGGGTGCGCTCCGTCCGCGCGTCGAAGTCCTTCGGTTTCATCGTGCTGAGCGACGGCACCTATTTTAGCCCCTTGCAGATCGTCTATCACGACACGCTGGAGAACTTCGCCGAAGTCTCCAAGATGAATGTCGGCGCGGCGCTGATCGTCCGCGGCACGCTTGTCGAGACGCCCGAGGCCAAACAGCCCTTTGAGCTTCAGGCCGAGGAGGTCACGGTCGAGGGTGCGTCCACGCCGGACTATCCCCTGCAAAAGAAGCGCCACACGCTGGAATACCTGCGCACCATGACGCATCTGCGTCCCCGCACGAACACCTTCCAGGCGGTATTCCGTGTCCGCAGCCTTGCCGCCTACGCGATCCACAAATTTTTCCAGGAACGCGGCTTTGTCTATGTACACACACCGCTCATCACCGGTTCCGACTGCGAGGGCGCTGGCGAAATGTTCCAGGTCACCACGCTCGACCTGAACAATGTCCCGCGTAAGGAGGACGGCAGCGTCGATTATACGCAGGACTTCTTTAACAAGCCCACGAACCTGACCGTCTCCGGCCAGCTCAACGGTGAGACCTACGCCATGGCTTTCCGCAACATCTACACCTTTGGCCCGACCTTCCGCGCGGAAAACTCCAACACCACGCGCCACGCTGCGGAATTCTGGATGATCGAGCCGGAAATCGCCTTTGCGGATCTCTCCGACGACATGCGCTTAGCTGAGGACATGATTAAGTATATCATCGCCTATGTGCTGGAAAACGCGCCCGAGGAAATGGCTTTCTTCAACCAGTTTGTAGACAAGGAGCTGCTTGAGCGCCTGCATCATGTGCTGACGTCCGATTTCGGCCATGTCACCTACACCGAGGCCATCAAGCTGCTCGAGCCGCACAACGACAGTTTCGACTATCCCGTCCACTGGGGCAGCGATTTGCAGACCGAGCACGAGCGCTTCCTGACCGAGACGATCTTTAAGCGTCCGGTTTTCGTCACGGATTATCCGAAGGAGATCAAGGCTTTCTACATGAAGCTGAATCCGGACGGCAAGACCGTCGCTGCGATGGACTGCCTGGTTCCCGGCATCGGTGAGATCATCGGCGGCAGCCAGCGTGAAGATGACTACGAAACGCTGCTGAACCGCATGAACGAGTTGGGTCTCAAGCCCGAGGATTACGGGTTCTATCTTGATTTGCGCAAGTACGGCTCCGCGCGGCATGCGGGCTTCGGTCTCGGCTTTGAACGCTGTGTGATGTATTTGACCGGCATGGCCAACATCCGCGACGTCATCCCCTTCCCGCGCACGGTCAACAACTGCGATCTTTAATTTTACTGCTTAGAGGCACGCTTCAAATGAAGCGTGCCTCTCTTTCTATGCCCGCCTACTCCCACAATCCCGATTTTGCAGTCGGGGCGTCGTTTTTGCAGAGGAAATTTGACAAAATCTTTGAATTAATCAGGGTTCGCCGGTACTGTAGTTTACAATAATCATAATTCTTCACGGACCGAACAGTAGTTATACACACTCTGCACAGGTTTCTGAACAGGCAGTCTTCCAAAATCGCCCGATTTGCAAGGTTCAACACCGTTCGCGCATTGGGTATCCACAGGCTGACAGAGATATGCAGAACTCGGAGTTTACATAATTTTTACAAGTCATAACAGGAACTTGCAAAAAGTTACAAAAGAATTGCAGGATGCGCAGCAGCATCCTGCAATTCTTATAAAATCCGGAATCAAGGCCGCAAAAAAGAAGCAGCAAAGTGCGTTCTCGATGCTTCCGATTACGGTTATAGTGTCTCGCCCTCCATGGATTTCGTCGCATAGGCATTGAGAGTCTGATCTGCGATGTTGCCGCTCAAAAACTCATAATAGCCCTGCGAACCGATCATCGCAGCATTGTCCCCGCACAGGCTCAAAGGCGGCATGCACAGGCGAACGCCGCGCTTGGCCGTCTCGCGTGTCAGGTCTGCGCGGATGCGGCTGTTGGCCGCGACGCCGCCTGCGACAGCCAGCATCTTGCGTCCGGTCAACTCCAGCGCAGCCATTGCCCGGGGAATGAGCATCTCACTCACCGCGGCCGAGAAAGATGCACAGAGGTCGGGCACGCAAAGCGCCTCGCCCTTCTGCTGCGCGTTATGAATCAGGTTTACTGCGGCGGTTTTCAAGCCGGAGAAGGACATATCCAGAGGATTTCCCGCGATTTTCGTATGTGGAAGCGCGTAACGCGTCTCAATTCCGTCTTTTGCGGCACGATCCAGCGCCGCGCCGCCGGGATAAGGCATGCCGAGCAGGCGTGCGACCTTGTCAAAGCACTCGCCTGCCGCATCATCACGCGTCCCGCCGAGAATCTGCATTTTGGTGTAATCCTGCACATCAACGAGCATCGTGTGCCCGCCGGAAACGACAAGGCACAAAAACGGCGGCTGCAAATCCGGATAGGCCAGATAATTGGCCGCAATGTGTCCTCGAATGTGATGCACCGGAACGAGCGGCACGTCCAGCGCCAACGCGGCCGCCTTAGCAAAGTTCACACCCACGAGCAGCGCGCCGATCAGGCCGGGCGCATAGGTCACGGCCACAGCGTCAATCTCGCTGCGCGACACGCCCGCCTGCTTGAGCGCCTGCTCGGCAAGGCCGTAAATTGCCTCGATGTGCTTGCGCGAGGCAATCTCCGGCACCACGCCGCCATAGATACGGTGCAGTGGCACCTGAGAGGCGATGCAGTCCGTGAGCACCTCGCGCCCATTGCGGACAAGGGCGACCGCAGTCTCGTCACAGGACGATTCTACTGATAGGATCAGCATTTCAAAGCTCCTTTCTCAGGATGCGCGCATCCTCGATCGGGTTGACATAATATTTTGGACGCCGTCCGGCAAGCACGAAACCGTTTTTCTCATAAAGAGACTGCGCCGCCGCATTGGACTCGCGTACCTCGAGCGCCAAGGAGGCAATTTCCCGTTCCCGCAGCGCAGAAAACAAGGTGTTCAAAAGCTGCTGCGCAACGCCTTGACGCCGCCACGGCGCACCGACGGCGAGATTCATCATGTCGGCCTCGGGCGGCACGAGCTGCGAGCCGACGTAGCCCGCGACGGTCTCGCCGTCCTGCGCAACAAACCAGAGACTCCATTCGTTTGCAAGCTCCGAAGCAATGCTCGTGCGGCTCCACGGGTCGGAAAAGCATGCACGCTCCAGCGCCGCAATGCCGTCCAGATGCCGCTCCTGCATGGGCACAACGGTAATCATTTCGCATCAAACCAGCTTTCTCCCATTTTGGCCTCCGCGACCAACGGAACCTCAAGTTTTACCGCGTCCTGCATCTGTTCCGTGACGATCTGCATCACGCGAAGCGCCTCAAAGGCCGGGCATTCCACGATCAGTTCATCGTGCACCTGCAGCACAAGCCGTGCCTGCAAGCCCTCGTCCCGCAGCGCGTCGCGCACGCGAACCATGGCCAGCTTGATAATGTCCGCAGCGCTGCCCTGTACGGGCGTGTTGAGGGCAATGCGCTCCGCACCGGAACGAACGTTGAAGTTCGAGCTTTTGATCTCGGGAATATAGCGGCGGCGGTGGAAGATCGTCTCAACGTAGCCCTGTGTTCTGGCCGTCTGCACGATGTCGTGCATATAAGCACGGACGCCCGCAAAGCGCGCGAGATAGCTGTCAATGTATTCCTTTGCCTCTCTGCGCGAAACGCCGATGTCCTGCGCAAGGGAAAATTCCGAAATTCCGTAGACGATGCCAAAATTGACCGCCTTGGCATGCCGCCGCATCAGGGGCGTGACCATGTTCACCGGAACACCAAAGACCTGCGAAGCCGTGACAGTGTGGAAATCCTCGCCGCTGCGGAAGGCCGCCTGCATATTTTGGTCGTGTGCAATGTGCGCCAGCACGCGCAGCTCGATCTGACTGTAATCCGCATCCACAAAGACCCAGCCGGAACGCGGGACGAACATCTTACGGATCTCGCTGCCCAACTCCGTGCGAACAGGAATGTTTTGCAGATTCGGCTCCGTCGAGGAAAGGCGGCCGGTGGCCGTGACGGTGTTTTGGAAGGTCGTGTGGATGCGGCCGTCGTCCGCGATCTCCTTTTGCAGCCCATCTGCATAGGTAGATTTCAACTTGGTCAGCATGCGGTAGTCCATGATTGCCTGCACAACGGGGTGCTTGTCCCGCAGCGCCTCGAGCACCTCGACATTCGTCGAATAGCCGCTCTTGGTCTTTTTTACTGGCGGCAGGCCGAGCTTTTCAAAGAGCAGTTCGCCGAGCTGACGCGTGGAATTGATGTTAAATTCGCCGCCCGCGCAGTCAAAGATCAAATTTTCGCAGGCCGCGATGCGCTCGGCAAGCATCTGTGCAAAGGCTTGCAGCGCCTGCGCGTCGACGTGGACGCCGGTCGCCTCCATCTGTGCCAGCACGGAGCAGAGCGGCAGCTCGATGTCGTTGTACAGTGTCTCTGTTCCCTGTTCGCGCAGCTTGGGCAGCAGCGCATCGTACAGTCCCTCAACGCAGGAGGCTTCGATGGCCAGCACCGTTTCGCGCGGATATTCCTGCTCGGTTGCAGGAGAAAAATGCAGATAGTCCGAGGCGATGCGCGAAAGCTCGTACTTGCCGCGCGTCGCATCGAGCAGATACGCAGCCACGGCGGTGTCAAACACAAAGCCGCCGCAGTCCATACCGCGCTCGTAGAGCTTGCGTAAAAGCGGCTTAATATCGTGCGCAGCCTTCGGCACTGACGGCGCAAAGAGCTTGGCAAGCGCGGCGTCAAAGTCGTCCGCAAGCTGCTCTTTGGTCAAAAGATACATCGTATTGCATTCCGCCGGCGTAAAGGCAACTGCGCTCAGCTCCTCCGAGGCTGCAAGGAACGCCGTTCTGCCATCGAGAATTTCGTTCAGATGCGTGATGGATTCAACCGCTTCGACGGTGCATTCGGCACAGAATTCCTCCTGCGTTTGCGCAGTCTCCGGTTCTTCCAATGCTGCACCGCGAAGCTGATAGCGATCGATGAGCTTCTGAAATTCCAGCTTTGTGAACAGATCATACAGCTCGCGGCGTTTGGGCGGCTGAACCAGATTCTTTTCCGGTGCAAAATCGACCAACGGCGCATTGCAGCGGATCGTCGCCAAATCGTAGGAAAGATAGGCCATTTCCTTGCCGTTTTCCAGTTTTTCACGCAGCTTCGGCTTGATTTCGGCACTGTCCAGATGTGCATAAACACCGTCCAGCGTTCCAAATTTATGCAGCAGATCGCTCGCCGTTTTCGGCCCGACCCCGGCAACGCCCGGAATATTGTCCGAGCTGTCGCCCATGAGCGCCTTGAGATCGATCAGGCGTTCCGGCGCAAAGCCGTATTCCTCCTCGAAAACCTTGGGCGTATAATTCACGGTCGTGGTCTGCCCGGCCTGCGTGCGGACGAGCTTGACCATAACGTGCGGCTCAACGAGCTGCAGGCTGTCGCGGTCGCCGGTCAGAACCACGCAGTCCCAGCCGCTTTTGCTGCACTGCACGCTGACCGTGCCGATCACATCGTCCGCCTCCCAGCCCTGACATTCGTAAATCGGAATGTTCATTGCGGACAAAACCTGCTTCATGACCGGCATCTGCATGGCCAGCTCCTCGGGCATGCCATGGCGGGTAGCCTTGTAACCGTCGTATTTCAAGTGGCGGAAGGTCGGGCCATGCAGATCGAAGGCAACGCACAGCGCGTCGGGCTTTTCCTCGCCCGCGACCTTTTGCAGGATGTTCAAAAAGCCATAGATCGCGTTGGTGTAGAGGCCCTCGCGCGTCGTCAGCGGCCGCACGCCGTAAAACGCGCGGTTGATGACGCTGTTGCCGTCCAAAATCATCAGTTTCATCTCAAGGCTCCCTTCAGATTCGCTTGCAGACCGCCCCCTGCGGCGTGTCAATGACCTCGTAGCCCATGGACTTCAGTTCATCGCGGATTCGGTCGGCCTCCGGCCAGTTTTTCGCCTTTTTCGCGGCAGTACGCGCCTCAACCAGCGCCTGCACCTCGGGCGCAACGGCAAGCGTTTCCTCCTTGGGCTGCGTGTTGCGCTCCTTCTGCGCCGCTGCCAGCAGATTCAGGCCGAGCACGCGATCAAAATCTTCCAGCGCGGCCAGCTTGGTCGCGTCGTTCGTCTTAGCCTTGAGTACGTCATAAAGGGCAGTGACGGCAAGCGAAGTATTCAGATCGCCGTTCAGTGCGGTTTCAAAACGCTGCTTGAGCGCGGAGAAAGCCGCCTCGTCCACCGCTTCGCCGGTATCCGGCTTGAGCGCAGCGATCTTGGAAATGAGCTTTTGATAGGTCACTGCCGCGTTATCGAGGTTTTCCCAAGAAAAGACCAGATTGCGGCGGTAGTGACTTTGCAGGCAGAACAGGCGGTAAACAATCGGATCGTAGCCCTTTTCCTCAAGCAGAGAAACGGTCAGAAACTCGCCCTTGGACTTGGACATCTTTCCGCTCTCGGTGTTCAGATGGTGCACATGGAACCAATAATTGCACCACTTGTGCCCGAGGAAAGCCTCGGACTGCGCGATCTCATTCGTGTGGTGCGGGAAAGCGTTGTCGATGCCGCCGCAATGAATATCTAGATATTCGCCCAGATGCTTAATGCTGATGCCGGAGCACTCGATGTGCCAGCCGGGATAGCCCACGCCCCACGGCGAATCCCACTTGAGCGCCTGATCCTCAAACTTCGACTTCGTGAACCAAAGGACAAAATCATTCTTATTGCGCTTGTTCGTGTCCTCCTCCACGCCCTCGCGGACACCGACTTCGAGATCTTCCTCGTTGTGGTCGTTAAACACATAGTATTTTTCCAGCTTCGATGTGTCAAAATACACGTTTCCTCCTGCGACATAGGCGTAGCCCTTGTCAAGCAGCGTCTCGATGATGTGGATATACTCCGGGATGCAGTGCGTCGCCGGCTCGACGACATCCGGCCGCTTGATGTTGAGCTTGTCGCAGTCAGCAAAGAAAGCGTCCGTGTAGAATTTGGCGATCTCCATGACCGTCTTATGCTCACGCTTGGCTCCCTTGAGCATCTTATCCTCGCCGGTGTCGGCATCAGAGGCCAGATGGCCGACGTCCGTGATATTCATCACGCGCTTGACAGGATAGCCGAGGTAGCGTAGGCTCTTTTCCAGCACATCCTCCATGATATAGCTGCGCAGATTGCCGATGTGCGCAAAGTGGTAGACCGTCGGCCCGCAGGTGTACATCTTGACCAGCGCAGGATCGTTGGGAACGAACAGTTCTTTCTTATGGCTCAAAGAATTATAAAGATACATTTACTTTTCCTCCAGTTTTTTCTCAAGTAGTTCTATCCGCTCGGTCAGGTAATCCAGCTCCGCACGGACAGGGTCGGGCGTGTGAATATGGTCAAGCTTCTCTCCGTTGAGACGCACGACGCGGCCGGGCACGCCGACGACGGTGGAATTGGGCGGCACCTCGTTCAAAACGACGGAATTTGCCGCAATGCGGGCATTATCGCCCACCTTGAACGGCCCGAGTACCTTTGCGCCGCAGCCGATCATGACGTTATTGCCGATGGTCGGATGACGCTTGCCGCGTGCCGCACCGGTGCCGCCGAGGGTCACGCCCTGATAAAACAGGCAATCGTCCCCAACCTCGGCCGTTGCGCCGATGACAATGCCCATGCCGTGGTCGATAACCAACCGTCTGCCGATCTTTGCGGCCGGATGGATCTCGACGCCCGTGCGCCTGCGTGCAAGCTGCGACACCCAGCGCCCGAGCAACTGCATATGATGGCCGTACAGCCAGTGCGCCACACGGTGGTACATGATGGCGTGCAGACCGTTGTACAGCCAGAACACCTCAAATTTACTGCGCGCAGCCGGGTCGTTGCGCTGATAAGCCTCTATGGTTTCTTTTAACCGCATTGACTTCCCTCCATACAAAAAACAGCCTGCCTCTGAATTTCTCAAGAGGCGGGCTGTGCTCGCGGTTCCACTCTGATTTCTCACTCAAACGCCTTAACGCGGCGAACGGGGTCTCCCCTGCGCTCCCGGGCGCACTTCGCACGCACTCCGCTGTGCCTGCTTCCAGCCGATGGCAGGCGCTCTCTGCTGCGGATTTCGCGGGCTACTCTTCCCGTTCCCAGCGCTATGAAATTATCCAACAATAGTATATTACCATCCCGGACGCGAGGTGTCAATGTAAAAAGTGCTCAGTTTTCAAATACGCTACGGTTCTGAATAAAATATTCGATTCCCGAATAGAGCGTGGTCAGTGAAACGGCTGCAATGACGCACCAGTTGACAGCGTGCAGCACGACCAGACCGAGCAGATCCGCGAACACTGAGGTGTTCAGAAACAGCATGATGCAGATGCCCGTCATCGTGACGGCAGTCTTGACCTTGCCGGACCAGCCTGCGGCAATGACCTTGCCCTTGCTGGCCGCAATCATACGCAGACCGCTGACGGCAAACTCCCGAGTCAGAACGATCATGACCGCCCACGCCGGAAACAGCCCCTGCTCACAGAGCATGACCATCGCAGCGATGACCAGCACCTTATCGGCAAGGGGATCGAGGAATTTACCAAGATCTGTGACCTGATGATACTTGCGTGCGATCTTGCCGTCCACAAGGTCGGTCAGGCTGGCAATCGCAAAGACCGCAAGCGCAACATAGTGCATCACCGCGCCGAAGGTGTTGGCAAGGTACATGCACACGATAAAAACCGGAATCAAAATCACGCGCGCAAAGGTAATTTTCGTTGCTGTTGTCATGGCTCAATTCTTCCTCGCTTTTCCTGTTAAGTCGCCGTCGGCCGCACCGGTGATCTCCACCGGCACAAATGTACCGACCTTGACGGGCGCTTCGCTTGTAAATACCACGCGGCCGTCGATGTCCGGCGAGTCGGCATAGGTTCTGCCGAAGTACTGTTCAGCCTCGTCGTCGTAGCCCTCACAGAGAACCTCCAGCGTCTTGCCGCGCTGCTTTTCGTTAAATTCATCCATCACGCGGGACTGAAGCTCGTTGATGATCTCCGCGCGGCGCACGGCGACCTCCTCGGGCGGATAATCCATCTCAGCGGCCGGTGTTCCCTCCTCCGGAGAGAAGGCGAACGCGCCGACGCGCTCGAGCTTGTGCTCACGCAGCCAGTCGCAAAGCTCCTCGAACTCCGCCTCGCCCTCACCGGGAAGTCCCGTAATCAGGCTCGTGCGCATCACGGCATCCGGAATACGGCTGCGCAGCTTGGCAAACAGGGCATCCAGCTCGGCGCGAGTGCCACGCCGGTGCATCCGCTTGAGGATGCGGTCGTTGACGTGCTGGATGGGGATGTCAAAATAGTGAACGAGCTTTGGCTCCTCGGCAAACACGTCGATCAGCTCGTCCGTGATCGCATCCGGGTAAAGATAATGTACGCGCACCCAGTGCAGCTTTTCGATCTTGCACAGCTCACGCAGAAGCTCGGGCAGCATGGACTTGCCATAGAGATCAACGCCGTAGCGGCTGGTATCCTGCGCTACAACGATCAGCTCCTTCGCACCGTCCTCTGCCAGCATCCGCGCCTCATAGAGGCAGTCGTCCATGGTGCGGCTGCGGTACTTTCCGCGCAGATACGGAATGATGCAGAATGCACAGCGGTTGTTGCAACCCTCCGCAATTTTCAGATAAGCGTAGTGCTCCGGCGTGGTCAGAACACGGCCGACCTCGTCGATGGGCGCGTCGATATTGCCGAATTCGACAACCGTCTCACCCGTCAGGAGCTTTTCCGCCGTTGCGACAATGTCGCCGTAGCTGCCAGTGCCGAGGACGCCGTCCACCTCCGGCAGCTCCTGCATGATCTCCTGCTGATAGCGCTGCGACAGGCAGCCCGTCACGAGCAGTTTGCCGATCACGCCCTCCTGCTTCAGTGCGCCCATGGCAAGGATGTTGTCGATGGCCTCACTTTTTGCCGAATCGATGAAGCCGCAGGTGTTGACGATCACCAGATCCGCGCCCTCTACGCTCGGCAGAATCTCATAGCCCGCTTCACGCAGAAGATAGAGCATTTGCTCTGCATTGACCTGATTTTTCGCACAGCCCAGCGAGATCATCCCGATCTTTTTACCCATTTGCGAAAATTCCTTTCGATCTGTCATTCGCCCGGAAGCTCCTCCTCCGGGACATAGCGCTCCAATGCGCTGCGGATGTCGCTCCATGAGTGACCGCGCCGCAGCAGCGCGTCTGTCGCGCGTTTCAGCTCTTTCGGATCCGGCTTTGCACCGCGAAAGCGCTTCTGCAAAAATTCGTCGATCGCGTCATGCTGCGGCGGCAGCGCCTCAAGGGCCATGTCCCACAGCTCGCGCGGGATCTTTTTTTCATATAACATCTGGCGGATGCGCGCCGCGCCGTAGCCCTTGGCCACACCGGAGCGCACGACCTGCTGCGCGACCTGCTCGTCATCGAGCAGCCGCAGTTCGTCGAGCCACTGCACCGCCTGCTGCGCGTGCTCCTCCGTCTCACCCTTACGGACAAGGCGGCTTTGCAGCTCACGCTTGGAGACCGGCGCGGCGGAAATGATGCGCACCGCACGTTCACGCGCAGAGGCTTCTCCGCAGGTGTCCAGCAGCGAATCCATCGCAGCTTCGGGAATATCCATACCCGGATAGAGGCTCAGGTCGGCCACGACGGAGGGAAACACCAGCATCGTCTTGCCGCCCTCAAAGCGCAGGCGCAGCTTGCCCTGCGGAGAACGCGTCTGCTCTATGGCCTCAACCTTCATCGAAGTCGTCAGCCGACACGTCTACCGCCTTGCCCGCAGGCTTCGCGGCAGCCTTGCGGCTGTTTTGCAACTGCATCAGATTCTCGCGCACCTTTTCCTCGAGCATATCGGCAATTTCGGGATGGTCGGCAATGTACTGCTTGGCATTGTCGCGCCCCTGACCGATGCGCTCATCGCCGATGGAGAACCAGCTTCCGCTCTTGTTGACAAGCTCCAGATTGACGGCGATGTCCAGAAGCTCGCCGTAGCGGGAGATGCCCTCGCCGTACATAATGTCAAACACGGCCTCGCGGAAGGGAGGCGCGACCTTGTTCTTAATGACCTTCACACGCGTTCGGTTGCCCACAATCTCGGTGCCGTTCTTGATGGCCTCGACCTTTCGGACATCCAGACGGACGGAGGAATAGAATTTCAGCGCGTTGCCGCCGGTAGTCGTCTCGGGGTTGCCGTACATGACGCCGATTTTCATACGAAGCTGGTTGATAAAAATGACGATGCAGTTGGTCTTTGCGACGGTACCGGCCAGCTTGCGCAGCGCCTGAGACATCAGTCTGGCCTGCAAACCGACGAAGGCATCGCCCATTTCGCCCTCGATCTCGGCGCGCGGAGTCAATGCCGCGACGGAGTCCACGACGACCACGTCGATCGCACCGGAGCGCACGAGTGCGTCCGTGATGTCCAGCGCCTGCTCACCCGTGTCCGGCTGAGAGACGAGCATGGAATCGATGTCCACGCCGATGGCCGCAGCATAGACGGGATCCAGCGCATGCTCTGCGTCCACAAAGGCGACCTCGCCGCCGCGCTTCTGCGCAGAGGCCAGCACATGCAGCGCCAGCGTGGTCTTACCGGAGGATTCGGGGCCGTAAATCTCCACGATTCTGCCGCGCGGCAGACCGCCGATGCCCAGAGCGGCATCCAGCGCCAGTGAGCCGGTCGGAATGGCATCCACGTTCATCTCGGGCTTGTCGCCAAGACGCATGACGGCGCCTTTACCGTAGTTCTTTTCGATCTGATGGAGCGCTGTTTCCAGCGCCTTCTTCTTGTCGTCAGCGGGTGCGGGAGCCTCGTAAGCGGGTTTCTTCGATGCCATAATCAAAATTCCTCCTTTTTCTGGGCAAGCACTGCCCTTGTGATCTCTGCGGTATCTTTTTTCAGTTCCAAAATTTCATAGCCGCCCTTTTTCAGAAGCGTGCAGACGGCATTTTCCTGCCCCATGCCAAACTCAAAGCACAGATAGCCGCGCGGTGCGAGGGCAGAGGTATAGTTCTTGATGATCGCACGATAAAAGTCCAGCCCGTCCGCACCGCCGTCCAGGGCAAGATGCGGCTCGAAGTCGCGCACAGAGGGGTCAAGCGTTTTCATTTCCTCCGAGGTTACATACGGCGGATTGGAAACAATCAGATCATAGGTTCCGAGGAAGTCCTGCGCGGGCTTGAGCGCATCGACGGTCACGCAGTTGACGCGGCCGGTCAGATGTAGCTGCGCCACATTACGGCGCGCCACGCGCAGCGCAGCGGCAGAAACGTCGCCCAAAGTCACGCGCGCGTCCTTGACGCGGCGCGCCACGGCCAGTCCGATGCAGCCGGAGCCGGTGCAAAGATCCAAAATGCGCGGATTTTGTTCAAGATACATCGCCTTTTTGATAGCAAGCTCGGTTACGACCACGGTATCGTCCCGCGGAATGAGCACGTCGGGCGTGACGGTCAGCGTCATACCGTAAAAATCCCACTGCCCGAGAATATAGGGCATCGGTTCGCCGCGCAGACGGCGCTGCACAAAGGACTCCGTCAGCTCGCAGACCTCCTCAGAGGCATAAAGCTCACGGTCGGCAATGATCTGCTCGGCGGATTTTCCGGAGGCGGCACAGACCAGCTCGCGCGCGACGTTCGCGGCAAACTGCCCCTCCTGCTTCAAAAGCGCACGCCGCGCGTCAAGAAACAGATCCGCATAGGTCTTTACCATCGGTCATCGCCCTCCTTTTCCGGCAGAACCAGCGTAAGCGCTTCAATGCCGACCTCAATCATGGAGTCGTCAGGCTCGTTCGTGGTCAGATATTGCAGCCACATGCCGGGCGCAGAGAGCGCACGGGTCAGCCAGTTGTCGTGACGGCCGACAAGGCGATTAAATTCATAGCTGATGCTGACCACGATGGGCAGAAGCAGCAACTTCAGTACGACACGCACCAACGCATTGAGCACGCCGGAGTCAAATACCGGCGTGATCGGACGAAGGATGGGCGTCGCAACGGAAAAGACAAGGATGGAGACGATCATCACAACGAACAGGAAGCTCGTGCCGCAGCGCGGATGCAGCCGCGTCTGCTTGCGGACGTTCTCGACCGTCAGCGGGAGGCGTGCCTCATAGCAGCGGATGGTCTTATGCTCCGCACCGTGGTAGGAAAAGACGCGCCGCATATCCTTCATCCGCGAGACGAGGAACATATATGTCAGGAAAATGAGGATGCGCAGCAAGCCCTCAAGCAGATTGCGCACCAGTTCATTGGACGTGATCCAGCGGTTGATGACCGAGCCGAGCAGGGACGGCAGCACGAAAAACAGCGCCACGGAAAAGCAGATGCCCAGAATGACAGACAGGGTGACCAAAATGCTCTGCCCCTTTTCGCCGGAGAGCTTTTTTTCAAGCCATGCGTCAAATTTCGACTGCTTTGCAGGCGTTTCGGCCTCGTCGTCCTCTGCAAAGAGGTCGGCGGAGTACATCAGCGCCTGCACGCCAACCTTCATCGACTTGCAGAAATTGAACACGCCGCGGATCAGCGGCAGCTTTTTGACGGAAAAGCCCTCGGACTTCTTGAGCGGCGTGACCTTGGACTCGATGCCGTTTTTGGTGCGCACGACCACCGCCGACTTGTCCGGCCCGAGCATCATAATGCCCTCAATGAGCGCCTGACCGCCGATCATCGTCTTAAATTTCTCGTTTGTAGCCTTATTTTTCATGGTTTTCCTTTCTATTCCGCCTCGATCGGCAGGCGAATGGTCACGGCCGTGCCGCCGCCAACGGCGTTTTCCAGAGCAAGGGTGCCGTCGTGCATAGTCACGATCTCCTCGCACACTGCAAGGCCGATGCCGCTTCCGCGTGCCTTGGACGAACCCTTGTAAAATTTCTTTTTGACCAGAGGAAGCTCCTCCTCCGGGATGCCGGGGCCGAAGTCCCGAATGCGGATGACGACGTCGCCGCCGTCGCGGGAAATCTCCGCCGTGATGCGGCCGCCCTCACCGCCGTGCTTGGCGGCATTGTCGAGAATATTCAGGAATACCTGGCGCATTCTGGCCGGATCGCAGGAAATTTCGGGGATTTCGCTGTCGTTTTCCAGATAATCCAGCTCGATTCCCTCCTGACGGAGGCGCGACCCGTACATAAAGACCGTATCCTCAAATTCAGCGCGAATATCGCATTTCATAACATTCAGTGTGAAGCGGCCGTCCTGCATACGGGTAAATTCCAGCAGCTCCTCGACCATGCCGGTCAGGCGCTTGGACTCGCGCAGGATGATGTCCAGTCCGCGCTTGGCATCCTCGGTCTTGACGCTCCCGCCGGCGGAGAGCAGCGTCTCGCTCCAGCCGCTGATAGCCGTCAGGGGCGTGCGCAGCTCGTGCGACACGGAGGACATAAACTCTGACTGCATGCGTTCGGACTGGCTGATCTTATTGGACATATCGTTGATCGTATCGGCCAGCTCGCCGATCTCGTCGTCAAACTGACGGTGAATCTGAATGCCGTAGCTGCCCGCTGCGATGCGTTTGGCAACCGAGGTGATCTCCGCAACCGGCACAAGGATGGACTTGATGTAATATTTGCCGCTGACATAGACAATCAGCAGGACGACCGCCCCCACCAGCGCCACCATAACGCTGAAAAGAAGGATCTGACGGTCGACCTTTTTCAGGCTCGTCACATAGCGCAGCACGCCGATGACCTCGCCGTTGGAGTAAATCAGCGGGCTGGACACGGCCATGATGCGTTCGCCCGTGGCGGGATTCGTGCCCGTGAAGGTGCTGATCTTCTTGGTCGCAATGGCATCCGTTACATCGGAGGTCACGTTGACCTTTCCGGAAAAGCGGCCGAAGGACGAGGCGACAATCCGGTTGTTCGTGTTGATAAATTGCAGCTCCATCACATCTTTTGCGTCAAAAGTCTGCGCAAATTTCATGCAGGAGCGATAGAACTCATTATAGCTCTGGCCGATATAATTTTCAAAAAAGCTCGTGCTTGTGCGCGCCTTACTTTCCATCCCGGCCTGCATGTTGGAATAGTAATAGGCCGCAACGGTGACGGAGAGCGCGGTCACACATACCAGCACCAGTGCCAGCACCAGACTCAGCGTATTGCGAAGCCACCGTTTTTGCAGTCCTCTTTTCTGCTGCATATCGCTCTCCCTCCCCTCTTTATCTATCGGTTCAGGGGCTTACAGCCCCCACTTATAGCCGTAGCCCCAGACCGTTGTGATGTATGAAGGATTGGCCGTATTATCCTCGATCTTGATGCGCAGCCGGCGGATGTTGACATCCACGATCTTTAATTCACCGTCGTATTCTCTGCCCCAGACGGAGGTAAGAATGTCCTCGCGGGAAAGGGCGCGGCCGGGGTTCTGCATAAAGAGCTGGATGATGGCATATTCCACCTGCGTCAGCTTGATGCGGCGGCCATCCTTTTCCAGCGTGCGGTTGCGGATGTTGAGCGTGAACGGCTCGTGCACGATGATCTCGGGATTGTTCTCCGCGTTGCCGCCGATGCGGCGATAGAGCGCGTCGATGCGCGCAGTCAGCTCCGCCGGGGAGAAGGGCTTGGTCACATAGTCGTCCGCCCCCGTCATAAGGCCCGTCACCTTGTCCATCTCCTGCGTACGCGCGGTGAGCATGATAATGCCGATGGTCTTATTGGTTGCACGGATGCTGCGGCAGACCTCAAAGCCGTCAATATCCGGCAGCATGATATCCAGAATTGCAACGCCGGTGTCCGGGTTTTCCTTTAATTTTTCCAGCGCCTCGCGGCCCGTTCCGGCCTCGATAGGCTCATAGCCCGCACGCTTGAGATTGATGACCACAAAGCTGCGAATGCTGACTTCGTCCTCTAAGATCAGAACTTTTTTCATAACTCTGCTCCTTTGTTCATTAAGTCTCGCCGGTTTTCCAGTCCACGTGGATGAACCGGAACATCTCGCGAAGGGAGTCGACGCTCAGCCCGTTGCTGACGCCCGCGGTCTCTATATGACAGGCATAGATAACGTCGCCCTTCTGCGTCAGGACGCTCCATTTTGCGTCCTGCACAATGCTCGCCGCGTCCTCGCCGCTCATTGCGGCCACGGAGAACAGCGCCGCATCACCCAGCCGAAAAATATAGCCCGTGTTGCCCATCAGCACCGGGCCGCGCCAGACGATCAGCTTGTTCTTCCATTTTTCCGGGATCTCCAGATACCAGCCGCCGGCATAGTTGTGATATGTCAGCAGCCTGGTCGTCTCGCCACCGTCCTTTTGCAGATCGTACCACTCGATGAGCGACTGTCCCTTGGTGTATTCTTCATACTCAGCCTCGTCCAGCGCGATGATGCGCGGCAGCTCGATCAGGCCGTCGCCGTCGATGTCGCAGCTATAAACATTGTAATTACGCAGCGTCTGCACGGTGGTGTTTGCCCCGGCCGTCATGGTCAGGTTTTCAAACGTACCGTTGCGGTAGCCGTAAATGTCCGTAATGATGTGCTCCTCGTCCAGCTCGCTCGAAACAAAGACCGCCGGAACGTTCTGGAACACGTTGCCCGTAATAATGCGCTTGACCGTCGTGACATTCGCCATGGACGAGACCTCGCGCTCCTTAAAGAGCTGGCCGTCCTGCCATGAATACAATTCGACAATCTCCTTCTGCATGTCGCCGTCGCTGCGAATAACAAAAATATTCTGCAAGCCCGAGGAATCCAGATCGGTGGTAATGAATTCGCTGTAGCTTACGTTCATCAGCTCGGTAAGCGTGCCGTCGCGCAGGGAATAGACATTCAGAAGCTGCAAAACCTGCCCGCTGAGCTGACGGCCAAGGACAATCTCATAGCCCGGCTGATCGTCAAAGGGGACATAAAGCACATGGTCAAAGGCGCTGCCGGAGCCTTCCACCTTGGATACAAGAGAAAAGCTGTCGCCCTGCTTGTCAAAGACGTACACGGCAAGAGGCAGGTCACTCACCAGCTTTAAGAACACAACCGCTTCGTCCTCGCCGTCGCCGTCGAGGTCAGTAAGCTGCACGGCCTGCTGATTCTCACCGGCCGTTGGCGGACTGTAAACCGCGTTGTCCGGCATGGCAGAGTCGATCGCGCTTTGCAGATTATAATAATCCTCCGGCTGCTTCGGCACGACATAAAGCCCCTCCGCAGGCTCAAAGAAGCAGCCGCCCAAAAGGCACACTGCCAAAAGCAATCCCACGATTCCGAATGCCTTGCGCACAACCGCTTCCTCCCTTCGCATTCTTTCCGATTGTATAATTATATCACAACTTCTGCGCTTTGTGTAGTATCTTCCCGCTGCGAAATGTAAAGTTTTTATGGCGCCTATTTCAGGACAACGCTGCCCTCGCCGAGAAGTGCACGCAGCTCCGCAAGCATATCGCCACGCAGCATGCAGCGCGTACCGCGGCGAACGCCGCTGTCGGCAAAGTACAAAACCGCCGGAAGCTCTCCCGGGAACATATTCAGGATTGCCCGGGTCTTTCGATCCTCCGTGCCGCCCTCCGTGGGCAGCTTGAGATAGAGCTTCTGTGCCTGTGCCGCCGGTGCAGCCGCCGCGACCTCTGCAATGGGCCGGACGTCGTTGAGCACCATCTGCGGTGCCTTTTCGTCACGCACGGAGAGCCGTCCTTCGGCCACGACCGCCATATTTTCCTTGAGATAATTCCCGCCCTTGGCGATCACGCTGGAAAAAGCCAGCAGCTCCATGGAACCGGTGTCGTCCTCCAGAGTCACATAGGCCATCATGGAATTGTTCCGCGTGGTTTTCATGCGCACGGTCTCGACAATGCCCGCGATGCGTGCGGTCTGCTCGTCACGGAACGCACCGTCGTTGTTTTCAAACGACTCCATGATGCGCACGATGGGCGTCACACGGCAGCCCTTGAGCTGCTTGCGGTATTCGTCCATGGGGTGCCCGGAGAGATACAGGCCGATGGTCTCCTTTTCCATGGACATCAGGTCGTTTTTGGCAAGCTCGGCAAGGTTGGGCACGGGAATGCCTGCCGCTTTCTGCTCGTGCTCGCCCAGCATATCAAAGAGCTGGAGCTGCCCCTCAAGGCTGCGCCGTCTGGTATCCGCCACGGAATCGAGCACGGTTTCATAAATATACAAAAGCTGGGAGCGCTTCAGGCCGAAGCAGTCCATCGCGCCGCATTTGATGAGGTTTTCCACCGCACGCTTGTTAAGATCGGACTGATACATCCGTTCGGCAAAATCCTCCAGCGAGGAAAACGCGCCGTTTTCCTCACGCTCAGCCATAACCTGACGGATCAGCCCGCGCCCGATGTTCTTTACCGCACCGAGGCCGAAACGAATGCCCTCAGGCTCGACAGTGAACTTGTCCTCAGAGACGTTGATGTCCGGGTGCAGGAGCGCAATGCCCATCTCCTTGCAGTCGGCAATGTAAGCCGCCGTTTTATCCGTGCGGTCGAGGACGGAGGTCAGCAGCGCCGCCATGTATTCCTTGGGATAGTGGCATTTCAGATACGCCGTTTCGTAAGTGACCTTCGCATAGCACACCGCGTGCGCCTTATTGAAGGCATAGTTTGCAAAGTCGAGGATCTCTTTATAGATTGCCTGCGCCGCCGTCTCGCTCACGCCGTTTGCAATCGCTCCGGGAATGCCGCGTTCTGCGTCGCCATAGACAAAGGCCTTCTGCTCCGCGACGATGACCTTTTCCTTTTTCTTGGAGATGGCGCGGCGCATATTGTCCGCCTGCCCGAGGCTGTAGCCGCCCAGCTTGCGGAAAATCTCAATGACCTGCTCCTGATAGACAATGCAGCCGTAGGTCACGGCGAGAATCGGCTCGAGCTGCGGGCAGAGGTAGGTGATCTTCTCTGGATGCAGCTTGTTGTCGATAAAGCGCGGGATGGAATCCATGGGGCCGGGGCGGTAAAGTGCAACGATAGCCGTCATATCCTCGATAGACTGCGGCTGCATATTGACACATACGCCCGTAATGCCCGCCGATTCAAGCTGGAATACGCCCGCTGTCTTGCCCTCGGAGACCATTTTGAACGTCGCCGCGTCGTCCTCCGGGATGTCCTTCATGGAAAACTCCGGCTCATGCCGGCGGATGGTCTTTTCCGCATCGTCAATGACCGTCAGGTTGCGCAGGCCGAGGAAGTCCATTTTGAGCAGACCCAGCTCCTCGATGGTCGTCATGGTAAACTGCGTGACGATGGTATCGTCATTGCGTGCGAGCGGCACATAGTCGCAGACGGGATTCTTGGTGATAACGACGCCCGCAGCGTGCGTTGACGTGTTGCGCGGCATGCCCTCGAGGGCGCGCGCGGTGTCTACGAGCTTTTTTACGCGCTCGTCGGCATCGTACATCTCCTTGAGCTGCGGGGAAACACGCAGCGCTTCGTCAAGCGTCATGTGAAGCGTCGTGGGGATCAGCTTCGCCACGGCATCCGTCTCGGCATAGGTAAAGTTCAGCGCACGGCCGACGTCTCGGATGGCCGCGCGGGCAGCCATGGTGCCGAAGGTGACGATCTGCGCAACGCGGTCCTTCCCGTACTTGCGCATGACGTACTCGATGACCTCGCCGCGCCGCTCCTGACAGAAGTCCGTATCAAAATCAGGCATGCTCACACGCTCCGGGTTCAAAAAACGTTCGAAAATGAGCGTGTACTTCATCGGATCCATTTCCGTGATGTGCATGCAGTAGGCCGCGATGGAGCCTGCGCCCGAGCCGCGTCCCGGGCCAACGGGAATGCCCTCTGCCTTGGCCCAGCGGATAAAGTCCGCCACGATGAGGTAGTATTCCACATAGCCCATGCGTTCAACGACGCCCATTTCGTAGTCCAGCCGTTCACGGTACGCGGCGGGTGCATCGGGGTAGCGCTCGGCAAAGCCCTCGTTGCACAGCCGATGGAAATATTCCAGCGGCGTAGAGCCGTCCGGCGGGACAAACTCCGGCAGATAGTACTTTCCGAAGGTGAACTCTACATTGCAGCGGTCGGCAATTTTCTGCGTGTTTTCAAAGGCCTCCGGCAAATTGGGAAAGAGGCCTCGCATTTCGTCTTCGGACTTGATGTAAAACTCCTGCGTCTCAAACCGCATGCGGTTCGGATCCTCGACGGTCTTGCCCGTCTGGATGCAAAGTAAAACATCCTGAATATAGCTGTCCTCGCGCGTGAGATAGTGCGCGTCGTTTGTCGCCACCAGCGGCAGACCGGTCTCCCTGGCCAGCCGGACGATGCCGCGGTTGACCTCGCGCTGCTCTTCAAGACCATGATCCTGCAATTCAAGATAAAAATGATCTTCCCCGAATATTTCGAACAGCTCGAGCGCATACTGCTTCGCGCCCTCGTAGTCATTCGCTCGCAGGCGGCGCGGAATCGCACCGGCCAGACACGCCGACAGCGCGATCAGCCCCTCGGAATGCTGCCGCAGCAGCGCAAGGTCGATTCTCGGGCGGACATAAAAGCCGTCCAGAAAGCCGCGCGAGACCAGATAGCTCAGATTGCGGTAGCCCGTCTCGTTCTCGCACAGGAGGACAAGGTGCTGCGCCTCATTGTCCACGCCGTGCACGCGGTCGGTCATGGAGCGCGGCGCGACGTAGACCTCGCAGCCGATGATCGGCTTGACTCCCGCCGCCTTGGCTGCGCGGTAAAAATCGATCACGCCATACATAACGCCGTGGTCGGTGATGGCGACAGCATTCTGGCCCAGCTCCTTCACGCGCTGCATCAGCTTGTTGATGCGGCAGGCGCCGTCGAGCAGGCTGTATTCCGTGTGAACATGCAGATGTACAAAAGACATAGTATTCCTCCATGCAGCCCGCCGCACGGCAGGCAAACGCGACGGTTCTTTCTTTTATGCTTTGTCCGGCGATTCCTCGGCCAGTGCCATGAGCTTTCGCATTCTGTGGTTGACCGTGGACTTCGTCGTGGGAGGCTCGTGCAGCTCGGCCAGCTCCGCAAGCGTCGCCTCGGGATGCTCACGGCGCAGCTTCGCAGTTTGGCTCAGCTTGTCGTTGAGCGTTTCCAATATGCCGCACTTCTCCAGCCTGCGCAGCACGGCAAGCTGCTGCTGCGCGGCATCGACCGCCTTGGAAACGTTCGCCGTGTCGCAGTTCGTTTTGCGGTTGGCCTCGTTGCGCCAGTCCTTTTCGATCTTCGCCTGCATGACGGCCATTGCACTGACCGGTGCACCGACACAGGTCAGAAAATCCTCGATGGAGTCGCTTTGCTTGTAATAGAGCACACCGCTGCCCTTGCGCTCGGTCTGCTTGGGCGCGAGATTCATCTCCTGCATCAGCGTGTCCGTCTCACGCACGACCTTCAGATGCGTGGTGGAAAGCTCCAGATGGTAGCGCTTCTCCGGATCGGTCACGGAACCGCCCGCGAGGAACGCACCGCGCAGAAAGGCGCGCTTGCAGCAGTCGTTTTCCAGCAGTGCAAGATTCACATGAAGCGACACGCTCGTCTCTGCCGAAAAACCGCACAGCTCAAACACACGGCGGATCTTATCGGCATCGGTCAAAAGATAGGTCAGCTTCCCCGTCGTCTGGCTCTCCGGCAAGACATCGAAGCGAAGCGACATCGCCTTGTATAGCAGCCGCACCAGCCGTTCTCCGAAATCGCGGCTTTCCGTGACCACACGGATGCAGTCGGCAGAAAATGTGTTGGCATATAACAGTGCGCCGTGCAGCTCGGCCAGCGCACAGCAGCTCCGGCGGATTTCGTCACGGCACAGCTCACTTTTTACGGTTCCACAAAACGACATGGCTTTATCCTTTCCAAAGCCGGATTTCCGGCTCAAGCGCGATGCCGGAGTTCTCCAGCACACGCCTTTGTACGATCTCAATGAGCTTCAACACATCCGCTGCGGTCGCACCGCCGCGATTGACGATAAAGCCCGCGTGCTTTTCCGATACGGCCGCCCCGCCGACCTGAAACCCCTTCAGCCCGGCCTGCTCGATGAGTGCGGCGGCGTAGCCCCCCACAGGGCGCTTGAACGCGCTGCCCGCCGACGGGAGCTCTAAAGGCTGCGAGGCGCGGCGTTTTTCCGCCAGCTCCTGCATGCGTGCACGAATTGCTTCCCGTTTTCCCGCCGTCAGAGCAAATACCGTCCGGACAATAACGCCCGGCAGGCTCTGAAATGCGCTTGCGCGGTAAGCAAAGCCCTGCGCAGCGCCCGCAAAGGTCTGCATCGTGCCATCCATGCGCATAAAGTCTGTTTTCTCCGCGACCTGCACAATCTCGCCGCCGTAGGCGCCTGCGTTCATATACACGCCGCCGCCGACCGTCCCAGGAATCCCGTGGGCAAATTCCAGGCCGGTCAGACCGGCCTCCTGCGCAAAAACCGCCAATTTTGCCATGCTCACGCCCGACAATGCCGCAATGTGCGTTTCGTCCGTGCGCTCCAAGCCCATCAGGCAGTCGCGCGTGACGATCACAAGACCGCGCAGGCCCTCGTCCGGTGCAAGGACGTTCGTTCCCGCGCCCAGAAGCGCCGGACGCACGCCGAGTGCGCTCAGTGTGCGCAGCAGGTCAGAAAGCTCCCCGACCGTGTGCGGAAAGGCCATGGCCTCGGCAGGACCGCCGATCCGAAAAGACGTATGATGCGACAGCAATTCCTCCCGTTTGAGCGTCAGAGACGGCAGTTTTTCCGAAAGTACCTCGAACAGGCTCAGGCTCATAAACAACCTCCAAAACACAAGGCATAGTTCTCCAATTATCCTATTTAGTATACCACATTTCCCGCAGCGCTGCAACGGTTTTTGCGCAAAACAAAGGACTGCCTTTTTGATATATCCCCCCATACCGGCTCTGTCCGGTATAGAAGGTGCATATCAACAAAGCAGCCCTTCGGCACATAGAAATTTACTTTTCCTCGAGGATCTTATTCAGCTCCTGCATGAAGGTATTGATGTCCTTGAACTGGCGGTAAACCGATGCAAAGCGGACATAGGAAACCTCGTCGAGGGGCTTCAGGCGCTCCATGACCAGCTCGCCGATCTTGCCCGTGCTGACCTCGCGCTCGAGGGAATTCTGAATAATCTGCTCGATCTCCGTCGTCGCAGCCTCCAGATCGGCCATGCTGACCGGCCGCTTTTCGCAGGCTCGCACCATGCCGTTGAGGATTTTGTTGCGGTCGAAGGCCTGACGGCTGTTGTCCTTCTTCACCACCACGATGGGCAGGCTCTCGACGGTCTCATAAGTCGTAAACCGCTTCTGGCAGGATAGGCATTCGCGGCGGCGGCGGATGCTCGTTCCGTCCTCAGAATGGCGGGAATCGACGACTTTGCTTTCCTGATAGCCACAATACGGACACTTCATGACGCTCTCTCCTTAGTTTAACATATATTTTCATTTTAGCAAAAAACAGGGAAAAAGTCCATCTTTTTTTCAAAAAACCTGTTCGTCCGCAATCTCAGTGAGTGTACAGGGCGTCACACAGCCGCGCTTGACGCGCAGGAAGAAGCTTTCGGCAGTCTTACGATTGGCGGTGACGTAGCATTCGGCGGCTTCGCGTCCATGTTTTGAGTGCAGTGTAATGCGCACCCCATAGAGCCGTTCACCGGTTTCAGACGTCTTTTGCAGGAACGCGTAATATGCAAGTCCCACGCCGCGCAGAAAGCGCATCCGTTCTCTCTTTTTCATGTTTTGCACCTCCTGCTCTTATTGAAGCACAGGCAGGCAAAAACCGCCAGTAAAAGTATCTGTCGTTTTCGGACAGCAGGCGAAATGGTAAATAAAGTTCCCGCAAAACCGGAGAGTTTCCTCCGTTTTGCGGGAACTTCAGAAGATGATTTAAAAAAACTGCGTCAGGGCGCGTCAAACGCTTTTGTTGTCAGAAGCTGCTGCATGCGCGCAGCAAGCTCCGGTGTTTGCAGGCTGTTTGTCAGCTTGACGCTTCCCTCGCCGGTTTTCCGCAGCAGCCCCACTGCCTCCAAACGGCGCTTCGTCTCGCGTGCGGTGCCGCCGGCACCGTCGAGCAGCTCGGTCTGTGGGCCAAGAAGGCGGTGCAGCACCGGCCGCAGGAAGGGAAAATGCGTGCACCCCAGCACCGCTGCCTCCGGCGGCTCTTGCAGGCAGTCGGCAAGGTAACTGCGTAGGCTCCGCTCAACGCGTTCGCCGTCCAGCTCCCCTCGCTCGACGAACTCCACAAGGTCGGGACAGGGACGCTCGAGAATTTTGCAGTTCGCCGCATAATGCTCCATCAGAAGGGCAAATTTCCGCTCGCGCAGCGTCGCTTCGGTCGCCATGACCAGAATGCGCCCGCCGGGGTGACGTTCCACCGCCAGCTTGAGCGCCGGCTCGATGCCGATGATGATGCGCTCTGGATAGGCAGCGCGCAGCTCGTCCACCGCAGCCGAGGTTGCCGTGTTGCAGGCGATGACAAGCGCCTTCACGCCCTGCGCAAAGAGCGCCTGTGCCGCAGCAAAGCTCAAATCGCGGATCTCCTGCGTCGGGCGCGTGCCGTAGGGCGCATGCAGAGAGTCGCCGAAATAGAGATAATTTTCCTGCGGCATCAGCCGGACAAGCGCGCGAAGCACGCTGATGCCGCCCAATCCGGAATCAAATACCGCAATGGGCCGCTCGACCTCCCGCATGAAACTCACCTCTTTCTTCGATTCATTATACCACGATTTTTCAAAAAATCAAATCATCGCTTGTCCTTATCGACAAATTTGAGACTGATTACTGCAATGACGGCGTAAAGCAGTGTAAACGCGATGAGCAGCAGCCACATCTGGCAGATATGCCCGATGGAAAATTCGTAATCGGACACGAACGCGGGCTGGTAATCCGACATGGCGTTGACATTTGCCGTAATGCACAGAGCGTTAAGCCCCCATTTGGCAATGGTCAGATTGGAAATGGCCTTGGTCACACCCTCCAGCTCGAAGATCATACCGGACATGACAAGCTGCAAGATCAGCACAAAGGGCATGATCGTCATGGCCGTGTTCGGCGTCTTGACGATGCTCGAAACCATCAGGCCGAGCGCATCGGAGCTGTAAATAATCAGGAAAAACGTGACCGCAAGCTCCACGACCGCAGGCAGCAGCACGCCGTCGGACGGCAGATTCCTGCCGTTGGCGATGCAGATAATCACGGTGACAATGATGCCCTCCACCGCGCTCAAAAACATCTCAAACACCATGTGCGCAGCAATATAGGACGAAATATGCAGACCGGAGCGGTGCTCGCGCTTGATGATGTCGCGTTCCTTGCAGACGGACTGAATGGAATTGAAAATACCGATCCAGATGCACGCACACACCAGCGCGAACGCGCCGTTGCGCGTGGCCATGTACGCACGGAACATGTTCTTGCTTGTGACCATGCAAATCAGCAGCGTGATGATTGCCGCGCTGACGAAAGTCTTCCAGCCGCGCTCGTTGAGGAACACGCGGAAGCACTTACCGATGTAAATTTTGGTCTGTTTCAGCCGGGATGCTCTTGTCATTGCTCTCTCCTCAATTCTGCATTGCGCCGTATTTTTCAATATAGTAGTCGGACAGGCCGTCGCCGCCCTCGTCCGGACGGTTGATGCGCCGGACAACGCCCTCGAGCGTCGGCGTATCGAAGAATTCGCGTGCCTGCGCCGGTGTGCCAAAGAAGGCCAGATGGCCGCAGTTGTCCTTGGCGCTCTTGGCCAGCACAATGACCTTGTCGAACAATTCCGCCGCACGGTCGGGGCCGTGGGAAATGACCATGACGATCTTGCCCTCGTCGGCAATGGTGCGCAGGTTTTCCATCAGCGTCCTTGCCATGATGCCGTCGAGGCCGGAGTCCGGCTCGTCGAGGAAGAACAGGCTGGGGTCGGCGATGTACTCCACGGCGATGCTCAGGCGCTTTCTCTGACCGCCGCTCAGCTTAGAGACCAGTGAATTGCGCTCACGCTGCAGGCCGAGCGTCTGCAAGACCTGCTCGATGCGCTCGAGCTTCTGCGCCCGCTTCATGGAATTAGGCAGCTTCATCTCGGCGGCATTTTCCAATGTGTCATAGACCGTGTCGCTGCCGCGCAGGAGATCCTGCTGCGGGACGAAGCCGATCTTGTATTTCATGGACTCGAAATCCTCATAGACATCGGTATCGCCGTGCAGAATGCGGCCCTCGGCCTTCTCATACCCCATAACGGCGTTCATAAACGTCGTTTTGCCCGCGCCGGAGCCGCCGAGAATGAGCACCATCTCGCCCGCCGCTATGGTCAGATCGATGTTTTGCAGCAGCATGAGCTTTTTTGCCCGCTGCCAGACGCTGCGCTCGACAATGTGGATGTCCAGCGCGAGGTGCTCAGGCTGCGTCTGCTGCGCAAGTGGCGACTGATACAGCAGCGCATTGCCGAGGAAGAAAAATTGCAGATTGGCGATGCGCACGCTGTCGCCCATGCGGAGGTAGTAGGGCCGGTCGATGCGGCAGCCATTGAGAAACACGCCGTTTTTGCTGCCGTGATCGGTGACCGCCCAGCCCTCACGCGCGGTAAAGAAGCTCGCGTGGTGCGCAGAGACCGTGGGAGCATTCATAACAATGCCCCTGCCCACGCGGCCGACATTGATCTCCGCCGTGGACAGGTCGAGTGGAATGCACTTGACCTCGAACTGCTCGGGGTAGTCGGTCAGATAGACGATCGTGACAAAATCCGCAGCTGTCTGCGGCTCACCGTTCAGGATTTGCAGCACGTCGCCGCCGGTGAGATACTGCCGCGCCTGCGGCTGCAATTTTGCGCCGTTATAGTACGTTCCGTTGCGGCTTCCGGTGTCAGTGTAGTACCAGCCATAGCTGTCAAGGGCAAACTCGCCCTGCCGGCGGGAGACATAGTCGTGCCGCAGCGCCAGCGTCGGGCTTTGCCCCGCACTCGGACGGCCGACGGTCACGGGCGCGGTCAGATCAAGGCGAAGGAGCTGTCCGTTGTCCAGGATCATAAGCTGCGGCTGCTTCCGAACATCCTGTAAAAGCATCGTGTTTGCCATATGCTCACTCCTCCACCTTTCCGCGCAGGAAATCGTTCTTGAGATCGACGGTTGCCTGATCGGCCTCCTCGGTCGTCTGGAAAACGACCGCGCGGATAGAGTATTTACCGACCAGCGTGTCGCGCACGCCGACCTGCTTGTCCAGCGGGCAATCGACGACCTTGAAGGTGTAGAAGGTCTCGCCCAGCGTTGAAAATTCCGCATTTTCGGTGTAGGAAAACAGCAGATACTCGCCTTTAGCCTGTTCAATGCCCATGAAGCTCGAAATGGGGTTGTTGTAAAGCGCCAGATATTCAAAGCGCTTTCCTTCCGCGACTCGAACATCGGAAATGCGGTTGCTGCTCAGATCAACGATTATTTTGTCAAAGGAGCTGTCCGTCGGCTTGAGATTGCCGATGGCGGACATATCGGAGATCTCATTATGCGGCAGGAATACATACCGCAGCTTCTGCGCATTGCCCAGCGCATCGATGGAGACGATGCGGTTGTTGTCCGCAGAAATGCCAACCAGCTCGGTCGAATGTGCCAGCGGCGCAAGCGTTGTGACAAGATTGTTGTCAAAGCTCAGATATTGCAGCTCAGGCGTATCGGCCAGCGCATCAATGTTTTCCACCTGATTGTTATCAAAGAACACATAGCGCAGCGTCGCCGCGCTCTTGCCCAGCACGTCGATATTTGTCAGCGCGTTGTCATTCAAATTGGCAACATAGAGCACGGTGCAGTTGGCGATGCCGTCAAGATCGGTGATCTGATTGCCCTCCGCACGCAGGAAGGCCAACTCCAGCGCTTCCTCCAGCCCCGTCAGCGAGGTCAGGCGGTTGTTCTGCACTGAAACCGCACGCAGCAGCTTGCAGCCCGCCAGTGGGAGCAAGCTCTCAATGTCATTATCCGCCACGGAGAGCGACACCAGATACGGCGTTTCTGCCAGCGGAGAAAGGTCGGTAATCTGATTATTCGCAACGTGCAGGCTAATCAGCGGTTCGTGCCCGGCCAATGGGGAAAGATCGGTAATTTGGTTGTCGTTTGCATCCAAGGTCGCCAAAAGGGAAAAGCCTTGCAGGGGCGAGAGGTCAGGAATCGCATTGTCCTCAATATCAAGGCTGACGATCGTCTGATTCGTCAGAGATTCCAGCGAGGTAATGCCGCATTCGCGCGCACTCACGCTCACGAGCTTGCCGCAATCCTTGAGCGCCGAGAAATCGCGCACGGAGGTTTTGTCCACCGTCAGCTTGACGAGGCTATCTGCCCGGGCGGACAGCGGCGTCAGGTCGGAAAGCTGCGCATTTTCCGAAAAATCAACACTTGCGAGATATTCATTCCCACTCAGATCGACCTGAGCAAGCTGCGCGTCCGTCAGTCCGCAGTTTACGATCTCCAATTCACCGAGGTAACTCAGCTTTGACAGCGCGGTGTAATCCGTGATGCCGGTGCATTCCGAGAGTTTCAGCCTTGTGAAGTAGCTCGCAATGCCGCCGAGGTTCGCAAAGGCGCCGTCCTCAAAGGAGCAGCGTACAAATGTAATTCCCTCCAGCTTTCCCAAAGAGGCCAACGTGCGCGTATCCTTCTCTGTCAGCGTCACGCCGCTGAGATAAACGTTCGTCTCATCCCTGTCGATTTTCTTTCCCGCAACGGTCTTGGAGCCGAGCGCGCGGAACACCGTCACAAGGCCAACGACCGCCACCAACCCCAGCACCGCAGCAAGCAGGATCATGCCGAAACGTTTCTTGTCCTTCGGCTTCTTCGGCTTCGGCACGTCGGCCGCCTTACGGGATATTTCCGGCCTCGACACAGGTGCAGGCTCTGCGGGCTTCGCCGGGCGGCTGGCGGTAGGCGCTTCGCGGTGCAGCGGCTCGGGTGCCTTCGGTGTCTCCGCCTCGACCGCGCGAGCCCCTGCCCGCGCTGCCGGGACATAGACCGTGCAGTCCTCGTCCGCTTCCGGATGCGTGCTCTGTATCGCGTTAAGCATCTCGTCCACGGACTGCCAACGATCTTTACGGTACAGAGCCATGCCCTTGAGCAGCGCACGCTCCTGCGCGGGCGAGATCGATGCGCCCAGCGTCGAAGGTGCTTTCAAATCATCGGAAAACACACGCTGCGCCGCGTCATCCGGCGTCACTCCGGTGATGCAGCGGTAAATCGTTGCGCACAGTGCATAGACATCCGTCCACGGGCCTTGCTCGCCCTTACTGCGATACTGCTCCTCAGGCGCATAGCCGGGTTTGAGCATCACGGACAGGCTATGGTTCTCCGCGCCGGAAACACTGCGGGCTGCACCGAAGTCCAGCAGCTTCACACGGCCGCCCGCGAGCATAATGTTGTCAGGGCTGATGTCGCGGTGGATAATACCCTGTGTATGGATCCTTTGCAGAGAGCGCATCACGGGCAGCAGCAGGTCAAGCGACTCCTGCATGGTCAGCTTGCCTTTACGCTTCAGATAGGCCGCAAGCGTCTCGCCCTCGAGATATTCCATGACGATGTAAGCCGTGTTGTTTTCTTCAAAAAAATCGCGCACATCCACGATGCCTGCCTCACCGGAGAACTTCGCCAGACTGCGCGCTTCGCGCAGGAAGCGCTCGCGTCCCTTCTCGAACACTGCGCGATTTTCGCCCTCTGCTGCACATTCGACTTTGGCTGAGGCCGTATTTGCGCGATTTGCATAGCCCTTGGGATAATACTCCTTGACGGCAACGTGCATATCGAGCTTCTCGTCCCGACCGAGATAGGTAATGCCGAACCCGCCTTCGCCGAGAGCACATCCAACAAGGTAGCGCCCGGCCAGACGCGTGCCGGGCTTCAAATGGTGTGCAGGCGCTGTAATGCGCTGCGCCTTTCCGCAGTGCGGGCAGCATTCCGCAGTGTCATTCAGCGGCTCCATACAGAAAATGCAGTAGTTCATTCCTTCTCTCTCCTTCTCATAGCCGCGACTGCGGTGTGATTATCGTTTCGGGACGGAATCCGCTGTGCATGCAACGTGCGCAGCGCTGTGAGCCAGGCGGCCGGCGATGCGGCAGGCTGTACCAACTCGTTTTCATAAACGTACTCCCAAAAGCCGTCCGAGCAGAGCAAAATGCGGTCGCACACATCGGCAGGCAGCTCCGTAACGTCGGCTTTGACCGTTTCGCGGCCCAACGCACGCGTCAGCAGATTCAGCTTCGGATACTGGCGAAGCTCGTCGGCAGTGATTTCCCCCGCAAGCACAGCCATCTGCGCCACGCTGTGATCGACGGTCTGAAAAACGATCCTGTCATTCCGAATCAAGTAAGAGCGCGAATCGCCCACATTGGCAACGACCGTTTTCTCCGGCGTGCAGTAGACCGCAGTAAGCGTTGTTTTCATCACGATTCCCGTCTCTGTCTGCTGCGCCAGAATCGCCGCATTCGCTGCTGCAAAGGCCTGTCCCATGTCAAGCGTCAACGGTGATTCCAAAAAATGCGCTTTAAGCGTCTGCACCGCCAGTGCCGACGCAACCTCGCCACACTTGCAGCCGCCAAGGCCATCCGCAACTGCAAACAGGCACGCATCATCCCTTGTGAACGCACAGTAAGCGTCCTCATTGTTGTCTCTGCCACCAACATCCGTGTAGCTGTCAAACAGCCAAACCATTTCATTTCCCTCTCAACTCTTGTCAAAGATTGATAATTCATAAAAATTATAACATATCAGTTACTTGTGCGCAATCGGTTTCATAAAAAATGCATATTGTGTGTGTAGAACTATAATACATCTTGGACAAACGAAAAAAAGGTATGAGGAATAGGGCCTCATGTGTTAAAGTTGAGTTACCACGCAACAACTTGACAAAAGGAGGCCATATTCCTCATGAATCAAAGTATAACACAGGACATGAAGTATCGTCAATCCCTACCCGGAGTAGTTCACCTATTCCTCTGCCGACTTCCTGCGGAGGCATACCAGTGGAATATGTCCGGACGGACAACGGCTTTGAGTTTACCAACCGTTTTTCCAACAGCAAGCGCGATCTGCCAACGCTGTTTGAGCGGACTGCTGCCGCGCTTGGCATCCGGCACAAGCTGATCCGCCCCTACACCCCGCGCCACAACGGCAAGGTCGAGCGCAGCCACCGCGAGGATCAGAAGCGTTTCTATTCCTGCCACGCGTTTTACTCTCTGGATGACTTCGCGAAACAGCTCGCCGTCCACAATCGCCGCTCCAACAGCTTACCCATGAGACCCCTCCGCTGGCGCTCCCCCTCTGACTTTGTTGTCCAATATGTTTGACAAACCTACAAAAGCGATTTTAAAGATTCGTGTTCACGAGGCGACAGGCAGCAGCAATACCTACTATAGATTCTACCATATCGATAAAGCAAACGGCAAAATTGTAGAACTTAAAGACCTGTTTACATCAGACGATTTTGCCGAAGTTTTGGCAGACAATCTCCGTAAACAGATGAAAGAAATTATGGCAAAGGACAGCAATAAAGTATACTGGGTTGAAAACGCGGAAAACGGACAGGCCTTCGTAACACTCGATGACAAGCATAATTTCTATTGGGATAAAGATGGTAACCTTGTAATCGTCTTTGATAAATACGAGGTTGCCCCGGGAGGCATGGGTACTCCGGAGTTTGTAATCGAGAAAGGGTCCATATCCGACATTCTGAAACCGGAGTATCGATGATATTCCGCCTCGAACCATAATTTTTCAGGGGCAAGGTCTTCGGACCTTGCCCCTGAACTTTACATAATAAAACTACTGATGTTGTTTTCCGGATATTGGTTCACTCCCCGATAATATTAACCTGGCAAGCCTTCATTGCGGTCAATGCCGTCCTGTGCGTTTCAGGCGTAACCCCGGCACAGCAGCTTGCATCAACGATTATATCAATCTCTGGGAAAACTGCTTTTAATATTAAAGCATTAGATATCACACAGATATCGGTACATACACCGATAATCTCAATTCCCGAAATTCTGCTGTCTTTGAATTGCTCAGCCCAATGAATATAGCCGAAAGTCGGCTTGTCAATATGTTTGCAGTCGGGGCAGTCGATTTCTTTTACAACTTGCCAACCTTCCGTTCCTTTGACACAATGTGGCACAGGGAGATGCCGCCCCTCGTTGGTCTCGAGATAGTTTTCTTCGTGTGTGTCGCGAGTGAAAATCACCTCATCCCCGGCAGCCATGTATGCATCAATTTTCTTTTTAACATTCGGCAGAACAGCAACCGCCTCTTTCGAGCCGAGTACTCCCGTGACAAAATCATTCTGCATGTCGATAACAATCAGTGTTTTCATAAATAACCTCCGCTATTTTATTTTCATGTCTGTTGGGAACTTCACCGCTATAGTCGTCCCCTTTTCCGAGCTTTCCTCAACCCGAATCTCACCGCCGTGCAATGCAACAATCTCCCACACCAACGAAAGTCCCAATCCCACGCCGCCGTTTTCTCTGCTCCTGGATTTATCTACCCGGAAAAAGGGCTGGAAAATGCTCTCTCTGTATTTCTCCGGTATACCGCAGCCGGTATCTGCAACCCGAATGGCTAAGCGATTTTTTTCATCGGTGATCACAATACGCACCGTCCCGTTCGGGCGATTGTAGCGTATAGAATTTTCGGTCAGATTAAAGAGCATACGATAAATCAGCGTGTCGCTGCCGATCATGACTCCGTCGCCTTTACTTTCAAGGATCACGCCGTTTCTATCCGCAAGCGGAGCAAGGTCTGCAAAGATCTCCTCAACCATGGGAGCCAATTCAATACGGTCAGTGCAGGACACTGTCTTGAGATCACTCATTTCAAGCAGCGTTTTCGTCATTTGCGTCATGCGTTCGGTCTGTTCACGCAGCAGGCGCAGAAAATCCGCCGTTTCCGGCAACACATCGGGATGCTCTGCGGAAAACAATTCAAGCTGCGCCTGCATCAGCGAAAGCGGCGTGCGCAACTCATGAGCGGCATTTCCCGTAAACTGCCGCTGCGCGGTAAAGCCTTCGTCAAGACGTTCAAGCATTTGATTGAACGACCGGCTGAACTGCCGGAACTCCGGCAGTACATCTTCGCTGATCTTCATATCTGTCAGATTGTTCAGCTGAACCTTTTCCACTTGAGAAGTAAAAGTGCGCAGGGGCTTCAGCGCG
>CAKUMO010000018.1 GCA_934667815.1 uncultured Oscillospiraceae bacterium
AACAGCTTACCCATGAGACCCCTCCGCTGGCGCTCCCCCTCTGACTTTGTTGTCCAATATGTTTGACAAACCTACATTCAAGCCTTATTTTCTCTTGTGGATGACCATGAGCACCGCGACGGCGGCGATGCCGCACACCAGCAATGCCGCAATCAGAATTGCGGCGGTTTTCCACGGTGAGCGGAACTCCACCTTCGTCCCCTGCTGGGTTGAATCCGTGGGCTGTGTGCTCTCGGCAACCTCCGATTCCTGTGTGGGCTGCTCGGTCGAGGCCGTGGGCAGCGTGACAGTGCCGGAGCCTTCCTTTCGCGTCTCGCCGCAGACGGTGCAGGTGTAAACCGTGTAGCCGTCCTTCTTCTGGCCCTTGTCCCAGTGGTGCTCGGTCTTGGGGATTGCCTCGCGCTCGGTGTAGCCGCATTCGCATTCGCGCACGCGCAGTCCCTCCTCCTTGCAGGTGGCCTGCGAGACGATGACCCAACCGTCCGGGAAGCTGTGCTCGTGCTTTTCCGGGGCGCGGACGGTGACGGTGAAGAAGTCAGGCTCGACGTCGCCGTAGCCGACCGCGATTCTCTGCTTGCCGACCGTCGTGAGCGGTTCCTTGGTAATCACCAGATTTTCGCCGTCCTCGGAATCGAAGTAACCGTCCGCGGTGTAGATGCGCACGCGCAGGCCGGTCAGGTCGAGCGTCTCACCCTGTGTGTATTCGAGCTTAGTTGGCTTCTGGAGAATTTCAATGCTGTCGCCCACACTGTGGACGGTGACGCGGATGAGCCTGCTGTACACCGGGCCGGTTTGTACCCCGCCCGCATTCGACCACACGTACAGACAGTAATATTTGGTTTTACCGATGTCCTGTGCGGAGGCCGAGACCGTATAGGAATTACCCTCCGCGCCCTCGATGGCACGGAGCAGCGCCTTGTCCTTAGCGTCGGCAGCGTACCACTGATAGGTCAGCTCCGCGCCCTCCTCGCAGGTCGCATTGACCGTGAGCGTGACGGATTCGCCGTAGAAGGGATCCTGATCCTGCGATTCGGAAACGATCACGGGAGCCTCCGGCGCAACGACCTCGTCGGCCAGCGCCTGCATGGGGATCGCCGCAAGCAGCAGAAGCGCCAGCAGAATGGAAGCAAATTTCTTCATTGTCTTTCCTCTTTCTCTAAATAGTCCGGAAGTTCCGGACATTTTTTTGCGAAAATTATAAGTTTACTTCCATATCATAGCCGAAAAATGCGAAACTGTCAATCTTTTCCTAAAAAATGGCAGGAATCCCAAGTGCCCGCCGGGGTTTCGGCGGGCACTTGAGTCTTTTCAGCCTTTATGGAATAAACGGAAGGGCTTCTTCTCCACGGTCTCCGTCTGAATGTCCTTCAGCTCATAGCCCGTCTGGGCGATGACACCGCGCAGGGCTTCCGCGTCCAGCGGCTCCTCGGAGACGATGACCGTCTGTCCCTTGGCGTGCGAGGACGTGACCTTCTTCACCGCAAAGCTGCGGCGGATGCAGTCGTTAATGTGCGATTCGCACATGCCGCACATCATACCGTCAATTTTCAGGGTTGTCTGAATCATTTTTTCTTCTCCTTTGCTGCGTATTTCAGCCAGTGTTTGAGCGCAAAGCCGCAGATCGGGATCGCAACGGTCGCCGCAGCGGCCCAAAATTCCGTTGTTTTCAACAGCTCCGGCATACCGACAGTCTCCTTTATTCTGCGCCCTTGAGCGCTTCGACCATATCGATCTTTTTATTTTTTCTTGCGACCATCAGGCTCACGAGCAGCGACACGCCAAGGGTCAGCGCGACCGTGACAACGAAGCTCAGCGGGCTGACGGACAGCTGCAATTCGTATTCCGAGGCAAGCTCGTGCAGCAGCACGTTCAAAAGCCACACGCCCACGGGCAGACCGATGAGAATGCCCAGCACGCTCACCCACAGGTTCTGACCGATGAGCAGCCGCCCGATGCGGCGGTCGCGGAAGCCGACGACCTTCAGCGTCGCCATCTCGCGGTAGCGCTCGGCATAGCTCATCACACCGAGGTTGTAGAGCACCACGAGGCACAGCAGCATCGCGCCAAGCACCAGCACAACGATCATCATATTCATGATCTCCATGAAGCTGTCGAAGGAATCCAAGATCATCTGCTTGGACTGCACGCTGCGGATTGCGCCGCTGGCAGGAATTTCGCTCTTTTCGGTCGTGGTATAGACGAAATTCATCGTGTAGGGCAGCCCGAGCTTCTCGGCGTAGGCCTCGGAAATGACGATGTTTTCCGACATGCTGCGCACAATCGCCGCGACCTTGAGGGTATACGTTTCATCCGAGCCGTAGGGACTGACGGTGAAGCTGTCACCCGGATGCAGGTCAAATTCCTCGGAAAGTCTGCGGCAGACCAGCGCGCCGCCGTCAGTCAGGTCAGCGTAGCCCTTGCCGTCGTTCGGGAAGCAGATGAGATCGTGCGTGATGTGATAAATGTCCAGGCTCACGGCCATTTCCTCGAGCTGGACGCTCACCGAAGCGCTCCAGTCGCCCGCATAATCCTCCGCGACAGTCTCACGCGCCTCGGGTGCGGCATCCTCGGCCAGATAGATGCGCGAAGCATAGGTCGCCGCTTCATTATAATAAGTATCAAGGAAGGCGTCCATGGTATCGCGCATGCCAAAGACAGCAATGAGAATGAGCGTGCAGCTCACAACGCCAAGCAGGCTCATAGCCGTGCGGGATTTGTGGCGCATGGTGTCGCGCAGATTCCAGCGCGTGCCGAAGGAAAGACGATGGAACCACCTTGTCCGCTCGACAAGCAGCGGCTTGACCTTCTTGGGCACATAGGGCAGCAGCGTCTCGGCCGCCGTGCCGCGCAGGATCTGCTTGACCGACAGATACCCGATCAGCGTCATCAGCGCAACCACGAGCGCCAGCACCGCAGTACAGAACCACGGCAGACGCAGCCTCCACGTGGGCATGTCGAAATACGTTCCCATCGTGCCGTTCGGATTCATGACCGCCCACGCAATGCCATAGCCCAGCCCGAGGCCGAGCACCGATCCGATCAGGCCGGTCATAAAGCCATAGGACGTATAGTGCCGCAGGATGCGGCGGTCGCGGAAGCCGAGCGCCTTGAGCGTACCGATCTGCGTCTTTTCGTGGATGGCAAGGCGGTGCATTGTCGTGACCATGGTCAGAACCGCGATCAAAAGGAAGATGACCGGCAGCAGCGAGCCCATGGTCTTGCCCTCCTCGGCCTCGCCCTGCGCGCTGGAATAGGCAAGCGTCTCGTCGCGGGTCAAAATCAGCGTGGTTTTTCCAAGCGCGGCATCCGCCGCCTCGATGAATTCTTTCTTGTCCAGCTCGGACAGGACGTTGATCTGCGGATAATAGGCAACGCCCACGGCCTTTTCGTAAAGCACCGGTGAAACATAACCGAAGCCGTAGGTGGCAAAGTCCGGCATGAGCTGGCTCTCGTCGCGGACGCAGACCAGATATTCGCCGGATTTGACCAGCCCTCTAACCGTCGTTTGCAGCTCGAGGCTGCGGTAGGTCAGCGTAAGGCTGTCGCCGACCGCAATGTCATTGGCCGCCGCATACTGCTCCGAAAGCCAGAGGCCGTCGGCGCTTGTCTCGTCATATTCCTCGCCGGAGACCAGATGAAAACCGGAAACCTTTGCGTTTGTGGTCACGGTGAGCGCGAGGCTGTCGCCCGCGAAGTCCTTGACATCGGCATTGACGCTCAGATACCGCGCGGTCTCGTCCACGCCGCGAAGCGCACGCACCTTGGCCTCCTCGTCGGCGGTAAAGCCGCTTTCCGAGACGATACGGTAGTCTGCATAGCCGGTTTCTTCAAAAAACGCGTCCGTATTTTCCTTGATGCTCACCCATTCCATATTGAAGCCGACAAAAACGCCGGTGCCGAGGGCGGTCATAAGGATCATGGAGATGAACTGCGCCTTGTAGGCGAGCATCGTCCGGTACAGCTTGCGCAGAAGCATACGATTCCCTCCTTACCAGTCGATCTCGTCGGCCGAGGCGGGCGAAGGCTGCTCCTCCTGAGACACGATGCGGCCGTTCTTCACGCGGATGACCACATCGGCCATTTTGGCAATATTCTGGTTGTGCGTGACGATGACGATGGTCTTGCCGTACTCCCGCGCCATGCGCAGCAGCAGCTTGAGCACATGCACACCGGTCTCGGAGTCCAGTGCGCCCGTCGGCTCGTCGCACAAAATGATCTTCGGATTTTTGGCCAGCGCACGGGCAATGGACACGCGCTGCTGCTCGCCGCCGGAAAGCTCAGAGGGGAAATTCTTCAGGTGATCGGCAAGGCCGACCTCCTCGAGCATTTTGGTCGCAGAGAGCGCATCGGGCGCAATCTCCTTGACGAGCGTGACGTTCTCGTGAACCGTCAGGGTCGGCACGAGGTTATAAAACTGGAACACGAATCCGACCGTCGCTGCGCGATAGTCGGCAAGCTGATCGCGCGTGAGGGTGGAAATGTCCTTCCCCTGCACATAGATCTTGCCGCTCGTGGGGCTGTCCAGCCCGCCGAGCAGGTTCAAAAGCGTGGATTTGCCCGCGCCGCTCGGCCCGAGAATGACGACAAATTTGCCCTCCTCGAGCTTCAGGTTGACATCGTCCAGCGCTTTGAGTTCATGGTCGCCGCTGACATACACGCGGCTGACATCCTCAAACTCTACGATCGCCATTACAGCGCCTCCTTTGCCGCACAGTTGGCCTCGCAGCGGCCGCACAGCGTCTCCAGATCCTCCGACGGGATCTCGGAAAGCAGGTAGCACGCCGCAGGCTGCACATCGGACAGCTCCGGAAAGGAATTGCGGAGCAGCCCCGAGACGGAGTGATAATACCGGTCGTAGCAGACGGCGAGCCTGCGGCCGATCTCGGTGAGGTAGGCAGCGCCGTAAAAGTCCTTGCGGACGAGACCCATTTCGATGAGCGTGCGCATCATATTATGCACGCTCGGCTTGGACAGCCCCATTTCCGTGGCGATGTCTACGCTGCGCGCGCCCTTGCCTTCCCGGTCAAGAGACTGGATCGTCAAAAGATAACGGATGTTCGAGGCCGTGAGTGTTTTCTGGTTAGCCATTGCTTACCTCCCCGGAGAAAAGTTGGGAGCCGCAAATCGACGACTTGCGGCTCCCGTTTGCAGATTGGGCAGCTTGCCCTTACTTCTTGTGGCAGGAGCCAGCCATAGCACAATGCGCACAGTTGCAGCCACAGGAGGATTTGCCTTTTTTCTTATTCCTTACCAAACTCCAAATGATGAGGGCAACGATTACCGCAAGAACAAGACAAATCAGAATAGTTGCAAGATTGTTTGAAAGCCATTGCAGCATAGAAATCAGCTCCTTTGAATTGAGAAATGCGATTTTGGGAAATTACTTTGTGACCTTGACCTTCGCAGTCAGCTTGGTGGCTTCCTTGTACGGACGCACAAGCATGTAGATCATACCGGCGAGGATGGCGACTGCCGCGATCAGGCCGATGACGTTGACGTTGCCGGTGAAGAGCTTGCCGAACTGGTTGATCATCAGGGCGATGCAGTAGGCAAAGCCGCACTGATAAGCGATGGCGAACCACGTCCACTTCGGGCTGTTCATCTCGCGCTTGATGGCGCCGATGGCTGCGAAGCACGGAGCGCACAGGAGGTTGAACACGAGGAAGCTGTAACCGGTGATGCCGGTGAAGGCATGTGCAATGTTCTGATAAACCGTCGTGCCTTCAGCACCCGCGTAGAGGATGCCCAGCGTACCGACGATGTTTTCCTTGGCAACAAGGCCGGTGATGGAAGCCACGGCTGCCTGCCAGTTGCCCCAGCCGAGCGGTCTGAAGATCCATGCGATCACGCCGCCGATCTTGGCGAGGATGGAAGCGTCGATCTCGGACTCGTCGAGCATACGGAAGCCATCGGAGGCCCAGCCGAAATAAGTGGTGAACCAGACAAAGATGGTGGACAGAAGGATGATGGTACCGGCCTTTTTAATGAAGGACCAGCCGCGCTCCCACATGGAGCGCAGGACGTTGCCGAGAGTCGGCCAGTGGTAAGCAGGCAGCTCCATAACGAAGGGAGCAGGCTCGCCGGAGAACATCTTGGTCTTCTTCAGCATGATGCCGGAGCAGATGATCGCGGCCATGCCGATGAAGTATGCGGAAGTGGACACCAGCGCGCTGCCGCCAAAGAGGGCGCCCGCGATCATGCCGATGAACGGAACCTTTGCGCCGCAGGGGATGAAGGTGGTGGTCATGATCGTCATACGGCGGTCACGCTCGTTTTCAATGGTTCTGGAGGCCATGATACCCGGAACACCGCAGCCGACGCCGATGAGCATCGGGATGAAGGACTTGCCGGACAGGCCGAACTTACGGAACACGCGGTCAAGAACGAAGGCGATACGGGACATATAGCCGCAGGCTTCGAGGAAGGCCAGCATGAGGAACAGCACAAGCATCTGCGGCACGAAGCCGAGCACTGCGCCGACACCGGCGACAATGCCGTCGAGGATCAGACCGGAAAGCCAGTCAGCCGCGTTGCACTTTTCAAGCAGATTACCGACAAGAACCGGAACGCCCGGCACCCAAACGCCGTAATCTGCGGGATCCGGCTCGTCAAAGCCGTTCTTCTCGAAGAACGCAACGGCATCGACATAGGTCATGCCAATGGTGGAATCCTCGTCCGCATCGGCGGGGATGGTGTCATAGTAGACCGTCATGTCGTTTTCGGCAAGGGTCTCCTCGTCCTCGACCGTGACGGTTGCGGACTTCTGATCCGCAGGAACGGCCTTCAGCGCATCCAGCGTTGCAGCAGCGTCAAAATCGTCTGCTTCCACATCCAGCTCCGGATAGTAGGCCAGGACTGCATTGGTTGCATCGCCGTATTCCTCGGCAAGCTCTGCGTAGCCACCGTCGATGCCGAACAGGTGCCAGCCGTCGCCGAACAGGCCGTCGTTTGCCCAGTCGGTTGCCGGTGCGCCGACGGCGACCATGGCGACCCAGTAGACCAGGAACATGACGACCGCGAAGATCGGCAGACCCAGCCAGCGGTTCGTGACCACACGGTCGATCTTATCGGAAACGCTCAGCTTGCCGGCGTTCTTTTTCTTGTAGCAGGCCTTGATGATGCTGCCGATGTAGATGTAGCGCTCGTTGGTGATGATGGATTCGGCATCGTCGTCCATCTCGGTCTCGGCGGCCTTGATGTCGTTTTCGATGTGCTGCATGGTCTGCGGATCGATCTTCAGACCGGCAAGCACCTTATCGTCGCGCTCGAAGATCTTGATGGCATACCAGCGCTGCTGCTCCTCGGGGAGGTTATGTACGGCAGCCTCCTCAATGTGGGCAATGGCGTGCTCGACGCAGCCGGAGAAGGTGTGCTGCGGGACGGTCTTTCCATGCTTCGCAGCCTCGATCGCAGCCTCGGCTGCCTCCATCACGCCCGTGCCCTTCAGGGCCGAGATTTCAACGACCTTGCAGCCGAGCTGGCGGGACAGCTCCTGTGTGTCGATCTTGTCGCCGTTCTTCTTGACGATGTCCATCATGTTGATGGCGACGACGACCGGAATGCCAAGCTCGGTGAGCTGGGTGGTCAGATAAAGGTTACGCTCGAGGTTGGTGCCGTCGATGATGTTCAGGATGGCATCGGGGCGTTCCGCGATCAGGTAATTTCTCGCAACGACTTCTTCCAGCGTGTAGGGAGACAGGGAATAAATGCCGGGAAGGTCGGTGATGATCACGCCGTCATGCTTCTTGAGCTTGCCTTCCTTCTTTTCGACCGTGACGCCCGGCCAGTTACCGACGAACTGGTTCGAGCCGGTCAGCGCATTGAACAGGGTCGTCTTACCGCTGTTCGGGTTGCCCGCAAGGGCAATTCGCAGATCCATAATAACAATCCTCTCTTTCGTTAGCAGTTGCTAATCGGATATTTCAAAAAATCGGTCGATCACTCGACTTCGATCATTTCCGCGTCCGCCTTGCGGATGGAAAGCTCATAACCGCGCACCGTGACCTCCACGGGATCGCCCAGAGGAGCGACCTTGCGGACGTAAACCTCTACGCCGCGGGTCAGACCCATGTCCATGATGCGGCGCTTGACGGCGCCCTCGCCATGGAGCTTGACGACCTTGACGGTCTGTCCGATCTTGACTTCCTTCAGTGTTTTCATTCCCGGTTCCTCCTTTTCATTTTTGGTTATGCTCAGGTGTTGTCACACCATGATTTTCCGCGCCATTTCCTCACTGATGGCAATGCGCGAATCCTTGACATTGACGATCACGTTGCCCGACAGCGCGTTGACCACAGTCACCTCGCCGCCGACGACAAACCCGAGATCCTCCAGATGCTTCTTGACGTCCGGGCTTCCGCTGACATGCTTGATGATGTTGACCTCGCCCTGATCCGCCAGACTGAGCGGCAGCATAGTCATCCCTCGTTTCTCTTTTGATTAGCTCTCGCTAACCATTTTGCGATACTATTGGTTAGCTTTCGCTAACCATCTATAAGATACACACAGGAGGTTGATTTGTCAAGAATTTTTTCTCAAAAAAACGGTCGAATTTTCAATTTCGGCAGAGTGGCCAAATAGTTAGCTGGTGCTAACCACCGGCTTGGCAAAAATGAATAAAATTCTAATTTTTTCCGATTTGTTGCATTTCCGCCGGTATTGTGTTATGATAGTTATAATTACGAAAACGGGGGTTCCGATGCGGGAGCCTTTCCGGGAAGGGAGCTTTGATCGTGCATTTACAGGAATCCGGCGAAATGTATCTTGAGACCATCTATGTTCTTTCAAAAAGCAAGGGCGCGGTTCGCTCTCTTGATGTGGCGGAGTACATGAACTTCAGCAAGCCCAGCGTGAGCCGCGCGGTAGGACTTTTAAAATCCGGCGGCTATCTTCTGATGGACAAGGAGGGGCTTCTGACCCTGACCGACTCCGGCCGCGCGGTCGCAGAGAAAATCTACGAGCGCCACACGCTTCTGACAGCCTTTTTGACGCATCTCGGCGTCGATCCGAAGGTCGCGGCCGAGGATGCGTGCAAGATGGAGCATGTCATCAGCGACGAATCCTTCGCGGCCATCAAACGCCACGCGCAGGGCCATTAAACCCTCAGGATAAGCACACAGCCGTCTGCCGGGACTCCGGCAGACGGCTGTGTGCTTACCGGTCGATGCGGAAGATTTCCGTTTTTCCCGCACGCACGGCGTCGATATAATCCTGCACGCTGCAAAGCGGCGTTTTGGTCTTAATGCCCGCAAGCGAGCGCTGCCCTCCGGCATGATGGTTGTCCGATCCGGCAACCATGGCAAGGCCGTAATGTGCGGCGTAAAGCTCGGCCATACGATTGGCCTGCTCGGTATTGTCGCCGAGGTTGAGCACCTCCACCGCCTCGACCGAGCGCGGATAGAGACGGATGTGGTCGATATACTCACACTCGCGGAAAGGATGCGCCTGCACGATGAACGCCCCGGCGCTTTTCATAAACGCCAGCTCCTCGCGCTTTCCCATGGTCATGATCTCCGGGTGTGCCAGATACCACGCCTTGTCCAGTCCGTAGATCAAAAAGTCCGTCCCGCCGTAGGATAGCTCCACCCCGAGAAACACCTTGAAATTCTGCGCCCGGCCGATGCGCAGCGCTTCTTCATAATCTGAGAAATAGAACTCGATTTTTTCCTCATACGGCCGATCGTAGTCGATGCCGATGTTGCCGTCGAGGAAGTGGTTCGTCAAAAACAGACCGTCGTAGCCCATCTCCCGATAAAACGTGACCGTTTCCTCGGGTGTGGCAACCGCGCACTTGCTGACGGGGCTGGTGTGCGCGTGCGTCTCATACAAGTATTCTTTCAAAGCAGCTCATCTCCGGCAGCATGATAGCACATTCTGCCGGTTTTGTCAATTTCAATTTTTCGGACGTGCGGTGATGCGATACTTCACCGTGCCCGCTGCGGCCTGCTCAATGGCGACGGCATAGGACACATCCAGCGTGCCGCCGGTTTCATCCATCTCCGAGCGGATGGAATCCGCGCAGACCGAGATCATCAGCGCACCGAAGCCCATATCATATAAGGAGCGATCCTCTATTCCCTCCGAGAACACCATCTGCGACTCCAGCGTTCCTGTGCGGCGCAGGGTGATGACGGGCGGCTCGATGCGGAAGGTCGTGGTCGTTCCCTCCATGCCGGTCAGCTCCGTTTCCTCATAGGAAAGGATCAGCGCTTTCCCCTCGCGCCTGAGCGTGCCGTCTGTGACAAGCTCAGTAGTCTCCGGCGCGTCATCGCCGAAGCGCTGCGTGCTGGAAATGGTCAGAACTACCTGCATATCACTTCTCCAGCGCAAGCTCGAGGAGCTGGTCGAGCAGCTCCGAATACGGGATTCCGCTGGCCTCAAAGAGCTTGGGATACATGGAAATGGATGTGAAGCCCGGCAGGGTGTTGATCTCGTTAAAGACGACCTCGCTGCCCTCGTAGGTCACGAAAAAGTCCACGCGGGAAAGGCCGCGGCAGCCCATGGCCGTGAACACCCGCACCGCCGCGTCGCGCACCTTCTCTGCCGTGACCTCGTCGATGCGTGCTGGGATATAGAGGCGGGCGCAGTCGGAGATATATTTCGCGTCGTAATCATAAAATTCCGTTCCGGAATCGATCTCGCCGCAGACGGACGCCGCGGGATTGTCGTTGCCAAGCACCGCGACCTCGACCTCCTGCCCGTTGATAAACTCCTCGGCCAGAATTTTCGTGTCGAACTTTGCGGCGTTTTGCAGTGCAGCCGTCAGCGCCTCGCGCGTCTTGGCCTTGGCCACGCCCACAGAGGAGCCGGTTCCGGCAGGCTTGACAAAAATCGGATAGGCAAAGGCCTTTTCCAGACGGTCGAGCGCGGCCTCAAGGCTGTTTTCGACTTCCTGCGCCGTGACGAGCTGCCACGCCGCCTGACGGATGCCCGCCTTGTCCGCGACGAGCTTGGTCAGCGTCTTATCCATGCAGGTAGCCGAAGCCGCGACGCCAGGGCCCACGAAGGGAATGCCCGCGAGCTGCAATAAGCCCTGAATGGAGCCGTCCTCGCCGTTTTCGCCATGCAGCACAGGGAACACAACGTCGATGCGCTCGCGCACGACGCAGTCGCCCTCAAAATTCAAAAGTCCCTGGCCGCGCACGGGCGAAATGGCCGCGCGGCGGTTCTCCGGGCAATTTTTCCACTCACCGCTGGGCAGCAGGCTGTAATCCTTGCCGCCGTAGAGAATCCACTCGCCTGTTTTTGTGATGCCGACGGGGAAAATGTTGTACTTTTCCGCATCCAGATGATTTAAGACCGATTCTGCCGACCGCAACGACACCTCATGCTCCGGCGATACCCCGCCAAAAAGGACACAAACGCTCAGCTTCTTCATACTTTTCTTCCTCTCCATGTTCCGAAAACTTAGTTATTTTATATCATATGCGATTCCGGCGTTAAAAACAAGTAGTAATTTCCACAAATTCTACGTTTCCCGCTGGACAAATGCGCACATTCCGCTATATAATATTCCTTGAACCGCATTGCATAGGGAAAGGATGGTGAATGCGGATGACGATCGAAATGACGACCGGTGAATTTCGTCAGCTTTTGGATCTTGTCTACATCGGAAACTGGATCTTGAATTCCACACGCGGCGACGACCGCATTTTGGAATACGATCAGATTGAGAGCAAGCTCTTCGGGCTTTGCCGCGGCACACCGCTGGCCTCGCTGGTTGAGAGCCGTCTGGGCGTGTCGCTGCCGTCGCGCGCCTTTGCCGAGGGCGGCATTCAGGACGCAATCGCGTACTACGAGGACGGCGTGTTTTTTGACATTCTGGCAGAGGAGCTGTCCAAGCGCGACATGGGCTATCCCGAGATCACGGGTGAAAACTATTCCGAGCTGACCCGCCGCATGGATCGCTATCTGGAAGAATTTAACGAAAACGGCGTGGAAAACGTCTCCATTGAGGGCGTGGACCCGGAGTAAAACAGCATCGTATAGCACAACATCCGCAGGGTCACGGCCCGCCGTGACCTTACGGATGGCAGGCTGTCAAAAAGTCCCTTTGAGCTTTTTGGACAGCCTGATACTATGTTTTTTGGTTTCTTCACAAAGCCCGTGCGCTTTGCGCCAAACTGTGGAGCACGCTTCGGCGTGCTCCATGTCTTATAGGAAGCCGTCACACCGAGCCGCAGCAGCGCAAAAGCACCGCGTTTGCTATTGCAAATGGGCTGAAAGTCTGTTAGAATGTAGAATATAGAATTATACTGCGGAGTTTCGGCATTTTCGCCGGAAACGGACAAGATAAAGGAAGAAATCAAATGGAAACGATCAAAACATTTCAGGAGCTGGGCGTCAGCGAGGAAATCCTCAAGGCGCTGGAGAAAAAGGGCGTGGGCCTGCCCACGCGCGTACAGGAGGAAGCCATTCCGCCGCTGCTGGCATGGAAGGACGTCATCGCAAAGGCACCCACCGGCACCGGCAAGACCTTTGCCTTCGGCATTCCGATGATCGAGCACATCGACCCGGCCAGCGACGATCTGCAAGGCCTGATTCTCGCGCCCACGCGTGAGCTTGCCATTCAGATTGCAGACGAGCTGCGCGGCCTTTTGACCTTTTACAAGGACATTCGTGTGACCGTGCTCTACGGCGGTCAGCGCATGGAGCCGCAGATTCGCAGCTTACAGCAGCATCCGCATATTGTTGTGGCCACGCCGGGCCGCCTGACCGACCACTATAACCGCAAGAATCTGCGTCTTGACCGCATCAAGACCGTCATCCTCGACGAGGCCGACCGCATGCTCGACATGGGCTTCTTCGACGACGTGACGAAGATTCTCAACCGCATCAAAAACCGCGTCAACCTCGGCCTATTCTCCGCGACGATCTCGCAGGAGGTCATGACCGTGAGCTGGATGTACCAGCGCGACGAGGTGGAGATCACCGTCGCGCCCACCGCCGAGAGCAAGCCCGACATCGACCAGTACTCCATCACCGTGCCGCGTCTGGAAAAGGAAGAAGCCACGCTGCGCATCCTGCGCTCGGGCGTGTTTGAGCGCGTGATCGTGTTCTGCAATACCAAGGTCATGTGCCAGAACCTCAGCGACGGTCTGCGGCGCAGCGGCATTCAGGCCGACTGCCTGCACGGCGACATCAAGCAGGCCACGCGGGAAAAGACCATGGCCGCCTTCCGCAACGGCAAGCTGCCTGTGCTCATTGCCACAGACGTCGCCTCGCGCGGCATCGACGTGGACGATGTGGACGCTGTCATCAACTACGACGTGCCCGACGAAAACGAATATTATATTCACCGCATCGGCCGCACCGGCCGCGCCCGCAAGAAGGGGATTTCCTTCACGCTCGTCGGTTCGCTTCCCGAACGCGTAAAGCTCGACGAGATCGCAAAATTCGCGGATTTTCACATCACACCCATGATTTTTGACGAATACGGCTGCCTTGTTCCTGCTCCCGCCGAGGAAAAGCATCCGCCGCGCAAGCGCTTCTGATGCGCCGGTCGGAACGGACATTGCTGCTGCTCTGCGGCATGCTGGACGACGGGCTTCAGCCGCTGTCCCCTGCGGAATATCGCACCCTCGCGCTGCGCGTCTCGCAGGTCAAGCCGTCGGAAGGGTCGCTTTCGGAGGAGTTTCTGCGGGCACTTGGCTATCAGGCGGCCGCCGCAGAGCGCATCGCAGCGCTCGTGGAGCGGCAGGCCGCGCTGGACGTGTTCCTCGCGCGGGCTGCAAGCCGCGGCGTGACGGTGCTGACGCGTCTTTCCGAGCAGTTCCCCGAACGGCTGCGCCGTCTGGGCAACCGCTGTCCGGCTGTGCTGTTCTGCATGGGCGACCCGGCGCTTCTGCGCCGCCCCTGTGTGAGTCTCGTCGGTTCCCGTGCACTGAGACCGGAAAACCGCGCCTTCGCCGAGCGCATCGGCCGGCTTGCCGCACAGGAGGGTCTTGTTCTCTGCTCCGGCGGCGCTGCGGGTGCTGACCGCGCAGCGCAGGAGGCCTGCCTTTCCGCCGGCGGAAGCGTCGTCTGCTTTGTTCCGGACGAGCTGACACGCCGCGCTTTTGACGAGCGCGTGCTCTATTGCAGCGAGGACGGCTGGCAGTGCGCCTTTACCGCGCAGCGCGCACTGCGCCGCAACCACTGCATCCACGCACTGGGCGAAAAGACCTTCGTCGCGCAGTGCGACCTGCACCGCGGCGGCACTTGGGCTGGTTCGGAGGACAATCTCCGGCACAGGCTTTCGCCCGTATTTATCTATAACGATGGTTCCCCCGCCGCACAAGCACTGGCGCAGCGCGGCGCAGAGCTGCTGAACGCTGCGCCTGCGAGCCTCGCCATTTTGCAGCCAAATCAATTGTCCATTTTCGACGGAATTTAGGAAACAAACGAAAAATGCAAATTTTCAGTTGATTTTGGCAAACTTTTCGTGTATAATCTCCGTATGCTGACATGAGCCCCTTAGCTCTCTGACATACGGAGGTTTTTTATATGTGTGGAATCGTTGGATACATCGGCAAAAAGCAGGCCGCACCCATCCTGCTCGACGGGCTTTCCAAGCTGGAATACCGCGGCTACGACTCGGCCGGACTGTGCATTTTTTCAAAGGGCGGCTTTGAGATCGCCAAGACCAAGGGACGCCTTGCCGTACTGCGCGAGCTGACACAGGAGGGCGCGACGCTGCCCGGTACCATGGGCATCGGCCACACCCGCTGGGCGACGCATGGTGCGCCATCGTTTGAAAACTCTCACCCGCTGCTCTCCTGCCACGGCAAGATCAGTCTTGTCCACAACGGTATTATCGAAAACTATCTGGCCTTGAAGGAGGAGCTTCTCGCGCAGGGCCGCGATTTTTCCTCCGACACCGACACCGAGGTCGTGGCAAACCTGATTGAAAGCTGCTATGAGCAGGAGGGCGACTTTTTAAAGGCCGTGCAGTGCGCAGTCAAACGGCTTGAGGGCAGCTACGCGCTGGGTGTTCTCTGTCTTGACTGTCCGGATATGATGATCGGCGTCAAGAAAGACAGCCCGCTGATCTTCGGCTACGGTATAGGCGAAAACTTCATTGCATCTGACGTCCCCGCGATCTTAAAGCATACCCGCAAGGTCGTTTATCTCAACGACGGCGACCTTGTCGCCTTCACCGCCGAGCGTGTCCGCTTCTTTGACGCGGCAGGCGCGGAGATTGAAAAAACGCCGGAGCACATCACATGGGAGCTTTCCGCCGCAGAAAAGGGCGGCTACCCGCACTTCATGATGAAGGAGATTCACGAGCAGCCCAAGGCGCTGCGCGCGACGATTAACCCGCGCATCAGAAACGGCCGCGTTGTTTTGGACGACATTGACCTGACGCCGGACTATCTGCGCACCGTGCACCGCATCTATATCGTCGCCTGCGGCTCAGCTTACTACGTCGGCTATCTCGGCAAGTACATTCTTGAAAAGACCTGCCGCATTCCGGTCGAGCCGGTGCTGGCTTCGGAGTTCCGCTACGCAACACCCGTTCTGGACGAACACACCCTTGTCATCATCATCAGCCAATCCGGTGAAACGGCGGACACCCTCGCTGCGCTGCGCGAGGCCAAGGCGCAGGGCGCACGCACGCTTGCCATTGTCAATGTCGTCGGCAGCGCCATTTCCAAAGCCGCCCATGATGTGATCTACACCTGGGCCGGCCCGGAGATCGCCGTGGCGACAACCAAAGCCTATTCCACGCAGCTAGCCGTGATCGACCTGCTGGCGTTGTATGTCTCCGAGGCACTCGGCACATTGCCCAAAACCGAATACGATGCCCTGTGTGCTTCGCTGCTGACACTGCCGGATGTTATGGAGCGTCTTCTGACCGAGGACTATATGCAGCGCATCTGCAATTACGCCGGGCAATTCAGCAAGCATCACGACGTATTTTTCATCGGGCGCAACCTCGACAGTGCGACCTGTCTCGAGGGCAGTCTCAAGCTCAAGGAGATTGCCTATGTTCACGCCGAGGCTTACGCCGCGGGCGAATTGAAGCACGGCCCCATCTCTCTTATCGAGCACAACACGCTGGTCATCGCAGTGGCGACAGTGCCGGAGCTGTTTGAAAAGACCATGTCCAATGTCAAGGAGGTCAAAGCCCGCGGGGCAAACGTACTGGCGCTGACGACCGAGGACATGGCAGAGGAGATCACCAAGACCGCCGACGAGTGTCTGCTCGTCCCGCGCGTACATCCACTGCTCCAGCCGAGCCTGAATGTCGTACCCCTGCAAGCCTTTGCGTATTACGCCGCACTCGCACGCGGCTGCGACGTCGATAAGCCCAGAAATCTGGCCAAATCGGTCACAGTTGAATAAAACTGCGAACCGCCTCGGGAATCCCCCGAGGCGGTTTCTCGCTCATATTGCCGTTTCCAGCCGACGGTGCAGCGCGGCGATGTACTCCGGCGTTGTGCCGCAGCAGCCGCCGAGCAAATCTGCGCCCAGCGCATGCAGTTCGCACATGTGCCCGGCAAATTCCTCTGCGTCCATGGGATAGACCGCCGTGCCGTCGTCCGCGATGACCGGCATTCCCGCGTTCGGCTTGATAAGCAGCGGCACCGCCGCCACGGCCTTCATGTTCTTCACCAGACTCGCCAGATGCTCCGGCCCGAAGGAGCAGTTCACGCCCACCGCAGCCGCGCCCAGCTCCTGAAGCGTCCTGACCGCATCGATGCAGTTGCCGCCGAAATAGGCCGTGCCGTCGGCCTGCACCGTCAGGCTGCACAGCACCGGCAGTTCGCATACGCTCTGCGCTGCGTCCAGCGCCACAGCCGCTTCGTCTATCCCCAGAAGTGTCTCGGCTACGATCAGGTCGGCGCCCGCCTCGGCCAGCGCACCGATCTGCTCGGCGTAAATGTCAAACAGCTCGCCCGCGCACATCGCACCGGCAGGCTTGAGCGGCACGCCCGTGGTCGTCAGGTCGCCGGCGACAAGCGCACGGCCGTCCGCGGCCTCGCGGCTGAGCGCAACGAGGCGGCGGTTCATTTCGCGCACCTCGTGCTCGAGACCAAAGTGCTTCAGGCTGTGCCGGTTGGCCGAAAACGTCGGCGCATAGAGGATCTGCGTTCCCGCCGCAACATAGGCGTGCTGCAGCTCCAAAAGCACCTGCGGATGCTCCAGAACCCACGCCTCGGTGCAGGCGCCGCGCGGCAGACCGCGCGCCATCAGGTTTGAGCCGGTCGCGCCGTCGAGCAGAATCGGCTTTTTCAGGGCGAAAAATTCCGCTTTTGTCATATTTTCCCCTCGCTTTGTCTTTTTGCTTTATTTTATCCGCTTTTCTGATTTTTTGCAATGGTTGATATTTACAATCAAATTTGCTACAATATTGAAAAAAGGAGGTAACCTCATGAAAAAAACCGTTCTGCGCAAGTATGCGCATCTAATTGCGACCGTCGGCATCAATGTCCAGAAGGGGCAGGAGGTTTTCGTCGCCGCCGAGCTGGATCAGCCGGAATTTGTAAAAATGGTCGTCGAGGAATGCTACCGCGCGGGCGCGAAGCGCGTCGTGGTGGACTGGGACTATCAGCCGCTGGCCAAGCTGCACTATCGCTGGCGCAGCCAGAAGAACCTCTCCACGCTGGAAAACTGGGAGGAAGCCCGCTGGCAGCACTATGTGGATGAAATTCCCTGCCGCATCTACCTCATTTCCGAGGATCCCGACGGCCTGAAGGGCATCAATCAGGAAAAAATGGCAAAAGCGCAGCAGGCACGTTACAAGGTCATCCGTCCCTACCGCGACCAGATCGAAAATAAATACCAGTGGTGCATCGCGGCCGTGCCCGGCGCTGCGTGGGCAAAGAAGCTGTTCCCGGAGCTGCCGAAGGGACAGGCCATTGAAAAGCTCTGGCAGGCCATTCTCACCGCCTCCCGCGTAACGGACGACCCCGTGCAGGCGTGGAAGGAGCACAACGAGGATCTGGCCAACCGCTGTGCTTACCTCAACGCTCTGAACATCGAAACGCTGGAATACCACAGCTCCAACGGCACAAACTTCCGCGTGGGCATGATCCCCGAGGCGGAATTCAAGGGCGGCGGCGAAAACTCCCTGCTCGGCCACTATTTCAACCCGAACATTCCCTCCGAGGAGGTTTTCATCTCCCCGAAGCGCGGCGTTGCCGAGGGCATTGTCTACTCCACCAAGCCGCTGTCCTATCAGGGTCAGCTCATCGAGAATTTCTCCGTCCGCTTTGAAAACGGCAAGGCCGTCGAGGTGCACGCAGAAAAGAATGAGGCGCTCCTGCAAAAGATGATTTCCATGGACGAGGGCGCAGCCTATCTGGGCGAATGTGCGCTGGTTCCTTACGATTCCCCCATTCAGAACACGGGGCTGCTGTTCATGGAGACGCTGTTCGACGAAAACGCCGCCTGCCACCTCGCGCTGGGCATGGGCTTTGCCGACACGATCAAGAACTTTGAGAACTACACGCTTGACGAGTGCCGCGCCATGGGCATCAACGATTCGATGATCCATGTGGACTTCATGATCGGCTCCGCCGACCTGTCCATCGACGCGCATACCCGCGACGGCAAAACCGTTCCCATCTTCCGCAACGGCAACTGGGCATTTTAAGAATAAGCAAAGACCCGCATTTGTGCGAAAATCGCACAAATGCGGGCCTCGTATTATTTAGATACGGAAGGTCAGAATGCCGCGTTTGTCATGGATGACATTGCGTGGGCAGACCATTGCGCACGCGCCGCAGGACAGGCACTTGTCCGAAAAGATGAAAGCGCGGTTCTCCGAGACCTTGATCGCGCCGGCGGGGCAGGTTTTTTCACACAGGCCGCAGCCGACGCAGCTCACATCGCACACGTCCTTGCAGCGCGCGTCCTTGTTCGAGCACAGCACGACAATGGGATTGTCCTCAAGCCGCAGGTGGATAACGCGCTGCGGACAAACCAGATAGCACGCGCCGCAGCCGATGCACTTGTTTTCGTCTACCTCGGCCACGCCGTAGGCATTGAGATAGATCGCGCCAAAGCGGCAGGTATCGATGCAGGTGCCGCAGCCGGTGCAGCCGTAGCTGCAAAGATCATAGCCCTCCGGACTCTGCTTGGCACGGCAGCCGCCGTTGCAGTGGACGCAGGCGACCTTGGCGGGAAACTTTTTCTTGACGATCATAAGGCTTCTCCTTTCCGCCGCTTATCTGCGTTCATAGGGCGTGTGCTCCAGCGGCAGACTGAAGCGCCGCTCGCCGTCGAGCTGATAATAGGCCTCGGCAATGGCGGGAGCCGTCGGGATAGAGGTGATCTCACCGATGCCGATGGCGCCGCAGGCGACATCCAACCCCGGCTTATCGAGCACGATCGCCTTGATCTCCGGCGTCTGGTGCGCGCGGAACAGCCCCAAGGTTCCGAACCGGGAGATGGGCTTGCAGTGCGCGTCGAGCTCGTACTGCTCGGTCAGCGCGTAGCCCATGGACATGACTACGCCGCCCTCGATCTGTCCCTCGCAGGACAGCGGGTTGACCGCCTTGCCGACATCGTGCGCCGCGACGATCTTTTCCACATAGCCTGTGTTCTTATCCAGAATGCAGAGCTGCGTGGCGTAGCCATAGGCGACGTGGGAAACGGGATTCGGCACGTCTGCGCCCAGCGGATCGGTCTTGGCCAGATATTCGCCGTAAAACTCCTGCCCGATCAATGCGGACAGCGGTTTTCCGACCTTGGCCTGCATCAGCTTCACGCAGGCACGGCGGCAGGCCTCGCCTGTAATCATGGTCTGGCGCGAGCCGGAGGTATCGCCGGAGTCGGGTGCGATCCAGGTATTGCTGCGCTCATAGACAATGTCCTCGCGCTGCAGGTCGGTGTTCGAAACGATCATCTGCACGAGCACCGTGCCGAGACCCTGTCCGATGCAGGATGCGCCGGTGTAGATATGCACTTTGGCATCGTCCTCGACAATGAGCTTGCAGCGGCCCCAGTCGGGAATGCCAACGCCGACGCCGGCATTTTTCATTGCGCAGGCCAGTCCCACAGGCTTCCCTGCCGCGACGGCCTCGTCATAATAGGGCTTGACCGCCTCGAGCGTCTCGACAAGGCCGGTGGAGCCGTCAACGATCTGGCCGTTGGGCAGCACGCCGCCCGGCCGAATGGCATTGCGGTAGCGGATCTCCCACGGGGAAATGCCGATCTTCTCGGCCATCATGTTCAAAAGCGACTCCGTGGCAAAGCAGGTCTGCGTGACACCGAAGCCGCGGAATGCGCCCGCAGGCGGGTTGTTGGTGTAGTAGGCCGTGCCGTCGATCTCGAAATTCTCGTAGGCATAGGGTCCTGCGGCATGCGTACAGGCACGCTCGAGTACAGGCCCGCCGAGGGAGGCAAAGCCGCCCGTGTCGGAGCAGACATCGGCCTTGACGCCGAGAATCTTGCCGTTCTCGTCGCAGCCCATGGTAAAATTCATTTCAAAATGGTGACGCTTGGGGTGCACCAGAATGGACTCCTGCCGGCTGAGCTTGACCTTGACCGGACGGCCGGTGCAATAGGTGATAAGCGCGGCATGGTGCTGCACGGACATATCCTCTTTGCCGCCGAAGCCGCCGCCGACAAGCGCGTTCTGCACCTTGACCTTCTTGGTGCCAAGCATCAGGCAGCACTCGTGCAGCGTGGTGTGCGAGGACTGGTCGGTGGTGATGAGCATGATGTCGCCGTCGCCGTCCTTGTAGGCCACGCAGCACTCCGGCTCCAAGAAGGCATGCTCCGTCCACGGCGTTTCAAAATGCTCCGTGATGACATATTTCGCACCCGCAATCGCGCCTGCGGCATCGCCGCGGCTGACATGCTTGTGCGCCTGCACGTTTGTGGTCTCCTCGTCGAACACCAGCGCCGTGTTCGCCGCCGCCTCTGCAATGTTATGTACCGCAGGAAGAATGTCGTAGGTGACCTTTACGAGCTTTTTGGCCTTTTCCAGCGTCTCCTGATCCTCCGCCACGACAAGCGCGATTGCATCGCCCAAATAGTGCGTCATGCCGCCGATGGGGATGAGCGTATACTGGTCGTGCTTCAGATGACCGATCTTATTTTCGCCCGGAATGTCCGCAGCGGTCAGCACCGCCACAACGCCCGGCAGCTTCAAAGCAAGCGAGGCATCGATGCCCGTGACGCGCGCACGCGCGTGCTTGCTGCGCACGGCAGAGCCGTAGCACATGCCCTCGACATAGAAATCGTCGGGATATTTGCCGTAGCCGAGCACCTTTTCCTCCACGTCCACGCGCTGCACGCGGCTGCCGAGCCGCCAGTCCGTGGCCGAGGGCAGCGGAATTTGCTTCTCGCGCAGGATCTTACCTGCCAGACGAATCGCATCGATGATCTTGACATAGCCCGTACAGCGGCAGTAGTTGTTGCGGATGGCAAAGCGAATCTGCTCGTCCGTCGGCTCGGGGGTCTTGTCAAGCAGGCTCTTGGCGCACAGCACCATGCCCGGAATGCAGAAGCCGCACTGCACCGCGCCGGCCTCGCCGAACGCAAACGTGTAGGCGGATTTTTCAAAATCAGACAGTCCCTCAACGGTCAGAACGTGCTTGCCCTGCAGGCGCTCCGTGTCCGGAATGCAGGCGCGGCAAGGCTCGCCCTCGATCAGCACGGTACACGCGCCGCAGGCGCCCTCGCTGCAGCCGTCCTTGACGGACGTCAGACGCAGCTCATCGCGCAGATAGCGCAGGAGCTTTTGCTTTTTTGCAACGTTGACTTCCCGGCCGTTGACGTAAAATATGGACATAACGCAGGACTCCTTCCTGTGGGTTGTGCATTTGATACAAATTATATCGATATAAGGATGCTATTTTTGAGCTATAAAGCATTATACAACAAAACGCTCCCACCTGCAAGGCGGGAGCGTTATCTTTTTTGCAGAATAGCCGGCACAAATCGGAAAATCCCCTCAGAATATCTTGTTACATTGCCAAAAGCAATCCTTGTGAAAAATTATTCGGCATCGCCGAACCCGCAGAGGAAGCGGATCGCGCGGCGATAGCCCTCGAAGCCGAGGCCCTTATAGGTCTTTTTGCAGGCCATTCCGGCATAGGAAATATGGCGGAATGGTTCGCGCACATCCACATCGGACAGATGCACCTCCACGGCGGGCAGGCGCACGGCCTTGAGCGCGTCGAGAATCGCGACGGAGGTATGCGTGTAGGCCGCGGGATTGATGACAATGCCGTCAAATACGCCGAGCGCTCCCTGGATCCAATCGACGAGCACACCCTCGTGGTTCGTCTGGCGGATCTCGAGCTCGCAGCCTGCCTCGCATGCAGCCGCACGGCAGAAATCCTCCAGCGCGGCATAGGTCTGCCTGCCGTAGATGTCCGGTTCGCGCAGACCGAGGAGATTCAGGTTCGGGCCGTTGAGAATCAGGATTTTCATAATAGCAGCTCCTTGATTTTTTCTGCGACGACCGCTTCCGTGTCGTCATTTTCCGCGCAAATATCCGCAAAGCGGCGGTACAGCGGCTCGCGCTCGCGGTAAAGCTCAGAGAGCGCACGGCTTCGGCTGATCGGGCGGCCGTCCACGGGCAGCGCGGACAGGTCGCGGCGCAGCCAGACGAGCGTGCCGTTCTGGTGCAGAAGCTCATAATTTTCGGGGCGCGTGACGCAGCCGCCGCCCGTTGCGATCACACAGCCGGAGCGCTTGCCAAGCTCGGCCAGCACCTGCGTTTCGACCGCGCGGAAGGCATTCTCCCCTTCCCGCGCAAAAAATGCCGGAATGGTGCAGCCCAGGCGCCGCTCGATCTCGGCATCGGCGTCGAAAAACGGTCGCCCGAGGCGCTGCGCCAGCAGCGTTCCCACGCTTGTCTTGCCGCACCCGGGCATTCCGATGAGGATGACGTTGTGCATCTCGCGCTCCAGCGTGCACAGAATGTCCGTGCAGACGGCATCGGGAATCATTTTCCCTGTGAACAGCTCGGCGGCACGCTTGGCCTGCGCAACAAGCATGGAAAGTCCGTTTTCGCAGCGAATTTTACGTTCCTCCGCATCCAGCAGCAGCCGCGTCCGCGCGGGATTATAGATCAGGTCGAGAACGCAGCGGCACTGCGGAAGAAGGTCAAGGTCGATCAGCCGCGCACCGTTGTTCGGGTACATGCCGACGGGCGTGGCATTGACAACCAGCGTGGCATCCGCGTGTGCGCCCAGCGTGGAATAATTCTGTTCGCCGTGCCGCGAGAGCACCGTGACCTCCGCGCCCGCCGCGCGCAGCACGGCCTGCACCGTTTGCGACGCGCCGCCGGTGCCCAGCACCAGCGCCTTTTCGCCGGGCTGAACGCCGCCGTTGCGCTCCAGAAGCCAACGGAAGCCGTCAAGGTCGGTATTCTCGCCGTGCAGCGTCCCGTCCGGACGGCGCACAAGGGTATTGACGCTGCCCAGCGCCCGCGCAGCGTCCGAGAGTGTCGCGCAGAATTCGACCACCGCACGCTTATAGGGAATCGTCACATTCAGGCAGTCAAAACGGTCGGAGCGCAGGAAGTCCGCCAGCGCATCCGGCGCGACCTCGAACAGCTCGTAGGAGTATTCTCCCAAAAGCGCATGGATCTGCGGCGAATAGCTGTGCGTCAGGTGCTCCCCCAGAAGCCCGCAGCGCATCACACGACCTCCGAATAGCTGCCGAGGTAGGTAAATTCCTCACAAATGCCGCTCAGCTCACACATGAGCTGGGCAAATTCTTCGGAATAGACCGAGGTCTCGAGATCGAGGTAGAACTGGAACTCAAAATCGCGGTCGGGCATGGGACGGCTCTCGAGCTTCAGAAGGTTGATGTCCAGTGCGTACAGTCGCGCCAGCACGCGGTACAGGGAACCGGGCTTGTGCGCCAGCACGAGGCGGATGCTCGTGCGGTCGGCGCCGGGATAAATCTCCGGCGTTTTGGAGATGCACAAAAAGCGCGTGTGGTTGTTGCCCTTGTCCTGCACGGCATAGCGCAGGCATTGCAGACCGTAAAGCTCGGCGCACTGGCGCGAGGACAGCGCGGCCACATCCGTGCGGTCGGAGAGCGCGACCTTCTGCGCGGCCGCGGCGGTATTCTCGCAGCAGGTCACGCGCACATCCTTGCCCAGCGACTTCAAAAAGCCCGCGCACTGGCTGATGGCCTGCTCATGTGAAAAAATCTCGTGAATTTCCGTCGTGCCGGGCTTGGCCAGCAGGCAGTGGTCGATCTTCAGACGCACGGAGCGCACGATGTAAAAATGATGCTCCAGCATGCGGTCATAGACCTGACGGACGGAGCCTGCGGTGCTGTTCTCGATGGGCAGGATGCCGTAGCGGCACAAGCCCGCCTCGATGGCAGAAAAAATGCCGTCGAAATTGCGGAAGAACTGGATGGACGGCGCGGAAAACAGCCTCTCACAGGCAAGCTGCGCATACGCGCCCTCCACGCCCTGACAGGCGACCGCCGCCTGTTTTGGAAAAACCTTGGAGGTCGAATCCATCGCGGCGCGGATCGTCTTGTAAAGCTCGGTGTCGCTGCGGTAAAGCGCTCCCTGATATGTTCGGCTCAATTCAAACAAAAGCGAGTACAAAACGCGCAGATAGCGCTGCATTTCCTCTTTGTTTGCCATTTTTGAGATGGCAGCGAGCTTTTCGCGCTCCCGTGCGCTCTGGAAAATCGGCAGGCCGTTTTCCCGCTTATACTCCGCGATCTGCGCGGAAATGTCCATGCGCTTTTCAAACAGCTCCACAAGGGCGCCGTCCACCTCGTCGATCTGCGTTCTCAGTTCCTCAAGATTCATAAATTCTCCTCCAAAAGTGCATCTAAAATGGCAATGGCCGCAGCGGCCTCGACACAGGGAACCGCACGGGGAACGATGCACGGGTCGTGCCGTCCGTGGATTTCCAGAACGGTGTCCTCGCCTCTTTGCAGGCTGACGCTTGCCTGCGGGCGGGCGATTGACGGCGTCGGCTTGACCGCCACGCGGAAGATGACCGGCATGGCCGTGGTCAGCCCGCCGAGAATGCCGCCGGCGTGGTTGGTGCGCGTGCGCACCGCGCCGTCCTGCATGAAATAGGGGTCGTTGTGCTCACTGCCGCGCATGCCCGCACAGGCAAAGCCGCTGCCGAATTCCACGCCCTTGACCGCAGGAATGCCGAACAAGATCTGCGCCAGACGGTTTTCCATCCCGCCGAACATCGGGCTTCCCAAGCCTGCGGGCAGGCCGGTCACGGCGCATTCGATGCAGCCGCCGACGCTGTCGCCCTCGGCCTTGGCCGCGGCGATCTGCGCAAGCATGGCCTCGGCGCTGTCCGGGTCAAGGACGGGCAGCTTCGCCTTGGCAAGCGGCCCCGGCTGCGTGGGTGTGAAGCGCCTGTCCTGCGCCGTGCCGATGCGCTCGATGTGCGCGGTGATCTCAATGCCGCGCGCGTGCAGGTATTGCAGGCAAAGTCCGCCCGCAATGCACAGTGGCGCGGTGAGACGACCGGAAAAATGCCCGCCACCCGCCGAGTCCTGCGCGCCCTGCCATTTGACCTGCGCAGGATAGTCCGCGTGGGACGGACGCGGCACATCCGTGAAGGCTGCATAGTCGCCGCTGCGCGTGTCGGTGTTGCGGATGATCGCGGTCACGGGCGCACCACAGGTGTGCCCGCGCACCAGTCCCGCGAGAAATTCCGGCCGATCCGGCTCACGCCGTGCGGTCGTGTACGCTCCCTGACCGGGTGCCCGCCGCGCAAGAAAGGCGTTCAATTCGTCAAAGTCCGGCGTAAATCCCGCCGGGAAGCCCTCCATGCACACGCCGATGGCGGGCGCATGCGATTGGCCAAAGATCGTGATCTTCAGTGCGTTTCCAAAGGTGCTGCTCATCGTGCTTCCTCCTTTGTCATGCGACGATAGTCCTGCCAGAAGCGCGGATAGGATTTTTTCACAGCCTCCGCGCCGCGCAGCGTGACCGCGCCGGTGCTTTTACAGGCGGCCATGGCCGCAAGCATGGCGATGCGGTGGTCGTTGTGGCTGCTGACCGTCCCGCCCGTAAGCGTCCCGCCGAAAATCGTCAGGCTGTCCGCCGTTTCGCGCGTCTCGATGCCGAGCGCGGCCAGCGTGCGGGAAATGGACGAGAGGCGGTCGCTCTCCTTGATACGCAGACGCGCCGCGCCGGTGAGCACGGTCTGTCCCTGCGCACAGGCGCCCAGCAGCGCCAGCGGCGGCGCGAGGTCGGGAATGTCCGAAACGTCGATCTCGCAGCCGCGCAATGGCGCGGGGGCAACCGTCACGGTTTCCGGCGTCCGGCTCACATGCGCACCAAAGCGGCGCAGCAGCTCCAAGATCTGCCGGTCGCCCTGTGCGGACGCAGCGGAAAGCCCCGTGACGGTCACGGGACCGGACAGCGCACCCGCGCATAGCCAGAAAGCGGCGTTCGACCAGTCGCCCTCGACCGTCAGACGGCCGGGGCTGCGGTAGCACTGTCCGCCGGGAATGCGCCAGCCGTCCGGCGTTTCTTCTACGGTGATTTCAAACTGCGCCAGCGCGTGCAGCGTCAGCGCAATATAGCCCTTCGACTGCGCGGGCGAGGTCAGAACGATCTCGGAATCCCCCGGCAGCAGCGGCAGGGCAAAAAGCAATCCGGAAATGAACTGCGACGAAACATCGCCCGGCAGGCAGAAGCATCCGGCGTGCAGTCTGCCCTCGCAGCGCACGGTGTCCGGTGCGGGACGCGAGAGCGTGCAGGCGTGTGCCTCCAGCTCCTCCCAGAGCGGCGACAGCGGCCGCTGCGCAAGCCGTCCGTGCAGCCGGAAGTCCGCGCAGAGTCCCAGAGCGGCCACGACGGGCAGAAGAAACCGCAGCGTCGAGCCGCTCTCGCCGCAGTCGAGCGTCAGCTCGTCGGCAATGCCGTCCAGCGGATGGACGGTGAAAGCGTCGGCAGCATAGCAGACCTGTGCACTCAGGGCGTTCAGGCAGCGCACCGTGGCTTCGATGTCCTCGGAAAGCTCGGCGCAGGCGATACGCGTCGGGCGGTCGGCAAGCGCAGCACACAGGAGCATGCGGTGCGCCTGCGATTTCGACGCAATGGCCTCGATCCGGCCGGCAATGCGGACGGGCGGCAGTGTCAATTCCATGGCTGCATCCCCGCTTCAAAGACCGATTGCAGCTCCGAGACCGGCAATCTGCACAGCTCGCATTTGCCCACAGCCGTCGGAACGACCAGCGTGACCGTATCGCCCTGCCGCTTTTTGTCGGCAAGCGCGGCCTCGGCCAATTCCTCCGGAGTAAACTCCGTGGTGAGGGGCAGGCCGAATTTCTGCAAAACGGCGTGAATTTCTTCGCCGTCCTCGCGGCAGAATGCGCGCGCCATGGCCGCCGTGCCGATGGCAACCGCCGCGCCGTGCGCCACGGCGTAGCCGCTGCATTTTTCCACGGCATGGCCGAGTGTGTGGCCGAGATTCAGCAGCTTGCGGCTGCCGGTTTCAAATTCATCCTCAGCGACGATGTCACGCTTATGCTCCACGCAGCGTGCAATTACGCTCTCACGGTTGAAATTCAGGCCGTCGCGCTTCAAATCCTCAAAGAGCGGGCGGTCGAACAGGATCGCGGTCTTGATGACCTCGGCGCAGCCCTCGCGGAAAACGGCCTGCGGGAGCGTGTCCAGCGTGTCGAGGTCGCAGAGCACGAGCGCGGGCTGGTGGAACGCGCCGACGAGGTTCTTGCCCTCCGGCAGATCGACGGCTGTCTTGCCGCCGACGGAGGAATCGACCATGGCCAGCAGTGTGGTCGGCACCTGCACCAGCCGGATGCCGCGCAGATAGCTTGCTGCGGCAAAGCCCGCCAGATCGCCCGTCACGCCGCCGCCGAGGGCGACGACGGTGTCCGCGCGCGTCAGATGTGCGGCAGCCATGCGGCGCAGTAGTTTTTCATAGTTTTCTAAATTTTTCGACGGTTCCCCCGCCGAAATGATCTCGGAAATAACGGAAAAGCCGGCACTTTTCAGGCTGTTTTCCGTGCGCTCCAGATAGTACGGCGCGACGTTTGTATCCGTCACGACGAGCACGTTTCCCTTCGCCAGCGCGGCCAGCTCCGTTCCCAATGTATCCAAAAGGCCGTGTCCGATCTTCACGCAATACGAGCCGGACGCCTTGACCTCGACGAGCTTCATACGCCGTCAACCTCCTCTTTTCTCCGTTTGCCTTCCTCCAGCGCGGCACAGAGCGCTTCTGCGTCATTTTGCGCCAGCGCGTCGCGGTAAACCTGCAAATTGGCAATGATCGTGTCCAGCTCGCGCAGCAGATTGTCGCGGTTGTCCAGAAACAGCTCCGTCCACATGGGCGCGTTCAGCCATGCCACACGCGTCAAATCCTTGTAGCTCCCGGCGGAAAAGCCCTTATGTGCACCCGCCTCGGGGCTTTTGATATAAGCGTTGGACACGATGTGCGCCAGCTGCGAGGTGAAGGCGATCATGCGGTCGTGCGCCTCCGCCGTTGTGACGGAAAAGCTGCCAAAGCCGGGCGCGGCCAGCAGCGCCTTGACGCGCTCGAGCAGGCGGATGTCGTCAAACACCGGCGGCACGAGCACCATGGGTGCGCCGCGGAACAGGTCCGCACGGCTGTATTTGAAGCCGGAAAAGTGCGTTCCTGCCATGGGATGCCCACCGACAAAGAGCCAGCCGTATTTATCCGCCAGACGGAAGCCCGCCTCGCAGATCTCCCGTTTGATGCCGCAGCAGTCAACGACCACGGCCTCCGGCGAGAGCTTGCCGCCCATGCGCTCTAGATAGTCCGCAGCAGCCTGCGGATAGACCGCCGGGAGCAGCAGCGCGCACTGCCCGATGTTTTCCTCGGTCAGAGGCTCGTCCACCGCACCCGCCAGAAGCGCAAACTGCACGGTGGAGGCATCCCGGTCGAAGCCCAGCACGCGGTGCCCTGCATCGTGATACGCCCGGGCGAGTGAGCCGCCGATCAGCCCGAGGCCGACAATGCCGACCGTCATTGCAGTGCCTCGCGCACGGCGCGCATCTTCTTAGCAAGCTCGGCAAACTGCTCGGGCTTGAGAGACTGCGCCCCGTCGCACAGCGCGTGCATGGGATCGTTGTGCACCTCGACCATCACGCCGTCGGCACCGCAAGCCACGGCAGCCAGCGCCATGGGCGGCACCAGACGCACCTTGCCCGTCGCGTGACTGGGGTCGACGATGACCGGCAGATGCGACAGCTCGTGCAGCATGGGCACGGCGGTCAGGTCGAGCGTATTTCTGGAATAGGTATCAAAGGTGCGGATGCCGCGCTCACAGAGAATGATGTTCTGATTGCCCTCGGACATGATGTATTCCGCGCTCATCAGGAATTCTTTGAGCGTATTGGCAAGCCCGCGCTTGAGCAGGATCGGCTTGTTCGTGCGGCCAAGCTCCTTCAAAAGGTCGAAATTCTGCATATTGCGCGCGCCGACCTGAATGATGTCCACGTCGTCGAACAGATCAAGGTAGTTCGCGTTCATGATCTCCGTGACGATGGGCAGGCCCGTGGCCTTCTTCGCCTCGGACAGCAGGCGCAGCCCCTCCTCCTTCAGGCCCTGAAAGTCATAGGGCGAGGTGCGCGGCTTGAACGCGCCGCCGCGCAGGATGTTCGCACCTGCGGCCTTGACCTGCTCGGCCACATAGATGATCTGTTCCTCGGTCTCGACGGAACAGGGGCCGGCAATCATGCAGAAGTTTCCGCCGCCAATCTTCACATCGCCGACCTCGACGACGGTGTCCTCGGGATGGAACTGGCGGTTGCACTGCTTGAACGGCTCCGTGACCCGCTTGACCGACTCCACAATGTCGAGGCTGGCCAACAGCTCCATATCCACGTGGCTGGTGTCGCCGATCAGGCCAAGGATGGTATAATCGTGTCCCTGTGAAATATGAACGTCCAGTCCCTGTCCGCGCAGCCACGAAATCAGGTTGTCCATCTGTGCCTGCGAGGTGCCTTGTCTCAGTACGGTAATCATCGTTCTTCGCTCCTTACGATAAAAAATAGGCTGCACGGGAAGCCTCTCGTGCAGCCTGACATTACAAAATCAAACGGACTTATTTGCAGCACGAAACGCTATTACTTCCGGCAAAAAAGTAATAGGTAAAGTAGTATGCAGCAAACATCATAGAACGCATGACGATAAAGTCCTCTCTTGGAATAAGTGGATTATACCACGCCGTATTGCGGATTTCAAGTGGTTATTTCGTGATTTTCTGCGGAAAGCGGGCGGATTTTTGTCCGATACAGGCGAAGCATCAGGAAAATACTCAAAGTCAGCGACGCGACTTCCGCGATCGGGAAGGAAAACCACACCATGCCCATATCGCCGCTCAGCGACAGCAGATACGCCACCGGGATCAGGACGATAAGCTGACGCATCATGGAGACATACATGCTGTACTGGCTTTTGCCAAGCCCCTGGAAAATGCCGTTGATAATAATGCTCACGCCCGCTGCAAGGAAGGGGATGCACATGATGCGCAGCGCAGGCTCGCCCACGGCCAGCATCTCGGCATCGGGGTTGAAGAAGCCGAGCAGCACGTCCGGAACCAGCAAAAACAGCAACGTGCCGACGAGCATCAGCGCCGTCGCGCCGAACGCGCCGTATTTGAGCACCTGCATGATGCGCTTGGGCTTGCGCGCGCCATAGTTGTATGCCGCAATGGCAAGGCCCGCATTGTTGATACCGAACACCGGCATGAACACGAAGCTCTGGAGCTTGAAATACGCGCCGAACACGGTCTTGCCGGTCTCGCCCAGCATCACCTGCGCCGCGGGATCGTTGAAGCGGTCGAGCACAAGGTTGAAGCTGTAAGTCATTAAAGAGCCAATGGCAATCATGAGCATGGACGGCACGCCGATGCCCAGAATGCGGCCGATCATATTGCCGGACGGGCGGAAATGCCGCAGATCGAGCTGCACGTCGGGATTCTTCTTCCGGTTCAGCAAAACGGCAAGGATAAAGGCCACGATCTGGCCGATGACCGTCGCCACGGCGGCGCCCGTGACCTCCATACGCGGCAGGCCGAAGTAGCCGAAGATCAGGATGGGGTCGAGAATGATGTTGATGATTGCGCCGGTGCCCTGCGTAATCATGGTATACGAAGTGCGGCCGGTCGCCTGCAAGAGACGTTCAAAAAGAAGTTCTCCGAAAATGCCGAAGGACGCGATACAGATCACGCGGATGTAATCCACGCCATAGGCAATGGTCTCCGGCTGCGGCGTCAGGGAGCGCATGTAAGGCTCCGCGCCGAAAATGCCGAACAGCACGCACAGCAGCATGCCGCAGGCCGACAGCAGCAGGCCGTTGAGCGCGGAGGCGTTGACCTCCTCGGCATTGCGCTCGCCCAGTGCGCGGGAGAGCAGCGCGTTGACGCCCACGGCCACGCCCGTGGCCACGCCGATCATGATATTCTGCACTGGGAACGCCAGAGAGACAGCGGTCAGCGCGTAGTTGTTCACGTCCGAGATGCGCGAGACGAACACGCTGTCCACGACGTTGTAAAACGCCTGCACCAGCATGGAAAGCGCCATCGGCAGCGCCATGGTCAAAAGGAGCTTTCCCATCGGGAGCACGCCCATTTTGTTTTCTTTCAATGTACTACTCATGTTTTTCTTTCACTTTCTCAAATACTCTCCTATATTATAATGGCTATGCGGAGAAAAGCAAGTGTCCCGGTGCAAATTCGACCGGCATTTTCTCCAATTTCCATCATTGAAATTTGTTGAAAACCACAAAAAGCGAGGCAAGCCGTCGCAATTTTGGAAATCTATGCTATACTGTTTTTTATAGAAGAAAGGAGTCCTGCATATGACCACCGACCAGCTCTCGGCCCTCCTGACCGCCGATGCCGCGGCCGTACTGGAGCACGACCGGAGCTTTTATCATAACCAGATCAACCGCACAGCCGATCTGATCGCCGCCAACGCCGCGCAGCGCCCCGTCGTGCTGCTGGCCGGGCCGTCCGGCTCCGGCAAGACCACAACCGCGCTTCTGATTGAGCGCGAGCTGGACCGCCGCGGCATGGAGACGCACACGCTGTGCATGGACGATTATTTCTGCCCCCTAACGGCCGCGGAGCTGGAGCTGCTGCACAAAAACGAGTTGGATCTGGAAAAGCCCACACGCGTAGACATTCCCTTTTTCCGTGAGCAGCTCGGGCAGATCCTCGCGGGAGAAGAAATCGCGCTGCCGCGCTTTGATTTCAAGAACAGCAAGCGCATCTTCGACGGCCGCACGCTGCGGCGCAAGCCCGGCGAGCTGATTATCATGGAGGGCATCCACGCGCTGAATCCGAGCGTCACGGGCTACGACGACGAAACTACGCGCATCTATGTCAGCGTGCGCACGCGCATCACCGCGCACGACGGCAGTGTCCTGCACCCGTCCAAGATTCGTCTCGTTCGCCGTATGCTGCGCGATAAGCTCGGCCGCAACCGCGCGTTTTCCCAGACCGTTGCCAACCGCATCCGCGTCGATCAGGGTGAGCAGCGCTACATCATGCCCTTCAAGCCGCGTGCGCATTGCAGCATCGATTCCTTTCATTCGGCGGAAATGGCCGTCTACCACACCTGTCTGCTAGATGAGCTGGACGCGCTGGAGACAACGCTTCCTGACCTTGCCGACGTGGTAAAGGTGCTGCGCGAACTGCCGGCGCTCGATCCTGCGCTCGTGCCGCACGATTCGCTGCTGCGCGAGTTTATCGGCGACAGCAGTCTCAACTATTGAGGAGGGGCCTATGAAAAAATACATCGTCGCACTCGATCAGGGTACGACCAGCAGCCGCGCCATCGTCTTTGACCGTGCACAGAACATCGTCGCCTCGGCGCAGAAGGAATTTCCGCAGATCTATCCGCAGTCCGGCTGGGTCGAGCACGACCCCATGGAGCTTTACTCCTGCCAGTACGGCGTAATGATGGAGGCCGTCACGCGCAGCGGCATCGATGTGCATGAGATTGCCGCCATCGGCATCACGAACCAGCGTGAGACGACCGTCGTCTGGGAAAAAGCCACCGGCCGGCCGGTGTGTAACGCCATCGTCTGGCAGTGCCGCCGCACAGCCGAGCTGTGCGACCGTCTGCGCGCGGACAGGCTGGACGGCTATATCCGCGAGACGACCGGTCTCGTGCTCGACGCTTATTTTTCCGCCACGAAAATTCGCTGGATTCTCGACCATGTTCCCGGCGCACAGGCGCGTGCCGAGCGCGGCGAGCTGCTGTTCGGCACGGTGGACACCTGGCTTCTCTGGAAGCTCACGGACGGCAGAGTTCACGCCACGGACTATACCAACGCCTCGCGCACGATGCTCTTTGACATTCACCGTCTGCGCTGGGACGAGCGTCTTTGCAGCGCGCTGAACATTCCCATGCAGATGCTGCCCGAGGTGCGCGACAGCAGCGGCATTCTGGGCTATTGCAATTTACAGGGCTGCGAAATTCCCATCGCAGGCATGGCGGGCGACCAGCAGGCCGCGCTGTTCGGGCAGTGCTGCTTTGAACGCGGCGAGGCAAAGAATACTTACGGCACGGGCTGCTTCCTGCTCATGAACACCGGAAAGACGCCCTGCGCCAGCAGTCACGGTCTGGTCACGACCATCGCTGCCGGCCTGAACGGCACAGTCACCTACGCCCTTGAGGGCAGCGTGTTCGTCGGCGGCGCAGTCATTCAGTGGCTGCGCGACGAGATGCGTTTTCTGACCGAATCGCGCGATGCGGAATACTATGCAGGCAAGGTCGATTCCACGGGCGGCGTGTATTTTGTTCCGGCCTTTACGGGACTTGGCGCGCCGTATTGGGACATGTACGCACGCGGCGCGATCGTCGGCATCACGCGCGGCACGCGGCGCGAGCATATTATCCGCGCAGCACAGGAGTCCATCGCATATCAGAGTATGGATCTCGTGACGGCCATGGAAAAGGACACCGGTGCAGCGCTTTCCGAGCTGCGCGTAGACGGCGGCGCAAGCCGCGACCGCTTCCTCATGCAGTTTCAGGCGGATATGCTTGCTCGTCCGGTACGCCGACCGGTCGTGCGCGAGACGACCGCACTGGGCGCGGCATATCTGGCAGGTCTGGCCGTCGGCTTCTGGAAGAATCAACAGGAGCTGAAGCAGCTCTGGCAGTGCGACGTGACCTTCGAGCCGCAGATGGACGACGCGCACCGCCGCGAAGCCCTCGCAGGCTGGGCAAAGGCCGTCGGCCGCAGTCTCAACTGGGCGGAGCATTGAGCGCAGGAGGCAGCTCCTCCGGCCTGAAACGCAATCGCCGTCCTTCGGCAAAATATAAAGCTCTCGAGGGCAGGCTGAACCAGCCTGCCCTCGAGAGCTTTGCACAATTTTCGATCTCCTACCCTACCTCTGCGATCTGCGGCACGATGAGATTTTCCATACAAAACCGCATGATGGCGCGGCGGGTGACGATCCCGATGAAATCGCCCTTGTCGTCCACGACGGGCACGAAGTTCTGGTCGGTCGCCTTCAAAAGCAGCGTCTGCATATCTGTCGAAACGGAAACGGGAAGATTGTCCCGCCGGTGCGCAATGGACATGATGCTGTGATTCTCTGTGTCGCGCAGATCCATACAGCACAGATTCTTCACGGCCCACAAAAGGTCGCCCTCGGTGAGCGTACCGCAGTATGCGCCGCCGCGCGTGAGGATGGGCAGCGCGGTATAGCCGGAATTTTCCATTCGCTCCAGTGCCTGGCGGAGCGTATAATCATCGTACAGATATGTACAGGTAGCCTTAGGGGTCAGGAAAAACAGAAGGTTCAAGCTATCGCCTCTCTTTCCCGAAGCGGCTGCTTCGGGGGAATCCCGGCATTCACCGGCGTCTTTATTATAGCACATCTGCTCGTCGTTTTCTGTAAACAAAGTATGAAGTTGCAAAACGGCACCGAGAAAATTCTCGGTGCCGTTTGTATAGTTTGCACAAAAATGTTATGCTACGGGCTGATTTGCCGCCTCGATGATCTTCACGAACTTCTCGGGCACGAGGGACGCGCCGCCGATCAGACCGCCGTCGATGTCCGGCTGAGCCAGCAGCTCGAAGGCGTTCTTCTCGTTCATGGAGCCGCCATAGAGAATGGTGGTCGCGCGGGCATTCTTGGAGCCGAACAGCTTGCGGACGATGGAGCGGATATGCTCGCAGACTTCTTCGGCCTGCTCGGGCGTCGCGGTGCGGCCGGTGCCGATGGCCCAGATGGGCTCATATGCGATGACCAGACGGCGGCTCTTTTCCTCGGGAACCCCGGCCAGCGCCAGCTTGATCTGCATGGAGATCCATTCCTCGGTGATGCCCGCCTCGCGCTGCTCGAGCGTCTCGCCGCAGCAGACGATGGGGATCAGGCCGGCATCCAGCGCGGCCAGCGTCTTGGCATTGATCTCGGCGTCGGTCTCGCCCATGGCGCGGCGCTCGGAGTGGCCAAGGATGACATACTTGCAGCCTGCGTCGAGCAGCATGCCGGTGGAAATCTCGCCGGTGTAAGCGCCGGAGGCGTTGGCATTACAGTTCTCTGCACCAATGCCTACACGGGTCTCACGCATGGCACGGACGGCAGCGGGAATGCACACGGCGGGCACGCACAGGGCGATGTCGCACCAGCGGCCCTTGGGAAGCTGGGCCTTGAGCTCGGTCATGAACGCCTTGGTCTCGGAGGGCGTCTTGTTCATCTTCCAGTTACCGGCGATGAGCGTTTTGCGGTATTTACGGTTCATGTTTCTTCTCCTTTATTCTTTGTCCTGTAAGCAGGCGATGCCGGGCAGCTCCAGACCCTCGAGGAATTCCAGAGAAGCGCCACCGCCGGTGGAAATGTGGGTAATCTTATCTGCAAAGCCGAGCTGCTCACAGGCAGCTGCGGAGTCGCCGCCGCCGACGATGGTCACGGCATCGGAATCGGCCAGAGCCTGCGCCACGGCGATGGTGCCCTTGGCGAGCGTCGGGTTCTCGAACACGCCCATCGGGCCGTTCCAGACGACGGTCTTGGCATTCTTGACAGCCTCGGCAAAAAGGGCACGGGTCTTTTCGCCGATGTCCAGACCTTCCTTATCGGCAGGAATGGCGTCGGCCGCGACGGTCTCGACCTCGATCGGGCCGTCAATGGGGTTCGGGAAATCGGAAGCGACGACCGTATCGACCGGCAGCAGGAGCTTGACGCCCTTCTCCTCGGCCTTCTTCATCATGTCGCGGCAGTAGTCGATCTTCTCGTTGTCGAGCAGGGACTTGCCGACGGCGTAGCCCTTGGCAGCCAGGAAGGTGTAAGCCATGCCGCCGCCGATGATGAGGGTATCGACCTTTTCAAGCAGATTGTTGATGACATTGAGCTTGTCGGAGACCTTTGCACCGCCGAGGATGGCCACGAACGGGCGGGTCGGGTCGGCCAGCGCCTTGCCCATGATGGAAACTTCCTTTTCCACGAGGAAGCCGCAGACGGCGGGCAGGTAGTCAGCTACACCCGCAGTGGACGAATGCGCTCTGTGCGCGGTGCCGAACGCGTCATTGACAAAGATGTCGGCCATGGAAGCCAGCTCCTTGGAAAGCTCCGGGTCGTTCTTGGTCTCGCCCTTCATGTAGCGGACGTTCTCAAGCAGCATCACGTCGCCGTCCTTGAGCGCGGCGGCCTTGGCCTTGGCATCCTCGCCGACAACGTCGGCGGCCATGATAACGGGCTTGCCGAGAAGCTCGGTCAGGCGGTCGGCGACGACCTTGAGGGAAAGCTCGGGCTTCCACTCGCCCTTGGGCTTGCCCATGTGCGAGCAGAGGATGACGCGCGCGCCGTGCGAGACCAGATATTCGATGGTCGGCAGTGCGGCGACGATGCGCTTGTCACTGGTGATTTTGCCGTCCTTGGTGGGGACGTTGAAGTCGCAGCGGCAGAGGACTCTCTTGCCCTGTACGTCGATGTCACGGACAGATTTCTTGTTGTAATTCATACGGGTACCTCCTAGATATGCTTCATTTTTCCATAGTCACGCAGATGTGGGAATTCCTGCTGCCGCAGCGCCTCAAAGACGCCGACGGCCACGGAATTGCTGAGATTCAGGGAACGTGCCTCCTCGCGCATGGGGATGCGGACGCAGTTGTCGTAGTGCGCCTCGAGAAAGTCCTCCGGAAGCCCTTTCGTCTCCCGCCCGAAGAACAGGAAGCAGCCGTCGGCATAATCGGCCTCGACATAGCTCCTTGGAGCTTTGGTGGAAAACAGGCGCATCTGGCGGATATCGCAGCGGGCGAACAGCTCGTCCAGATTTTCATAGACGCGCACGTCCACAAAGTGCCAGTAGTCCAATCCGGCGCGACGGACGGCACGCTCGGAAATATCGAAGCCCAGCGGCTTGACCAGATGCAGGACAGAGCCGGTCGCGGCGCAGGTGCGGGCGATGTTGCCGGTGTTTTGCGGGATCTCCGGCGCAACGAGAACGACATTGAGCATGGGAAACGTTCCTTGCAGATGAAAAATTTGTCCGGTGTCCGCGGGATTTTTCCGAAAACACCACTTGGAATATTCTATGATAAATCGCGGCAAAATTCAACCGTTTTTCTCAATTTTTCAAAAAAATTTCATACATTTTTGCGGTGAAAAATCAGCCGCCTCTCGTGCATTTTTTCCAAGACGCAAAAAATGCCGCTGCGGCGGGTTATTGAACGCGAAAGGGAACCCTGACGGTTCCCTCTCGCACTATCCTTCCCTCCGAAACTTTTGGCCGGATCGTTTTTTGACAGTCTGAATGCCGCTGCGCTTGCGCAGCGGCAGGAACTATCAAAGCTGATCCAGATTCTTGCCGAAGCTGTCGAGGCAGTGCTCCATGAACCAGTCCAGCTCCGGCAGGCGCATGGCTTCGAGTGCACCGCGCGTCTGCTCGGCGGCGGAAGAAAACTCCTGATTGCCCGCCTTCAGCTCCTCGATGCACTTGATGTGCGCCGAGAGCTTGTCGGCCGCCTTGACAATGTCATGCACGCTTTCGTCGGATTCATAGACCAGCGGCGCATAGTTCTCGCGTAGCTGCGGCGGCAGCATTTCCAAAAGGCGCGTGCCGCTGACGTGCTCGACCTGCTTATAGGCCGTTTTGATGTCGGGGTTGTAATATTTTACCGGCGTCGGCAGGTCGCCCGTGAGAATCTCCGAGGCATCGTGGAACAGTGCGGCGACCGCGCAGCGCTCGGGGTCTGCCTGCATGCCGAGAATATCCCGCCGGATGAGGGCAAGCGCATGCGCCAGCACTGCAACCATGTGGCTGTGCTCCTGCACGTTCTCGGAAAACGTATTGCGCATCAGCCCCCAGCGCGTGATGTAGCGCATACGGGACACGAGAGCATAAAACTGATATTCCTCCATATAGGCTCCTTATTCGTCATAGTCATATTCCGTGCGGCGATGCGGTCTCTGCGGCGCCGTGCGTGCCGGCGCTTCGGTGGCAACGCGCGGCGGCAGGCGGCGGTTCTTATGCGCCGCAGGCGGACGGTAGCGCTCTGCACGCAGGACGCTGAAGGTCTGCAAATAGAGCTGATAAAAATCCTCGGGCGTGCGCGTGCGGCGCTCGGCGTCGGCAAGCCACTCGCAGGCCTCCGGCGTGAGCTTTCCCGTGTGCCGCACAAAGGGCGCGGCCACGCCCAGCGTGTCGGCGAAGGGCAGCATGCGGTAAAAATACTGCGGATCCTGCTTCATGAGCTTTTGCAGCTCGGCCTGATCGGCGCGGCGCAGGAAACGGCGCAGCCCGAGCAGACGCTTGGCCTGCTCCTGACCGATCCGCGTGCGTTTGCCGCCGAAGATGGTCGTCAGTGCGCAGAAAATTTGCAGCAGCACGTCGCAGAACAGCACCAGCTTGCGTCCGGCGGAAATGCCGACGATCACGAGAAACACCAGTGCGCCAAAGCCCAGCAGCAGCCACGGCCTGCGGCCGCGGTCGAGCGCCGTCCAGACTGCCCGCTGCAAAAGATAGTGCGCAAAGCCCATCAGAAGCGCCAGAAGCACGATCCCGATCCAGCGCACGCCGCCTGCGGGCAGCAGCAGATCAAAGCACATCACACCGTACAGCAATCCCGCTGCAAGGCCGAAGCCGCGCAGAAGCAATGGGCTTCCGCTGCGCGGGGAAAAGAGCCGTCTCAGCCAGCCGCGGCGGACGGAGCGGCGCATCTGCTGGCTTGCCTCGGCAAAGCGGCGGCTGTCGGCATCGCAGACGCCCGAATTGCGGAAGATCGTGTTGAAGAACTTCCGCTCGACGGGCTTTCGCTCGTTGCCCATTTCCATTTGCTTATAAAGCAGGACTCTGCCGCGCCGTGAGCGCACGATGCGCACATAACCGAGATTTCCCCAGTGCGCAAGCATCCCGCCCGGGTCGGCCAGCTTGCCGTAGAGCTGGCAGGGCACCTCGCCCGCAGTGAAATCCGTACCGGCGGTCTGCTGCGCGTGCGGAAGCAGAAAGCCGTAGCGCAGGAAGAAGAACCAGTACACCGGTGCAAGCAGGAACAGCGCGAAAAACAGCAGCGTGTCGACCGTCGCAGTCGCGCCCGGCAGGCTGCCGATGCGGAAGCTGCCCATGTCGAATTGCAGATCCATGCGCAGCGTCTCGTGATCCTTCAATGCGGTGATCGAGGTCGCGGTGACGGTGTTCTCCGTCACGTCTATATTCAGGTAATTGTCGATGATGTCGTCAAAATAGCCGCTCGTCCATGTGGGAACGGAGGTCACGGCAAAGGGGAAGGTCACGCGCAGCGTCATCTGATCGATGGGGAATTCCCAGCCCGTCTGCGGTGCGTAAAGCCGGAAGCTCTGGCCAGAGGCGGATTCCGTCACGGAGCTTGGCAGCGTGTAGGTGCAGGCAAAGGTCTGCTTCCCGGAAAAGCCCGCGTCATTCGTCACGACCAGACAGGTCACGCCGTCCACCGTCGTTTTTCTGTATGCCCAGCCGGACAGCACGATGTTCTTTGCCCCCGCGCCAAGAGGAATGCGCACACTCTGCACGGGCGCGGAAAAGACGGTCTCGGCCGTCACGGTGACCTGCGCGGAGCCGTCGTCATTGACGGTCACGTCGGTCGTCAGGCTGGAGATCTCCGCATCGGCTGCAAAAACCGTGCCGGTGAGCAGCAGCACACACGCGATGACTCCGAAAACAATGCACACGGCACGCCGCACGGCGATCCCCTCCCATCTTAAAAGTCATACATACGATAGCACAATTCCGCCGAAAAAGCAACGTTTTCTGTAAAAAATGCGAACTGCTCCGCCGTTGCGATTTTTTCCCGCATATGTTATAATGTAGGCGATCAAATCTGCGGAGGGACTTTACATGGAGCATCCGAACGAAAATCTCTTTACTTATCTGCGCTGGCGCGGCGACCTGTGTTTCGATGCCGCACCCCTGAATGAGGCCGACGCGCTGGCCTTTGCCGTGTTTTCCTATCTGGACTATTCCGAAGTCGCAGACGGCACGCCGCTGTCGGCCGCAGCACCCGTTGTGCGCAGGACGATGGTCTCGCCGCGCAGCTCTCTGGTCGGGCGGCTGGAGCTTCTGATGCAGGCGGCCAAAACGCCGCGCTTTGCTTCCGTAACGGCCATACATTATAAAACTATTCACGACGAGGCGCAGAAAATGCAGTTCGCCGCCGTGACCTTCCTGCTTCCCACGGGCGGCGCGGTCATTGCCTTCCGCGGCACGGACGACACGCTCATCGGTTGGGAGGAGGACTGCCGTATCAGCTACGCGCCGGTCATTCCCGCACAGAAGCAGGCGGCCTACTACGCCCGTGAGATCTGCGACGCTTTCCCGCGTATTCCCATCTGGATCACGGGGCATTCCAAGGGCGGCAATCTGGCTGTTTTTGCCGGTGCGTATCTTCTGGCGCGGCAGCAAAAGCGCCTGAACACGGTCTACAACAACGACGGTCCCGGCTTTTCCGAGCGGTTTTTGCAGTGCAGCGGCTACCACGCCGTCGCGCCGAAGGTGAAGAAGTTTCTGCCGGAATCGTCCATCGTCGGTGCATTTCTGGAGAGTGAGACCGAATCGCGCATCATCGAAAGCAGTGGCGTGGCCGTGAACCAGCACGACCCTCTGACGTGGCAGATCAGCGGCACGCATCTTGTGGCGGCTCCGGAGCGTTCGTCCTTCGGCCGGCATTCGGATGCCGTGATCGATGGCTGGCTCGAGACGCTCTCCGACGAGGACCGCAAAAAGCTCACCGAGCTGGTGTTCACCGTCCTGCAAGGCTCGGACAACCGCACGCTGGGCGACATCAAAAACACCCCCCTGTGGGAGAATCTTTCCACCATGGCTCGCGTCTACGCCGGTCTGGGGAAGGAAAAGCGGCAGTTTTTCGATGACGCAGTCAAGCGCCTGATGTTACAGGTCAAGGACGAGGCTCTGCACAGCCGAAAGAAAAATGCGGTGGCAAAGCCGTAGGCGACGACCTTTCCGGAGGCGGAACGTCTCCCCTGTGCGCCTGTGCAATTTCTGCGGCGTCTGTGCCGGTGCTTTCTGCGATCCGCACGAACTTTTCTGCGCGTTTCCCGAGAAAACCGCTTGAATTTATGGACAAGTTGTGATACGATAAAGTTGTATTGGAATGCGCTGCAACGGGTTTCCTGCGCGGCGTAAAATAAACACATATTTTTAGGAGGCAACAACCATGAGCGTAGCTGATATTTTTGAACAGCGCAACGCATTCTCGTTCGAGGTATTCCCCCCGAAGACCGACGTCGGCATGGAAAAGCTGTGCGGCGAAGGCGGCGTGCTGGAAAAGCTCTACACGCTGAACCCCGACTACATTTCCTGCACCTACGGCGCAGGCGGCAGCAACGTCGGCAAGAACCTTGAGGTTCTCAAGAAGATCAAGGCCGACGGCAAGTGCACGCCCGTCACCCACTTCACCTGCATCGGCAACACCAAGGAGAGCATCCGTGACCAGCTCCAGACCTATCTGGACAACGGCATCGACCATATGCTCGCTCTGCGCGGCGACCTTCCCTTTGGCTGGAAGGGCACCGGCGGCGACCTGCACTATGCAACCGAGCTTGTCAAGTTCGTCCGTCAGGAATTCGGCGACAAGTTCACCATCGCCGTAGCCGGTTCCCCCGAGGGCCACATCGCCTGCCGCAGCCTCGAGGCCGACATCGCCTATCTGAAGCAGAAGCAGGACAACGGCGCCGACTACATCATGACGCAGCTCTGCTGGGACATGGATCAGTTCCGCTACTGGCTCGACGCCATCCGCGCCGCCGGTATCTGGATGCCCGTCGATGTGGGCATCATGCCCGTGCTCGATCAGGCCGCTACGATCAACATGGCGCTGTCGCACAACGGCTGCGTGATGGATCGTGAGCTTTGCCGCCTGATCTCCAAGTACTGGATCTTCCCGAACCCCTTCTCCGTCGGTCTCAAGACCGCCAAGGGCGACGAGGCCTGCTTCGAGGCCGACGTCGAGGGCAAGAAGGCCGCGTTCAAGGAAGCCGGCATCGAGTACACCATCCGTCAGATCGACCAGTACCGCGCCTGCGGCATCAACGGCATCCATCTGTACGCACTGAACAAGTACGACGATGTCGCCCGCATTGCCAAGGAAGCCGGCCTGCTCGACCTCATCTGATTTCGTTGTAATCGCTTTTGTGCGGGGGCGGGACGTCCCGCCCCCGTGCGAAGCGCAAAGGAGCATTTACCATGACCCATACCATCGCAGTTGCCGGTAAAGGCGGTGTCGGCAAAACCACCGTCTGCGGCATGATCGTCGATTTCCTTGTAAAATCAGGCAAAACGCCGCTTCTGGTCGTGGACGCCGACGCAAACTCCAACCTCAACGAGGTTCTGGGCGTCGAGGTCGAGACCACGTTGGGCGCTATCCGTGAGGAAATGGCGCAGGCGGAGCTGCGCGGCGACGTCATCCCGAAGAACATGACCAAGGCAGACTATGCCGAATTCCGTTTCAACTCCGCACTCGTGGAGGAGGACGATTTTGACATGCTCGTCATGGGCAGAACACAGGGCAAGGGCTGCTACTGCTATGTCAACGGCGTACTCAAGACGCAGATTGACAAGTACATCGGCGCTTACCGCTACATGGTCATCGACAACGAGGCGGGCATGGAGCACATCGCCAGAGGCACGCTGCCGCACGTCGACACGCTGCTGCTGGTGTCCGACTGCTCCCGCCGCGGCATTCAGGCCGTCGCCCGCATTGCGGAGATGGTCAAAGAGCTGAATCTCAAGCCCGGTACAATGAAGCTGATCGTCAACCGTGCGCCCAACGGCGAGCTGAACGCCGGTGTGCGCGAGGAGATCGAAAAGCACGGTCTGGAGCTTGCAGGCGTTCTCCCGCAGGACGACAATGTCTACGAAGCCGACTGTGAGGGCCGTCCAAGCGCGAAGATCCCCGACGGCAGCCCCATGAAGCAGGCGCTGCGCGGCGTGATGCAGTCGCTCAATCTCTGATCCCGCATCTTCCAAGCAAACCCGTTTTTGGAAACATATTCATTTCAGGAGGAACATAAGAAATGGCTTTTGAAGCAAAAAAGCAGGCGTTCAATTCCTCGATCAGCACTGTCACCATCGGCACTGGCGACAAGGCTGTCAAGTTCGGCGGAAATAACGTCCTGCCCTTCTACGCCTTCGACGCGCCCATTGCGAACGCACCGAAGATCGGCGTAGAGCTGACTGACGGAGGTCTGGCTGCCTATCCGCAGAAGGGCCTTCAGGAATTCTATGCCGGCTGCGAGACCGTGGCCGACATGGCAAAGCGCGTCGAGACTATGCACGGCGCGTCCTTCATCTGCCTGCACCTCGAGGGTGCAGACCCCAACGGCGAGAATAAGTCCGTCGAGGAGTGCGTCGAGCTTGCAAAGTCCGTCGCCGCCGCGACCGATCTGCCGCTGGTCATCATGGGCTGCAAGAACATCGAAAAAGACGCAGACCTGTTCTCCAAGATCTCCGAAGCCCTGCAGGGCCGGAACATCCTTGTCCTCTCCGCCCGCGAGGAGGACTACAAGTCCGTCGGTGCTTCCGTCGCTCTGGCTTACGGCCAGAAGGTCGGCGCTGAGTCCGCCGTGGACATCAACCTTGCAAAACAGCTCAACGTGCTGCTCACCCAGTTGGGCGTGCCCGCCGATTCCATCGTGATGAACGCAGGCTCCGCCGCCGCAGGCTACGGCTATGAGTACGTTGCTTCCACCCTCGACCGCATCCGCGCCGCTGCGCTGGCGCAGAGCGACGACCAGCTCCAGATGCCCATCATCACGCCCGTCTCTCCCGAAACGTGGAGCGTCAAGGAATCCGTAATGTCCGAAAAGGATATGCCCGAATGGGGCGACGCCGAGGAGCGCGGCATCGAAATGGAGATCACCACGGCATCTGCCTGCCTGACCGGCGGCTCCGACGCAGTCATTATGCGTCATCCCGCTGCGATCAAGGCCGTTGCGACCATGATCGAGTCTTTGGTCTGAGCGGAAGGAGGAAACAACAATGGCACTGAAAGGTTTGGATATTTTCAAGCTCTCTCCCAAGAAGAACTGTAAGGAATGCGGCAGCCCGACCTGTATGGCCTTCTGCATGAAGGTCGCGCAGGGCGCCGCCTCTATTGACAAATGCCCGTACTTCTCCGAAGAAGCCAAGGCGAAGCTCTCCGAGGCCACCGCGCCTCCCATGAAGACCCTGACCGTCGGCAGCGACATCAAGCTCGGCGGCGAAACCGTTCTGTTCCGTCATGAAAAGACGCTCGTCTCCCGCAACCGCTTTGCCGTGCCGGTCTGCACCTGCATGGACGAAGCCAAGGCCGACGAGAAGCTGGCCGATCTGCAGAAGGTCGATTACGAGCGCATCGGTGAGCGCGAATATGTCGAATTCGTGCTCGTGCACTGCGAAAAGGATTCCGCGGACAAGTGGGAAGACCTTGTCAAGAAGGCCATGGCCACAAACCGCACCCTTATTCTTGACTGCGAATGCCCCGAGTGCGCAAAGAAGGCACTGGCGCTGTGCAAGGACGGCAAGCCCATCCTGAACGGCGCAAATGCGGAAAACTTTGCCGAAATGAGCGCCATCGCCATGGAAGCAGGCGTCGTCCTCGGCGTGCGCGGCAGCGACCTTGCCGAGCTGCATGACACCGTCGCCAAGCTCGAGGCCGCCGGCAACAAGAACCTCATTCTCGATGTCACCGGCAAGGATGCCAAGGAAACGCTGGCCAATGCCGTGCTCGTGCGCCGCACCGCTCTGAAGGACGGCGACCGCACCTTCGGCTATCCCTCCATTGTCAACCTTGCAAAGATCGCCAAGGGTGACCTGCATCTGCAGACCGCACTGGCCGCGATGTTCACCCTGAAATACGGCTCCATCATCGTCATGGAGCAGATGCGCTATGCCGAGGCTCTGCCTCTGTACGGCCTGCGCCAGAACGTCTACACCGACCCGCAGAAGCCCATGAAGGTCGCGCCCGGCATCTACCCGATGAACGGCGCAGGCCCGGACGATCCCTGCCTGATGACGGTGGACTTCGCGCTGACCTACTTCCTGGTCTCCGGTGAAATCGAGCGCTCCAACGTGCCTGTGAACCTGCTCATCACGGATGCCTCCGGCATGTCCGTTCTGACCGCATGGGCCGCCGGTAAGTTCTCCTCCTCCTCGGTCAAGAAGTTCTTTGACGAATATGACATCGCCTCCAAGATCAACAACCGCACGCTGGTCATCCCCGGCAAGGTTGCCGTCATGAAGGGCGAAATTCAGGACAAGCTGCCTGAGTGGAATGTCGTCGTCGGCACCCGTGAGGCCGTCGAGATCGTCAAGTTCCTCAAGGACGGCGAGCACATCAAGGCTGCCGCAGCCGTCGCTGCCTCCAAGAAGCCCGCAGAGGAAAAGAAGCCCGCCGTGGACGAGAACGCGCCCATCGACTTCTCCAAGCTGGTCATTCCGGAGATCGCGCACAAGGATCTGGGCGTGACCTACAAGACCCGCAACGTCGAGTCGAAGAAGTTCGTCACCATCGGTGAGCGCATTCACTGCATCAGCCCGGTCATCCGTGAGGCCATGGCCACCTTCAACCCCGATCCCATTCTGGAGCGTGCTGCGCAGCAGATCAAGGCCGGCGCCACCTATCTGGACGTCAACATCGGCCCTGCCGAGTCCAACGGCCCCGAGCTTATGACCTGGGCGGTCAAGCTGCTGCAGGAGAACTTCAACAACGTGCCTCTGGCGCTCGATACGGCCAACAAGAAGGCCATCGAAGCCGGTATCCGCGTCTATAACCGCACGAACGGCAAGCCCATCGTCAACTCCGCCGACGCAGGCTCCCGTATCTCCAACATCGATCTGGCTGCCGCCAACGACGCCATCGTCATCGCCCTCTGCTCCGCCGACGGCATTGCGAAGGACAATGACGAGCGTATGCACCACTGCCATACCATGCTTGATCGCGGCATGGCACTGGGCATGGAGGCCGAGGATCTGTGGTTCGACCCGCTGTTCCTGGTCGTCAAGGGCATGCAGGACAAGCAGATGGACGTTCTGAACGCCATCAAGCTGTTCGCCGACGAAGGTCTGAAGTCCACCGGCGGTCTGTCCAACAACTCCAACGGTGCACCGAAGGCGCTGCGCCCGATCATGGACTCCGCACTCGTCGCTATGGCGATGATGCAGGGCCTGACCTCGGCCATCGTCAACCCGAACGACCTGCGCCTGATGGAGACCATCAAGTCCTGCGACATCTTCAAGAACAACGAGCTGTACTCCGACAGCTATCTGGAGATTTAAGCAAAAATCCCCCCACCCAGCCCTGTTTTACAGGGCTGGGTGCAGCCGCTTTTTGGTTTAGAAACGCAGAACCCCTGCAAACTTCCCAAAAAGCGCATTTTCCATTGTCCATCCGTTGATAACCCGAAGAATCAATAATTTTTTCAGGAGGAAACAACATGAGTGTATTAACCGATCTGATCTATGGCGGCTCGAATGCCGTCGCCGGCCTGACCGAAGGTGCGGTCAATGACGCAATCGCCAAGTATGGCGCAGACAAGGCACTCGCGTTCCCGGACACCGCGTACTACTTCCCCACGATCTATGCCGCTACGGGCGTCAAGGTCACGAAGTTGGGCGATCTGCCCGCCTGCGTGGGCGTCCTGAAAAGCCTCATCACCAATCAGGAGGATCTGGGTCAGGCGCTCAACGCCGGTCTTGCCACCGCCGTCGGTGCCGAGATCCTCGAGGGTCTGAAATATGTCGAGGGCGGCGATCCCTACGCTGCCGATTCCGGCATCGGTTTCGTTCCCGACCCCGTCATCCGTTCACTGGGCGTCCCGCTGGTCACGGGCGATATTCCGGGCGTGGCCGTCGTGCTGGGCAAGGCTGACGATCCCGCCAACACCGTCAAGGTCGTCAAGGACTATCAGTCCAAGGGCATTATGACCTTCCTCGTCGGCGACGTGATCGAGCAGTGCGCCGAGGGCGGCGTGAAAATGGGTCTGGAATTCCGCATCGTGCCGCTGGGTCACGACGTGACGAGCGTCATTCACGTCGTCACCGTCGCCATTCGCGCGGCGCTGATCTTCGGCAACGTGCAGCCGGGCGATCTGGCCGGTCTGCTGAAATATACCAAGGAGCGCGTTCCCGCCTTTGTCAACACCTTCGGCGCGATTGACTCCGTCGTCGTCTCCGCGGGCGCAGGCGCCATCGCGCTGGGCTTCCCGGTCGTCGTGGACATCGATCTGGGCGAAAATCAGGTTCCCGGTGCACTGGAATCCGTGTGCGACCACGACCTGACCGTCAAGCGCTCCCTCGAGCTGCGCAACATCAAGATCAAGTCCAAGGAGCTGCCCATCCCCGTGGCCTTCGCCGCCGCGTTCGAGGGCGAGATCATCCGCAAGGCCGACATGCACAACGAGTTCTGGTCGGGCAAAAACGCCACGGCAGAGCTGGTCTCTATGTGCGACAACGTCGAGGATCACAAAATCACCCTCATCGGCAAGGATCTCGACGGCGGCGAGAAGAATCTTGCCCTCGTGACCAAGATCGACGTCTGCGGTGTGAAGATGCAGGCGGACTTCGAGTCCGTCATCGAACGCAAGATCCACACCTGGTTCAACTACATGGAGGGCGTCATGCACACCGGCCAGCGCAATCAGGTTCGTCTGCGTGTTTCCAACGACGCTTTTGAAAAGGGTCTGCGTCTGCACCATTTCGGCGAAGTGCTGTATCACATGATTATGGATGAATTTGACGCTGTCGTTGACAAGTGTCAGGTCACATTCATCACCGACGAGGCCGAAGCCGAGAAATTCCGCGACGAAGTCGCCATGCCGCGCTACAACGCCAGAGACGACCGTCTGCTCTCCATGACCGACGAATCCGTCGATCGCTTCTACACCTGCATTCTCTGCCAGTCCTTCGCGCCCGCGCACTGCTGCGTGGTCACCCCGGAACGTCTGGGTCTGTGCGGCGCCGTGTCGTGGCTGGATGCCAAGGCAACCAACGAGCTGAATCCGCAGGGCCCCTGCCAGCCCATCTTCAAGGAGGGCTGCCTTGACGAGCGCACCGGCCGCTATGAATCCGTCAACAAGATGATTAAGGAAGCGACGCACGGCGCGGTCGAAAACGTCACGCTGTACTCCATCCTGGAAGACCCGATGACCTCCTGCGGCTGCTTTGAATGCATCTGCGGCATCGAGCCGGTCTCCAACGGCTTCATCGTCGTCAACCGTGAGTACAAGGGCATGACGCCCGTGGGCATGACCTTCGGCGAGCTGGCCTCCTGCACCGGCGGCGGCGTGCAAACGCCGGGCTATATGGGTCACGGCCGTCATTTCATCTCCTCGAAGAAGTTCATCGCGGCCGAGGGCGGCATCGAGCGCATCGTCTGGATGCCCAAGGAGCTGAAGGACGACGTTGCCGAGCGTCTGAACAAGACCGCCAAGGAGCTTTACGGCATTGACAACTTCTGCGACATGATCGCGGACGAGACCATCTGCGAGGATTGCGACGCGCTGATGGACTTCCTGACCGAGAAAAACCATCCGGTTCTGGGTCTGGAGCCGCTGATGTAATTCCCCTTTTCCAAATCAACGGGGAGGGCGCAAGCCCTCCCCGTTTCCGAGGCATCTTCAGGCAATTCAAAAACCGCACCATCAAAAAGGAGAACCCACCATGCTGATCGATTTTTCCAAGATCACGGAGCTGGAAGCCGCGGGCTTCAAGGGCGGCGAGGGCAGCCTTCTGCGCCGCCCGTCGGGTGACGAACGCTGCACGATCATGCGCGGCCGTCTGCTGCCCGGCTCCTCCATCGGAATGCACACGCATACCGATTCCTGTGAGATCATCTATATTCTTTCCGGCACGGCCAGCATCACCATGAACGGTGAACCCGAGACTGTCACGGCCGGGCAGGTGCACTACTGCCCCAAGGGCGGCACCCATACCATGAAAAATCACGGCGACAGCGAGCTTTGCTTCCTCGCAGTCGTACCGAAACAATAAGAAAGTCGAGAATTTCCATGTTTGAACTGACCTTTACCTTTGAAAACGGCGAAGCGCCGGTGAAAATCTCGGTCTCCCCCGAAGAAACCCTGCTCGATGCCGCGCGCAAGGCCAACGTCGCCATAGACGCACCCTGCTCCGGCAACGGCTCTTGCGGTAAGTGCCGCGTGAAGCTCGTCTCCGGCGAGGTCGAGGGACTGCAAACCTCTCACATTTCCAATGAGGAATACGCCGACGGCTGGCGTCTGTCCTGCTGCACCTACGCCCGCTCGGACGTGACGGTGCAGGTACCGGACATCGCCTCGGCCTACCGCAGCCGCATGAAAACCGCCGATCTCTCCACCGGCGAAGAAGTCGCGATCTTTGACGCGTTGCTCACAGGCGTGAAGGAAGCGGGCATCCGTCTGGACAACTGCTTCCGCGCGGTCGATCTGGCGCTTTCCGAGCCGACGCTCGAGGACACCATGCCCGACAACGAGCGTCTGACGCGTGCGCTGGAGGACGCGACCGGCTGCACCGAGATCAAGCTGCCGTTTTATGCAATGAGCCGCCTTCCCAAGGCGCTGCGCGATGCCGAATGGCGCGTGCGTGTGCTGGGCGAGGAGAAAAACGGCACTTTCACTGTCTACGACGTAACGGGTCAGGACGACACCGCACCCATGTGCGGTCTCGGCATCGACATCGGCACAACGACGGTCTCGGCCGTGCTGTTCGACCTCAAGGATGGGCGGCTGCTGTCCAAGGCCTCCGGCGGCAATGGCCAGATTCGCTACGGTGCGGACGTCATCAACCGCATCATTGAACAGGGCAAACCCGGCGGCCGCAGGAAATTGCAGGACGCCATCATCAAGGAGACGCTCGTCCCGCTGATCGCGGAGATGTGCAAGGATGCAAAGATCTCTGCGCGCCGTATTCTGCGTCTGTGCGTGGGTGCAAACACCACGATGAACCATCTGTTCGTCGGCGTGGACACCGACCCCGTACGTATGGAGCCGTACATTCCGGCATTCTTCCACTGGGACGGCCTGAAGGCCGGCGACATTGGGCTGCCCGCACATCCCGATGCACAGATTCTCATTGCGCCGAATATCGGTTCCTACGTCGGCGGCGACATCACGGCGGGTACCTTTGCGGGCATGATCTGGAACAAAGACGAGCTGTCGCTGTTCATCGACCTCGGCACCAACGGTGAGATCGTTTTCGGCAACCGCGACTTTCTGATGTCCTGCGCCTGCTCGGCAGGCCCGGCCTTTGAGGGCGGTGACATCTCCTGCGGCATGCGTGCAACGGACGGCGCGATCGAATCCTGCGTCATCGATCAGGACAGCATGGAGCCGACCTTCGGCATTATCGGCGAGGCGGGACAGAAGCCCGTCGGCCTTTGCGGTAGCGGCATCATCGATACCATCGCCGAGCTGTTCCGTACCGGCATCATCAATTCCAAGGGGCTGTTCGTCCGCGAGGGCCGCCGCGTCGTGCGCGACCACCACGGCACAGGGCGCTATATTCTCGCCTTCCCGGAAGAATCCGCCACGGAGCGCGAAGTCGCCCTCAATGAGGTCGATATTCTCAATTTCATCCGCGCCAAGGGTGCGATCTACTCCGCGATCGACACGCTGCTGTCCGCGATGGACATGGATCAGAGCGTGATTGAAGGCGTGTATGTCGCGGGCGGCATCGGCAGCGGCATCAACATGAAAAATGCCGTGCGCATCGGCATGTTCCCGAACGTACCTCTGGAGCTGTTCCACTACATCGGCAACTCCTCGCTCGCGGGCGCTTACACCATGGCGCTGTCGGACGAGGCCGCACAGAAGGTCGAGGAGGTCGCCAAAAACATGACCTACATGGAGCTGTCCACCCATCCGGGCTATATGGATGCCTTTGTGGCTGCCTGCTTCCTGCCGCACACCGACGCTTCGCGCTTTGCCGATCTGGAGGATTGAGTATGCAGGTCGAAAACCATAAAGAAGAAGTTCCCTTCGAGCACTACCGCGAGAAATTTGCGGCGCTCGACCCGCAGGAAGCCTGCACACGGCTGAGCGTACCCTTTGAAAATGGGGAATTCACCGCCCGTCTGCTCGGTGTGACCTACCACATTGCTCATCCGAGTGCTGCCGTCCGCGCGGATACCGACGGCCTTGCGCTTCACAGCCTGCCCGCACAAACGTTCCTGCTGCGCTATCTGCTCGAAGGCAAGCGCACGCCCGCTTCGCAGGAGTTCAAGACCTTCCGCGAAATGCCGTGGGGCGAGCTTTATATCCAGCCCTTCACCGGGCGCGTACTGACGCGTGCGGCCTTCACCTTCGGCACGCGCGTGGCCAAATTCCGCACGGCGGCGGAAAAGCTCGGCGGTCTTCCGCTGCGGCACGGCGACGCTGCCTATGAGTTCGATTTTCTGGACAATTACCGCCTGCGCCTGATCGTCTGGGAGGGCGACGAGGAATTTCCGCCCAATGCGCAGTTGCTCTACACCGCGAATTTTGCCGAGGGCTTTGCCGCGGAGGATCGCGTCGTCGCGGGCGATCTGCTGATTACCTCGCTGAAATTAGCTATGTAAGGAGACAATATGGACTTTCAATATAAAAATCTGAAGGAAAAGCTCGAGCACGTCGAGGTCACGGAGGAGGAGATCGACCGCCAGTTGGAGCGTCTGCGCCAGCAGACGCCTGCCATTACCCCTGTCACCGGACGCCCGTCCACCTTGGGCGACGAGCTGGTGCTCGACTACTCCGGCAGCTGCGACGGCATCGCCTTTGAGGGCGGCACGGCGCAAAACCAGACGCTCACGCTCGGCAGCGGCGCATTCATCCCCGGCTTTGAGGAGCAGCTTCTCGGCAAAAACCCCGGCGACCATGTCACGGTGCTTGTAACCTTCCCGGAAAACTATCCGCACGAGGCGCTCGCGGGCAAGCCCGCAAAGTTTGAATGCGTCGTGCACGAGATCCGCACGCGCAAGCCCTATGATCTGGATGATACCTTTGCCCGCGAGGTCGGCCGCTGCGAATCGCTGACCGCGATGCGCGAGGCCATGCGCGAGAGCCTGCGGCAGTATTATGCCGACCGTGCCGAGATGGAATTGCAGGATCGCCTGATCCGCAAGGCCGCCGACGCGCTGGACTATCAGCCCACGCAGGCCGAGCTGGACACCGCGCTGGACGAGGAGCTGGATACGCTGCGCGCACAGCTTGCCCAGAAGGGGCTGACGCTGGCCGACTATTGCAGCTTCACCGGCGGCACTGAGCAGTCCCTGCGCGAGGAGCTTCTGCCCGAGGCAAAGCAGCGCGTGCGCATTCAGGCGACGATTGAAAAAATTGCGGAGCTGGAGCAGATCCGCGCCGATGTCCAGGACATCGCTGATGCGTGTGAAAGCCTGTGCAAGCGCAATCACATCACCATGGAGCAGCTCGACAATCTCTATGACACGGAGTTTGCCAAAGCGCTCGAGCGCAGCGTCGTGGGCGCGAAGGTGCTGCAATTCGTGCGGGAAAATGCCGAGGTCGTGCGGGCGTAAAATCTGCGTATTTTCGGCGTAATTTTTCCGGAAATAATATTGACTTCTATCGGTACGGATGCTATAATGCAAACGTACCGATACTTTTGTATCGAATGGTGCTGAGTGCGCGGACGAAGGATGCGCAGCACCAAACTAATACTTTTCCGGGGGTGGTGAAAGATCCCGGAAAAACAAGGAGGAAACCTCTTATGGCAATCGAATTCAAGGATGGCAAGTACGTTGACGAAAACGGCCGCGTAACTCTCGATCCTACCGTCTACAAGGACTGGCAGATCGCAGAAGAAGCGGAAAAGGCGCTCCCCCCGGTCGAGTATTTCCGGGAAAAGCTGGGTCTTCTGCCCGACGAGATCATCCCCTACGGCAAGACTCCGAAGCTGGACTTCATCAAGATCATGAACCGTCTGAAGGATAAGCCCGACGGCAAGTTCATCGAAGTCACCGCGATCACCCCGACCCCGCTGGGCGAAGGCAAGTCCACGACCTCCCTTGGCCTGATCGAAGGTCTCGGCCGTCTTGGCAAGAACGTCGGCGGCTGCCTGCGTCAGCCCTCCGGCGGCCCGACCATGAACGTCAAGGGCACCGCAGCAGGCGGCGGCAATGCGCTGCTCATGCCCATGACCGAGTTCTCCCTCGGCCTGACCGGCGACATCAACGACATCATGAATGCACATAACCTCGCCATGGTCGCGCTCAACGCCCGTATGCAGCACGAGCGCAACTACAACGACGAGCAGTTGGCAAAGCGCGGCCTCAAGCGCCTCGACATCGATCCCAAGCGCGTCGAGCTGGGCTGGGTCCTCGACTTCTGCGCACAGGGTCTGCGCAACATTATCATCGGCATCGGCGGCACGAAGGACGGCTATCTGATGGAGTCCAAGTTCGGCATCGCCGTCGGCTCCGAACTGATGGCAATTCTGGCCGTCGCCCGCGACCTGAAGGATCTGCGCGAGCGCATCGGCAAGATTGTCGTCGCTTACTCCCGCAGCGGCAAGCCCGTCACCACCGAGGATCTCGAGGTTGCCGGTGCAATGACCGCCTGGATGCGCAACACCATCAACCCGACGATGTGCTACTCCGTCGAGCATCAGCCCGTGCTGATCCACGCCGGCCCGTTTGCCAACATCGCCATCGGTCAGTCCTCCGTCATCGGCGACCGTCTGGCCCTCAAGCTGTTCGATTACCATGTTACCGAGTCTGGCTTTGCTGCCGACATCGGCTTTGAAAAGTTCTGGAACGTCAAGTGCCGTCTGTCCGGCCTGACCCCGAATGTCTCCGTTCTGGTCGCGACCATCCGCGCTCTGAAGATGCACGGCGGCGGCCCGGCGGTCGTTGCGGGACGTCCTCTGCCCACCGAGTACACCGAGGAGAACCTCGAGCTGCTGGAAAAGGGCTGCGAGAACCTGTTCCACCATGTCAACACCATCAAGAAGTCCGGCATCGTTCCGGTCGTCTGCATCAACCAGTTCTACACCGATACCGACGCCGAGATCGCACTTATCCGCAAGCTCTGCAAGGAAAAGGGTATCCGCTGCGCACTGTCCAACCATTGGCGCTACGGCGGCGAGGGCGCTCTGGAGCTGGCTCAGACCGTCATCGAAGCCTGCGAAGAAAAGAACGAGATCAAGTTCCTGTATCCGCTCGAAATGCCGCTGCGTCAGCGCGTTGAGCTGATCGCCAAGGAAGTTTACGGCGCTGACGGCGTGGACTGGGCGCCTCTGGCTCTCGAGAAGGCAAAGCGCTTCGAGACCGATCCGAAGTACGCCGACTACTGCACTATGATGGTCAAGACCCACCTGTCCCTGAGCCACGAGCCTTCCTGGAAGGGCGTTCCGAAGGGCTGGCGTCTGCCCATCCGCGACATCCTCGAGTATGGCGGCGCGAAGTTCCTCTGCCCGATGGCAGGCACCATCTCCATGATGCCCGGCACCAGCTCCGA
>CAKUMO010000019.1 GCA_934667815.1 uncultured Oscillospiraceae bacterium
TCCTCGATGGTGTACTTCGGCTTCTCGTCGAGAGAATAGTCGAGGAAGGACAGCTCAAGGTTGCCGGTGTAGTCGGTGATCGCCGCGACGTCGTGGAACACTTCGCGCAGGCCCTCGTTCAGGAACCAGTTGTAGGAATCCTTCTGAATCTTCAGAAGGTTCGGCATCTGGAGGATCTCCTGATACTTTGCATAGCTCTTGCGTTCTGTTTTCCCGTACTTCACGTCCTTGATTTGCATATGGGTCATCACAGCCTTTCTGTACTCATTGGATGTGTCGTTTCTGGTATAAGTTTGACACGCTCGGATGCGTTTGCACTTTGTCTCGCATTCCCCTTGCGCGCCGCGCGGTGGTGTGTTATAATAGTTCTGCAAGCTGGAGAGAAGGCGCATAGCCACACTCCTGCAGTATAGGTTACTATTTTAGCACACTTTTTTCCATTCGTCAATTGTTTTATGAAATAAATTTACATAAAATCAGGGGATCGTTTCGTCGATCCCCTGTTATTTTTTACATTTCCGAGAACCTTGGGCACAATTTTCCTGTCTGTCAGGGTGAAGGGCCTTTCGGGAAGCCGACGCTTCCCAGATCATATCACGGAGGAACTCATGGACGAATCTGAAATTCTCGCCTGCCTGCTGTCGCACGACGAGCGCGGCCTGCAAGCTGCGCAGGCCTGCTACGGCGCACGTCTGACGGCACTGGCACGGCGCATCACGGGCAGCGAAACCGCTGAGGAATGCGTCAACGACGCGCTGCTTGCCGCCTGGAACGCCATTCCCCCGCTGCGCCCGCGCTCACTGTATGCCTACCTGTGCCGTCTGACGCGCAACGCCGCGCTTAACCGCTTTGCGGCGCAGTCGGCGCAGAAGCGGGGCGGCACGGAGACGGCGCTCTCGCTCGACGAGCTGGCAGAATGTCTGCCCGGCAGCGACTCACCGGCGCATGCCCTTGAGGCCGGTGCACTCAGCGAGGCCATCTCGCGCTTTCTGCGCACGCAGCCGGCGCGTGCAAGAAATGTTTTTCTGGCACGGTATTTCTATGCGCTGTCCGTGCGCGAGATCGCCCTGCGGTTTTCCATGCCGGAGAACACCGTGAAGACCTCCCTGCACCGCACGCGGCTGAGGCTGCGCGCTTATCTTGAACAGGAGGATTATTTATGAAACGCGAAGAACTCTATTCCGCCTTCAGCGGCATCGATGACGAGCTGCTGCTCGAGTACGAACGCCGCGCACCGAAAAAACGCGGCGCGCTGCTGCGCTTCGTCGGCATGGCCGCATGCTTTGCGCTGCTGCTGACGGGACTTTTGTGGTGGCATCCTTGGAAGGGCACGGAAAGCGTGCCCGAGAGCCTGACGTCCCCCACTTCCGCCCCCGCAAGCGGCACAATGACCGACGCTCCCATTTCCAATAACACGCTCACTCCCGCAGACGAGCTACCTACGCTGGTTTACGGCGACACAATTCAGGAGGCGCTTGCGGACATCGGCTATCCCGAAGGCTATTTTATCCGCGAACTGACCGATGCACAGCTTGCCACGATCTGGGGCGAGGACAAGCTCGCGTGGGAGGGCTTCTCTCCCTCAGAAAACGGCTGTGCGGTTTCCGCAAGGGCAATTTACGGCGGCGACGGCATTCCGTGGATCGTCAGTCTGACGCTCACACCCGCAGAGGGCGGTCGGATTTCCGTTGAGCTTTCGCCGGAGGGGCTGCCGCCCGCCTGCCTTGTCTACGACGGCGGCGCGACCTGCACGGTCTATGGCACAGAGGTCACGGCCAATGCCGTGGACAACCACGCCGTTGTGAGCTTCCTGCGCGGCGAGGGTGAAAGCGCCGTCGGCGTGCGCATGGAGCTGGAGGGTGACCTCGACACGCTCCGGGAGCTGACCGCACGCATCGTCTCGCAGTCTCTGCGTGAGGATAGCTCACTTCAGCTCCACCAGCTCGACACCGCGGACATTCCCGCATGGCGCAGCGATGCTCTGACCGAAAACGAAGCCTACGCCGACGAGGAATTCGGCGCGTATCTTCCCGAAAATCCCGCGTTTTCCTTCCGCTATGCCTACCGCGAGATTGGAGAGGGCCGCAACTGGCTTTCCGCCGCCTACGGCTCCGGCACAAGCGAGTTAGTCCTGACCCTCGAGCATCCGCAGGAGGTTGCTACACTCGTTCGCGCGGACGAGCCGGAAAAATACGCCCGCGACTACTATGGCAAGGAAAAGCCGACCGTTCCGGACGAATACTACCAGACATGGGTGGATCCGGTATTCTACCGCGAGGAGTTGACCATGGACTTAGTTGAAAGCCGTCTCTGGCAGGATGATGTCGGAACCTCCCATGCAAACTTCGGCGTTCTCTATCCCGACGGTACGGTCATGCGCGTGAACGTCAGCGCAGGCACCGACGAGCTGGCAGCGATTCTGGGCTTCTTGCTTTCATAAAAATATAGCGCAAAGGACCCATGCTTTCGCTCATCGAAAGCATGGGTCCTTTGTCAGTCAATCAGTTATTTGTTTTGCAAATTTATCTTAATCCTCCTCGACGTGGATGCCGTTTTCGGCAAAGGCCTTGAGCAGCAAATCCATATCGGACGGGATGGAGATCGGCTCGCCGCAGGCCTTGATGGCATTGGCGACGTCCTTCAGGCCGTTGCCGGTCACGACGGAAACGACCGTCGCATCCGCAGGCAGAACGCCCTGTTCGCGCAGCTTCTTCACACCGGCCGTGCCGGTCACACCCGCAGGCTCGCCAAACACGCCGCAGGTACGGCCAAGGAGCTTCTGTGCCGCCATGATCTCCTCGTCGGAGACATTGACGACCAAACCGTTGGACTCACGGATGGCCATGAGCGCCTTGTCCGCATTGCGCGGTACACCGACGGCGATGGAGTCGGCCAGCGTGTTTTCCTCCATGGGATGCCACGGCTTGTTCTCCATGATCGCACGGTTGAGCGGGCAGCAGCCCTCGGCCTGCGCGGAAATCAGGCGCGGCAGGCGGTCGATAAAGCCGATGGCATACAAATCCTTCAGGCCCTTCCACAGACCCGCAATGGTGCAACCGTCGCCCACGGAAATGGCGATGTAATCCGGCACCTGCCAGTTCAATTGCTCCATGATCTCGAGGCCGACAGTCTTTTTACCCTCGGACAGATAGGGGTTGATCGCCGCGTTGCGGTTATACCAGCCCCACTTGTCAATGGCCTGCTTGGAAAGCTCGAAGGTCTCCTCGTAGCTTCCCTGCACGGACACGACCGTTGCACCGAAGGTCATAAGCTGTGCGACCTTGCCCTTAGGGGCGCGGGACGGCACGAAGATATAGGTTTTCAGACCCGCTGCGGCGGCGTTGCCCGCCAGAGACGAGGCCGCGTTGCCCGTGGACGAGCATGCAATGACCTTTGCTCCGGCCTCCTGCGCCTTGGCCACTGCCATGGCGGAGGCTCTGTCCTTCAAGGATGCGGTGGGATTCTGTCCGTCATCCTTGACCCAGAGCTTGGCAATTCCCAGCTCTTTTGCAAGGCGGTCGGCCTGATACAGAGGCGACCAGCCCACGCGCAGCGGCGTGTTGGGCGTGGTTTCCTCGACGGGAAGCAGCTCGCGGTAGCGCCACATGGAGCGGTCATCGCGTGCGGCCAGCTTTTCCTTCGTCAGGTTCTTCTTGATGTAATCGTAGTCATAGATGATGTCCAAAATCCCGCCGCATTCGCAGTTGGTGAGGTTCGGGACCGCCTTATATTCCTTGCCGCACTTGACGCAGCGGCCGCAGATCACATTTTTCATGACCGTTTCCCTTTCATTTTTTGTTTTCTTTTCTGCTCACGGCGATAAATACGCGGATATATGCGGGCAAATTCTTCCTCCCCGACAAGCGCGCGCAGCTCCTGCCGTTCCCGGCGGCGATAGAGCACTGCGACCACGGTCGCAAGAATACCCAGATAGGCCAGAAGCAGCGGCCAGAAGGCCCAGCCGAGCCGGCCGGCATTTCCGATGATGAGCAGCGCACCGCCAAGCAGCACGATCGATAAAAACGCAAGCAAAAATGCGGACACCATGGGAAAGAAGCTCAGTGCAAACAGGCGGAGGCGGTTTTTCAGCGAGTTCTTTTTCATAGGGTGTCCTTTCCGGTTTAAACAAAAGCGAGGGGCGGGGAATTTCCCCTCCCCTCGCGCGGTGAATTACAGAGTCTTGAGAAGGCCGGTAGCCTCGTTGAACTCGTCGATCAGCTCGTCAAGCTCCTTAGCCTGTGCATGGACGGCGTCCCAAGTGTTCTTGGTGTCGTACCACTGGGCGTTCAGATCCTCGACGGTCATGCCCTGCTGCTCAACCCAAGTGTAGTACTTCAGGTTGTGCACGCGCTTGCGCTCGGTGTAGGTCAGCTCGAGCATGGAGTCGGTCTTGAGGTCGAGCATATGACGGGCGTGATCCATCGCAGCCTCTGCGTCGGAGTAAGCGCCGTGCTTCTCATTCAGTTCCTCGATGCGGCTGCCGTACATGACGGCGGAGTCGGTCAGGACGGTCGCGACAACGTCGTTCTCGGTCAGCTCGTAATACTTGGCCATCTTGATGCAGCACAGGACGTTGGCGATGCCGGAGATGCCCAGCCAGGTCATCTTCTCGATCTGCTCGTCGGACATGTGGAGCTGCTCCTTCATGTACTTCTTGCCCTCCGGCGTGTTGAACAGGCGGAGCAGGCGCTGGCTGTCCTCGTCGTCGATGGCAATGGCCATGTCGGTGTTCTTCACATTGTGGATCCATGGAATGTGCTTGTCGCCGATGCCCTCGATGCGGTGGCCGCCGAAGCCGTTGTCCAGAATGGTCGGGCACTGCAGCGCCTCGCCAACGGCGAGCTTCAGGTGCGGATAGCGCTCCTTGAGCAGATCGCCCGCGCTCATGGTGCCGGCGGAGCCGGAGGTGAAGCAAGCGCCGGCAAAGTTCTGGCCGGGCTTCTTGACGGCTTCAAACAGATCAGCCAGCGCATAACCGGTGACGTTGTAGTGCCACAGCGGGTTGCCCATTTCGGCAAACTGGTTGAAGATCATCATGGTGGGATCCTTCTTCAGCTCCCAAGTCTTGTCAAAGATCTCCTTGACGTTGGACTCACAGCCCGGTGTCGCAATGATCTGACCGGCGATGGACTTCAGCCAGTCAAAGCGCTCCTTGGACATATCCTGCGGGAGGATAGCCACGGACTCGCAGGCCAGCAGCTTGGAGTTGAACGCGCCGCCGCGGCAGTAGTTGCCGGTGGACGGCCAAACGGCATGATGATAGGTCGCATCAAACTGACCGGTCACGAGGCGCGGAGCCAGGCAGCCGAAGGAAGCGCCGACCTTATGGCAGCCGGTCGGGAACCACTTGCCGGACATGGCGATGATGCGGCAGGGCACGCCGGACAGCTCGCTGGGAATTTCGACGTAATTGGGAACCTTCTGGAACAGGCCGCCGTATTCCTTGGCCTCGTTGTGCCACGAAATGCGGAACAGGTTGACGGGATCGACGTCCCACAGGCCGGTGTGCGAGAGCTTCTCCTTGATCTTTTCGGGAACCAGGTCGGGGTTCTGCATCTGCGCGATGGTCGGGATGATGATGTTGTTTTCCTTGGCCTTCTGGATGTTGTGCGCAAGGCCTTCCTTGTTGATGCGAAGATCAATCATTGCTTTTTCCTCCTGTTTTTGCATCTAAATATGAATATAGTGTATATTTGGAAATGCCGAAGTGTGCAGCGATCTTATCGCCGGATTTTGTGATGAGCAGTGCGCCGTGGTCGTTGAGGAAGCGGATTGCGCGGACCTTATCCTCCTTCGACATGGCTGCGACGGGCTTGCCGATGAGCTGGTCGGACTGGTCGATGAGATCGTCAAGCAGCTCGTTGACGTTGTGCGTGATGCGGGCAGGCGGCTGGCTGCTGGGGACGGCGGAGGTCAGAAGATGCAGTGACTGCTCCGCCAGCGCCAATGCAGAAATGTCGAAGTTGATGCAGAAGATCGCCGCAACCTTCCCCTCGTCATCCCGGATGTAAACGGACGAGGACTTCAAAAGCTTTCCGTCGGGCGTGCGGGTCAGGTAACAAAGATGATCTTCGGGAATGCCGTCGGCCTTGCCGAGCTGCTCGAGCACGACCTGTGACGGGCCGTCGCCCAGCTTGCGGCCGGAAACATGACCGTTCTCGATCGCACAGATCGAACGCTGCGTGCTGTGCTCGGAAATTTCGTGCACCACGACCTCACAGTTACTTCCAAACTGCGCCGCGACGCCTTTTGCAATGTGCCGAAGGGCCTCGAGTTCGCTGTTTTTGAGCATATATCCGCTCCTCTCCGTTTTGCCGGAAGGTCAGCTTCCAGCTTTCATTTTCTGATGCTATCATATCACATTTTCAGCATAAATCAATTCCTTTTCAAAAAATTTTTTTGGTTTTATAAAAATTTGTTTGACTTCTGGAATAGTTATGCTAATATAAGGATGTAACCGACCTGCGCGGTCAGGACTGAATAGAAATATGGAGGGTATATCATGGATTTTGAAGCAATCAAGAAGGCCGCTGAAGGCTACCGTGCCGACATGAGCCGCTTCCTGCGCGATATGATCGCCATCCCCAGTGAGAGCTGCGAGGAAAAGGGCGTCGTGATGCGTATCAAGGCCGAGATGGAAAAGCTCGGCTATGACAAGGTCGAGATTGATCAGCTCGGCAACGTCATCGGCTGGATGGGTCACGGCAAGAAGATCATCGCCATTGACTCCCACATTGACACTGTCGGCATCGGCAATATTGAAAACTGGACGGCTGACCCCTACGAGGGCTACGAGACCGATGAGATTATCTACGGCCGCGGCGGCTCCGATCAGGAGGGCGGCATGGCCTCCGCTACTTACGGTGCAAAGATCATGAAGGATCTCGGCCTCATTCCCGAGGAATATAAGATCATGGTCGTCGGCTCCGTGCAGGAGGAAGATTGCGACGGCATGTGCTGGCAGTCCATCGTCAACGAATATTTCAACGGTCCGGAGGACGCCCGCAATCAGATCGAGTTTGTCATCTCCACCGAGCCGACCGACGGCGGCATCTATCGCGGTCATCGCGGCCGTATGGAAATCCGCGTCGATATGCACGGCGTGAGCTGCCACGGCTCTGCTCCCGAGCGCGGCGACAACGCCATCCACAAGATGGCCGAAGTTCTGCTCAACGTCCGCGACCTCAACGAGAATCCCGCCGACGGCTCCACCGAGATCAACGGCCTTGTCAAGATGCTCGACCCGAAGTTCAATCCCGAGCACTACGAAGACGCCCGCTTCCTCGGCCGCGGCACCTGCACCACCAGCCAGATCTTCTACACCTCCCCCTCCCGCTGCGCCGTGGCTGATAGCTGCTCTATCTCCATCGACCGCCGCATGACCGCCGGTGAGACCTATAAGTCCTGCCTGAAGGAGATTGAGGATCTGCCCGCCTGCAAGAAGTATGCCAAGGACGTCAAGGTTTCCATGTATATGTACGACCGTCCCGCATGGACCGGCCATGTCTACGAAACCGAGTGCTTCTTCCCGACCTGGATCAACAAGGAATCCGCCGCGCACGTTCAGGCTCTGGTCGACGCGCACCACGCGCTGTGGGGCGACAAGCGCCTGTATGCCGACGAGACCGCCAAGGCCAAGCGCGAGGGCCGTCCGCTGACCGATAAGTGGACCTTCTCCACCAACGGCGTTTCCATTCAGGGCCGCTATGGCATTCCCTGCGTCGGCTTCGGCCCCGGTGCCGAATCTCAGGCACACGCACCGAACGAGATCACCTGGAAACAGGATCTGGTCGTCTGCGCCGCGCTGTATGCCGCCGTTCCCGGCCTGTATAAGCCCGAGAATAAGATCACCGAAGCCGAGTTCCGTCAAGAGCTGACCGGCAACGACATTAAGTAATTTTCAATTTCTGATTATAAACAAAGGAGAGAAATCAAATGAGCAAGACCATTGAACTGGCACGCCATCTCGAGACGCTGCATATCAACAACATGTATAAGACCGACTTCTACTGGACCTGGGACAAGACCGACGACGAGATCGACGCCATCTTCACCGTGGCCGACGCTCTGCGCGACCTGCGTGAGCGCAACAAGTCCACGAAGATCTTCAACTCCGGCCTCGGCATTTCCCTGTTCCGCGACAATTCCACCCGTACCCGTTTCTCCTTCGCCTCCGCCTGCAATCTGCTGGGTCTGGAGGAGCAGGTCCTCGACGAGAAGAAGTCCCAGATCGCGCACGGCGAGACCGTCCGCGAGACGGCCAACATGGTCTCCTTCATGGCGGACGTCATCGGCATCCGCGACGATATGTACATTCATCAGGGCCATGAATACCAGAAGACCTTCATGGACGCTCTGGAGGAAGGCTACCGCGACGGCATCCTCGAGCAAAGACCGACGCTTGTGAACCTGCAGTGCGACGTTGATCATCCGACGCAGTGCATGGCCGACATGCTGCACGTCATCCACTATTTCGGCGGCGTTGAGAACCTGAAGGGCAAGAAGGTCGCCATGACTTGGGCTTACTCCCCCAGCTACGGCAAGCCGCTGTCCGTCCCGCAGGGCGTGATCGGTCTGTTCACCCGCTTCGGCATGGACGTCACGCTGGCTCACCCGGAAGGCTACGACGTGTTCCCCGAGGTCGAGGAAGTTGCCCGCAAGAACTGCGAGAAGTACGGCTCCAAGTTCCACAAGACCAACGACATGAAGGAAGCCTTCAAGGATGCCGACATCGTCTATCCGAAATCCTGGGCGCCGTTCAATGCCATGGAAAAGCGCTCCGAGCTTTACGTCAAGGGCGACCAGAAGGGCATCGACGAACTGGAAAAGCAGCTCCTGGCGCAGAACGCCGAGCACAAGGACTGGACCTGCTCTGAGGAAATGATGAAGCTGACCAAGGACGGCAAGGCGCTGTATCTGCACTGCCTGCCCGCCGACATCAGCGGTCTGAGCTGCCCGGAGGGCGAGGTCGACAACTCCGTGTTCGACCGTTACCTCGTACCCCTGTACAAGCAGGCTTCCTTCAAGCCGTATATCATCGCCGCCATGATCTTCATGGCTCAGGTGAAGGATCCCGTCGGCACGCTGATGGCGCTCGACGCTTCCGACAACAAGCGTAAGATGTTCTAAAATTCCGATCGGGGTGGGGCTTTCCCCGCCCCGAAGTTTTATTAAAGAGGTTATATTAAAATGGGTAAAAGAATTGTTATTGCTCTGGGCGGCAACGCTCTGGGCAACACTCCTTATGAGCAGCTCGCACTCGTCACCGAGACCGCAAAGCCCATCGTCGATCTGATCGAGCAGGGCAACGAGGTCATCATCGCGCACGGCAACGGCCCGCAGGTCGGCATGATCAACCTCGGCATGGCAACCGCCGCCGAGGCAGGCGCCATCAAATCCGACATGCCCTTCCCCGAATGCGGCGCCATGAGTCAGGGCTACATCGGCTACCATCTGCAAAATGCCATCGGCAACGAGCTGGCCGCGCGCGGGATGCACAAGGACGTTGCGACCGTTGTCACGCAGGTGCTCGTGGACGAGAACGACCCGGCTTTCCAGAATCCCACCAAGCCCGTCGGCGCATTCTATGACAAGGAAACCGCCGACCGCATCGCTAAGGAAAAGGGCTACACCATGGTCGAAGACGCAGGCCGCGGCTACCGTCAGGTTGTCCCCTCGCCCAAGCCCATTGACGTCATCGAGAAGAACACCGTTAACGCGCTTATCAAGGGCGGCTGCGTCGTCATCACCGTGGGCGGCGGCGGCATTCCCGTCGTGCGCAGAGACGGCAAGCTCTACGGCACACCCGCCGTCATCGACAAGGACTTCGCCTCCGCCAAGCTGGCCGAGCTGGTGCACGCCGACGCACTGGTCATTCTGACCGCCGTTGACCGCGTTTGCATCAACTGGGGCAAGCCGAATCAGCAAAGCCTCGACGAAATGAGCGTGGCCGACGCAGAGAAATACTGCGGCGAGGGTCACTTCGCCCCCGGTTCCATGCTGCCGAAGGTCAAGGCCGCAATCTCCTTTGCCAAAACCGGCGGCACGGCCATTATCGCCTCGCTGGAAAACGCCGGCAAGGCCGTCAAGGGTGAATCCGGTACGGTCGTCCACAACTGATTTAAAAGCGCAAAACCCGCAGAGCTTCCCTCTGCGGGTTTTTGTTGCATCATATGACGAATTGTGGTATGATTGAGGCAGAATTCCCGCAAAGGAGGCCACGTCCATGCTCTTTCAATGCTTCTTTACGCTGCTGTGTGCCGCGCTTGCAAACGCCTACTGCCTGCTCGTGCGGCTGCCGTGGTGGGCGTGGCTCTGCTGGGCGGCGCTGCTGACCGCGTCGAATTTCCTGCCGCTGTGCGCTGCGCACAATCTGACCGCGAGGCGGCTGCGGGTCTGCCGGCACGGCGTAATCTGCCTGCGCGGCTTTTTTTGGTCACTGCCGGTAGACATTCTCTTTCACATTGCGCTGCTATGCGGTGGCATGAGCTGGAAAACGGTTCTGTTCAGCGCGCTGGTCTGCACTGGCACAGAAGCGCTGATTTTCTGGAACGGCATGCTCTGCGTCTATTGTGCCTCCGTGCAGCTCGGACTAAAGCGCCGCGCAATTGGTCTGCTCTGCGGTCTTGTTCCGATTTTGAATCTGATTCAACTCGTGCGAATCCTCCGCGTTGTACAGGACGAGGTCATCTTTGAGGACGCGAAAAACCGTCTCGACGCAGAGCGCCATGATGCACGCATCTGCGCCACGCGTTATCCCCTGCTGCTCGTGCACGGCGTGTTTTTCCGCGATTTCAAATTTCCGCCCTATTGGGGACGCATTCCGGCCGCGTTGGAACGCAACGGTGCGCAAATTTTCTATGGCGAGCATCAGTCCGCCGCGTCCGTCGAGGACAGCGCCGCCGAGCTTCGTGCACGCATTGAAGCCGTCTGCGCACAGACCGGCTGCGAAAAGGTCAATGTCATTGCACATTCCAAAGGTGGGCTGGACATCCGTGCAGCCGCCGTTCTCTGCCCGGAACGCATCGCCTCGATCACGACCATCAACACGCCGCATCGCGGCTGCGGCTTTGCCGATTATCTGCTTGAGAAGATTCCGCAGCGCGTGCAAAACCGAATCGCCAAGACCTATAACGCCGCCGCGCACTGCCTTGGCGACTACAAGCCGGACTTTCTGGCCGCCGTCCACGATCTCACCGCCGAGCGGTGCCGCGCTTTCGATGCGTCGCATCCCGCGCCCGACGGCATTCTCTGCCGCAGCGTCGGCTCCGTTCTCGAACACCCATCCGGCGGGAAATTCCCTCTGAATTTCACCTATCGTCTTGCAGGTTATTTTGACGGCCCGAACGACGGTCTTGTCGCCGCGTCGTCCTTCCGCTGGGGCGAGGATTTCACACTTCTGACTCCCGACGGGAAGCGCGGCATTTCGCACGGCGACGTCATCGATCTGAACCGGGAGAATATTCCGGGCTTTGACGTGCGCGAATTCTACGTTCAGCTCGCCGCCGACCTGAAGCGCCGCGGTCTATGAACGTTTTCTTACGAGGGTAAGTGGGACGCTGACGAGCAGCATTCCGGCCGCCGCCCACACCCAGCCGAAACCGTCTGTATATAGCGGTAATTTTTCAAAAGTGCGACCCACGATACCAAGCGGTACCCCCGCCGTCTGAAGCGCATGAGCGACGCTCACGCAGGCAGTTCCCGCGACCGTGAGCGGATAGGCAAATCGGTTGTTCTTCCAAACGCGGTGGCTCAGTCCAAGCAGGATCAGCACGATTGCCACCGGGTAGATCGCGTTGAGTACGGGAATGGAAATTTTCAAAATCGCGTTCAGACCGAGGTTGCAGGTCAAAAATGACACTCCCGTGATGATGAGCACCCACGCTCGATATGACACGCGGCCGAACAACATGGAAAAATACTGCGAGATCGAGTTAATCAGGCCGACGCAGGTTGTCAGGCAGGCCAGCGTAAAGATCGCTGCAAGCAGCACAGCTCCGGGCGCGCCAAAGAGCTGATAGACGATGCAGCGCAGCGTCCACGCGCCGTTTTCCTGTACGGCATAAACGCCGGAGCTGCACATGCCCATATATGACAGCATCGCGTAGACTGCCGCGAGAATTGCTCCCGCGAAAACTCCCGCAGTCACCGTGCTGCGCACGCGTCCGCGTTTCTCCGTCACACCAAACGTCCCTACGCTCGTCGAGATCACAAGGCCAAAATTCAGGGCGGCGATGGTGTCCATCGTCTGATAGCCGTCGGAAAAGCCCTTAAAAAACGCTGCGTTCTGATACGCCGGCTGTGCCTGCGCGATCTCGACCTTGCCGCGAAGCAGAAACACCGCAAACAGAAATACCAGCAGCGCCAGCAGGCTGGGCGTCAACACATGTCCAATTCGGTTAACGAGCTTGCCGGGTGTCATACACAGCCAGAACGCCACTGCAAAAAACGCTGCCGAATACACTGCCATCCAGACGGTCGTGTTCGCGTTTTTTGGCAGGTAGGGTGCAACCGCCATCTCAAACGGCACCGAGGCCGCACGCGGAATCCCCAATCCCGGCCCGATGGAAAGATAGATCAGGAGCGTGAACACAACGGCAAAGTGCTTCCCCACCTGCCGTCCAAGCGGCTCGAGGCCATCGAATTTTGCCACCGTGACCACGCCGAGCACCGGCAGCAGCACCGCAGTCGCCAAAAATCCCAGCATGGCCGCCGGCGTTTTGGCTCCGGCATTCTGCCCTAAGAACGGCGGAAAAATCAGATTTCCCGCGCCGAAAAACAGGGAGAACAGCATAAAGCTGACCGTGACCGTCTGCTTCTTGTTTAATTTCATAATCTCTCTCCTTTGAAATATAAAAAGACTCGTCTCAAATCGCTTTGAGACGAGTCTTGCTATACAATTCCCGCGGTACCACTCAAATTGCGCAGTTGCCCGCGCCACTTTTCGGACTCCAACAAGCCCTAGGCCTTTACGCAGCCATCACGAAAGCCCCTACTCGCGCACTTTGGGAGCTTCAGCTCGGAAGTGATAGGAAATTCTGGCGCTGTCTGCCGGGCTTCCACCCTTCCCGGCTCTCTGAAAGACACACGGCCAATTCCGTCTTCGTCATAGCTTTTGCTATTCAATTTTCTGTATTATAGCATACTTTCTGGATTTGTCAAGGAAAATCTCAGCGGCGAAGCATTTCCTCCGCGCTCTTGAGCGTCGTTTCCGTGATATTCGTGCCTCCGATGATGCGGGCCAGCTCGGCCTTGCGTCCCTCCAGATCAAGCGGTTCGACCGTCGTGAACGTACGGCCGTCGTGCTCGCCCTTGGCAATCAGAAGATGCGTATCGGCCAGCGCGGCCAACTGCGGCAGATGCGTCACGCAAAGCACCTGCTTCGTTTTGGAGACCTCGTGCAGCTTCTCGGCCACACGCTGCGCGGCACGGCCGGACACGCCCGTATCCACCTCGTCGAAAATCAGGGTTGGGACATGGTCCTTTTCGGCCAGCACATTTTTCAGCGCCAGCATGATACGCGCCAGTTCGCCGCCGGAGGCGACCTTGTTCAAGGGTTTGAGCGCCTCGCCGAGGTTTGCCGACATATAAAACGCCACCGCATCCGCGCCGACCGGAGACAGCTCCGTCTCGGCAAACTCGCAGGAAAACTGCACTTTTTTCATATCGAGCTGAGAAAGCTCGTCCAAAATGCGTGCGGTCAGGCCCTTGGCAGCCGCCTTGCGTGTCTCGCGGAGGCGCAGCGCGGCATCCCAAGCAGCCTTTTCAGCCTTCCGGAGCTTGCCCTTGAGCTGCTCAACGCGGTCACCGGCAAATTCGATCTCATCGAGTTCCTTCTGCGCCTTGGCGAGGAACTGCAAGATGTCCTCACACGTCGCACCGTACTTGCGGCGCAGGCGGTGGATTGTGTCGAGTCGATCTTCGATTTGCTCCAACTCGTCGGCAGAATAGGAAAGCTGATACAGTCGGTCGCGGAGCTGCTCGGCCACGTCCTGCACCTGATACATCAAATCGGACACGGTGTCATGGAGCTGGGAAAGGCTCTCGTCGTAGCGGGCGATACGCGCCAGCGCACGCTCAGCCTCAGAGAGGAGCGCTGCCGCGCCCTCGGAATCGTCGCCGCCGTCGATGCAGCCTGCCGCATCCTGCAAGCCCTCGGAGAGCTTTTCGGAATTTTGCAGCAGCTTGCGCCGCGCCTCGAGCGTGTCGTCCTCGCCGGGCTTGAGGTCGGCTCGGGAAATTTCCTCGATCTGGTACTTGAGCGTTTCCATGCGGCGGAGCTTCTCGCTCTCGTCCATGCTCAATCGGTCAATCTCGTGACGGAGCGAAAGGACACTTTGGTATTTTTCACGGTAGTCATCCAATAACGCGTCATCGCACGCAAAGCCGTCCAAGAAGCTCAGATGGTAGTTTTCATCAAATAACGAGGCCGAGTCGTGTTGACCGTGAATGTTGATTAGTTGGATGCCAAGCTGCTTGAGTACAGAAACGGTTACAGCGACGCCGTTGACTTTGCAGACATTTTTGCCGTCCAGATAAATTTCGCGTTGGATGGTCGTCTCGGGTGCAAAGGGCACATCGTTGTCCGCGAACCATTTGGATTCGGAAACGTCCTCAAAAATCGCACGGACGGCTGCTTTTTGCGTGCCGGTGCGAATCATATCGCGGTAAGCACGCTCGCCCAGAATGGCGGATATCGCATCGATTACGATGGATTTACCGGCACCGGTCTCGCCGGTCATGACATTGAAGCCGCGCTCAAACAGGATGTCTGCCCGCTCGATGACGGCAATATTCTCGATGTGCAGCAGACGGAGCATGGCGCTTTCCCTCTTTTACTCAAGCATTTTGCGGATTTCGTTACAGAAACGCTCTGCCGACGCGGTATCCCGCATAATCACGAGTGTTGTATCGTCACCTGACAATGTGCCAAGCACGGCGGGCATCTTCAGCGCGTCGATATTCGCGCCCGCGGCCGCGCCCAGACCGGGCATAGTCTTGACAACGACCAGATTCTGCGCAAAATCAAGGCCGTTGACGCACTCCTTGAAAATGACGCGGAAGCGTGCGCCGAAGCGATCGTGCTCGGTCTTGCTCGGCACGCCGTAGCGGTAGCCGCCCATGCCGTCAAGCGCCTTGACGATCTGCAATTCTTTAATGTCACGCGACACGGTAGCCTGTGTGCTCTTGAAACCGCTTCGATGCAGCTCATCCAAGAGCTGCTCCTGCGTTTCGATATTTTTCTCGGTAATCAGCTCGATGATCTTTCTTTGGCGTTCAGCCTTCATTCGGTTTTCCTCACTTGAATTTATTTTTAATGATCTCGAAAAAGCTGCGCTCGGATAAATGGATCAATTTCGTAACATATCTGGATTTTGTAATTGTAACACGGTCGTCCGTATTCAGACGTAGTGCGCGGCCTCCGTCCACAGACAGGAAGGCGTTTTTACGGCCGATGCGCCCAATATCCACGCGGATGACACGTTCGGCAGAAGTCACAACCGTTTTTGAGCGCATATCGTGCGCACAAATGGGTGTGATAATAATATTGCGTGCATACGGCTCGACGATCGGGCCGCCGGCAGACATGGAATAAGCTGTCGAGCCGGTCGGTGTGGCAATGATGACGCCGTCTCCGCCGAAGCTCATCATTTCCACGCCGTCGCAGCCGACGCTTAACTGGATAATTCTTGCAACGGCGCCCTTGGTAATAACGGCGTCGTTCAGTGCGTCCTCGTGCAGAATGGTCTGCCCCTCGCGCTCAACGCGGACATGCAGCATCATGCGCTCCTCAACGGTATAATCGTCGGTCGCAAGACGAGCAAGCTCCCGCATCTGGGTGCTTTCCAGCTCAGCCATGAAGCCCATCGTGCCGATGTTCACGCCCAGAATGGGCACGCCTGCGCGGGTCGCAGCCTTGGAGGCATGCAGAATGGTGCCGTCACCGCCGAAGCAGATCAGAAGATCCGCGTCGCGCAGCTCCTGCGTCAAATCATGTAATACGACATCCGCAGGAAGCTCGAAATTTTTGTCCACGTCAAAAGCAAGGCAAATGCGCGTTGAGATTCCGGCCTCGTGCAGAATTTCCTGCGCAAGGTTGGCGTATTTGAAATTGCGATCCCGATAGGGATTCGGTGTCATGACAACTTTTTTCATACGTTCAGCTTTTCATGTGCCGCTGCAACCAGCGCAGCGGTGTCCGGTGTGATTGCGCCCTGCGGCAGCACGGACAGATGCCCCAGAAATTCAATGTTGCCCTCCGGCCCCTTCACGGGCGAGAAGGTCAGGCTGCGGACGGTCATGTTCAGCTGCGCGGCCAAGTCCAAAAAGCCGTCGAGCACCGCCTTGTGGACAGCCGGATCGCGGACGACCCCCTTCTTGCCGACATTTTCTTTGCCGGCCTCAAACTGCGGTTTGATGAGGCAGACGATCTGCCCGTTCTCAGACAAAAGCGCCTTCACCGCAGGCAGCACGATGCGCAGCGAGATGAAGGACACGTCGATCACCGCGAGCTGCACCGGCTCTCCGAGCTGTTCCGGTGTAACATAACGAATATTTGTGCGTTCCATGCACACGACACGCGGGTCGGTGCGGATGCTCCACGCGAGCTGGCCGTAGCCAACATCAATCGCAAAGACCTTTTTCGCGCCGTTTTGCAGCAGGCAGTCGGTGAAGCCGCCTGTGGATGCACCGGAGTCCAAGCAGGTAAGCCCCGCAGGACTGACGCCGAAATCGCGCAGGGCCTTTTCCAGCTTCAAACCGCCGCGGCTGACATAAGGACAGGCGTTGCCCCGCACCTCGATCTCGGCCTCGACATCCGTCGGTGTGCCGGGTTTATCGGATTTCTGGCCGTTAACATAGACCTCGCCGCTCATAATAACCGCCTGTGCCCGGCTGCGTGATTCACAGAGACCCTTTTCCACGAGCAGCACATCCAAACGCTCCTTATGCTTCACGTTGCAGCACCTCCATGGCAGCCTTCGCCAAAGACTCGGCATCCAGACCGAGCAGGCGGTAAAGATCGTTGATCGTGCCCTGCGGCACAAAGCGGTCGCCTACATTGCAAAGGCGAATACGCGGATTCATGCCGCCCGCACGCAGCGACGCTGCAATTTCTTTTCCTGCACAACCGATGCGCACGGTCTCCTCCGCAACCAGCAGATTGCCGGTTTTGCGCACGGAGGCGCGGATCGCACTCATGTCAATGGGCTTGACCGCGGGCAGCTTGATGACCTCGGCCGAAACGCCCTGCTTTTCCAGCAGCGCAGCCGCTGCAAGCAGCTGATTGATGAGCTTGCCGTAGCCGACAAGCGTAATGTCCTTGCCCGCGCGCAGAAGCGGCGAAGCCGCACAGTCGGTAAATGCACCGTCGCCGCCGCGAGGGTAGCGGACGGCCACCGGCCCTTTCATTTCCAGAACCGCACGATGCAACATTTGCTCCAGCTCGGCCTGATTTGCGGGGCAGAGCACCTGCATATTCGGCACGGAACGCAGATAATTGATGTCAAACAAGCCGTGATGCGTCTCGCCGTCCTCGCCGACAAGCCCGGCGCGATCCACAGCGAACACGACGTGCAGATTCAGCATTGCAACGTCTTGCAGCAGCATGTCATACGCGCGCTGTAAAAACGTCGAATAAATCGCGACCACAGGGATCATTCCCTGTTTTGCAAGGCCGCCCGCCATTGCTACGGCATGTTCCTCGGCAATGCCGACATCGAAGCAGCGCTCAGGAAACCGCTTTTCAAAGCCTGCCAGACCGGTCCCGCGCACCATCGCAGCCGTGATTGCGCAAATGCGCGGCTCCTGCTCCGCGAGTGCGCAGAGTGTGCTGCCGAAGGTGTCGGAAAATGTGGGCAGGTGGCTCGTAAGCTGGGCATGTCCATCCGCAGGGTCAAAGCTGCCGATGCCATGAAAAACATCAGGATTCAGCTCTGCCGGGCGGTAGCCTCTGCCCTTCTGCGTGATGACATGCAGGAGCACCGGGCGCTTACAATCCTTGACCAGGCGCAGCATGTATTCCAGCCGTCTGAGGTCGTGGCCGTCCACGGGGCCATAGTATTCAAAGCCCATTTCCTCAAACAGCGTGCAGCCCAACAGCATGCGCTTCCAGCGCTCTTTGAGGCGGTGCGTCATGCGATAGACCGCCTTGCCGCCCGGTAATTTGCACGTAACCGTGCGGTATGCTTTTTTCAGGCGAAAATAGCCCGGCCGCGTGCGCAGCAGGCCCAAATGCTTGGCAATGCCGCCGACGTTCGGCGTGATGGACATTCCGTTGTCGTTCAGAATCACGATGAGCGGCTCGTTGCTCTCACCGGCATCATTCATGCCCTCGTAGGCCACGCCGCCGGTCATTGCGCCGTCGCCCATCAGGGCAATGACGTGATAATCCTGCTTTAAGAGCGTTCTGGCACGTGCCATGCCTAACGCCGTGGAAACGGCAGTCGATGCGTGTCCCGCGACAAACGCGTCGGTATCGCTCTCCGAGGGCTTCGGAAAGCCCGCAAGACCGCCAAAGCTGCGCAGCGTGCGAAACTGGTCTCGGCGGCCGGTCAGGAGCTTATGCACATAGGACTGGTGTCCGACATCGAACAGCAGGCGGTCTTTCGAGGTGTCAAATACCCGCTCGAGCATGACACTCAGCTCGACCACGCCGAGGTTCGAGGCCAGATGGCCGCCGGTCTGCGCGACATTCAGCACGAGAAACTGGCGGATCTCCTCACAGAGCTGCGTAAGCTCACGCTCGTTCAGCGAAAGCAAATCCTCCCGCGTGCCAATTTGACTTAAAAGATTCAAAAGCTACACAACCTGTCAAATTTGTCACTTATTTTTTGCTTTTCTTCCGGCGAAAAGGTGACTTTATGTAATAGATGATCTTTGCAACAATATGGACGATACTCGTAGCCCTTCCTGTGGCAATATTCTTACCGAAGGCTTTGCCCGAGATCGTCACACCGGCGACAAGCGCAGACATGATAAGCTGTGACAGCGTATCCGAGTTGACCGCCGTCAGCGCCTTGACCGCGATGACCGCCGAGGCCGAACCGGAGACGACGCCGCAGATGTCGCCAATGACGTCATTGCAGAAGTTGGAGACCTTCTCCGCATTGCGCAGGAGCTTCAGAGCCTCCGCCGCGCCGGGCACCTTTTTCGCGGCCATGGAATGGAAAGGCTTCTCATTTGCCGACATCACGGCCACGCCGATAATATCAAAGACGATGCCAAGCATCACAATGACCAATAACACAACAAACGCCTCGACAAGTTCCGCATCCTCCATGATGCTTGATGAGAGGAAGGAGATTGTCGAGGACAGTACGACTGCCACAAAAAAGACCGTAATGGCCCATTTATGGTTGTTTTTTTTCTGAGGGGCTTTCTTTTTTCGTTTACTTCGGGGTTCTTCGTTATTTGCGCTCACGCAAAATTCCTCCAGAATAATAAAAAACTGGTGGCAGCAGATAAAGTAAATCTTGCGGCTTAGGTCGGGTTGGATTTCCCCGTCGGCTGCCGTTCGTCGCCGTTCGGCCGTTTCCGATTAAAGCCTTGCCGGTATGTTACCATAGCCGGTACCCGATTGCCACTTAGCTCGCACTGCAATCCTCTATCTGCCACATAACGTCTGCCTAGGTGATTTCCACAACATCACGCACCGATTCTATCCTCTTTTGCAAGCATGGTTTCAAGGGGCAATATCGCTCTCAGCCGCGGCCACGGCCGGAAACGCTTCACTCCCCAATCCCAGCATACTCACGCAAGGCAGGCTACACTGCACACAGCACACGATTCTGTGCACCGCAATGCAGGTTCTATCCTGTTTCGTACGCAGTCCGGGTTCAAAAAAACGGAACTGTACGGCTGTCGCACAAGAACAGGTCTCCACGGTAGCCGGGTCGGTTGGTATATGCCATTACACCTCGCCCGGGAACCTTAACCCCCAGCACCCACCCTAATCTGGGCGAAAAAAGCAGGCACCACGGACTTCATCGATATGCCCTTAAAAGGATTTTTAGGCCCTTCTTCGAAATCGGAACGCTTTGACTAGGATACAGCGCCACCATGCTTATCATACCATATCCGCAAGAAATATACAAGAGCGAAGGCATAAAATATTTTCTATTTTCGTTCGTCGTAGACGAATATGCCGGAAAAAGTTTGAATTTTCTGTTAAAAATATAATAATCAAGCAGAAACAGCAAGCGGAGCGCAGCATGTGCAGCGCTCCGCTTTTAGAAAGAGTATTCAGAATATTCGTATTTTTCGGATAATCAGGCTCTGCGCATGGCACGCAGCGCATTGAGGATCGCAATGACCGCAACACCGACATCGGCAAACACGGACATCCAGACCGAGGCGATGCCGAAAGCACCGAGTACGAGGCAGACGGCCTTGACCGCCAGCGCAAACACGATGTTCTCCTTTGCAATCAGGCAGGTGCGCTTTGCAATGCGTAAAAGTGCGGGCAGCTTCGTAATGTCGTCATTCAGAATGACCGCATCCGCAGCCTCAACCGCTGCGTCGCTGCCGACGCCGCCCATCGCAATGCCGACGTCCGCCATCGTCAGAACCGGCGCGTCGTTCACGCCGTCGCCCACAAAGGCCAGTGCGCCCTTACCCTTTTCCTCCGCCAGCAGTGCCTCAACATGCGTGACCTTATCCTGCGGCAGAAGCTGCGCATGGAACTCCGTGATGCCGCACGCCTGCGCACACTGCTTCGCGGAAGCCTTGTTGTCGCCCGTGAGCATAACGGTTCTCCGAACGCCGTGCTTGTGCAGCGTTTCAAGCATTTCCGGCACACCCTCGCGCGGCTTGTCGCCGATAACGATGGCACCGAGGCATTCGCCCTCGGCCGCCACGAACAGAACCGTTCCGGCTTCGTCAAGCTCAGGCAGCGTCACGCCGCATTTCTCCATCAGACGATAGTTGCCGACGGCAACCTTTTTCCCGTCTACAACGGCTGTGATACCGTTGCCCGCCATTTCCATGATGTCAGCGGCCTCGCCCTCGGGATTCGGGACGGCCTCGCGGATGGTGCGGGAAATGGGATGGTTGGAATACTGCTCGCACAGAGACGCAAGACGCAGGATCTCGTCACGGCGTTCCTCGGGCAGAACCTTGCGGATGGAAAATTCGCCCGCAGTCAACGTGCCGGTCTTGTCAAACACGAAGGTCGTGGTTTTGGCAAGCTGCTCGAGGGTCACGCCGCCCTTGACGACAACACCCAGCTTCGCAGCAGCGCCCATGCCGGAGAAGAACGCCAGCGGCACAGAGATGACCAGCGCACAGGGACAGGAAATGACAAGGAAGGTCAAGGCACGCGGCAGCCAATCCATAAAGGGCTGGTGGAAGGCCAGCGGCGGCACAGCCGCCAGCAGTACGGCCGCAATGACCACGCTGGGCGTGTAATACTTGGCAAATTTGGTAATCAGGCGCTCGGCGTTGGCTTTTTTCTCGGCAGCCGACTCCACAAGCGACAGGATGCGCGCAACGGTGGACTGCTCATAGGCGCTGTTTGCACGGATCTTCAGAACGCCGTTGAGGTTGACGCTTCCGGAGATAACCTCGCTTCCCTCCGCGACTTCGACGGGCATGGACTCGCCCGTGACCTTCGCGGTATCCAAGGAGGCTTCGCCCTCGACGACCGTGCCGTCCACCGGGATGCGCTCGCCCGCGCGGACAAGCAGCACGTCGCCCATCTGCACCTCCTCCGGCTCGACCTCGACCTCCTCGCCGTCGCGGAGAACGACCGCGCGGTCGGGGCGCAGATCCATCAGTGCGGAGATCGACTGACGTGAGCGCGAGACCGCAACGCTCTCGAACAGCTCGCCCACCTGGAAGAAGATCATAACGGCTGCGGCTTCCTTCCAATCCTTCATGCCGAGCGCGCCGCAGGTCGCAAGACCCATCAGAAATTTCTCATCAAAGAGCTGGCCGTGGAAAATATTCACGATTGCTTCCCACAGCACATCGTAACCGGCCAGAAGCCACGCCGCCAGCATAAAGCCCATCTGCCACCAGCTTTTCAGGAAAAAGCCGGCAGCAAAGAGCACAAGGCTGACGATGATGCGCGTCAGAAGCTTTTTTTGTTTGCGCGTCATCCGATGACCTCGCAATCCGGTTCAACGCGGTGAATGACCTTTTTGATCTTGGAGATGCCCTCGGTTTCATCCACGCCCTCGGCGTATTCGACGATCATTTTCTGGGTCATGAAGCTGACGGTCACAGAGCTGACCTCCGGCATTTTTGCGATGGCATTTTCCATTTTTGCGGCGCAGTTTGCGCAGTCCAGATCACGAAGCTTGTAAGTTTTTTTCATTTCTGTCACTCCTCAATATGTTCTTTGGCCATTCCGATGATGGTCTTAACGTGGTCATCTGCCAACGCGTAATATGCCTGACGGCCCGCACGGCGGCAGTTGACCAGCTTGGCCTGCTTCAGCAGGCGCAGCTGGTGCGATACGGCGGAAATGCTCATGCCCAGCTCCTCGCAGATGTCCGTCACGCTCAGCTCCTCCTGAAAAAGAGCATACAGGATGCGGATGCGCGTGGAATCTCCGAACACCTTGAAAAGCTCCGCCATTTCAAACAGGGCGTCCTCGTCCAGCCGATGGTGCTGTTCCATGTGGTTTCCTCCTTTAGTTGAGCACTTGAATAATTGAGCAATCATTCAACTGTATGAATGGTACCACGCCGTACAGTGAATGTCAATAGTTTTTTTGAAATTTTTTAAAAAACAGTGATTCTCAAATGAAAGAGAATCACTGTTTCGATTATATGTATTTTCGTAAATGGTCGCAGCGAAGCGTCCGTCAAGACTTAATCTTTTTGAAATTTCCCATGGTCTCCTTGACGGAGGAAAGATAGGCAAAGGAACCCGGGAAGCGCTGCATCACGCGCTGGAACTCAACAATCTGGTGCTTGTTGATGACACAAATGAGCATGGTCTTGTCCTTGTGCGTAAAGCCGCCGATGGCCGGAACCTCCGTAACACCGTGCTTCAGGCGCTTCATGAGCGCTTCGGCCAACTCGTCAGGCTGATCGGTGATGATCTCGAACTTGACGGCTTCCTTGAAGCCCTTGAGCATGCTGTCGCTGACATGGCCGGAAATAAAGCAGTAGACAAGGCAGAGGATGACCGGCTCGATCTGGAAGTCATAAACAAAATAAGAGATTCCCGCAACGACCGCGTTGATGCCGAAAATGACCCAGACGAGGTTGTATTCCGGATATTTGTGATGAATGAGCGCGGCGACAAGGTCAGTGCCGCCGGTGCTGCCGCCGATGCGCATAACGCAGCCGTAGCAGAAGCCGCATACAACGCCCGCCGCCACAGGTGCGAGAATCTTGCTGGTGCCGTTGGCCGTCTGGTAGAGGAAACGGTCGAGCGGAACCTCATATAAAAGCAACAGCGCCGCAGAAAACGCCGCCGCAAAAACTGCAGAGCGGATCGTATACTTTTTCCCGACAATGAAATACGTCAGAATCAGCAGAGGAATATTGACAATGATATTCATATAACCGACTTTGAAATCGAACAGATACTGGATCATGGTCGCAATGCCGGGGATGCCTGCCGGGGCGAACTGATTCGGAAAAATAAACAGATGATAGGCGAATCCAAACAGGATCGCGCAGATCACGATCAGGCCGTATTCTCTTACATAGCAAAGCGTTTTCTTCATATTCGCACTCCTTCGCCGGTATTCTGCCAAATGCTCGGCAGCCGCCTCTCCTATATTACAAACTTTTGTCGAAATGTCAACACCGTCTTTCAGTAGGATTTGCTTTTTTCCTACGGATCGTTTATAATGTGGACAATCGTACACATCAGGAGGCCGAATATGTCCCGAATCTATGAGATCACCGATTTTTCCGCGCCGGAGCTGGATGTCTATGCGCGACTGACGGAGAACCAGCTCGTCAACCGCGCCGACCCTTTGAACGCACTTTTTATTGCGGAAAGCCCACTTGTCATCGGCCGTGCATTGGACGCAGGCTGTGTTCCGGTGTCCTTTTTGATGGAGAAAAAACACGTCGAGGGCAAAGCCGGAGAAATTCTTGCCCGCTGCCCGGACGTACCGGTCTTTGTCTCGGAACTGGAGGTACTGACGCAGCTCACGGGATTTCATCTGACACGCGGGATGCTTTGCGCCATGCGTCGGCCGCTTCTGCCGACAGCGGAGGAGGTCTGCCGAAGCGCACAGCGTATCGCCGTGCTGGAAAATGTGATGAATCCGACAAACCTCGGCGCGATTTTCCGCTCTGCCGCCGCGCTGGGGATGCAGGCGGTGCTGCTGACGAGTGCGGGAAGTGATCCGCTCTATCGCCGTGCGCTGCGCGTGAGCATGGGCACGGTCTTTCAGGTGCCTTGGAGCTACCTGCCGGAAAACGACGCTTGGACGGAGCGGCTACACCGGCTGGGCTTCAAGACCGTCGCCATGGCGCTGCGCGAGGACTCGCTGCACATTGCCGATCCGCGCTTGCAGGCAGAGCCGAAGCTCGCGGTCGTCCTTGGCACGGAGGGCGACGGTCTCGCCTCCGACACCATCGCCGCCTGCGACTACACCGTCCGCATTCCGATGACGCACAACGTGGATTCCCTGAACGTCGCCGCCGCAAGTGCGGTCGCGTTTTACCAGCTCGGCGCCTGCCATATCGTCTGAACATCGAAAGTCACAACGTGAATACTATAAACTTGTCTGCGTGCAAAGGCAGCGCTTCGTTGAAGCGCTGCCTTTGCATGATTCAGGCGCGGAATTCCTCCGCCAGCCTGCGTGCGACATACACACCGCTTGCCGAGGCATGAGAAAGCGAGTGCGTCACGCCGCTGCCGTCGCCGATGATATAAAGGCCCTTGTGCAGCGTTTCAAGATTCTCGTCCAGCTCGACCTCCATGTTATAGAACTTGACCTCAACGCCGTACAGCAGCGTATCGTCATTGGCCGTGCCGGGCGCGATCTTATCGAGCGCATAGATCATCTCAATAATACCGTCCAGAATACGCTTCGGCAGCACGAGGCTCAAGTCACCCGGCGTTGCCGCCAGCGTGGGCGTGACCAAGCCCTCCTCGATGCGCTTGACCGTACTGCGCCGGCCGCGGATCAGGTCGCCAAAACGCTGCACGATCACACCGCCGCCCAGCATATTTGACAGGCGCGCGATGCTCTCGCCATAGCCATTGCTGTCCTTAAACGGCTCGGAAAAGTGCTTGGCCACAAGCAGCGCGAAGTTCGTGTTCTCTGTTTGCAGCTCCTTGCCCTCATAGCTGTGGCCGTTAACGGTGACGATGCCGTTGGTATTCTCGTTGACGACCATGCCGTTCGGGTTCATGCAGAAGGTGCGCACGCAGTCCTCAAACTGTTGGGTGCGGTAGACGATCTTGCTCTCATAAAGCTCGTCGGTCAAATGCGAGAAAATGACCGCAGGCAGCTCCACGCGCACGCCCAGATCGACACGGTTGGACTTTGTCGGGATATTCAAATGTGCGCAGACCTTTTCCATCCACTTACTGCCGCTGCGGCCGACCGAGACAACGCACTCGCGGCAGGTAAACTGCGTTTCTCCGCAGTCGATGCGGTAGCCGCACTCCGTCTTGTCGATCTCGTGCGCGGGCAGATCAAAATAGAAGTCCACACGCTCTTTGAGCATATTATAGAGATTCGACAGCACAACGTAGTTGATGTCCGTACCAAGATGGCGCACGGATGCATCGAGCAGATTCAGCTTGTTTTGCAGACAGAGCTTCTTGAAGCGCGTACCGGCCGTGGAATAGAGCTTGGTACCCTCACCGCCGAAGCGCAAATTGATCTCATCGACGTATTTCATCAGCTCGATAGCCTGTTTTTTGCCGACATGCTCATAAAGTGTTCCGCCGAAATCGTTCGTAATGTTATATTTTCCGTCCGAGAACGCGCCCGCGCCGCCAAAGCCGCTCATGATCGAGCAGCAGCCGCATTTGATGCAGCTTTTGACCTTGTCGCCGTCGATCGGGCAGCGGCGCTTTTCCAGAGGATGTCCCGCCTCGATGACCGCCACACGCGCCTCGGGCAGCTTCTGCGTCAGCTCAAAGGCCGAAAAAATACCGCCGGGGCCGGCACCGACGATCACAACATCATAATTCTTTTCCATGATTTCAACTCCATACTTGCATTTTTTCAACCGTGTTATTATAATAGCGTAGCCGGCATAAGTAAAATATTTGGTTTTAATGCCTGCAATAAGTATTACGAATGGATGAGTGCCATGGTCGCCAAGCTTGAGCAGTATCGCATTTTCAAAGAGGTCGCGGACAGCGGCAACCTTACCGCAGCCGCACAGAAGCTCTATATTTCCCAATCCGCCGTGAGCCAGTGCATCAAGTCGCTGGAGGCCTCGCTGGAGGCGCAGCTTTTCGCACGGCACCCGCGTGGCGTCAGCCTCACGCCCGAGGGGCAGCAGCTCTATGAATACGTCAGTAAGGCGCTGGCGCTGCTGCAAGCGGGTGAGCACCGGCTTCAGCAGATGCGGGAGCTGGTCACGGGCGAGCTTTCCATCGGCATCAACAGTACGTTGATGAAATATTACCTGATGCCCATTCTCGAGGCTTATCACAAGGCCTATCCGCAGATCCGCATTCACATCCACGGCGGCACGAGCGGACACGTGCTCGAGCAGCTCAAGGACGGGCAGGTGGATCTGGCATTTGCCACCACGCCGCCCGAGGGCGGGAGCTTTCAGACCGTTCACTGCTTCACGACGCACACGGCCTTTGTCGCCGCGCCGGATTTCGACTGCGATTTTTCGCGCCTCTATACGCTTGAGGAGATTACGCGCTTTCCCCTTCTGGTGCTCGACCGCGCTGCAAGCTCGCGGCGGTTTCTGGAGGCAGAGTTTCTCAAACGCGGTCTGAAGCTGGAGCCGGAAATGGAATCCGCCAGTCACAATCTGCTCATTTCTCTCGCACGCATCGGTCTTGGCGTAGCCTGCGTAACCCGTGAAATGTCGCTGTCCGGTCTGGACCGCGGCGTCATCCGCGAGCTGAAATGCGCCGAACAGCTCCCCACGCGTTCCGTCTCCATGTGCACCCTGCGCGGCACCGAGCCGTCTGCCGCCGCCAAGCGCTTTGCCGAATTTGTCCGCGAGGATCTCAAAAACGGCGCTCGGATTTAATGCTCTAAGGGGGGGGCAAACAGCTGGCACAGAAAATTTCTGTGCCAGCTGTTGCGTCATACAAAAATTACTTTTGATTCGCTACGCTCAGACGGGTCAGGGCGCGGGCGAGCTTGGCCTTGGCCAGCTCGATGTCGCGTGCCTCAGTCGCTGTGGCGATACGAGCCTCTGCAACCTCTTTTGCGTGCGCTGCACGCTCGGTATCGATCATCTCGGCGTACTCAAAGGTCGTGGCGACCAGACGTGCCTCGCCTTTCTCCACGCTCAGGAAACCGCCGCCGCAGGCCGCGTCGCGCGCCTTACCGTCCTGCGTGACCGTGACCGTACCGATGTCCAATGCCGCCACATAGTCCGCGTGACCCTTGCGGATGCTGATATAGCCCTCCGTCGTGCGGACACGCAGCGCCTCAGCCTCACCGTCAAACAGGCTTCCGTCCGGTGTGACGATCTGCAAGCGGAAGGTACTCATTGCTTTGCACCCTTTCCGGCCTTCTCGACCGCCTCGTCAATCGTGCCGACAAAGAGGAAGGCCGATTCAGGCAGATCGTCGTGCTTGCCCTCAAGGATCTCCTTGAAGCCGCGGACAGTCTCCTTGATGGGGACGTAACGACCCTTGTAGCCGGTGAACTGTTCGGCCACGAAGAAGGGCTGCGACAGGAAACGCTGGATCTTACGGGCGCGGCTGACGGTCAGCTTGTCCTCCTCGGACAGTTCGTCCATACCCATGATGGCAATGATGTCCTGAAGATCCTTGTAACGCTGCAAAATTCTCTGGGTCTCGCGTGCGACCTCGTAATGCTCGCGGCCGACGATCTCCGGAGAGAGGATGCGGGACGTGGACTCCAATGGATCAACCGCCGGGAAAATGCCCAAAGAGGCAATCCCACGGTCAAGCACGGTGGTCGCGTCCAGATGGGCAAACGTCGTAGCCGGTGCCGGGTCGGTCAGGTCGTCCGCAGGGACGTAGACCGCCTGCACGGAGGTGATGGAGCCCTTTTTGGTAGAGGTAATGCGCTCCTGCAAGGCACCCATCTCGGTCGCCAGCGTGGGCTGGTAGCCGACGGCGGAGGGCATTCTGCCCAGCAGTGCGGAGACCTCGGAGCCTGCCTGCGTAAAACGGAAAATGTTGTCAATGAACAGCAGAACGTCCTGACCCTCACGGTCACGGAAGTACTCTGCCATCGTCAGCGCGGACAGCGCCACACGCATACGCGCTCCTGGCGGTTCATTCATCTGGCCGTAGACCAAGGCGGTCTTATTGATAACGCCGGACTCCTGCATTTCGTTATACAGGTCGTTGCCCTCACGGGTACGCTCACCGACGCCCGCAAACACGGAGATGCCGCCGTGCTGCTTGGCGATGTTGTTAATCAGCTCCATGATAAGCACCGTCTTGCCAACGCCGGCGCCGCCAAACAGGCCGATCTTGCCGCCCTTTGCGTAGGGTGCGATCAGGTCGACAACCTTAATGCCGGTTTCAAGCATCTGCGTGGTGGTCTCCTGCTCATCATAAGCAGGCGGATCACGGTGGATGCTCCACTTCTCGCAGGTGACGGGCTGCGGCTTGTTGTCAATGGCGCGGCCAAGCAGGTTGAACACTCTGCCCAGCGTCTCCGTGCCGACGGGGACCTTGATGCCGCTGCCGGTATCGACGGCCTCCATGCCGCGGGTCATGCCGTCGGTGGAGCTCATGGCGATGCAGCGAACCACATCGTCGCCGAGCTGCTGGGCAACCTCGCAGACGAGCTTGCCGTTCTCGCGCTCGATTTCAATGGCGTTGAGCAGGTTCGGCAGATGTCCGTCCGGGAAACGAATGTCCAGAACAGGACCGATCACCTGCACAACTGTGCCGATGTTTTTCTCTTGCATACGGATTTCTCCTTACTACAATTTTACAATGCCTCTGCGCCGGAGACGATCTCGGTGATCTCCTGCGTGATGGCAGCCTGACGTGCGCGGTTATAGTGCAGCACGAGCGTGTCGATGATCTCGCCCGCATTCTTGTTGGCCGCGTTCATCGCCGTACGTCTTGCGCCATGCTCGGAGGCCGATGCCTCGCAGAGCGTAGAATACAGGATGCCCGCGACGTACTGCGGAACGATGCTGTCAATGAGCTTTTCGGCGTTGCCCTCTAAAATGGCGTTCGCGTACTGCTTTTCCTCCTGCGGATGCAGGGTAAGCGGCAGCAGCTCCTCGCTGACGGGCACTTGAGAGAGCATGGATTTGAACTTTGTGTATACGATGACCACACGGTCAAATTCACCCTCGGAAAAGCGCTTGCACAGCAGGCGCGCGATCTGGTTGCAGTCGCCCACGCCGATGGACGCGGTCTGGCCGAAATAGCTGCTGACCAGCTCGCAGCCGGTGCGGGTAAAGTGCTCGAGCGTCTTGCGTCCGACGGGCAGCACGCAGTAATTCGTGCCATCTGCAAGCGCAGCCGCCATGCGGAACAGGTTCGCATTATAACCGCCCGCAAGGCCGCGGTCACCGCCAATAACGACATAGCAGGTCTTTTTGACCTCGCGCACCTCGGTAAAGACAGACGGGTGTGTGCTCACGCCGGTCTGCAAACCAACGATGGCATCGGCCAGAACCTCATGATACGGGCGGGCACGCTCGACGCGCTCCTTCGCGCGGCGCAGCTTGCTCGTGGCCACCAGTTCCATGGCTTTGGTGATCTGCCGGGTGCTCTCGACGCTCTTGATGCGCGTTTTGATGCGCTTCATAGATGCAGCCATATGCCCGCTCCCTTACTTGAGAAACTGCGTCTTGCAGTCCGTGATCGCTTCGCGCAGTTGCGCCTCGGTCTCGCTCGTCAGGAGCTTGCTGTCGCGGATGCTCTCCAGAATGGCAGGACGCTGCACGGTCAGATGGTCAAAGAGCGCCGCCTCGAAGTCACCGATACGCTCAACCGGTACGTCGGCCAGCAGATCGTTGACGACGGCATAGATGATGCACACCTGAAGCTCTACGTCGATGGGCGTGTTTCTGTCCTGCTTGAGGATCTCCACGATGCGTGCGCCCTGTGCCAGACGGGCCTTGGTATCGGCATCCAGATCGGAACCGAACTGGGCGAAGGATTGCAGCTCGCGGTACTGCGAGTACATCAGCTTCAGAGAGCCGGAGACCTTCTTCATGGCCTTGATCTGTGCATTGCCACCGACACGGGAGACGGAAATACCGGGGTTGATGGCCGGACGGACACCGGAATGGAACAGCTCGGACTCCAGATAGATCTGGCCGTCGGTGATGGAAATAACGTTTGTGGGGATATAGGCCGAAACGTCGCCGGCCTGGGTTTCGATGATGGGCAGCGCGGTCATGGAGCCGCCGCCGAATTCAGGAGCTACACGCGCGGCACGCTCGAGCAGACGGGAATGCAGATAGAACACGTCGCCGGGGTAGGCCTCGCGTCCTGGCGGGCGGCGGATGAGCAGAGACAGTGCACGGTAAGCCACGGCGTGCTTGGACAGGTCGTCATAGACGATCAGAACATCCTTGCCCTGATCCATGAAATACTCGCCCATGGCGCAGCCGGAATACGGCGCGATATACTGCAAGGGCGCAAGCTCCGACGCAGTCGCGGAAACCACGATGGTATAGTCCATTGCACCGTTGCGTGCGAGGGTATCGACCATCTGCGCAACGGTAGAGCGCTTCTGACCGATGGCGACGTAAATGCAGATGACGTCCTTGCCCTTCTGATTGATGATCGTATCCATGGCGATGACGGTCTTGCCGGTCTGGCGGTCGCCGATAATCAGCTCACGCTGGCCGCGGCCGATCGGAATCATGGAGTCAATGGCCTTGATGCCGGTTTGCAGCGGCACGGAAACAGGCTGGCGTTCGATGATGCCGGGTGCATTGCGCTCGATGGGGCGCAGCTCTGCGGCCTGAATCGGGCCTTTGCCGTCGATGGGCTGGCCCAGCGCGTCCACGACGCGGCCGATGAGCGCTTCGCCCACAGGGACGGAGACAACGCGGCCAGTGCGTTTGACAAGGCCGCCCTCGCTGATGCCGACGTCCGTGCCGAGCATGACGGCGCTGACGTAGTTTTCTTCAAGGTTCAGCGCCATGCCGTAGGAATCGTTTTCAAACTGCAGCAGCTCGTTGGCCTTGCACTTTTCCAAGCCGTGCACCTTTGCGATGCCGTCACCGACTTGAATGACATAGCCGATCTCGTCCTGCGCGGTTTTCTGGGCGTAATTCTTGATTTGATCCTTGATGATCTTGCTGATGTCGTCTATTTTCAGATTCACGGTTTCACCAACTTTATCTTAAACTATGGCCTCGTCCAGGCTGCGGCGCAGCCGGTCGAGTCTGCTTTGGATGCTGTCACTGAGCTGGACGCCGCCGTATCGGAGCGTGATGCCGCCGATCAGCGCGGGATCCACGCTGTTTTTCAGCACAATGTTCTTGCCGGTGAGCGCTTCGAGCTTGGCCTTGAGCGCACTGCGCTGCTTGTCCTGCATCGGTACCGCCGTGATAGCCTCGGCACGCACGATGTCATGCGCTTCGTCGAAGCAGGCACGGTAGGCCGTGCGGCAGGCCGGAAGCTGATAGAAGGCGCGGCGGTCGCACAGCAGGCACAGGAAATTCAGGAGCATCGGATCAAACTGCCCGAAGGCCTCGTGCAGCAGGCCGTGCTTCTCGTCCTGAGAGACGGCGGGCGTATCGAGCAGCAGCGCGTAGGAGGGATTCTCCTGCAAAAGCTGCTGCACCGCGCCCATCTCGTCCAGAACGCACACATCGCTGCCGTTTTCCTGCGCAAGCTGGAACAGCGCTTTGCCGTAGCTGGCGGTATCAATCATGGCTGTCCCCCAGATTCTCGATGAAGGAGTCGATCAGCTCGGAGTGCTCCTCGGGCTTGATGTCGCGCGTCAGGATCGCAGAGGCGATGTCCACGGCCATGCCGGAGACCTCGTCCTTGATGTCATTGAGCGCACGCTTCTTTTCCATTTCGATCTGCTCGTCGGCACGCTTCAGGGTCTGCGCGGCCTTTTCCTGCGCCTCGGTAAGGATTTCTTCCTCCCGTTTCTGCGCGCGCCGGGTCGCATCCTTGAGCATCTGCGCACTCTGCTCGGAGGCGTGGGCGAGCTTCTGCTCGTAGTCGGCCTTCATCTGGGCGGCAGCCTCTTTGTCCTGATTCGCGTCGGCGTACATTTCGTCAACTTCCTGCTGGCGGGAATCGATCATCTTCTTCACGGGCTTGAACAGCAGCTTCTTCATCACAAAGAACAAAATCACGAGGTTGCACAGCGTGAAAATGCTTGTCCACAGCTCCAGCGAAATAAAGTCACCGGATTCGCCAAACAAATACAATAAATACAAGGTGTTCCCCCCTTATTCGGTCGGGTGCGCGGGAATCAGAACGCAAAGATCATGAGCAGCGCAACGACAAGGGAGTAGATGCCGGTAGTCTCGGTGATGGCGCAGCCAAGGATCATGTTGGTACGCAGGGTGTCCGCGACCTCGGGCTGACGGGCCATGCCCTCCAGAGCGCAGCCGACGGCGTGACCTTCACCGATTGCCGGGCCGATAGCGCCGATACCCATGCAGAGACCTGCACCGATTGCGATCAAACCTTTTGCGAGTTCCATAAATAGTTCCTCCTGAAATAAATTATATATGATAAATGGAATTTGCTTACGCTTTTTCTTTTTCCTCGGGCGGCGGGCAGGCCGCACCGACATAGACCATGGTCAGCATGCAGAACACAAGCGCCTGTATGCAGCCGGAGAACAGGTCGAAATAGATCGACAGGAAGGCCGGAATGCCGACCTGCAAGATCGGAATAGAGCGGATGATCTCATTGGGCACCCAGCTCAGGACGGCCGAGCTGGCCAGTGCCAGCGCCGCATAGATCAGGGTGGTCAAAACGCCGCCGCCCGCGACATTGCCGAAGTGACGGAACGCCAGAGACATTGGCTGCGCAACCTCGCTGACGAGGTTCATCGGAGTCATAGCGACAATCGGCTCCGTGAAGCCCTTGAGCCAGCCGAGAATGCCGTTGCGCTTGATGGTATTATACCACACGAGTGCGGTCGTTACCAACGCCCAGACAAGCGTTGTGCTGAGGTCGGCAGTCGTGCTCTTGAGAAAGCCGGTCAGGCCGATCAGCGAACCGCAGACCGAGGACAGGAACAGTGTGCCGATATAGGGCGCAAAGTTGGCATTGTGCTCGCCCATGGTGGAGCAGACGAGATTGTAAAGCGCACTCACGCCCTTTTCCGTCACGCACTGCATCTTTCCCGGACGCTTTTTGAGGTTGCGGCCGAGCAGCCAGCTTGCAATGATTAGAATCATCATCACAACGAAGGCCGAAACCGCCGTTTCCGTGATCGTGACGTCAAAAAGTCCGAAGAAGGAAAATTCAAATAAGGTACTTGCGCCCTTACCGACGCCGCTCATAACGTCGTCCATTAAGAAGCATCTCCTTTACTGACAAGTTTTTTCTTTTTCGCAAGCGTGCCCGCAAACAGCGCGATGCGCATGAAGCACAGCGGCAGCAGCGTGGAAAGCGGGTCAAAATTGCCGTATTTCAGTGCAAGCACCAAAACGCCCACGAGTACAAGCATCCGCAGAAGCAAACCGCCGCGTGCGGCAAGCTGGCCCTTGGCGGGAGAATCGTAGCGCTCCGCGCGGATCAGAGAGAGAATCATCACCACGAAGTTCAGCAGCACCAGACCCGTACCCAGCGCAGCGCTGTACAGGATTCTGACACTGAAGCGGCCGGCAATGGCATAGATGCCCAGCATCACACCGCTGAGCAGCAGCTCCGCCGGGAAGATCGGCCACATTTCCGAAAGGGTCGATCGGAAGGTTCGGATCGTCTTGGTCGAGCGTTCCGGAAAAAGCTCCTGCGTCAGATCACCCTGCGGCTCATTGTTCGGTTTTTCCGTCATGTGGAGTTCCCCCCTTCTGCGTCGGGTCAAAGGTTTTCGCAGTCTTGAGAATGTAGCGGAACATACTGTAAACGCCCGTCAGTGCGCCGAGAACCACACCGAGGATCAAGGCCCAGCGTCCTGCGCCCCAGCGGTTCGCCGCGAGCCACCCGAGCAGCCCGATCAGTCCCGCCGGAAAGGCAAAGCTGAACCCGGCCTGCAGCACGTAATTCACTGCGTAAGCAATATGAAAGAACTTTTTAGGCATCCGTGTCCTCCCCCAATACAGGAATCCAAACACTTCCCTTATAGCATTATGATACAGCAAAATGCAAACAAATGCAACCGTCTTTCCATATTTTGTACGATTTTAATATTTTTACATCGTGCATCTTATGATATGGCAGATTTATTTTATTCGCAAGGGACAATTCCCATGCACTGTCCGGTTTTCAGGCATTTTGTGCAAAATGTTCGTTTCTATATTTTACGTTGCGGTTATTTCCTGTCTCCGGACGCCGCTTTGCCGTCGGTGAGCGGGACTGACTGTAAAATTATATCGATATATTTTTCCCCGTCCGCTTGACAAGCATCCGCACCACTGCTACAATAGCGTTCGTACAAATATGAAAAGTATGAAAAGGAGGCTGCCCATGGCCGGAGGAAAACATCTGCTGGGCAGAGCGCACGGACGGCATGTTTTCGGCACCGTAAAGGTCGGAGAACGCGGCCAGATCGTCATTCCCAAGGACGCCCGTGCACTGTTCGGCATTTCTCCAGGGGACACGCTGCTGATCCTCGGAGACGAAAAGAGCGGGATCATTGTCACGCGGCCGGAAGTCGTTGACGACATGGCGCGCCGCGTATTTCAGGAGATGGAGGAAAAATCATGAAGGAGCTTTATATGCAGCTCGGCGTTTCACCGGCGGTTTATGCCTACGGCGAACGAACGCTGGAGACGCTGCGCGAACGCTTCGCTGCGGTAGATGCCGTGGCGGAATATAATCAGGCGAAGGTCATCGCCGCAATGCAGAAAAACCGCGTCGGCGCATCCTGCTTTGCCGCAACCACCGGCTACGGCTATGACGACGTCGGCCGCGACGTGCTGGAAAAGGTCTATGCCGACACCTTCCACACCGAGGCAGCGCTGGTTCGCCCGCAGATCACCTGCGGAACGCACGCGCTGACCGTTGCGCTGTCAGCGAACCTGCTGCCGGGCGACGAGCTGCTCTCCCCTGTCGGCGCGCCCTATGACACGCTGGAGGAGGTCATCGGCATTCGCCCGTCCACCTGCTCTCTGGCAGAGTACGGTGTGCATTACCGTCAGGTCGATCTGACATCCGAGGGGACGTTTGACTATGAGGCCATCCGCGCCGCCGTGAACGAGCGCACGAAGCTCGCAACCATTCAGCGCAGCAAGGGCTACGCCACGCGTCCGACCTTCTCGGTCAGGCAAATCGGGGAGCTGATTGCCTTTTTGAAGTCCCTGAAGCCCGATATAATCTGTATGGTGGACAACTGCTACGGCGAATTCGTCGAAACAATCGAGCCGAGCGATGTCGGCGCAGACATGGTTGTCGGCAGCCTGATTAAAAATCCCGGCGGCGGACTTGCGCCCATCGGCGGCTACATCTGCGGTAAGGAGCAATACGTCCGCCGCTGTGCATACCGTCTTTCCGCTCCCGGACTTGGGCAGGAGGTCGGCGCAAATCTCGGTCTGATGCCGGCATTTTATCAGGGCTTCTTCCTTGCGCCCACGGTCGTCGCCTCCGCGCTCAAGGGCGCAATCTTCGCGGCAAATCTCTATGAGCGCATGGGCTTCCGCGTTGTGCCGAACGGCTCGGAAAGCCGTCACGACATCATTCAGGCCGTGGAGCTTGGCTCACGCGAGGGCATGATCGCCTTCTGCAAGGGCATCCAGTCCGCCGCGCCGGTGGACAGCTATGCCGATCCTCTGCCCTGGGCCATGCCCGGCTACGAGGACGAGGTCATCATGGCCGCAGGTGCCTTTGTGCAGGGCTCGTCCATCGAGCTTTCCGCCGACGGTCCCATTCGTCCGCCCTACGCCGTCTATTTTCAGGGCGGCCTGACCTGGTATCATGCAAAGCTCGGCATCCTGCTCTCCGTGCAGAAAATGGTCGAAGCCGGGCTTGCGAAGCTTCCGGAGGTGTAAGCGTCATGAATTGGTTTTGGTTTGCACTCATTGCTCTGCTGTGCTGGAGCGGCTCGGATCTGTTCTCCAAGATCGGCTGCTGCGGTCAGGAGGATCGCACCGCACATTTGAAAATGGTCGTCGCCGTTGGCGTCGTTATGGGTCTGCACGCGGCCTACATGGTCTTTTTCCGCAATGTGGCAATTTCGTGGTCGGTCATCTGGACGTATCTTCCCGTTTCTCTGCTCTATATTATCTCCATGGCGCTGGGTTATGTCGGTCTGCGCTACATCGAGCTTTCCATTTCCTCACCCATCTGCAATTCCTCGGGCGCGCTTGTGGCCGTGCTGAGCATTGCAACGGGCGGTCTGGCCGCGCTGGACGTGGACAACCCCCTGCCCGTACTTGCTGCCGTTGCGCTGGTCTGCATCGGCGTCATCGGTCTCGGCGTTGTGGAGGCCAAGGAGGACGACGATCTTCGCGCGCGCCGTCAGGAGCACGCAAACCGCAAGTACGCCAAAAGCTGGCTTGCCATCTGCCTGCCCATCGCCTACTGTCTGCTCGACGCAGCCGGCACCTTTGCCGATTCTCTGGTGCTTGAGACGCTCAACGAGGACTCCGCGAACGTCGCATACGAGCTGACCTTCCTCGCCGCCGGTCTGGGCTGCCTTATCTATCTGCTGATCCGCAGAAAGAAGTTCGTTTTGAAGCTGGAGGTGCCGAAATACATCGGTGCGGCCTGCGAAACGGTTGGCCAGCTCTTTTACATTTATGCGTTGGCTGACACGGAGCACGTCATGCTCTCCGCCCCCATCATTTCGGCCTATTGCGTGCTTTCCGCCGTCTGGGGCCGTATCTTCCTGCGGGAGAAGCTCTCGTGGAAGCACTATCTTATGATCGGCCTCGTGGTCATCGGCATCGTCGTTCTGGGCGTTTACGACATATAACACAAAATACACCGGCTTGTCGAAGGCTCGACAAGCCGGTGTGGTTTTATTTATAGCCTTCTGATGTCGCTCCCGGCGAATTTAATAAGCCGGTAGGTGCCGAGGATGCGCGAGGCAATCTGCGGCGAATAGCGTCCCTCGATGGCCTCGGGGACAAGATTCGTTGAAATAACGGTCGCTTTGCCGTCCATCAGGCGTGTGTTGATGATGTTATACATTGCAGAAATCGTGAACTGCGTAGTCATTTCCGTGCCAATGTCGTCAATAATCAGCAGGTCGCAGGCAAGATACTTGTGGGTAAGACCACGCTGCTCCTCGCCGCCGAATTTCTCGGCTTCAAAATCGGCAAACATCCGGATTGCCGTCTCGTAGACCACACTGAAGCCGCGGTCAGCAACCTGACGCGCAATACACGCCGAAAGGAAGGTCTTTCCCAGTCCCGTCGCGCCGGAAAACAGCAGATTCCCGGACTGCGGCGTGAAATTCTGCGCATAGCGGCGGCAGATATTGAAATTGGACTGCATCAGCTTGCGCGGACTTGTGCCCAGCGTGTCGTCATAGACATCGGAATACACGTCCAAACGGAACGTATCAAAGCTCTCGCGCCCGCTGCCAAGCAGGCTTGTCAGCTCCTTTTTCTGTTCCTGGCGGCAAAGCTCACGCAGGCAGGAGCACATCTGGTTGCCCTCGTAGCCCGTGCCGCCGCACTTGGCACACACCGGCGCATCGTCGAGAAAGCCTTCTTCAAAATCACCGGCCTCTAAAATCCAGTCGCGCTCGCGCTGCAAGGCCAGATTTCTGTCGCGGATCTGGGCAATTGCCTGTGTGGGATCCTCACCGTGACGAAGTGCCGTCGCCATGAGCTGAGCCATGGTGAGCTGAAGTTCGCGGTCGATCTCTTTCAGGCGTGGGTAACGCTCGTAGGCCTCCTGCCGGTGTGCCGCGTTCTCGCGCTCCCGTTCCTGCTTCGCCTGCTCCAGACGCGCACGCGCCCGGCGCAGGACCTGTTCGCTATATGCCATGTTCAGCCCTCCTTGCCCTCAGCCAATGCACGCTCGACCGCCTGCCGCTCCAAATCCGACAACGCTTCGCCGTGCCTGCGGAACGCGGCATTTTCGCGGCGCTGCGGCAACTGCGACACCTGCGGGTGTGCCGGTGCGCTGTCGCCCTGTAAAATTTCCTGCGGCGTGTGCAGATTTTTCTCGTTCCACGACCGGAGGATCGAGTTCATGTAATTCCATTTCAGCCCGCCGGTTTTCAGGCAGGTGCGCTCGTAAGCCATGAGGATGGATTCATTCGGGAAGCCCATGGCGACCCATGTGCCGAGGTACTGCTCCTCGGTCTGCGTCAAGCGGCGCTGGTCAATCTGCATCAGCAGACGAAGCTGCTGCACGCGCGTGTGCATCGCAAGCTGATTCTGCACATAAAATGACGCTGCCTCCAGCGTGTCGATGTTCTCGTCCGCCCAGCGATAGGCCTCTTTTTCGATCATACGCATCGAAGGCGCACGCATGCCTCTGCGGCGGCTGCGCTCAACGCAGTAGCTCAGAAGAATGCCCACAACCTCCGTCGGCAGGCGCAGATAGTCCGTGAAGGCCAGGAGCGTTTTCAGCTCCTCCGTCGAAAGCGTCCGGCCGAGCCGCCGCTGTGCCTCTCCGATGAGCTTGGAAAACTCGCCCTTGTCCTCGCGCAGACGCTTGCGCAGCTCCTCCTCGGTATAGCGCGGCGTCTCCGGCTGCACATGCCGCGGTGCCTGATCCTGCCAAAGGCCAAGCTGCTTCAGGCAGTCCGTTGCAGCAACCATGCGCGGCACGGTGAAATGCAGCGCATCCAGCGCCGTTTCGCGCGGAAGCTCTGCCTTGCAGTAAAGATACAGCAGTGCCGCATCCGGGCAGCCGCAGGAGAGCAGCTTGCGCAATTCTTCGGTTGTCAGTGATACGCCCTGTGTCATGCGGCCGTCTCCTTTCTCTATCTTCCCCACATTATAGCACGGCAGCGCGTGTGCGGCAAGCGTCGCGTCCGCAATTCGATAAATTTCGTACGGAGGTCAGAGCACAAAGCCGCCGTTGACCGGAAGGTTTTGCCCGGTGACGAACTCCGCCTGCGCCAAATACAAAAACGCCTGCGCGACCTGCTCAGGTGTGCCATTGCGCTCCAGCGGCGTTTGCTCCGCAAGGGAGCGCAGCGTTCCCTCGCTGACGTTTTTGACCATGTCCGTCAAAATGACGCCCGGCGAGACGGCATTCACGCGAATACCCGACGGCCCCAGCTCCTGCGCCAGCGCTTTGGTCAAAGCCAGCACCGCGCCCTTTGTCGCAGAGTAAGCCGCCTCGCAGGATGCGCCCACCTGCCCCCACATGGAGGCAACATTGATGATACAGCCAGACTGTTTTTGCAGCATTCCCGGCAGCACGGCGTTGACACAGTGATAAATGCCCTTGACATTCACGGCAAAGAGCCTGTCCCACTCGGCCTCGGTGATCTGCGAGATCAAACCGTAGTGCGCGATGCCCGCGTTATTGACCAGCACATCCACAGGAGCCAGCGTCCGGAAGGCCCGCTGTACGGCCTCCGCGTCGGCCACATCGCAGCAGACCGCACATGCACCGGTCTGCTCGGCCAGCGCCGCGGCCTGTGCGTGGCTTTTTTCATAAAAGAAGGTCACGGCGCAGCCCGCGCCGCAAAACGCACGCACGGCTGCCGCGCCGATTCCGCGGCTCCCGCCGGTGATTAAAACGTGTTTCATAATTCCTCCGTCAAAAAAGCTCCCTCGGCAGCCCGAAGGAGCTTTCAGCTTCGATTTCAGCGGCGTCTGGACTTGGTGCGGTGCTCGTACTGCTTGCAGCCTGAGATCTTGCTGTCCGAGTCCGACATGAACTGCTTGAGCTTTTCCTCAAAGGTCAGAGGCTCGCTCTTTTGCCGCTGCTGCGGCGCAGAGGGTCGCTGTGGACGCGCCGGACGCTGCTGCTCCTGCGCACGCTTGATAGACAGGCTGATCCTGCCCGTCTCGTCAATGCCGATGACCTTCACGCGCACGTCCTGCCCTTCGGTGAGATGGGCGCGGATGTCGCTGACGTATGTATTGGCCACCTCGGAAATGTGCACCATTCCCGTGCGGTTTTCCGGCAGCGTGACAAACGCGCCGAACTTTGTGATGGTTTTGACCTTACCTTCCAGAATTGCGCCGACAGAAAGCTCCATAAATTTCCCGCAGTCCTCCGTATCAGTTTCCGCTGTCGATAAAGACCATTTCGCCGTCCTCGACGAGATTCAGCCGTTCGCGTGCGATCTCGATGATGGCATCATCGGTGTCCATCGTGTCGATTTTTTCCTCAAGCTCGAGAATGGCTTGCTCGGCATCCGCGACCTCGGCGGCTTTTTGGTCGCGTTCCGCGGCCAGCTCGCTGATCTGCGGCTGTAATGTCATGATCGTGGCGAAGGCGTAGACCATCAGGCCCAGGATCAACAGCTTTGTAATGAGTGACGATTTGCGCAGGCGCATCGTATGTTCCCCCTGACGCGGCAGTCCGCGTATTCATTGCATTTTGTCTTTTTATTGTAACCGATTTTTTCTCAGAAGAAAAGATGTTTTTCATAATTTTTTTCAAAAATTGCAAAAAAATCTTTCCAAGCGCGCCGAGCTTACGCAGCGGCCATGAAAAAGCCGCCCAAAATTTCGTAAAGCATGGCAAAAACAGGCGGCTCAGCACGGCAAAATACGCCGCCGAGCCGAGCAGACTCCCGACAAGCATATAAATCCGGAACTGCCCGCCGCCCAGCCGCAGCGCAAACAGGAGATTGCCCGCCAGCCAGCACAAGACGAACCAGAGATCCAGCAGTGGCGTCAGCCAGCGCAGACTGCGCCGCAGGCCGCGCAGAAAATCATAATGCAGACCGCAGACCGCCCCAAGCGCGAACGCCAGCAGGAAGCGGCTGCCCTGCATCCAAAGCGGCTGCTCCATTCAGCGGAACAGGCGGGAAAAGAAGCCGCCCTGCTTCTGCGTTTCCTCATAGACCAGCGCATCCACCGTGCCGTCCACGGCGACCTGACCGCCGTCGATGGAGAGCGTCTGCAAATGCAGCGACTGCCCACGGATGACCAGAACGCCCTTGGCCGTGTGCAGAACAACGGCACTTTCGTCGAAACTCTCCACCTCGCGCACGCCCGTGACGTTCAGTCGGGCGCGGTTTTCCAGCCGAAGCTCATGCGGCATATCCGGCCGTTCGTTTGCCATGTTCATTCCCCCTGTCGCTTCTATCTATATGAAGCGTAGGGGAAATTATTCCGAATTCAGAAGATATTCTCCGGCGCGTAGAGCGTTTCGGGCAGCAATTCGGAGAACTCCACAAGGCCGTGGTTGCAGCCGCCTGCGTAGTCAAACCGCAGCTCCGGACTGCGCAGTGACGCATGCGCGGGGCGCAGTGTGACAGAAAACAGTGCCGTCGTGCCCGGTTGATCGCCATTGCCCGCCATCATCAGCGAGCCGCCATGCAGCCGTGCGATCTCGCGCACCAGTACAAGCCCCAAGCCCAGCCCGCGCCGCGCATCCTCGGTCGTAAGCGGTGCGGAGAAATCGGACAAGCGCGCCGTTGCCAGCTCACTCAACCCCTCGCCGTCATCGCGCAGCCGCACGGCCAGCGTGCTCGTCAGCACCTCGACGGACAGCGTGATTGTCCCGCCCTTGGGCGTGTAGCACACGGCATTCGCAGCAAGATTGAATACGGCGCGCTCAATAAGCGTTTCATCCATCCAGACACGGCAGGGTGAGGTCAGGCCACGATAAAAGAAGTGCATCCCCAGCATTTTTACAAGCGGTTCAAGGGTCTCGGCCAGCTTATCGAAAAACTGCTTTGCATCCACCGCACGCCGGCTGACCGGAAGCGCATGGCGCAGGGCACGTCCGCCGTCAGAAAGCTGCCCGCAGAGGCGGAGAATCTGATACATCGACCGGCTGATCTGCGCCGTCGCCTCGTTTTCCGCAATTTCTGCGATTTCAGCGCTCTCAAAGAGCGTCTGCGCAGCCGCAAACATTGTTTGCAGAGGTCTGCGAAGCTGCGCCGCCGTCGCCTCCATCTGCTCGGAATCGTTTCCGCTCTGGCGCTGCGGCTCACCCACAAACAAGAGTCCGTCCCGAAAACGCCGCAGCGAAAGCAGATACTCTCTGCCTGCAAGCATCACGTTCAAATGCAGTGTGCTTTCTGCGGGCCAAAGCGTCAGCAGCTCCTGCTCAACAAGCGCAGACAGCTCCGTCCCCTTGGCAAGCAGTCCCGCAGCCGTCGCGTTTCTCCATGTGATACGCCCCTCCTGCGCAAAAAACACCGGCTGCGCGACCAATTCCAACGCTTGCTTTGTTTGCTCGTCCATTCCTTCGCCTCCCGCTCGGCACTCCATTAGTATTCTCGCCTTTCCGTCATTTCCGATTGGGAAAAAACTACATTGCAATTTATCTTACAGTTTATTTTTACAATATTAACCTATTCTTCGTCAAAATGCAAGCATAAAGGATCACAAAAGTGCTTTTTATTTTTCTCGCTACGTTTATGGAGTTTCAACTATCAACAAACCGTGCGCTTCTGACCAGAGGCGCACGGCTGTGCTTTCATTCTCCATTTTGGTGGTACAGGACAGGAAAAGTCAGGCGTTTTTTCCAAAAGCCTCACGATTTTACAATTTTGATGTTTGCCTTTCCGTGTCCGAGCTTGTGCTTTGTCCCGTCCGGCTCGACGATGTAGGTATTGTCAAGTTGCTCGCACAGGTCGCGCCGCACGGCCGCGATATACTCCTGCCGCAGCGCATCGCGCTCCTTCAGCTCCTCATCGGACAAGCCCTCGGTCTTGGCCTTACGCGCCAGCTCGTTGATGCGGCGAATGGTATCTTCAATCATGTCTAATCCTCCTTAGCCCAAGCCGAAAGCAAGCTGCGCACTGATCTCCGCCGTTTCCAGATCGACCGCATAGATCAGATCGGGTGCGCAGGCATAGAGATAGCCGTCCTCAAAGAGAAAGCTCGTGCCGGAATGTACGGAAATATCGGGTGCGCCCGCCTCAGCAATGCGGTCGCCCAGCTTCAAAAGATAGGCCGTGCCGTCGAAGGCGACCAGAGCGGTCGAGGCATCGTCCGAACAGGCCGCAACAAACCCGCGATCACTGAAGCTGTTGACTTTATAGGTATCGGCAAAGTCGCCGCCATCCAGACGTGAGAGGAAAATACGGCCGTCGGAGGTGCTCAGATCGAGCAGTGCACCGTCCGTGGGCAGCAGATAATTCGTTCCCTCGGAGAGGCCTCCAAGCTTATCCGCCTTGGCCTTGGCCGGATTGGACAGGTCGATGCGCAGCAGCGGCGCGTCAGCGTCCTGCATTGTAATATAGCAATCGTCGCCGCTGAATTTTATCGCGCCGAGAGTCTGTTCGGGCAGAATGCTCGCAGATTGCAGCAGCGGCTGCATATTCTCGCCCAGCACCCACAGCAGGTTCTTCCGCGCAAGCTGGCCGTCGAGGCGGTTGCTCCAGCCGTACTTTTCGTCGGTGTAGATCTCATACTCGCTGCGTGCAAGTGCGGTGATCAGGCGGACATTGTCGCCCATGGCGTCTATGGCCAGAAGCTGCCCCTCGACATTATAGGAATTCAGAAGCGACAGCGACCCGCCCACGGAGAGCTTCTTGATCTCGGTCACGACGGAGGTCGCATAGGCCGTAACGGTGTATGGCTCCTCCTCGCGGCTGTCGCTCTGTGCGCTGAGGCTGACCGACCGGGCAAGGAAGATGCCGCCCTCCGCGATGGAGGTGTAGAGGTTGCTGTCTGTAAATGCGCAGACATCCGCACGTTTGCCGTCGGCGACGTCAAAGGCCGAGACGATGGTATAGGCCACGTTTGAGGGCTTCTCGCAGAGATAGATGCGGCTTTCCGCAATGGCGACGTCCGCACCGTTGTCACGCACCATGGGAAGCGTCAGGTTTTCCGTATCGAGCTGGAAGGACGTCACGGAGATCAGATACAATTCTCCGTCCAGGAGGGCGGAATCCTGATACACGCCGTCCTGCCCCATGTCGGCAAGCTGCACCGGCGCAGTGCGGTCAGAGATGTCGTAAATCTTTGCAAAGGTGCGTGCAGAGCCGGTGTTCATCCCATCCTGCCCGACAATCGCCTGATTCGTCACAACGGCCAGACGGTCGCCCTCGACATAAAATGCGCAGGAGTATTCATAATTTTCGCCCGCATCGCTGCGCTCGGAGGCAAAATTCGTCGAGGAAAGCAGCTCCAGTCTGCCGCCCCGTGCCGAGAGGATCATCACGTCGGAATTGCTCAACACATAGAGGTAGCCATCGTCATAGAGGGCATTATGGGCATTGGTGATGAAATCCACATTGGAGGGCAATGCGGTATTGCTGGGAAAAACGACCTGTTCCGGATCGATCGAGGCAAGCGCGTCCGCAATTTTCTTTGTGCTGCCCGCCGGAACGGGCGCAGCCAGTGACGAGGGTGAAAGCTCCGGAAGTCCCTGAACCTCCTTCGCGCCGCAGCCCGCAAAAAGCGTCAGTAGCAGCGCACACAGCAGGAATACGGAGAGAATTTTCTTTGTCATGGTTTGCTCCTTTATCTGTTTTCGCGCAGAAAGCGCGGGGTATGTCTGAATTTCTTTTAATCATATCTTTTTTTCTCCGATCTGTCAAGTCTGCCCTGCCGACCTGCCGCAGGACTTTTTGTCAACCTACTCTTGCGGCTTACGCCCTTTTGGAATATAATAGAGGCAGAACACCAAGGAGGTAGCCAATGAAGGTACTCATCATCGGCGGCGGCGCGTCCGGCCTGATGGCGGCGCTGACCGCATCGGAGCGGCCGGAGAACTGCGTCGTCCTGCTCGAACGGCAGGCACGCGTCGGGCGCAAGCTGCTTGCCACGGGCAACGGCCGCTGCAATCTGACCAACCGCAAGCTATCGCTTGAAAACTATCACGGCGAGGACTCAGATTTTTGCGAATGTGCGCTCATGCGCTTCGATCAGGAACGGACGCTGCAATTTTTTCGCGGTCTCGGACTTCTGACTGTTGCAGAGCCGTCCGGCCGCGTCTACCCCGTCAGTGACAGCGCCAACAGCGTCGTTGACGTGCTGCGCCTCGCACTTGCACAGCGGGAAAACGTCGAGCTGCGCGCGGGCTGCGAGGTGCAGCTTCTGCGCAAAAAGAACGGAAAATTCGAAGCCGTGCTGCCTGATGGCAGCGTGCTGGCCGACTGCGCCATCGTCTGCGCGGGCGGCTGCGCCGGTGGAAAGCTGGGCGGTACGGAGCTTGGCTACCGCCTGCTCGAGAGCTTCGGCCACAAGCGCACGAAGCTCTACCCGGCGCTGGTGCAGCTCAAAACCGACACATCTTATGTCCGTGCACTCAAGGGCATACGCTGCGAGGCCGCGCTCACCTACCGTGCGGGTGCACTTCGCTGCGAAGCTGCGGGCGAGGTGCAGTTCACGGAGTACGGTGTCAGCGGCCCGGCGGTTTTTGAGCTTTCTCGCGCGGCCTCCGTCGCAGGCGGTGGCATGCTGCTGCTCGATCTGCTGCCGGAAACCTCACAGGACGAGCTGTTTTCCCTGCTGCTCGCACGCTGCACAAGCTGCCCCGGCTGGAAAAGTGAGGAACTGCTGACCGGCCTTGTACACAACCGTCTCGGCAAAACGATCCTGCGGCGCTGTGAGCTGCCTTTTGAATCGACCTGCGGCGCATTGGAGGAAGCCGCACTGCAAGCCGTGTGCCGCACGGTCAAGCACTTTGCGCTTGAGGTCAGGGGCACCATGGGAATGGACGGCGCACAGGTCACGGCTGGTGGCATCCGCACCTCGGAATTCCGCGCGGACACGCTGGAAAGCCGTCTTTGCCGTGGTCTCTATGCGGCCGGAGAGGTTTTGGACATCGACGGCGACTGCGGCGGCTACAATCTGCAATGGGCGTGGTCGTCCGGGCACCTTGCAGGACAGCTCAGAGGTGCGCGATGATACGAATTCGTGATGTGATCGTGCCCGAACGGCACAGTGAAGAAGATCTGCGCTTTCATGCCGCGCAGCGGCTCAAGCTCCGTGCATCGGACATCGCGGCAGTAAAAATTTTCCGGAGATCGCTCGATGCACGGAAGAAGCCGGAGCTGTTCTGGGTCTACACGCTGGACGTGAGCCTGCGCAGCGGCGAGGGGGCGCTGCTGCGCCGCTGCCGCGACCCGAAAATCTCCCGCGCCGAATCATTCCGCTATGAGATTCCACAGAAGCAGAGCGACACGCGGCCGGTCGTCGTTGGCTTCGGCCCGGCTGGGATGTTCGCGGCGCTCGTGCTGGCGCTGGCAGGCTTGAAACCCATCGTTTTGGAACGCGGTGAACCCGCGCCCGAGCGCCGCAAAAAGGTCGAAGCCTTCTGGGCGGGCGGTGCACTCGATCCGGAGTCGAACGTCCAGTTCGGTGAGGGCGGCGCGGGAACGTTCTCCGACGGCAAGCTCAACACCGGCACCAAAAACGAACGCTGCCGCTGGGTGCTCGAGCAGTTTGTCCGTGCAGGTGCGCAGAAAGAGATTTTATATGATGCGAAACCGCACGTCGGAACGGATGTTCTGTTCACCGTCGTGCAGAATCTGCGTCAGCGCATTCTCTCCCTCGGCGGTGAGGTTCGCTTCGGCGCAAAGCTGACAGGACTTTCGCAGGAAAACGGCCGACTAACGGGTGCGATCTACGCGCAAAACGCTGAGACGCACACACTTCCCTGCGACCGCTTGATTCTGGCCGTCGGCCACAGCGCGCGCGACACCTTCCGCCGGCTCCACGAGGGCGGAATCCCCATGGAACCAAAGGCCTTTTCCATGGGTGCACGCATCGAGCACCGGCAGAAAACGGTCGATCTTGCGCAGTATGGCAAGGCACGCGGCGCGCTGCCGCCTGCGGATTACAAGCTCTCCTGCCATCTGCCGGACGGCGGCTCGGCTTACACGTTCTGCATGTGCCCGGGCGGCTATGTCGTCGCTGCGGCCTCGCAGACCGGCGGCATCGTGACCAACGGCATGAGCTGCGCCGCCCGTGACGGAGAAAACGCCAACGCCGCACTGCTCGTCACCGTGAAGCCCGAGGTTTTCCCCTACCCCGGTGCACTCGGCGGAATGCTGTGGCAGGAGGAGATCGAGCATCGTGCTTTCCTCGCTGCCGGTCAGACCTACCGCGCACCCGCGCAGACGGTGGGCGATTTTCTGGCGCACCGCCCCTCGCAGGAAACGGGCGCGGTCGCGCCGAGCTATCGCCCGGGCGTGACGCTTTGCGACCTGCACGACGTCCTGCCCGAGGTTCTCACGCACACCATGGAGCAGGCAATTCCGACGCTCGACGGCGCGTTGTCCGGCTTTGCAGCTCCACAAGCTGTTCTGACCGCACCGGAAACGCGCAGCTCCTCCCCTGTGCGCATCGTGCGCGGCGACGACCGGCAGAGCGCGCTGCGCGGTTTGTATCCCTGCGGCGAGGGCGCGGGCTATGCCGGCGGCATCATGTCGGCCGCCGTGGACGGCATGCTCTGCGCAGAAGCAATCCTGCAAGCGCTGTAAAAGCGAGGTGCACCTGGCACCTCGCTTTTTTTACTTACTGGTCCAATGCCGGGTTCATATAGTACACGTTCTTCTCATCCAAACGCTCACGCAGACGCTGGACCGCCTCACCGAAACGCTGGAAATGCACGACCTCACGTGCCCGCAGGAATTTGATGACGTCGTTGACATTCGGATCGTCCGACAGCCGCAGGATGTTGTCATAGGTGCTTCTGGCCTTTTGCTCTGCGGCCATATCCTCCGAGAGATCCGTGATCGGATCCCCCTTGACTTGCATGGATGCGGCAGACCACGGCGTGCCGCCTGCCGACTGCGGGTAGACGCCCGCCGTGTGATCGACGAAATACGGTGCAAAGCCCGCCTCGCGCTGCTGCTCTGGCGTGAGCTTGCGCGTTAGCTGATGCACGATCGCGCCGATCATCTCCAGGTGCCCCAGCTCCTCGGTACCCAGAGAAGCATCGGAAATGTTCCAATGTATCAAATATGAGGACAAGCGTGAGGTCTTTGGCTTTAAGATACATAGCTTTTCGACACTCGACAGAATTAAAAAATACGACGACTCTGACAACGAGGAAAATGCCGAAAAGCCTTATTCTATCAAGGTTGGCGAAACAAAACGGACGATAAATCTATACGCCATCGCTACAACGAAATTTCAAATTGCTGTCTAAATCAATGCTAAACTGTGTGCGCCTTTTGTGGACAAGCAGGTGTTTGTAACCACACCATTTTATAATTTGAATGGTGTGGTTTGCTACACATTTGACTTGGCAATACGAGCTAAATATAATGAGCTAAAACAACCTAACGAGATGTTTTTACGGCACAATTTGGTGCAGAGGTAAGAGTATGGTTTCAATAAAAGACAGGAAAATTCTTAGGCAGATGTTCTCGCATTATGATTATGTAATGACCACGGCTCAGTTGAGCAAAGAAAAACTATATTACAGGGATATTCAAAGAATGTTGGGAGCTGGCTTGATAGAAAAAGTCAAGCGTGGCTATTATCATTGGACTATGGGGTCTGGCAAGGGCGATGTGGTGATAATCAGCCGTTTATTCCCCGATGGTATTCTATGTATGGAAACAGCTTTATTCTATTATGGGTACAGCGATAGAAGTCCTGCCGTATGGAACATTGCTATTGATAAAAACACTTCCAGACAGCGTACAAGAATAGATTACCCATCTGTAAAGGCTTATCGGTTAGAAGCAGCCCTGCTCTCTATCGGAGCAACCAGAGGAGAAATAAATTTTACTGATATTCGCATTTATGACCGTGACCGTACCATCTGCGATGTTCTGCGTAATATGAACAAGATGGACAAGGAACTCTTTAACAAAGCAATTCAAGGCTATGTAAACGACCCTCAAAAGAATGTTTCCAACCTTATCGAATATGCGAAAGCGTTGAGAGTATGGAATAAAGTGAAGAACTTAATCGGAGTGTGGCTGTAATGCAGAATATCGCTGCTCCACTCTGGAAAACAATACTAACGCAAGGAGGTCGAGCGTATGAAAGACAAAACCACTCATCTATATGTAGACAGTC
>CAKUMO010000020.1 GCA_934667815.1 uncultured Oscillospiraceae bacterium
GCCGAGTACAATGCGCTGACCGACGAACAGAAGGCGCTGGTATTCAACTATCAGACGCTGCTCGACGCCATCGCACTGGCCGGCCACAACCCCAAGCTGGTCAACCATAAGGATGCCACCTGCACCGACGACGGCTACACCGGCGACATCGTTTGCAGCGTCTGCAACGAGGGGCTGGAAACCGGCACCGTCCTGTCCGCGCTGGGTCACAGCTACGGCGAGCCGGACTGGACATGGGACGACGCGCACTGCGTTGCCACCGCGACCTTTACCTGCACCCACGACAGCAGCCACACCGAGGCGCTGGACGCGGAAGTGACCTCCGAGATTACAAAGGAGGCCGCCTGCGGCGTGGCCGGCGAGGAAACGAGAACCGCTTCCGTGACCTTCGCCGGAAAGACCTACACCGACGTGCAGATTCTCCCCATCGCGGCGCTGGAGCATGAAGCCGAGCTGCGCAACGTCAAGAAGGCCACCTGCACCGACGATGGCTACACCGGCGACAGCGTCTGCAAGCATTGCGGCAAAACGCTGGCCAAGGGCGAAGTCGTCAAGGCCACCGGCCACAACTACAAGAACGGCAAGTGCGTCAACTGCGGTGCCGCCGAGCCTGCGCACGGTGTCAAGACCGGCGACGAAAGCCGCCTCGCGCTCTGGATCGCCGTCATGGCTCTCGCCGCGCTGCTGTCCGCCGCCGCAGCGGTTCTTCTCCGCAAAAAGCGCAACGGTTAAGCGTAAATTGATCCGGTCAAAGCTCCCAGATGTCTTTTGACCGGCGCACCCCCGGGACGTACCGTCCCGGGGGTGCTTTTATTTTTTCAGCGGCGCCCGTCCGTTTCCGTGAACGGACGACGCACTTGCTTTTTCCACCTTCCCGCTGGTATAATAGCAGAAAGGCGCGGCGTGCTTCAAAAAAGCCGGGCGGGAAAGGAACAGCGGCAATGACGGAAAGAGAAAAACGGGTGCGGTGGTTTCAGGAGGCCCGGTTCGGGATGTTCCTGCACTGGGGACTCTACGCGATCCCCGGACGCGGCGAATGGTACATGAGCGGGGCGCGGATGCCGGCGGCGCAATATGAGCGCTACATGCGGGAGTTTACCGCCAAAGCCTATGATCCCGCAGACTGGGCGCGGCGGGCAAAGCGGGCCGGGATGCAGTATGTCGTGCTGACGGCGAAGCATCACGACGGGTTCTGCCTGTTTGACTCCGCATTGACGGATTACAAGAGCACGAACGCCCCCTGCGGGCGCGATTTAGTGCGGGAATTTGTGGATGCGGTTCGCGCCGAGGGGCTGCGCGTGGGGCTTTACTACTCCCTGCTCGACTGGCACCATCCGGATTTCCCGAAATACAACGACCCCAACCACCCGATGCGCGGAAACCCCGCCTATCAGAACGAGCAGATCGATTTTGACCGCTACCTTGCCTATATGCACGGGCAGGTCGAGGAATTGGTCACAAAGTACGGAAAAATCGACATTCTCTGGTTCGATTTTGCCTACGGTGAGCTGCGCGGCGAGGCGTGGAGGGCCACGGAGCTGATGAAGATGGTGCGCCGCCATCAGCCGGAGGTCGTCGTGGATAATCGGCTCGAGGCCAGTGGCGAGGACTTCGGAAGTCTTGTCACGGAAAGCCCGGCATATTACAGCGGGGATTTCGTCAGCCCCGAGCAGCTTCTGCCGCCGGAGGGCATCCGCAACGTCCGCGGAGAGCGCGTCCCGTGGGAGCTGTGCGCAACCATGAACAACAACTGGGGCTATGTGCCCTACGACACGAATTACAAGCCCGCATCCATGCTGATCCGCAAGCTGGTCGAATGTGTCAGCAAGGGTGGAAACATGATCCTGAACGTCGGGCCGGACGCGACCGGGCGCTTTCCCGCACAAAGCTGCAAGCTGCTTGACGAGATCGGCGCATGGATGGCCCGCAACGGCGAGAGCATCTACGGCTGCGGCAGCGCGGAGCTTCCGAAGCCGGACTGGGGCTGGTATACCAGAGGCGCGGGAAAGCTCTATGCACATGTGCTCGAAGCGCCGCTCGGCCCGCTGCCGCTGACCGGTCTTGCACCGGAGCGGATCGGCGCGGTGCGCCGTCTCGCGGACGGCGGCGAGGTGGTGCGCGGTGAAAGCTGGGTCACGAGCGCGTATGAAAATCTGGCCTTCGTCAGCTTCGGAACGGTTCCGCAGTACACCTATCCGCTGCCGGATCCGATCGATACCGTTCTGGAAATCGAATATCAATGAATGCGGAGGTACCGAACCTATGGAAAAACAAATAGCGGCAAACGTCGTTTTTACGGACGACGCGTATCTGAAAGTAAGGTATTTCCCCCGCGAGGACGGCGGCTATACCATCCGGGTCGGCCGCGGCGGCCGCAGGGATATTCTGGCCTGCAAGGAGCTGTACGGCAAGGCCGTCAAAACGGCGCTGGAGCTGGAATGCACGGCCTGCGCATTTGACCCGTGCGCAGCGGCAGAGCTTGGGCAGGAGGGTCTGTTCGCAGCGGTCGAGGGCGTCTGCGGCGGCGCATATCAGAAGAAATTTGCGCTGAGCGGCCGCTGGGCACCGGAATTGACATGCAGCTTCCCCGGTGCGGAGACAAAGCAGCTTAAAAAGGCATGGGAGCTTGCACGCTCCGTTATGGAAACGCGCAATCTGGTAAACTGCCCGTCCAATCTGCTCCCGCCGGAGGCGTTCGCCCGCCGTCTGGCGGAAATGGCGGAGGGCCTTCCGATCGAAGCGGAGGTTTATGACAGGCAGGCGCTCGAGCGGCTCGGGCTGCGCGCGCTGCTGACCGTCGGTGACAGCAGCGCGCATCCCCCTGCAATGGCCGTTCTGCGCTATACCGGCGCACCGGAAAGCCGGTGCAGGCTCGGGTTTGTCGGCAAGGGCGTAACGGTCGATTCGGGCGGCTACTGTCTCAAGGCCGCTTCGTCCATGGCCGGGATCAAGGGCGACATGGCGGGCGGAGCCGCAGCGGCCGCAGCGGTGCGCGCGCTGGCGGCAAACGGCGCTGCCGTGAACGTGACGGCGGTGATCCCGATCTGCGAAAACCGCATTTCCGATGCAAGCATGCTGCCCGGCGACGTCATCACCGGCTTTTCCGGCAAAACGATCGAAATTCTGAACGCCGATGCCGAGGGGCGGCTGATTCTCGCCGACGGTCTTGCGTGGAGCACGGAAAAAGAGGGCTGCACACATCTGGTGGACATTGCGACGCTGACCGGCGCGATCTGCGCGATGCTCGGCTTTGTGACGACCGGCGTTATGGCCGGCGACGACGCGTTTTACGGCTGCCTGACGCGCGCGGCCGCACGCTCCGGTGAGAAATTCTGGCGCATGCCGGATGACCCGGAATACGAAAAGCTGATCGAGAGCGACTATGCGGACGTCCGCAACACCAGCAAGGACGGCTGCGGCGCGATCACAGCCGGACTGTTCCTGAAAAAATTCACGGACGGACGGCCATGGCTGCATCTGGACATTGCGGGCACGGCGGACAACAGCGGCATCGTCTGGCAGCATCAGGTTCCCGGCGCGACCGGAACCGCCGTGACGACGCTCTATCACCTTGCGCAGGTGCTTTTTGAACCAAAGGAGGAAACAACATGAATACACCCCTGATCGAAGCCTGTGTGGACTCTTACGCCTCCTGCAAGGCGGCTTGGCGCGGCGGCGCGGACCGGCTGGAGCTGTGCGCACACCTTGTCATCGGCGGGACGACGCCGTCGGCGGCGCTGTTCCGGCAGGTGCAGCGCGACATTCCGGTCAAAACCAACGTCCTGATCCGCCCGCGCTTCGGAGATTTTCTGTATAGCAAGGAAGAACTGGAGCAGATGTGCGAGGAGATCCGGATGTACCGCGATCTCGGCGCAAACGGCGTCGTGATCGGCGCGTTGACCCCGGACGGCGATCTGGACACGGAGAGCATGCGCCGGATGATGGACTGCGCGGGTGAGCTGGATGTCACGCTGCACCGTGCGTTCGACATGACGCGCGATCCCTTTCAGACGCTGGAGGACGCCATACAGCTCGGCTGCAAAACGATCCTCACCTCCGGCCAGCAGAAGGACGCGCTGACCGGCGCGGAGCTTTTGCGGGAGCTGCATCGTCAGGCCGACGGAAGGATCGATATTATGGCGGGCTGCGGCGTAAAAAAGCAGAACATTCAGGAGCTTCACGACCGCGCCGGGATCGTTGTGTTCCACACGACCGGACGTAAGGGCGTACTCGACAGCGGCATGCGCTATCGCAAGCAGACCGTGGCAATGGGGCTGCCGTCGCTGTCCGAATATGAGATCTGGCAGACGGACGAGGACGAATTCCGCGCCTGCGCCGAGATCGTCCACGGCTTTGCGGGAGCGGGCGCATGAGGCTTTCCGACGGAGAGCTGCACTGGATGCAGGCGCGGCTGGCACAGCGGTATGCGGCGGCCGGCGGCAAGATGCAGGAGGCGCTGGAGCGGCAGCTTGCCGCGCTTGCGCCGGAGGCGGCGCTTTTAACGCGCTGGTGCTATGCCGCAAGCCCGCTCAGCGACTGGGCGAATTATGATTTTTCCCTCTTTCGCGCCTGCGCGGAGCACGCGCTGCTTTTGCGGGAGCGGCTGCCGTCCGTTCGGGCGCTTCCGGAGCAGATGTTTCTCAATTATGTGCTCCACCCGCGCGTAAACGAGGAAGAACTCTGCGATTGCAGAGGCGCTCTTTATGCGGAGCTGGCAGAGCGGATTCAGGGACTTTCCGCATGCGAGGCGATCCTTGCGGTCAACGAATGGAATGCGGAGCAGGTCTGCTACCGCGCGACCGACGAGCGGACGATCAGCGCACTGGGCGCGTGGCGTTCCGGCTTCGGCCGCTGCGGCGAGGAATCCACATTTGCGGTCAATGCGCTGCGTGCGGCCGGCATCCCGGCGCGGCAGGTGTACACGCCCCGCTGGGCGCACTGCGACGATAACCACGCATGGGTCGAGGTCTACTGCGGCGGCGCGTGGCACTATCTTGGCGCATGCGAACCGGAACCGGAGCTTGACCGCGGCTGGTTCACCGGCGCCGCAGGCCGCGCGCTTCTGGTGCACAGCCGCTGCTTCGGAAGGCCCGCAGCGGACGACGCAGTCATCTCGACGAACGGCGCAGTGACGTTTCTGAATCAGACGGCTCGCTATGCACCCGTACGGACGCTGGAGGTGCTCGTGCGCGACCCGGACGGCACGCCGTCCGTCGGCGCGGAGGTGACGTTCGGCATTGTCAACGCGGCACAAATTTTCCCGGCGGCGATGCTTCGGACGGACGGCAACGGCACGGCGAGGCTTTGCTGCGGCTATGGCGATCTGGTCGTGCAGGCGCAGAAGAACGCGCTGCGCTCGGAAGCGCTCTGCCCCGCCGCGCAGCGGGCGCTGGAATTGACGCTTGCCGCGCCGGAGCCTCCCTCCGGCCGCTGGACGGCGCTCACACTCCATGCGCCGAAGGAGTATCTTTCCCCACGGAAAGCACCCGACCCGGCAAAAAAGCTGCGCGTCGCAGAGGCGCTGGCGGCTGCAAACGAACAGCGCCGTCTCCGGGCAGAGGCTGCTTATGATCCGGCCCGCGTGCGGTATCTGCGTGCGCAGTTTGGCTACGGTGCGGAGATCGAAGCGCTTTTGCGTGCAAGCTGCGGGAATTTTGCGGCGCTTGCGGCGTTTCTGGAGGATCCCGCATTTGCACCGGCGCAGAAGCTCGCGCTTTTGCGGACGCTTTCGGAAAAAGATCTGCGCGACGTCCGGCCCGAGGTGCTGCAAGAGGCGCTGGCGACCGCCGCAGACGGCCTGCCGCAGGATGCGTTTACTATGCGCTGCGTTATTTCCCCGCGCATCGGCACAGAGCCGCTGGCCTGCTGCCGCGAGACGCTGCTGCGCAGCTTTTCGGAGGTGCAGAAGCAGCGCTTCCGCCGGCAGCCGGCGGAAATCTGGCAATGGATTTTGGAGAATCTTCGTCAGGCACCGGAGACGGAATACCGGCAGCTTGTGACCCTCCCCGCCGGGGCGATGCGTCTGCGCTGCGCGGATCTGCGCTCGCAGCGGCTGCTGTTTGTCGCGCTCTGCCGGTCGCTGGGCATGGCAGCGCGGCTCAACCCGCACAGCGGCGCAGCGGAGTATTTTTCCGACGGACGGTTTCTCTCTCCGGAGGAGGGGCAGACGGCCTCTGCGGCGCTGTGCCTGCAAAGGCAGCCCGGCGAAGCGTGGCAGGCGGACGCGGATTTCGGCCTGTCCGTGCTTGCCGCCGACGGTTGGCAGCCCTTGGCGCTGTCAGCGCTTGCGTGGGAAAACGACTGCATGACCGTCCCGCTCTGCCCGGGCGTTTACCGTGTCCTGACCGACAGCCGTCTGCCGTGCGGCGATCTGCGGGCGGCGAGTCTGGAGCTTCGGCTCGAAGCAGGACAGGCGGCCTGTGTCCGTCTGCAAAAGCAGCCGGTCGCGTTTTCCGAGCTGACCGTGGATTTTACGCTGGCCGATTTTCAGGCCGAAGCGCCCGACGGACGCACGACCTCTGCCGCAGAGCTGACGCAGGGCTTCTCGCTGCTTCTGTGGCTGGACGTGGGAAGCGAGCCGACGGAGCATCTTTTGAACGAGCTGCTGGAAAGCCGCGGCCGCATTCCAGAATTGCGCCTTGTGCTTCTCCTGCGCACGCGGCAGGCGCTTCAAAATGAGAAGCTGCGTGCGGTGCTTGCAGCCCTGCCGGAGGCGGAGGTCTGGCTGACCGATGATTCCGCCGAGCGCGCGGCGCGAAGCGCCTACACAGACCCGGACAGCCTGCCGCTTTTGGTGCTGTGCGACCGCCCGCGCCATATCATCCACGCCTGCGCCGGATACCGTGTCGGCAGTGTGGACACCGCGCTGGCCTTCTGCCGCAAGGAACGCACGAACCTACATAGAACACGGCAAAATCCGTGACGCCATTGTATATTGTATAAGGTATTTATGATCAGAGAATTACAACCGGCGGACCTCGACCGCGTGCTGTCCTCGTCCTATTCGCTGAAAGAGAGCGACGACCGATACGCGGAATACCGCAAAGAGACCAACGGCCGGATCGCCGTTCCGACCGAAACGGTCGCGTACATCGGAGAGGTCTGAAGCATTGCGGAGGATCGGATAACATCCATAAAGCAAAAAAGCACACAGGGTCTCTTGACGAACCGGATTGACAGGATTATAATAACAGCGTTATGAAACGGTGTTTTGAATTGATGAGAGGTGCATGCATGGCAAAGCAGATCGAAGGTGTGGCAGAACACATTCTCGCAGCGGCCAAGCAAGAGTTTCTCGACAAAGGCTATGTGGAGGCCTCTCTGCGGACGATCGCTGCGGCAGCGGATACCAGCACAAATTCCATTTATGTTCGTTTCGGCGACAAGGAAGGCTTATTTTCCGCCATCGTAGAACCGGTTTTAAACGAGATGACGGAGCGATTCATCCGGATTCAGGAGAAATTTCATCAGATGTCAGCCGAGGAGCAGGCGGAGATCATGCCGAAATACGCCGACGGCGGAACATTGGAATTGATCGATTACATGTACGCGCATCTGGATGAATTTCGTCTGCTGCTGGATTCCTCTTACGGTACGCGTTTTCATAACTTCATTGATGCGCTTGTCCGCATCGAGGTGGAATATACCTACAAGTATATGGAGGCCGTCGGCTATCCCGATCAATTCGGCGACACCGTGACGCAGAAGCTATTGCATATCGTCACAACCTCGCGGTTTGAAAGTATCTTTGAAATCATCCGCCATGGGATGAGCCGTGAGGAAGCGTCTGAATACATCGAGCTTCTGAGCCGCTATCACCGTACCGGATTCCTTGAAATTTTCGGGAAGGCCGTGCAATAAACGTATAGACAGGCTGTCTGAAACGGCAGCCTGTCCATAAAACCGACGGTTAGCAGTCGCTAATTCGCAGGAGGGAATCATTGATGAAAGAACAAAGCCCGGTAGGGCGGATATGGGAGCTTGGCGAAAAAGAACACGGCAAGCTCATCACGGCGGTCGTTCTTGCCGTGCTCGGCGTGGCCTGCGGTATGGCTCCGTATTTCGCCGCAGCAAAAATCATCGTGCAATTGCTTGCGGGAGAGCGGGCGTTTTCGGCATATTTGCCGTGGCTTTGCATGGCGCTCGGCGGATTTCTTCTCCGCACGGCGCTCTACAACGGTGCGTTGGGCATTTCGCACAAGGCGACCTTCAGCATTCTCAAGACGATCCGCCAGAAGCTTCTTGCAAAGCTGCCCCGCCTGCCGCTGGGGACGGTGATGGATACCTCCAGCGGTAAGCTCAAGGAGACGATCGTCGATCAAGTGGACGGCATGGAAACGACGTTGGCTCACCTTTTCCCGGAAATGACGGCAAACATCGTCACGCCCTTGCTCATGATCATTTACCTGTTTGTTCTGGACTGGCGGCTGGCGCTGCTGTCGCTTGCGGTATTCCCCATTGCATTTGTTTTTATGATGACCGTCATGGGCGGCTACGCCAAGGACTACGAGGGCGCAGTCAAGGCGACTACGGAAGTGAGCAGCACCATGATCGAGTACATTGGCGGCATTGAGGTCATCAAGGCGTTTAATCAGGGCAAGGCCTCCTATACCAAGCTTACCGACCCTCGAATCCCTGATGGATCAAATCAGCGTGGTATTCCAGAATGTGTATCTCTTTGCCGATACCATAGAAAACAACATCAAGTTCGGCAAGCCGGAGGCCACGCATGACGAGGTGGTCGCGCCAGCAAAGGCGGCCTGCTGTGATGATTTCATCGAGGCGCTGCCCGACGGCTACAATACGGTCATCGGCGAGGGCGGCGCCCACCTTTCCGGCGGCAAAAAGCAGGCCGTCGGCTGGAGGCTGTAATAGAAAAGGCCCGACGCAAAAGAAGCGCAGCCCCCGGCTATCCCGGTGGGCTGCGCTTTTTCTTAACAGGTTAATAGGTCGGCAGCGTGCCGTAGCCCGCAGTTTCGTAATCCGAAAAGTCCTCCGTGATCGTGCCGCCTGCGGAAAGCGTCTCGCGCTTCAGCGACAGCCAATCGCGCAGATAGTCCAGACGCTCGATGATGTGCGCAAAATAGGTCATGGAAATATCGATTTCCGAGGGCTTCGCAATTTGCAGCCACAGCCTGATAAACTCCATTTGCAGCCGCACATAGCGCCGAATCATCAGGCGAACCTCGTCCTCCAGCAGCACCAGCTCCCGAACCGTCAGCCCGCCTGCGGCAAACCGGCGGAGGAGCTTCCGGCTCATTGCAAGCTTATCCGTCATCAGCAAAAACGCCTCCGCCTGATAAGAAAGCTGGTCGCGGATAACGCCCTTATCCAGCTTCTGAATCAGGGCGTTCGCCCGCTCTGCCAGCGCACGGATGTGCGCGCACGTCTGCTCCGGTATGCGGAAATATGGCCGCATGGGGTGCTGGGAATGCCGCTCGAGAACCGGCTGAATCCCATTGGGCAGAGAAAGGTCATACGCCCTCAGGCCGGCAGGCGGCTCCGCCCCCCGAATCGCCTTGCCGAAGATCGGCTCGTCAAACAGAGCCATTACGCACTCGCTGCGGTTCTTCGACCAGACGGGAGGCAGACGATAAATTTCCGCAAAGGTTCTGATGATCTCGGAATAACCCTGCAAATGCAGAAGCCTGTCCATAGCGGAATCCATGCGGTCTGCACACTGCGGCTCTCCGCTCCACGCCACCGCAGCGGCGTAGCCGTAGCCGTAATACCCCGCGGCAGGCTGCGTGTAGCCGCCGTGATCGTTCCAGTCGGTGTAGAGCATTCCGCCCGCGTCCGCAGCAATCGCCTCCGCGAGCAGATTGTCCACATTGGTGATCGCGCCGTCGAAGCGCGGAAACAGCGTATTCCAGTTGCCGGAGCCGGGGCAAACCCAATAATCCAGTTGATGGCTGTGAAACACCGCCGGTGTTCCATAATGCGGCTTTGGATCGTAACACCAGTCCAAATACCGAATGTCCTGCGGCAGCTCCTTCAAAAACTCCGGACGGCGCACCACCACGTCGCCGAACAGCATGACCTTCTTGCCGTATTTTGCCGCAAGGTCGTGAACTTTTTTTAGAAACGCAACATAAAGCGCCGTCCCGTCCTCGTTCAGAGGCGCACTGCGTCCCTTACCGATGTCATAAGGCTCGTCGAAGCAGATATTCACCCATTCGCTGTCAAACAACGGCAGATACTCCGAAAACAGGTCGTCAATCAGATGCAGCGACGCATCGTCGGTCGTACACAGCGACCAGAACATCTCGCTTTCGGACAGCTCCATATATTTTTCGCGCGTCAGGATGCGGCGGCAATGTCCGAGGCACTGCAAATTCGCCTGCAATTCAATGCCCAGCTCCGCGCAGCGGCTTTGCAGCGCACGAATGTCGTCCGCCGTGACCGGGTCGCTGCCCTCGCAGATTTCGGGATGCTTCTTGAAGTCGAATGTGTGTTCCGTATAGAGCTGCAGCACGTTATAACGCAGTTTGCTCAGCAGCTCCGCCAGACCCAGCAAATATTCCCGCGTGTAGACCTTGCCGCGCGACACGTCCAGCATCAGGCCGCGGTTAAGCAGCGTCGGGTAGTCCTCAAGCTCCAGGCACTGCACGGCTCCGTCCGCCTGCGACAGGATTTGCCGCAGCGTATCAAGCCCGTAGCGCAGACCCGGCTCATCGGCCGCCGCAATGCAGATGCCCTCCGGTTCGATCTTCAATCGATAGCCCTGCGGTCTGTCCGGCGCCTGGCAGGCGCTGACCGTGCCGACGCAATAGCGCCATTGCTTCTGCTTTTCGGCAGCGCACGGCTCCGGCAATGCGCGGATATGGCAAACGTCCTCGTGATATTCTATTTTCTTAACCGGTGGGAACAGCAAATACGCCATTTTTCTCTACTCTTTCTTCAAATTATCTCCACGGATAGGCACGATCCCACATGTTCTTGAAATCGGCCGTCCACAAAACCTCATACTGTGCTCCGGCATAGCTCTCCAGCCTCCAGTCTGCCCGTTCACCGCGCAGCACGGCCTCCCGCTGAAGTGCCAGCCACCGAACCGTCTGCGCCATCTGTGCGCCGGCGTGGTCAAACAGCGACAGACTGGTCTGTATTCCCTTGTGCTTCGCCCGAAGCAGCCAGACGTCCTCGAACTGGCGGCGAATCCGGCAGAACTCGTCATAAAGCCGGTGAATTTGGAAGATCATCTCCATCAGATCGTCGCCCGACAGCTTCTCCCTTGCCAGATCGCTGCGGATTCGGCACGCCAGCAGGCCCTTCTGCCCGATAAAGCGCGTCATTCGCGCAGAGAGCTGCAATTCCTGCAAATAGCGTTCACCGAACAGCGCCTTCCAGCCTTCGTCCGGATAGCGGAACCCGGAAATGCTCTCTGCCGTTTTCGCATCCTCCAGCAGCCGGCAGGCTCTCTCTCCGCACGCCAGAAGCTGCCGGAAGGTCTCCTCTGTCAGTTTTTCGTACTTTTCGTTCCCGCGCATGGACAGTCCGTCCAGCATATCGTCAAAGAAATAATAGACGGACATGGTTTTGAAGTCCGTTTTCAGGTGATACGCCAGATTGGAATCCATCAGTGCCCGGAAGCCCTCCTGCATCTGCCCGTCTGCCATAAATAACGGCCAAAGCGCATTTTCCAGCTCCGCGCCCGTGCGCGGCTTCGGCCAAGCTGCCTGCAAGCCTCCGATCAGATAGCCATAAAGGCTCAGCCCGAGCGGCTGCATATGTCCGTAATCGCCCCAGTCCGTCAGCAGGAAGCCGTTGGCTCCCGCTTCCCTTGCTTGAGTCGATAGATTTGTCAAATTGATATAAGAATTATATACCCGCGGGAACAGGCTGTTCCAACTGCTCACGCCGCCTGCCGCCCAGAACTCACGTCCGGCCGTGCGGAAAAGCTCCAGTGACTCAAATTTTTCCAGAGGGTTGTAATTCCACTCCATAACGACAGTGTCTTCCGGAAGCTCGGAGATCAGATCCGGATATTTCTGCAAAATATCTCCCCAGAGCTGGATTTTCCCCGCGCCGCTGCGCCGGGCCGCGTCGATGACGCGCAGAATGTGTGCAAGAAACACCGCGCCGCGGCCGCGCTCCTCGACCGCCTGCTTGGAAAAGCCCGTGCCGATGTCATAGGCCTCGTCCATATTGATATTCAGCGTCTTACTGCTGAACCATGGCAGCACCTGTCGAAATTCATCCTCCAGAAAATCATAAACGGCCTGGTTGCCCGCTGCAAAGGAAAACAGATCGTTATTTTCGGCGAGATGGCTGTAGCCGGGCGTCCGCAGAAGCCCGTGCATATGGGAATACGTCTGAATACATGGCTGCAATTCCACATAGTGTGCCTTGCAGTACGCATCCAGCTCCCGAATTTCAGACTCCGTATAAGCGCCGGTCAGCGCCCCCAGAAGCGGATGCCCCTCCAGCGCCAGCTTATCCTCACAGTAAAGCTGGAGAATGTTATAACGCAAGTCGGAAAGCACGCTCACAAGCTGCTTCAGATACGCAAGCGTGGGCATCTTTCCGCGAGATACATCCAGCATCAACCCGCGATTGGGATACGCCGGAGCTTCTTCAATTGTGCCCTGCGGCAGGTGGGAATTGCAAACCGCCAACAGGATTTTCAGTGCGGCAAGACCGTAGTAGAACCCGCTGTCCGACGACGCCGTCAGGGTAATTGCCGCTTCTTCGATCTTCAGGCAGTAAGCCTCGTTCTTCAGGTGCTCGCAGCGCAGCAGGCGCAGCTCCTGCGCAGATTCGCTTCTGACCGGCAGCGCCTCCCGCTGCGGCTGCACCGCACGGAGTACCGACGCCTCTGCAATCAGGCGGAAATCAGGAAAATATCCGCTCTGCCCGTTTTGAGCTGTCCAACGATACAAAGATAGAATGTTCATAAAAACCTCATTTTCAGACCGCCCGAAAAGCTTCCTTGCTTTACAGGAATTTTAGCGCACCGTGCAGCTCACGCCCTGACGCAGTCGTATACGCCGCCGGGCGTGAGCTGCCTGTCTTTCGCGCTTTTTGCAGTCTGTCAGCGTGCCGAAAAGGGCTTTTCGGCACGCTGGTCGATTATCAATTCAGGGGTTTCATTTCGCCGTTCAAAATTTTGATTACGACAAAGCTGTCGTCGCCGGCACTGTTCTTGAGCAGGCTTTCGTCCCCGCCCCAATCGGTTCTCAGGCCCTCGCTGCTGACAAACTTGGAGTACTTGGTGTACAGCGGCAGGATGGGCACAGTCTCGTTCAGGGTGTAAACGATTTTGGAAACCGCTTCCTTCTGCGCGCCCGTATCCCAACCGGCGGTGGAGGCCGCGATCAGCTCCTCCAGATTCACGGTACCGCAGGACTCGGTCTGCTGCACCATGGGATAGCTCAGGCCCTTGGCGCAGTTGACGTTGCTGACCAGGAAGGGCGTCTCAAAGGCGAACATCGGGTGCGGCTGGCTGGTGCCGAAGAAGGAGATTGCAACCTCATAGGCGCCGTCGTTGATATTGCTCTGGCGCATGGTGGAATCGATGCCGTCGATGGTCGTCTTGATGCCGAAGGCCGTCAACTGGCTGGCAATTTCCGCGCTCGCGGTGGAGCCGTCGCTCCACGAGGTGGGGCACTGCAGGGAAATGGTGAACTGCTTGCCGTCAGCCTTGTACCACTGGCCGTCCTTTTTGGTCAGGCCGGCTGCGGTCAGCAGGCTCTCCGCCTTCGCATGGTCAACGGAGTAGTCGATCAGCTTGCTTGTATCGACCCAGGATTCGGTCATATCGTCGCCCAGACCGGAGACGTACTTGGTTCCGCGGGAAACTCCGGGCAGCGCCAGCTCGCCGACCTTCGCGCGGTCAACGATGTAGGCGATTGCCTGACGGACTTCCTTGGAATCGAAGGGCGCCACGGCCTCGTTGAAATACAGCGCAATGCCGTCAACGCCGGCGACCTGCAGGGTCTTGTAGCCCATGCCGACAAAGGTTTCCAGTGTGGCCGCGGGGAACTGGTGGGTCAGGAAGTCCACCTCGCCGTTGAGAACCAGCGGCGTCAGCTCGGGAACGTCGCCGTTATAGACAACGACCTTGGAGAAGTTGACCTGATCGGCCAGGAAGGATTTTTCATTCTTCAGCAGCTCCACGCTGGACTCCGTGACATTGGCCGGATCCAGATAGTACGGGCCGGTCGCGTTGACAAGCTCCGGACGGTACATATTGAAATCATTGACCAGCTCCTGCCACTCGTTGGAATCGGTCGCGGCGCCGGCGTCCAGCAGATCCTGCACCTTCTGCGCGTATTCGCCGTAGGTTGCAAAGTCAACGATGGGCTTTCTCAGAACATAGCGCAGCAGCAGAGAGGTGGGCGTGGAGATTGCAAAGGAAACCTCCTTTTCCGAGGGCATTTCCACACCGCTGATGTAGTTCCAGACGGGATCGCCGATGAGCTTGTAGATCATAAAGGTCGTCCAGACGTCCTTGGAGGTAAAGGGATCGTCATTTCGCCAGATAACGTTGTCCTTCAGCGTTACGGTAAAGGTCGAGTTGTCCTCGCTGATCTTCCAGGAATCTGCCAGCAGCGGCTGGTAGGTGTCGTCGGCTGCCTTGTAGGTCGCAAGTGCGAGCTGGTGCAGCTCTCTGAAATACTTCAGCGTAATCGCGTTGGAGACAAACATGTTGAAATGGCCGGTGGGAACCGTGGAATACGGCCAGCCGCCGTAGAACACGGCATCCTGATTGACGGGTTTCTGGCTTTCGGTGTTGCTTTCGTCCTGGCTCGGGGTCTGGCTCGTGCTCGGGTCGTTTGTGTCGGGCTTCTCCGCCGGTCCGCAGGCAGCCAGCAGGCTGACCGTCATCGCCAGAGCGAGGAGGAATACAAAGATTTTCTTCATGCTGATTTTTCCCTTTCTTGTGTTATTGTGTTATTTCATTATGTTTCTCTTGACGATCAGATAGACGATTCCGATCACAAGCATAATAAAACCGAGAATGATGTCCGCCAGACACATCATATGCTCCGTGCTCGAGCGCTCGACATAGCCCAGCAGAATTGCGGACAGAGCCATTATGACCGTGCCGCAGGCAGCCAGAATGATTGCAAGATTTTTCATATGCACTTCTCCGATTCTGCCGTTTTCCGATACAAATAGCAGGCAGCGCGATGCCCCTTCGCCACCTCAAAACCCTCCGGAACGCCGCTTTGGCAGATTCCGTCCATACATTCCGGGCATCTGGGATGCAGCGGGCAGCCGTCCGGCATATTGTTGAAGGAGGCAATGTCCGCATCCTTCAGACTGTATTTCAGAATTCCGGAGTTTTCCAAAATGCCCCGGTCTCCCACGGCTGCGGAGATAATGGCGCGGGAATAAGGATGACAGGGATGGGCTACCAGCTCGTCCATTTCGGCCGTCTCTACCGCCCGCCCGAGATACATCACCATTGCCTGCTGCCCCTTGGCAAAATATTTGCCCAACGCCAGGTCGTGCGTGATGAAGAAATAGGCCACGCCCAGTTCCTGCTGCACCTGCTTCATGGTGCTCAAAAGACTGATTCTCAGGGAGGTATCGATCATACTGGTTGCCTCGTCCACCACAATGAGCTTCGGGTTCATTGCCAGCGTTCGCGCAATCGAGACGCGCTGCCGCTGTCCGCCGGACAGATGCGCCGGGTATTTATCCACAAAGTCCTCCACCGGCGTCAGGCCGACCATCTTCAAAAGCCGCGTCACTTCCTCGTAAAGCTCCGACATTTTTCTGATCTTCCTGTGCCGCTTGATGGGGTTTGCAATGGTGTCAAAAACCATCAGCGCCGGATTCAGGGATTCATAGGGGTTCTGGTGAATCATCTGCACGCTTTCCCGAAACGCCCGTCTGTCCTTTCCGCGCAGCTGCGAAACCTCCTTGCCGCAGAAACGGTAGGAGCCGGTCGTATAATCGCTCAGGCCCGCAATGATCTTGCCCAAGGTGGTCTTGCCGCAGCCGGACTCGCCCATGACGCAGAGCGTCTGGCCGGAGAAGATCGTCAGATTGAGGTCGCGCAAAACGGCGACCGGCTTTCCGGCTTTCCCGGGGAAGGTCTTTCCCAAGCCGCTGAGTTCAACGAGCTTTTCCACTGTTTTCACCTCCCAAAAGGGGATTCCAGCAGGCGCAGAAGCGGTCGTCCGTACCCGCAACGGCGGTATTCACGGGAACCTTCTCAAGGCAGACCGCCGTGCAGCGGCTACAGCGCGGTGCAAACGCGCAGCCCTGCTCCTCTGTCACCATATCCGGCGGCGTGCCGGGAATGGAGTCGAGCTTGCTGTCGTCCAGCGTCAGCCGCGGGATGGCATTTACCAGTCCCCTGCTGTACGGATGCGCCGCAGCCTTGAAAAAGTCCCGAACCGGCGCGATCTCCACCGCCTTGCCCGCATACATCGTTACAACCTTGTCGGCCAGCTCCGAAACGATTCCCAAATCGTGCGTAATGAACAGCAGGCTGAAGCCGTATTCCTTCTTCAGCTCGTTCAGCAGGCGCAGGATTTTTTCCTGCGTCAGCAGATCCAGCGCCGTGGTCGGCTCGTCCAGAATGACCAGCTTCGGCCGCAGCAGCAGCGCCAGCGCAATGAGCGTTCTCTGCTTCATGCCGCCGGAAAGCTCATGCGGATACGCATTGAGCACCTTCTCGGGGTCCAGCATCACCACGCGCAGCAGCTCTGCCGAGCGCTGCAAAATCGCCTGCTTGGATTGGCTGCGGTCGTGCGCCCAGACGGTGTCCAGAAACTGCGTTTTGATCCTCCGCACCGGATTAAAGGAGCTTTGCGAGGCCTGAAACACCATGGAAATATCCGACCACAGCAGCGGACGAAGCTGCCTGTGCTTTAATTCAAGCAGGTCAACGATCCGGCCGTCCTTGTGATACAGCAATTTCCCCTTCGTGACCGACGCTGCCATGGGCAGCGCATCCACGATCGAGGTGGCCAGCGTTGTTTTTCCGCAGCCGGATTCTCCGATCAGCGCGACGGACTCATGCTCCCCGATGGTAAAAGAGACGCCGGAGACCGCCTTCAGCGCGCCGCGCTTCGTCGCATAGGAAATGGAAACACGCTCCACCTCGAGCAGCGGTTTAAAGCCTTCCGCCATGGTATCACCTACTTTCTCAGGGAAGGATTGCAGACATCCTCCAGCGCCTTGCCTACCCAGACCAGAGAGATAATCAGCAGACAAATCATAATCGTCGGCGCCAGAATAAACATAATACACTTTGGGTTATAGACGACGCCCTGCGTCCATGCCTGATTGATCATAACGCCCCAGTTCTGCTCCAGCGGCAGGATGCCCAGAAAGACCAGACCGACCTGAGAATAAATTGAGGCACGCATCAGAAGCGAAAAGTTCACCGCGATAAAGCCCAGCAGATTCGGCGTGATCTCCTTGAACACAATGTGCGTTCTTGTCAGGTTCTGCATAAAAGCAGCTTCGATGAAATCCCGCTTCTTCAGGGAGAGAACCTCTGCGCGAATGGTCCGGTACAGCCCCGCCCAGGACAAAATCCCAAGGACGACCGCCAGCTTCAGGCTCGTCAGGCTGAAAAAGCCGGAAAGCACCACCAAAAGCGGAATTCGCGGAATCGAAAGCCAGACATCCGCCAGAAACATCAGCGTCGAGTCGAATTTCCCGCCGATCACCGCAGAAAATGCGCCCAGCGCAAGACCCAAAAACGTTCCGATCACGGCCGCGAGCGCTGCAAACAGCAGCAGCTCTCTGCCGCCATTGGCAATCTGCGCCCAAATGTCGCGGCCCAGATGGTCCGTCCCCAGAATGTGCTGCCAGCTCGGTGCTGTCAGGATCATGCTGGGGTCGGATTCGGTATCCAGCGGGAACAGCAGCGGCGCCGTGAGGGACATCAGAAGAATCAGGCTCAGCAAAATGAAGCCGATCAGTCCTGCACGGTCGTGGGTGATTGCAAACCACATCTGCCGCATCATTTTTCTTGCCCGGCCGGATTGGGAAAGCGTGGTATAATTCTTATTTTCCATCCCTTGTACCTCCGGCCTTGATTCTGGGGTCGAGCACCGCATACAGCACCTCCGCCACAAAGTTGCAGACCACGATTGCAATGCTCATAATCAGGAAAATTCCCTGCATCATCGGATAATCGCGGCCGTTTGTCGCGCGGAGCAGCTCCAGACCGATTCCCTGATAGACAAAGAGCTGTTCAATAATCAGCGCACCGCCCACAACAAAGCCCAAGCGCATGAAAAACTCCGTCGTGATCGGCAGCAGCGCATTACGGCCGATGTAAGAGTACAGCACCTTTCCGGAGGACAGGCCGCGGATTTTGGCCATCGTCACATAATCGCTGTTCAGGCAGCTTGTGGTGCAGCTCTTCATCAGAAGAACCCACACGCCGATCTGGGAGAGCATATAGGTCAGAATTGGAATCAGGCCATGCTTCAGAACGTCCGCAATGAACGCCAGATTCCAGCCGGGCGTCACATTCATGCTATAGGTCCCGCGCAGCATGCCGATGGGCAGCAGCGTGCTTTCCCCGTTCCAGCGTACGACGCCGAAAATCAGCAGCAGGCAAATTGCGATCAAAAAATCCGGAACCGCACTGAGGAAGGACGACAGGCCGGTCAGCACAGGCTCATACCATTTGTCTCGCTTAAATGCCAAAACCGCGCCCAAAACGATACCCAGTAGAAAGGACAGAATCAACCCGCTGCCCACGGTGAACAGCGTCCACGGCAATCGCGCCGCCACAATCTTCATGACCGGCACGCCGGGGGACAACAGAGAATCACCAAAATCCAGCCGCAGCACCTTCCCGATGTATTCAAAATACTGCTCGATCAGCGGCTTGTTCAAGTCCATGGAAAACAGCGTCGCCGCACGGTTCCGCGCCTCCGTATAGCTGATTCCGTAGAGCACCATCTGATCCTCTACATACCGGTCGATTGGGTTGGAGGGCATCAGCCGGACAAGGAAAAAGATGATCGTCGTGACCAGGAGCACCGTCAGAAGCATTCTCAGCAGCTTTTTCAGCAAATAAATTGCAGTGGGAAGCGACTTCATCTTTTTACCATCTCCTCAAGAAAAGCATCGACATAATTGTGAATCGCGCGAAGCGCTACGCCTCTGGCTGGATTCAGGTGCTGCTCGCTGCCATAATCGATCTCCACCGGCACCGGCACCACGGAAAGCTGTGCCTTCGCCTGCCGGATTCCCTCCTCGGAGGCATCGCGGAACAGGCTGCCTGTCAGAACAAAGCGTTCCGTATCCAGCAGGTACGCCGTTTGCAGCATGTGCGGCAAAATGAAGGGAATCATGTCTCCGAGCGTATTTTCTTTTTTGTCCGCAGCCGCGCGAACCTGCTTTACCTTCAAATCCTTCACAAAGAACTCACCGGCAGCGCCGTACCGCCCTCGCTGCACCTTGCCGTCGATCGTCAGTCCGCAGCCGATGCCGAAGGGTATGTCGTTGAGCATATACAGCACGAAATTATCGCAGCCGTGCTCCTGCCGGTACAGCTCCGCAGCGCTGTTTGCGTCATTTTCAAGGATGATCGGCATATTACAGAAGGTGCTTCTCAGCTCAGAAGCCAGATTCATCATATCCCACGAGGTCTCCATATGCTCCTTGCCCTGCCGCGTGCCGGACTTGATATGGCCGTCGTTATAGACGATTGCCTTGATGGCAATGCCGATGCCGCGGAGGTTGTCGTGCTTCTGAAGCTCCTTCTCTATTGCGGAAAAGATGACTTCCTTCACATCGTTGGGCGCATATTCTATGCAGTCGCCGGATAGCGCCGTTCCGTCCACGCCGACCAGATAAATATGCAGGCAGGTGTCCTCCACATACATGCCCAGAAAAACAGCCTCCCGATTGTTTAAGCCGACCATATTTCCCGGCTTTCCGACCCGTCCCTGCGTATCCTCCTTGCCGATATCCACGACCAGATTCTGCTGCTTTAGATCATTGATCAGATAAGAAACGGTTGACGCCTGCAAATTGCAGAATTCCTTCAGTCTGATCTGGGCAACGGGGCCAAGCTGCTGCAGCGCCTCCACAATCAGGCGCAGATTCTGCTTTCGTTCTGTTTTCTTGTTCATCTGCCCGCACCTCCTGGTCGAAAATATTTAATTCATTGTTTGAACGAATTAACTGCTTATACAATACCACTTTCCTTCGCTCCTGTCAATCAGCTATATTAACCAAAAAGCAAGCCTCCAAAATGGGCATTTCGCCGGAACTCCCCGGAAAATCAAGGGAAGCGTCGGAAATGGCATATCACAAAGCACTGTTGACAACACCTCCGAGGGCAGCATCAAAGCTATCGTGCATACACCCAAAGTCATCGCCAAGGTCAATTTGGAACCATCGGGCCGGGCAGAGTACATGACCGTCCTTCCCTTCAGCATTGAGGATCACGAAGCCGATGTCTTCCTGATTCACTCTATCGAGTATCTCATCAAGGTTGTCGCAGAACTGCTGCCGGGTAATCCGCTCCATTGTTTCCAGAGGCTTGATTTGCCTGAATTCATGCATATCGCATTCTCCATTTCGCTTTATATTTTGTTTTGAAACCGGTTGACAAACTATCATCACGATGTTATACTTTTATTGTACCGTCGCAATGATATAGGAGGTAGTATCTTATGAGTGTGATTCAACTGCTTCACGGAACCGACCATATCATCGAGGTTCCGGATATCCATATCGGCAATCCCCACAACGACTACGGCATGGGCTTCTACTGCACCCGGATCGACGAGATGGCGCGGGAGTGGGCCTGCAAAAAGAACACGGACGGCTTTGTCAACAGCTATGCCTTTGACACGGATGGACTGAAAACACTGAATCTGCTGGACGGCAGCCACACGGTGTTGAACTGGATTGCTCTGCTGCTTCAGTTCAGAACCTTCAAGCTCGACTCCGAGGTAGCTATTGACGCAAGGGACTACATCATCAGCCACTATTCGGTGGATTTGTCCGGCTATGATGTGGTCATCGGCTACCGGGCGGACGATTCCTATTTTCAGTATGCCGAGTCCTTCGTTTCCAACACCCTGCCCCTCAGAAGTCTGAACAAGGCGCTGAAACTCGGAAAGCTGGGTGAGCAGACGGTTGTCATCTCGCAAAAGGGTTTTAATCATCTTCAATTTATCAACGCCTATCCCGTCAACAAGAGCGTCTATTATCCCAAGTTCCTAGATAGAGACACTAAGGCGAGGGAGACTTATCGTAAGGAAATCAAGAAGAGCAAGTCCTATCGGGACGATATCTTCGTATTGGATATCCTGAGAGAGGAGATGGTTGGCGATGACCCACGCATACAGCGAATCCTATTTGAGTAACGCCAAGGATCGTCTGTCCTCCTTCTTTGATTACGCTATCAACGACTGCGGTCTAGAACCGGACTGGATCACGGCTCTCTTTATCAACACAGGCTATGCAGAGCAGTTTGAGCGGGGCAATCCTGCCTATGTTGCCGGAATGTCCGGTGTTGAACTTGCCAGAGCGGTGATCCTGAAAGCATATGGGAGAAAGGAACTGCCGGAGCCGACCTACGCGGAGGATTGTTCCCCGGAGTATTGGGCCGGTTGGGCGGTCGCCGAGTATCAATGGTTTTCCGGACGGCGGTTCAAAGACATCTTCGCCCGGATTCCTTTGAGCAAAATCATCGGGATGTATTCTGTGTATCACGAGATGGACGTTACGAACTTCATAGATACCATGGAGGAGTTCTACAAGGCTGCCGAGGGCGATTCCAATCTGAAACGCATTCGTGAAAGCCGCGGCTTGTCTCAATCAGAGCTTGCGGAACAGTCCGGCGTGAATCTTCGCAACATTCAGATGTATGAGCAGCGAGGAAACGATATCGACAAAGCCCAGGCACGAACCCTCTATAAGCTGTCCCGCGTGCTTGGATGCGAGATCGAAGACCTGCTGGAAAATCCGATGATGTGATTCTGGGCCAAGACTTATCCGGCATATCAAAGTTGTGTGTTATCCAGGATTCCTTGTCTGAATGCTTCCTCCACAGCCATTGAGAACACCTTTTCGACCACCATACGATAAACGAACTGATTTCCTCTATATAGTTTGGATGTCCGCAGAGCATCATGCTCTTTTTCAGATCCTCCAAAGCGGCAAGGAACTCCGGCACATCCTTCTTCCTGACATGGCAGAACACTGCAAGGTACGGAGATCCGGCCTTGGCGTATTCCCGATCAAACCACACCCGAACCTCATGCTCGATGAACAACTGATCCGCAAGATACCGTGAATCGTCGAAGAACACGAAATAATCATACCGCAGGGAGAATTGCCCAATCGTCCAGTACAGTTTTTCTCTCAAAACATCCTCCATTTTGGATTTTCCTCTTGCTTTTTCAATCCGGCTCTGCTATTCTATAATATTACTCTCTTAAAGGAGGTAATTTCCATGGGCATGAAAGCCTATCCCGTCATCGACCCTGTCGCTACGGGCAATAACATCCGGCGCTTGCGGTTAGAGCGCGGTCTTACGGTTCGGGACCTGCAAAGCTACTTTGGCTTTGAAGAGCCTCGGGCAATTTACAAGTGGCAGAAAGGCGAGAGCCTTCCCACGGTAGATAATCTGTACGCACTCGGAACGCTCTTTGAGGTTCCGATGGATCAGATCCTGGTTCCCGCTGCGGTAAAACTGCATAGGTTCGGTGAGCAGCAGGCTGAGTCCTGCTGCTCAAATCATTTTATGACCGGCTATTTTGGATACGGCAAGAGTCCAATGCAACTTCAACCATTTGATCCGTTTGCAAGGTCTGCAGCATGACAGGTCACGCTGCCAGCTTTGCACCCGGGATAGAAGATCATGTTTTGATCAGTCCTTAATCTCGTAATCAGCGAGTATGGCTTGCATGCCTCACAATGGAGATGTCAGTTCGGAAGCAAGAATTGGTGTGGTACCGAAAGAACGGTTCTGATGCAAGGATGTCTGGCGAAGTTGGAGAAGCTGAACGCTTCTTTTCCTCATATCTTGAAGGCTCGTAGGGTGAGCCGAACCAGTTTTTCCTTACGGAAGTGTGCAGCGTTATCGTTCATCTGCACCTGAACCGGTATCCGTATTCTCTTATCTTGCCGCACCCCAAATAGTCGGTCTGCGCCGGGGCTTTAGGCCCTGGCGTTTTCCGTGTATGCCTCGAACGCATCCGCGAAGCTGGCGTTCACATCAAAGGGCGGCTCATAATCCACCGCGGAGGTAACGAGGCACAGATCGATTCTCGTGGAGGTTTCATCTGCCTGCTTATGCAGCTTTCCCAGTGCAGCCCGTATGACCTTCCGATCATAGTTGATGGTCGTCACACGCTTCACATCGCAGCGATAGGAAATCTGATTGCCTTCCGCATTGAAGCGATAGCCGGTGCCGCCGTTCGGGATTGTCTGCTCAGAGCTGCGTAGGTCGTTCATCCGCTTGAAGGTACGGGCGACGCTCTGCCGGGCGGCGTTGAGGCTGACCTCACTGTCCATGTCGATATCCATGGCGTTCTTTGCCTTCCGGATTGCTGCGAACAGCTTCTCCTTCTCGCCCAGCAGGTACAGCAGGAACTGCGCAATGCTCGTGATCTGCTCATAATACTCGGTTTCAGGGACGGCAAGAACAGTCTCATCCTCTGCCTCGGCCATCACCTTGTGGCGCAGGAAGGTGTTCTCCACCTTCGTGACATTGGCGTTGCAATCCAGGATGCTCTGTGCCTCATCCATGAGCGCCTGGATTTTGTTCTGATAGCGGAATGCTTCTTTCAAATTCATACTTGTGCACCTCATCTTCGTGATTTGTTTTTCTGTGGATATTGTAACGGTGCTGCCCGGCAAAGTCATTGAACTCGTAGTTCACACCGATTATCCTGAACCCTGCCACATCCTTTATAAAGTCGTGCTGCTCTCAGAGCTTCTTTCTGTTCTTCCAGACATAATCCAGAAAGACTTTCCAGTTGTTCATCACCTGCCAGTAGACATCCACCTTGATATTCTTCGTATCATCGGTGGAAACCCATGGGGTGATCACAACCTCCCATTCACACTTCGCCCAGTAATAATACATGAGTGCGCTGCGAAGCTCCTTGGAAAATTCATCCTTGGTCTTCATCGCGCTCGGTGTAAGGGTATTCCTGCCAAGCGCATATCGGGCGGCAAGGTCGTCAGCGTATTAAAGTCACCAATTGCCACACCGATTTCGTCATTTGATAATCTTCTTGCCATAGCAATCTCCTGAATGGATTCACTGGATTCGAATTGATGGAACAGGAAATGCATTTTATCAATCCGCTTGTTGATATGCCAGTGCCCGCAAAACCAGGCAAGATAGTCCACACACGCTTCAATGGCATCGAGCCATTCTTCGGTGCTGGTGTCCACCGTGCTTTGGTCAATCCCGGGCAGAAATACTTCCACAGGCTCATACCGGAACGGGCAGGTATGAGATAAGATCACATCAATGGGCTTGTCCTTGATCTGACGTTCCACATACCGTTTGATTTCTTCGCTGGGCTGTTCGTCTGCCCACCATCCGTATCCATGCGCAAGGTTGCATTTCACAAGCGCCCTTTGACAACTTGTACAATTCGTACAGCAAAAAATAATGAAATCCTACAAAAAACCGGCGAGATATTGACTTTGTTTGTTTTTGTGTGTAAAATGAAACCAATCGAACATTATCGCAATATTCCGTTCGAAATTCAGTCAAGAGCAATCAAAGGAGCAATCGGAGATGTATACAAAAGAACAGCAACTCGCACAGGTAGAAGAAATTCTCGGCAGCCCGCTGCCGGAACTGGATCCCGTATACTGGGACGGCGTAAAAGTGTATGCGCAGCAGAGTCCCAATGTACACATGCTTCCCTATCTGCTCAGTGAGGTCTACACCAAGGAAGAAATGGCAATGGTCAATTTGCTTCCGGCAACTGCACAGGAAGTTGCCGAAAAACTCAATCTCAATCCCACTCATGCAGAAAAAGTCCTCAGTGAAATGGAACTTCATGGGAAGATTATCGCTTCTAACGTTGCAAACCCAAGAGTCTATGCGCCTCACCAAAACTCTGTTGCTTTCCGTGACAGTATCGGCACTGGCCTGCTTGCCTATGGTCTGGACTGGATGCCGATGATTAAGGCATTCAAGCTGATGGATAAGTGGATCAAGTTCGAATATCACCCCGATATTGCAAAAAGGCTGAACGGCGATATGCGGGTAATTCCAAAATATGAATCCATCAAAGATCTTCCGGGCGTCATGTATTGCGAAAACATGAAGGAAATTATGGAGCGCAACGTCCGCGCAAATACCATGGTCACCGCGCAATGTGTCTGCCGTACATACAAATCCTACATTGATCTCGGCCGCTATGATCCGGACTACTGTAAAGACAATCTAAATGAACACGGCAGCAGCGACGGACATTGCTTCTCATTTAACCGTCAGGCAGAGTTTTTTGCCAGCAAACACAATGTCTACCATCCCACGATGGAGGAGGCCATGGAACGGCTCAAGGAGGCCGACCTCTCTCGCGCAATCTATATGACGCCGAATACCCGCGATACCACCTATGTCTGTACCTGCTGCACGGACTGCTGCGCCGTCAATGCTTTCGAGGAAGTTGGCTACAAGGACATCCGTAAGCCCAGCCGCTTTCGTCCTTTCGTCCGTGAAGGGCTTTGTGTGGGGTGCGAAACCTGTGTGGACCGCTGTAATTATGATGCTATCCATGTAGAGGATGGTAGGGCTGTTGTACGCGAGAATCTCTGCAAAGGATGTGGCAACTGTGTTGTTACGTGTCCTACAAACGCTCTTAAAATGAAGATTGTGCATGATCCCGACTGGATTCCCGACGTTCCTTATGTTGACGGTTGGTCAGTGCACGACGAACTGGAGGAAAAATAACAGATATGGGTCTGTTTCACTGTCCCATCGGAGCCACAGGCTATGGCGGTGACGGCTGCATTCAATGTGGTCTTTGTTCCGCAACCACACTCGCAGAAAAGCATGCCGCTACGGAAAAAATGCGCGCATGGATCCGTGAAAACGGCCATCTGCGCAATGCGGATTTGAAGATTCGCAAAATTGCCGTCTGCGGCAAGGGCGGAGCCGGCAAAAGCACGACTACCGCGCTGCTCTCGGGCGCGTTGGCCATGCTCGGCTACCAGACGTTGATTATGGACACGGACAGCTCCAACGGCGGCTTGTGGAAAAAGCTCGGAATGCCCTCCGCTCCTCCAGCCTTAAGCAATGCCGCGCAGGGCGATCCGCAGGCGCTCGCATTCCTGCAAAAAGACCCTCTGAATTTTTCCGATCTGGTCGAGCCGTTTGTCGTACAGAACGGAAACCGTCGGCTCGTTTGCGCCGGAAAAATCGACGATCCGCTCATGGGCTGTGCCTGTACAATCGGAACCTATGCAAAGCTGCTAATCCAAAATCTCACGCCCAGCCGTAATGAGATAGTAATCGCCGATCAGGAAGCCGGCGTGGAAAGCTTTGGACGTGGCATAGAGCAGTGCTGCGACACCGTTTTGATTCTCGTCGAGCCGTCAAACGAATCCATCGAGCTGGCTGAAAAAATACAGTACATGGCGCAAGGCTTAGGCATTCACCGCATTCGGGCAATCCTGAACAAAATAGAAGATGAGGATCAGGAGGAATATGTCATGCGCGCCTTATCTGAGCATAACGTGCGATTTCTCGGCTCTCTGCCTCAGCTAAAAGAGATCCGCAGACAGAATCTCTACGGTGCAGAGTTAACGCCCACTTTTTGCTACTCCGTTGCTGGGACGATTGCCCGTTACCTTTTGGACGAGGCAGAAATGTCTTATCAAAAAATCTAAGAAAGAGGTGCTTCTAATGCGCAAAGAAGGAAGATTGTCGCCGGAATTGCTTGCAAAGGTCAATGCCATTCTGGACAAGGAAATTGACCCGATTTTTCGGGAATTGACAGAAAAAATAGACTCCCGAATGAAAAATTCGGAATATATGCCATGGCTTCTCGCCAGCAAGATGGCACCGGAAAGCGCAAGACTTGTGCTTGCCCTTCCAGACCCCGACTGGACGCCGGAATGTGGAAAATATGGTTGCTCCGAAGCTTTTGCGCGTAAGTTTGGCATGAGCCGGGAAGCCGCCAATGCAGAACTGACCGAACGCTTCTTCAGTGGTGAGATTCAGGGCACCGGGCACGGTCCGGACACCGCACCTACCTGCGGCATGTGGATCGATCTGCAAAACAGCCGCCGTTGGTATGAACGCAACGGCGATGGCTATTATAAGGTCATGGCCTTTATGGTAGAAAACGAAATCAGCAAAATCGATGCCCGTGTCGCTGCACGTATGGAAGCAGACGGTCAAATGGGTCAGGCACGCATCATTCCACGTTATGATTCCGTGAAAGATAATCCGGATCTGCTGCCTGCGGAAAATATCAAAGAGATTCTTCGCTCGCGGCGCAAGATCACGCAGAATCAATGTGCCTGCCGCATCCGTTATCCGGAGATTCCGTCCGACCCTTATATCTGTCTGAGCTTCGACCTTGTTGCCGACGCCGCAGAAGCCCGCGAAATCGGCACGGTCATCCCGTGGGAACAGGCTTTCGATTACATTCAGGCATCCGGCAAGAAATACCCTGTTTGTCACGTCAACAAGCACACGGACAAGCTCGATGAGATCGGCGGCGTAATGTGCTCCTGTACAGCAGATGCCTGCGTACTTCTGAAGAATGCTGTGCAGCTCGAATCCGCCTTTAAGCCGTGGAAGTATTATGGAAAATCCCGTTTCAGAGCTGTGGTCGATCCGCAAAAGTGTGTCAACTGCGGTCTTTGCCGGAATAAACGCTGTATGTTTGACGCCATCGATGTACGCTATAACAAGACCACAAAAGACGAACGTCACTTTGTGATGGAGGAAAACTGCATGGGCTGCGGCTGCTGTGCCGAAACCTGCCCGAAGGGTGCAATTACCATGAAATGCGTTGAGCCGCCGGAATATCTTTTGGGTAAAGTTCTTCCGGATAACCGTTTTCAGGAAGATGAATCCAATCTTCGCCCCGGCCAACTTGGCGCGGATGTATACAACAATTCTGATATTTGATAAACAGCGAATCGGCGCTGCACCCAAAACGGTGCAGCGCCGATTCGATCAGGAAGTCAAAAAGTCCAAACGGCATTCCTCACGGTTATGCTGTTGTGGATTATCCGTGTTCAGATTTCAGGTACGGAACATTGCATTCTTATAAAAGGTTCTTCTCGGCTCGATCTCTGTTTTGTCAATTGTGCCGTCTGCCAGAAACCTGTCCACCATATACAAGCTGGGGATGCCCGTGCGTCCGCCGAGGCTGGTACAGTTGATGTAGGATACCGCGCTTGCAAAGCGTGCGCAGTCCTCCAGCGTGTAGTTGTGCGGTGCCTTGCCGTATCGCTCCAGATAGGCATACAGGAAGCCTCCGTGGAATACGTCGCCAGCCCCCGTGGTGTCTACAATGGGGTAGCCCTTCTGGAAAGAGGGAAGTGAAAAACAGCCGTTTGCATCCGCACCGGCACAGCCGCGTTTTCCCAAAGTAACAATCACAATCTGCGGTCCTTCTGCAAGCAGGCTTCTGCAGTTTTCCTCATAGTTTTCATCTCGGAACAACGTCCCATAGAACTGCTCGGACATGATGAGAATGTCCACCTTTTTTGCAAGCTCTGCTGCGCCGGAGAACGGCGCTCCCGCATCCAGCGAAATCAGCACGTTGTTTTTCCGCGCGTATTCTACTGCATGGCGCACCGCTGGAGACGGAATGCAACTCAAATGGATGGCTCTGGCCTCGGCAATATAGCTTTCATCCACTTCCTCGCCGCTCATCGCGCCTACCGTTCCCATTTTCCCGAGGAAGCTGCGACCCTGTGTTTCCTCCTCTGCAAGGCAGATGCAGAAGGTCGTCTCTCCCTCTACCGTTTTAATATGGGAAATGTCCACCCCGTGCCGCTGCATATCCTCTTTGCAAAAACGGCCGAAAGGATCGCTGCCGACCGTGCCGATCATTCCGCATTTCGCCCCCAGTCTGGCCAATGCAACAATGGCCGAGGCAGCGTTGCCGCCGCTTTGCCAGCAAAAGTCCTTCAGCAGTGCCAGTCCGTCTGTCTTTGGCAGCTTGTTGATTTGAAGCGCCAGATCCATAATGAGGTTTTCTACACCGATTACGTCAAATCTCTTTTCCATCACGCATACCTCACACGCTCAGAGTGCACAGTGTGAGCTTCTGCGCAATATAATCCGTCAGGCCTTTTCGGATATAGGCAAGGTCGGCAAAGGGCTTTGACTCGTACTTCTCCGTGTGGTACTCATGCGTCAAACGTGCATTGAGCAGGAAGAACTCCGTGCCGACATTGAACTTATTGATTCCCATAGTAAATGCTTTTTCCAACTGATCGGCAGGGATGCCCGAACCGCCATGAAGAACAAGCGGCGTGTCGGTCACCCTATCAATCTCCTGTAATCGAGCCAGATCCAGGTTCGGCGTTGCGCGGTACATCCCATGGCAGCTTCCGAAAGCTACCGCCAGAGACGCCACTCCGGTGCGCTCGGCAAAAGCCGCCGCCTCCTCTGGCCGCGTAAAGGTATCCCGATTTGTGTAGTCGAAGCCCGCTGCAATCTGCCCGACATGGCCAAGCTCTCCTTCAACATCTACGTCAAACACCTTTGCCATATCTACCACGGATTTGGTAAACGCAACATTTTCTTCAAAGGGCATCGCAGAGCCATCCGCCATTACGGAAGTAAAGCCGTCGCGGATCGCTTCCAGAATGACCGTCGGCTCGCTGCAATGATCCAGATGCAGCCCAACCGGAACGGTCGCACTGCACGCAAGATCTTTGACCGCGGCAGCAAAGGCGCCGAAAGAAAACATCGACCGCATCGAAGGATACAGCATGACGATCACAGGTCTGCGCGCGGTCTCCGCGCCCTTGATGCAAGCGTAGATTGTATTGTAGTCGCAGGCATCGAAGGCAATGATGGAAGTGTTGGCCTTTTGCGCTGCCTCCAGCAGCTCACGAACTTTTACCAGTGCCATAGCGCGCCTCCTCAGTCCACAATACGGATGCGCTCATCCGGCGCCAGCATTTTCATCGTGCAATCGTTGGCGTAGGTGCGCTCCGGCAGAACGTTGAGGACATGCAGAACCTCGGTATTGACAGTATAGGGGCAACAATGCCACACACCGGGACGGATGGTCACCATAACGCCCTGCGGCACAATAAAAGCCTCTACCTCTTTCAGTGCGGCTGCATAGTCGGCTCCTGCTGGTGCAAAGTACACCAGCATATCGCCGTCCAGTGCAAGAATTCCTTCTCCGCAGTGGGAATGATTCTCAAGCGCGACGATCACATGCGGCAGTGTGTTGGTCACACGGGTGACGGAAAAAGCCGCTGCGTGTGCAGAGCCAAGCTCCAGAACCTCCATATCTGCATGAAAAGACATCCCCGGTAAGCCGTTGCCCCGGGTGGTCGGGTTGATGAGGCGGGAGAAAGAACCGTAAGGTTTGAAATTCTCCAGCGTCAACTCTTTGATTTTGATTTCCATTTTAAATCCTCCATTTGTTCATTTTGGAAAGAGAAGCAAATGGAAGAATAAGGTTATCGCCGATAAGTTGCAATATAGCGGTAAAGCTGCGCTGCGCGTGCCGCGCTATCGCCGGTAATCTGAAATATGCCGTCCTTCTGGACAACAACCACCCGATCGCACATATATGCAAGCTCGTCTAAATCATTGGAAAAAATCAGTATGCCACAGCTACTGCGCTGCAAATGGGTCAGCAAATTATAGATATCCAGTTTCGATTTGCTGTCCATACCGTGCGTCGGATGGAACAATATGAAAATCTTCGCTTTTTGCGACAGGTAGCGGCTAATGAGGATTTTCTGTTCCGTTCCGCTGCTGAGATGCTCGCAACGCACAGCCACGTTCTTTTCCTCCAGATGCAGGCGTTGCGCACGAACGGAAGCGTTCAGTTGCTCCGCCCGACAGGCAAACAGGTTCCGGCTGTCCGAAACCGGCGGCGTCAGGTTCATATGCAAGGACAGATTGCGGAAAAAGGCTTCATTTTTATTCACCGATTGACACGCCAGACCCAAACGCAACGCATGGCGCGGCGATTGGAGCCGGACGGGCAAGCCATTCAGCAAAAGCTGCCCCTCATAGTCCTGCCGTCTGCCCGTAAGGACTTCGCAAATTGCCTCGCAGCGCGGCATATCGACTCCGTAAAGCCCAACAATCTCACGTTCATGGAGCTGCAGTTGAAATGTCTCCGAAGATACGCAGCCGCACTGCGGAAGCAGGAAATTCTGAAGCTCCATCAGCGTTTCGCCGGGTTTAAGTTCCAGCTTTGGATATTCCAAATGCTCACTGCGAAATTCAACAGGGATCCGGTTGATATTTTGTTTTTCCCGATAAAGGCAGGCCACCTGCCGCCCGAATTTTAGGTAGAGGATGGAATCCGCATCATGGAGAATGTGGTCAACGCTCGAAGCACAGACAATGGCAGAGGTATCATACTGCTCACGCATAGCAACCAGAATTTGGATGATCGTCTCATACTCCGTCTCGCTCATCCAGCCGCAGAGTGCATCCATCAAAACAAGGGACGCCCCGCTACGATAGGCGCGCAAAAGCTCGACAATGCGCTTTTCTCCGATCGACAGGGAATCCACAGAGGTCTGCGCAGTAAATTCAAGGCCGAATTGCTGCAAGAGCGCGCTACAAGCCTCTGCATCACGGGTACGGCTGACAAATGCAATTCGTCCATCGTTCACGCGCGGAACAGTGATAATATTTTCCGCAACCGAAGAGTTGGGAAAAACCAGGGGTTCCTCCGGAAGATACACAATCCCGCAGTCGGTAGCGTCCCGCTGGCTGCGAAAACACAGTTTCCGTCCTCTCCAGTAGAAACTTCCGGAGGTCAGCGGCACGATTCCCGCGATCAGACGTAGGAGCGCCGTTTTGCCGGAAGCATTTGCACCGATAATTTGATACAGGCTGCTGCTGCGGATTTCCCAGTTGATGTCCTTAAGCACCTGAAAAGAATCGTCTACATAGCCAGCGTTCACAAGACGCAGAAGCTGTTCAGGCATATTTCATCCCTCCTTTTGCTTCTGTCAGAGGCCATACGCAGTAAAGAGCTTTACATGCTTTTCCGCACAGGCTTCCTTGAATGAATCATTGATCTCCGCCGTCGTGACAATGCTGTCCGCCAGGGAGAGTGCACCGATATTATAAAAGGAGATGCTGCCATAGGATTGCGGCGGACAGAGAAATACCACATGGTCGCTGATTTTTCCGATTCGGCGTGCGAGCAGGCAAAGCGCCTGATCTCTCGTGGTGAAACCGCTGGCATTAAAGCCCTCAACTTCAATAAACGCCTTGGCCACGTGCATGGTATCCAGCGACTCCTGCACACCCTCTCCGAACAAAAGTCCGGTCGGTGAAACGGCGCCTCCAGGAATAATCACCTGCAAATCTCGGTTTTTATAAAGCTCTGCCGCAACCGGAAGCGAACAGGTCAAAACAATCAGATTTCGTTTTCTGCTCAGGCGCTGGGCAATTGCATCGCTGACTGCACCGCTTCCTAGATAAATAATGTCGTTATCCGCGATCATGGACACAGCCAAATCGGAGATCTCGTCAATGCCGTCTCCCGCACTCAGCGCTCCTTCGTCCACCTGCGCTGCGGGTTCCCCACTGTCCGGGTCAAGCAGCACGGCGCCGCCATGCGTTCGCATTAAGAAGCGCTCGCCCTCCAACTTTTCCAAATCGCGCCGAATCGTAACCTCAGAAACGTTCAGGCAGCAGCTCAACTCTGCCACAGAAACATGCTTATTCTGGTTCAATAGCTGCTTGATCATTCTTTGCCGCTCAATCGCAAACATACCTTTTCCCTCATGCTTTGTCATTTTCGCTCAACACTAGAGCAAATTCATTGTATTATAGGTTAAATATAACAGAATTGTTGCAAATTTGCAAGCACCATCAGGAAAAGACCGCCACAATATTTGTAAGCTGCATTGCATGGGAACTAGATCCCTTTCTTTTATATTAGTCCTCTCGTTTGAAAAAGTCAAGAAAAAAATGTTCACATTCGAACATCTGTACCGGAAGGAATTTCAGCAAAAGCCTCACGCGCTTCTGTTATTTGTGCGTTATTCACAAATTATTTTGCGAAAATTGGTTGAATTGCCATCTTGCACTGCGTAGTCACACCTGCTATTATATGAAAGGAAAGAGAAGCAAATAAAACAATAACGACATAAACGAAAGAGGTGGCAGACGACTTTGGAGGAACAAATTCTGCTTCAGGCAAAAAACATCTCGAAGACCTTCCCTGGAACGAAAGCTCTGAAAAACATCGATCTAACGATTCGACGTGGAGAAATCCATGCGTTGATGGGAGAAAATGGTGCGGGAAAGTCAACTCTCTCCAACGTCATCGGCGGTGTTTTTAAACCGGATGAGGGCGGAAAGATTATTTTTGACGGAAAAGACTGCGTCTTTCACAATGCGTTGGACTCCCAACGTGCAGGAATTGCCTTTGTGCATCAGGAAACGGCCCTGATCCCAGCGCTGAATGTTGCCGACAATATTTTTGTCGGTCGGGTTCCTCAGAAGGCAGGAATTTTTGCCGATACAAAGAAAATGCGCCGTGAGGCACAGAAAATTATTGACAACATGGGTGCGCAAATCAACGCCTCCACCATTGCCAAGGAGCTGAATCCCGCCAACGCGCAAATGGTTGAGATAGCAAAGGCACTTTCCCTCAACTGCAAGCTTCTGATTCTCGACGAGCCGACTTCCGCGTTGTCCTTGGCTGATACGGACAAGCTCTTTGCCATTGTCCGGAAGCTGCGCGACCGCGGGATCAGCATTCTGTACATCTCTCACCGTATGAGTGAAATCTTCGAGCTTTGTGACACGCTGAGCGTTATGCGCGACGGTCAGTTGATCAAAACGGTCAGCGTTTCAGAGGTTACTCCGGACGATGTTGTCAAGCTGATGGTTGGGCGTGACATCGGCGACCAATATCCAGCTAAAGCCGAGTGCATCGGTGCAGAGGAGATCTTCCGCTGCGAAAATGTCGGCTTTGAACCGGACTTCCGTAAGATTGGCTTCACACTGCATAAAAACGAGATTCTCGGCTTTGCAGGTCTGGTCGGAGCAGGTCGTTCGGAAATCATTGAAGCCATACTTGGACATCGAAAACGCCAAAGCGGCAGGCTGTGGCTCAATGGTACCGAAATTTCCAACCGCACGCTCAATGAAGCCATCCGCAACGGTTTCGGCTTTGTCAACGAGGACCGCAAAGCAGCCGGTCTCTTCCTGGACATGGCAATCAAGACAAACATCTCCGCCGCCGACCTATCTAACGTCGCAAACGGTCAGTTCCTCAGCAGCGCAAAGGAAAGCGCGCAGTCCAAGCGCTATGTGGAGAATCTAAATATCAAAACATGGGGAATCAATCAGCCATGCGCAACGCTCTCCGGCGGCAATCAGCAGAAGGTCATGCTTGCGAAATGGCTGGCGATCCATCCGAAAGTTCTGATTTTGGACGAACCAACCAAGGGTATTGATGTGGGCGCGAAAAAAGAGATCCACGAGCTGCTGCGCAGGCTTGCGAGCGAAGGCGTTGGTGTGATTGTCGTCTCCTCCGATCTTCCGGAAATTATCGGCCTGTGTGATCGAGTTCTTGTCGTCTATGAGCACAAGATTGTCGGCGAAGTAAGCGGCGCAGACATCAATGAGCAAGAAATTATGCAATACGCCTCCGGCAACACAGCCGCTGTCCAACACTGAAAGGAACAGAGAGTATGGAAATGAAAAAAGAAAGCAAACTCCTGCGGACGGCCAAGCACCTGACAAGCGCCCGCGAATTTACAGTCTTTGTATTGGTGCTTCTGGCCATTGTCATTATGACGGCAACGAATCCCTTCTTCCTGAAAACCGCAAACCTTCAGTCCGTCCTTCTCGGCCTCGCTGCAGACGGCATTCTGGCAGTGGCAATTACCTTTGCCTGTATTGCCGGTGTGTTCGACTTTTCCATCGGCGCGGTGATGGGTTTTTCCGGTATGCTTCTTGCTGTATTCTCTCAGACCGGCATGAACATCTGGCTCTGCGCGATTCTGACTCTGGTCGTTTGCGCAGGTATAGGCCTTATTAACGGCTTCCTGATCGGCAAAATTCGTCTGAATGCGCTGATTGCCTCTCTTGCAATGCAGAAAGTCATCCACGGAATTGTCTATGTCATCTCCTCCGGCCTGCCCGTGAAGGTTTTGACAACTCCTGCTTTCAAAAATCTCTCCCAGTACAAATTCCTCGGCCTGCAAATGTTCATCTGGATCTATTTTCTCATTGCCATTGTGGCCGAGATCCTGCTGCGCCACACCACAACCCTGCGCAAGCTATTTTATACCGGTTCCAATGAAAAAGCCGCAATCCTTTCCGGTATCAATACCATAAAGGTCAAGGTAAGCGTCTATGTTACCACTGCCAGCCTTGCTGCAGTTACCGGCATTCTCTACGCAACCCGCTTCGGTACAGCAACCTGTGACGCCGGCATTGGCACTGAAATGACCGTCCTTTCTGCCGCAGTAATCGGCGGTGCTTCCATCAAGGGCGGTGAGGGTTCTATTCTTGGCACCTTCCTCGGAATTATCCTGATGAATCTGCTGAGCAATGCGCTGGTCATTTACAAGCTCGATGTGTTCTGGCAAACGCTCTGTGAGGGCTTGATTCTTTTGGTTGCCATCATAATCGACTATCTCATCCACGTGAACCGCGAGAAACGCCGCTTGAAGAGCACCCACTAATCCATCGTTCACTTCGGATTATCCGAAATGACAAATACAACAAAAACGGAGGAAAAGAAATGAAAAAGCTGTTTGCACTGCTCCTCGCGCTCGTCTTTGTTCTTGCCTGCTTTGCAGGCTGCACAGGGAACCAGAATCCCAGCAACGATCCGGGCAACTCCACTCCAAACCAGTCCAGCGACGCAGTCGATAGTCCCTTCACGGGGCATTCCGACCAGACCTACTATATGGTCACCTTCTATCCGACACTTTCTCTCTGGGCTCCCTGTTGGGAGGGATTTCAGGCCGCCGCAAAAGATCTCGGTGTTCAGGCCGAGCTGACCGGCCCCAGCTCTCTTGTTGTCGCGGAAGAAGTTGCAGCCGTTGAGCAGGCCGCCGCAATGAACGCTGCCGGTATTGCCGTCTCTCCGCTGGAGCCCAACTCCTTTGTTGACTGCATCAATGATACCATCGCTGCGGGTACGCCCGTGCTCTGCTTCGACTCCGACAGCGCAGAATCCAACCGTCTCATGTACATCGGCACCTCCAACTATGCCGCCGGCGAAGCAGGCGCAGAAGAACTTGCCCGTCAGGTTGGCGGGAAAGGCGACGTCATTCTCTTCACAATGGTAGGTCAGCTCAACCATATGGAGCGCCTGCAGGGGGCGCAGGATTATCTCGCAGCCAACTATCCCGACATCAACGTTGTTGCAGTGCTGAGCTCTGACGATGGCACCTCCGCAGGCGCCGCGGCCAACTTTGCCGCTGCGATGCAGACCTATCCCAATGTCAAGGGTGTGTTCTCCACGGTCGGCACCGGCACAATTGGCGTTGCGCAGACCATGACAGAATTTAACTACGAAGGGCTTGTCAACATTGGCTTCGATACCGATCCGTCTATCCTTGCAAAGATGGATGAGGGCACCTGCACCGGCACCATTGCACAGAACTACTATGTCATGGGTTACAATATGCTTGTTTACCTCTACACTTATGCGAACAAGATGGTCAATCCCTATGACAACTGGGAAGAAAACGGGATTGTTCCTCTGCCCAGCAATGTAGATACCGGAGTTACCGTTGTCACGATGGACAACATCGACCTGTTCCGCGTGGATGCAGAATAATCGCAGCTTCCAAGGAATCGGGATGGCGGCAGCCATCCCGATTTTATAAACAACTTTATTTTCTGACAAGGAGGATTAGTCATGGTCGATCATCGGATCGTTCTCGGATATGTCCCTGTTCGTCGGGACATGTTTCCCGCTGCAGTCGCCGCAGCGACGGAAAAGCAGATTCGTAGCAGAGTAGAGGAAATCCTTTCCCATCAGCATGATATACAGCTTCTGACTATCGATGACATTACGGACGGCGGCATTCTCTGCTCCAATCGGGATGTGGAAAAAATCGAGCGTTATTTCCGTAAAAAAAACGTCGATGCTGTGTTTTTTCCGCATTGTAATTTCGGGCAGGAAGAACCTGTAGCACAGCTTGCAAAGCGCCTTAACCTTCCGGTTTTGCTTTGGGGTCCACGCGATCCGGCGCCGGAGGGCGAGGCCTTCCGTGTGTATGACACGCAGTGCGGCCTGTTTGCTACCTCGAAAGCGCTGACGCGCGCACACGTTCCCTTCACCTACATTGAAAACTGCTGGCTTGATGCGCCGGAGCTGGAAGACGGCATCGACCGTTTTCTCCGTGTCGCATCTGTCGTGAAGGCGATGCGGCATATGCGCGTCGGGCAGTTCGGTATGCGGCCGCGTCAGTTTCTTTCCGTGAAGATCAATGAAAGCGAGTTAATGGAAAAATTCGGCATAGAGATTACACCGATCTGGACTGAGGAGGTCACGCAGGTCGTGCGCAAGCTCCGCAGCGGAAAGACAAATACCATCGGCGCTATGATGGGTATTGAGCTTCCTTATGCAGGCTGGGCTTCCGAAGAAGGCACGCCCGACCCACGCATCCGCGAACGCATGGAGGATATTGCGTCCAAATACGATTGCAGCGCCATCGGAGAAGAAGTTCTGGAGAAAATCGCCGTTATCGAGCTGGCCATCGAGGAGCTGGCTCGCATCAATAATCTGGACTGTCTGGCCTTTGAATGCTGGGCTTACCTTGCAGCCAATTTCGGCATTCAGGCTTGCTTCATTCTGGGCGACCTGATCGATCGTGGTCTTGTTGCCGCTTGCGAAACCGATCTTCACGCCGCAATCACCGCCCGCCTGCTACAAGCGGCAGCGCGCGGCGAATCAGCTCCCTTTATTGCAGACCTGACCATCCGCCATCCGACGAATGACAACGCCGAGCTGCTCTGGCACTGCGGCCCCTTTGCCTATTCGCTTCACAGAGAGGGCAGCAAGCCGAGAATCTGCAATTGCAAGGGGTATTTTGAGTTGAAGCACGGAGAAGTCACCGTCGCCAGATTGGATCAGGCTGACGGAAATTATCTGCTCTTTGCCGATGAGGTTCAAGGAGTCGATGGTCCTGTCACAAACGGAAATTACCTCTGGATAGAAACGAGCAACTGGCCCGAATGGGAAAAAAAGCTGATTTACGGACCTTATATTCACCACGTCTGCGGCGTACACGGCAGCTATGCCGACGTTCTGAAGGAAGCAACGAAGTACATCGGCAACGTACAGCACGACAGCGTCAACCCAGTTTCCTACCGTTAATGAACTGTCGGGGCGTTCTCCGGACGCCCCGACTCCCAAAGGAGTCGCTATGTCTGAGTTTTACAGCAAAAAAGTCGTTAAACCCATGCGTGAACTTCATGCCGCACCCATGCCCTTTTGCGATGAATATCCGCGAGGCGATACGCTGGAGTACTATGAGCTTGGCGCAAGCTTTGATGGCAGCCCCCCTCTTTCCGTAAAGATTTTCCCGAATATCGGTGCAAAATCCACTGGACTCTGCTTTGATCATCAGCCTTACGAGCTTTCTGGTGAAATTTGGGATCCGTATTTGTATTTGTCGGCTCCGTGGGGGTCGTATATCCCATATCCAACGCCCAACCGTGTTCGCGACAGCGCTTTTATCTTTCACGGTGAACGGGTTCTCATGAAGAAATTCGGCCATCTGCGGGATTCCCACGGGCTTGCTTATGACAGCCGCTGGCAATATGACGAGCCGGTTCTTTTCGAGGGTGGCGTTGCAATGCGTCTTTGGCTGGAAATGCAGCCCGGCGATGAGAATTTCCCCGCTTTTCCCTATCGCAACCGGCTGACTGTGGAATATCGCATTACAGAGCGCTGCCTGAGTTTTTCGTATCGCGTCGATAATTTAGACGAACGTCCTATGCCCTATGGGCTGTGCAAGCATCCGTTTTTCATGCGAGCTGACCCAAAAGAGCCAATTCTCATCAAGGTTGAAGCGGATTCCGTATACGAAACCACTCCAGAGCTGCTTCCCACCGGACGTTTTTTGCCGGTTGCAGACCATCCAGAATTTGATTTGCGCAGCTTTCGCAGTCTGGACGAAATTTGCCTAGACAATGTGTATACGCACTTGCACGGCGACAGTGTTTATATTCGCTATCCTATGCGGGGCCGTCAGCTTCGCATCCGGATGTCCGAGGATTTTCAAAACGTCGTTGTCTTTACAATGAAAGCCTACAAAGATCTTTTTCCCCCCAACGATCTTCCCGAGGTGTTCTGCATCGAATCCCAAACCTGCTGTACCGATGCGATCAATATGCACGAGCGAGGCTTTGCAGAAAGCGGCCTGATCATCCTCCAAGCGGGAGAGTCGCATTCAGGCTGGATCCGCTACCAATTTGAAGATATCAAAGGAGAAGAAACACATGCGATATAAGGAACTCGGTAACACCGGCCTTCAAATTTCCGCCATAACCATAGGCACTTGGGGAATCGGCGGCGCAGGCTGGGGTGACATCTCGAAAAGCGCCTCTGTTGATGCGATCCGCACAGCGATCGACCACGGCGTCAACGCAATCGACACTGCTCCAATCTACGGCTTCGGTAACCCGAATCTGCCGGATTTTGGTTACGGTTGCGCTGAAGAAATCATCCGTGAGGCCATTGCCGGACAGCGCGACCATCTGCTGCTCGTGACAAAATGCGGTCTGAATTATGACAGAAGCATTGGCCCGAGAAGTCTTTACAAACGAATGACCCGTGCAGAAATCATGGAGGGCTGTGAAGGCTCGCTGCGCCGTCTCGGCACAGATTACCTTGATCTTCTGTTCGTCCACTGGCCCGATGACACAACCCCGCTGGAAGAAGTTGCAGAAGCCATGCAGCTCCTTAAAACACAGGGGAAAATCCGCTGCTATGGCCTTTCCAATTTCACGCAGGGGGACACACTGCGTGCCGATGCCCTGCTACATGTGGGCGCTGTGCAGCCGCAGTATTCCATGGTCTCGCGCAGCAGCGAGGCATTCATGCAGGCCGTGCATCGCCGCGGCATCGGCACCATGACCTACGGCTCTCTGGGGGCAGGCGTTCTGACTGGCGTCTACCGCACGCTGCCGCAATTCAGTCCGAATGATACACGCGTAACCTTCTACGACTACTACAAGGAACCGAAATTCAGCAGAATTCAGGCATTGCTGAAAACGATGGACGAGATCGCCGCAGCGCATCATGCAACACCTGCACAGGTAGCAATCAATTGGAGTACGCAAAAGGATTTTGTGGATACTGCGATTCTCGGCTTCAGCAAGCCTTCGCACGCGGTGCAGAACTGCGCTGCGCTTGACTGGGCGCTGAGTCCTGATGAACTTGCGCGCCTCGACCGTGCGATTGCGCTTCATTTGGAAGGCGCTGAAAAATCGGAGGAGGCACAGTGAACAGTATTTTCCACCGCGTCAGCATCCGGAAATATCAGCAGTGCGCCGTGCCGGACAAGCTTTTGACGCTGCTTCTCCGCGCCGCAATGGCTGCGCCTTCTGCCGGAAACCAGCAGCCGTGGGAGTTTTACATTGTCCGTGACCGGTCTGCCATTCAGGCACTTTCCAAAGCAACACCTTATTCGCTGTGCGCGGCGCAGGCGCCCGTGGTAATCGTGCCCTGTATGCGTGTCGGCTGCCTTTCCGATGCACACCGCCTGCTGGATCTGAGCGCGGCTACAGAAAATCTTCTTTTGCAGGCAGATTCCCTTGGACTTGGCGCATGCTGGATGGGAATCGCGCCCCAGCCGGAGTGGATAGAAAACGTCCGAAAGATTCTATCTCTGCCATCCACGCTTGAAGCCTTTGCGCTGATTCCCTGCGGTTTTCCTGCCGAAGAACGCGTCCAGCAGGATCGCTTTGAGCCGCAGCGTGTGCATTATGTCTGAATCTGCAAGCCATTGCTTTTCGGAGCAAAACCGTATGTCTGCAAGCCGAACACTTGAGGCCGCACTTGAGCGTCTGTATCTCCTTCGCGAAAATATAATGAAAGAGGTCGTCGCATGCCCTGACGCCCTGGCGGAGCTTGCTGCGTTACGTGCGCTGCTCAAGCAGGTCTCCACGCAGCTTCTGTGCGTATGCCTTTACCAGAACGCGCTGGCCGCATCCGCCGGCAAATGCAGCCCACCGGACATAGAAAGGCCGACACCGCAGTAATACCAGGACAAACGCCACGAAAATTCCTATATTAATACCACAATAAGCCGCAATAGGGAGTTATCCTATTGCGGCTTATATGATTCATTACAGGCGGAGTCACTAACCTTGCGTTCCGTTTCTCACCCGAGTTGACATAGGCCGGGTTGGACTCGATGTCGTCAATGCGCATTCCCAGCCGCCGCAGCGTCGTGGCGAAGTCCTGCAAATGGCTGCTGCTCGTCAGCTCCAGGTGGATCTCAAAGTGGTTCGAGCGGTTTTTCAGATAGGTCTCAAAGGGCGGGAACCAGCGCAGACAGCACAGCAGCGCCGCAAAGCCCAGGATCGCCACCGTATACAGCCCCGCGCCCGAAGCCAGACCAATGGCCACGCAAACCCACAGGCCGACCGAGGTCGTCAATCCCTTGATCTGACTTTTGGAGCTGTACAGCACGGAATTTACGCTTAAAATCGCCGTTGCGATCACCGCCGCCGCCGAGATTAGATAGCGGCTGCCGAGGTAGACATCCAGCATCATGCAGATCGCGCCGGCCAGCGTCACAAGAATGAACGTGCGCAAGCCGGCGGCGTGACGTTTCTCCGAGCGTTCGCAGCCCGCGATTGCCCCAAGGAGCATCGCCAGCCCCAGCCGCAGCGCCACCGCGCCCGCCGTCAGCTCCTGAGACCATGCACCGAGAATTCTTGCAATGGGATCCATAACTTACCTCCTCCCGGCCAAATGGCCGTGGTAAAAATTCTCCTGCTCGCGCGCCGCGCGCGTGAAAGCCGCCTCCTCCTGCGAGGGCTGCGCATGCGCGGGCAGCTCCTGCTGGATCTTCTGGATGCGCTCAATGAGCAGCTCGACCTCGGATTTCTGCGGCTCATCGGGCGCAAGCGGCGCAGCGTCCTCGAGCTTGTCGGAATAGGAATGCGATAAATAGAGCGACAATTTTGCCAATGCCGGGCCGACCAGCTCATATAAAACGCTCGAGGCCAGCACAATGGTCTGCAGGGCATCGCCCGTCGCGCCGCCCAGCGTCCGCGCCCCCAGCGCCGCAAGGCCGATGGCCACGCCCGCCTGCGGTGCAAGCGCCATGCCGAGGTAATTGCGCGTGGTTTTCGGCTTATGCACCAGCGCACAGCCCACAAACGCACCGACGTACTTGCCCGCCATACGCACGAGGAAATACAACGCGCCGACGAGCAGCAGAGGTGTTCCGCCAATGCCGCCTGCGCCGTGCAGGAGCGTGTCGAGCTTGAAATTCAGGCCGGAACGGACGAAAAACAGCAGCAGGATCGGCGGGCTGAAATAGTTGAGCTGGCTGAACAGGTCGGTGTCGTCCGTCAGATTCAGATAGACAATGCCCACGGACATGCAGCCGAGCAGCGGCGAGACGTCCACCGTCGTGCAAATGCCGCAAAAAGCGAACAGCACCGCAACCGAAACGATCAGCCGGTTGTCACGCGAACGGTTGCCGAGCAGCAGCTTCAAAACGAGTCCGAACACGCCGCCCAAGGCCAGCACCGCAAGGTTTGCAAGGATGGGCAGCGCGACCGTTTTAACGCTCACGCCCGCGCCCAGCGAGGCCAGCGCCAGCGAGATGGCCGCACTGTAAGCCACGAGGCTGACGACGTCGTCCATTGCCACAACCTGCAGGAGCGTATCGACAAAGTCGCCGCGTGCGCCGAGCTGACGGATGGTCATCATGGTCGAGGCGGGCGCTGTGGCCGAGGCCAGCGCCGCCAGAACCGCCGAAAAGGCCAGATCCATGTGCAGAATATAATAGGTTAAAATAAGTCAAAACCACCGGCTAAGCCGGTGGCTTGATTAAGCCCTAGAAGGGCATAATACTGGCCTCACCCCTAAAGGGGCCCCGAAAGTCTGCCGACCGCATTTGCTTTTCGGGCTGCCCCTTAAGGGGCTTTATTTATGCCTTCTGGTTCGAGCTACCCGTAAACGGGTCCACATATTCTTTGATGCTCATCTGATCCGCTATCTGATCCTCTCTTAATTGGTTTTGGATATATTCGGCTACTTGCTTTTTATTTCTCCCTACTGTATCCACATATTACCCTCTAGCCCAGAAATGCCTGTTCTCATACTTGTATTTGAGATTTGCATGCCTGTCAAATATCATTAGACTGCTTTTCCCTTTTAGATATCCCATTACCTGCGCCACGCTATACTTCGGCGGTATGCTCAGAAGCATATGGATATGATCTGGACACGCTTCCGCCGATATTATTTCTATCCCTTTCTGCTCGCAAAGCTGTCGCAATATTTTCCCGATATCTAGCTTTATCTCGTTGTATATTACCATCCTTCTGTATTTCGGAGCGAATACCTCATGGTATTGACATCTCCATATTGTATGGTTTAAACTATTTATGTCTTTTTCTTTTACGTTGAAGACCTCCTCATTATTCTAGTCGTGTGGTCGGCAAACCACTTCTACTTTAATGGGGATTTTATTTTGTCTACTTTACTCCTGGTAGTGTCAAGGTTTATGCGCAAATTTGATTCTGGTATCTGGCAGAAATCTATTACAGGGGGGTGCTTCGGCGCCCCCTTGGTTACGTTTGGGCGGTCGGGGCGCAAAGGGTCAAGGGCGGCAGCCGCTTGTCTTGCCCTTGACGCTTCGTGAGCCGACTGCCACTTACTCGACCAGCAGCTCCTGCTCCATCGCTTCCAAATGCTTCATATTCATGTATTTTTTGCAGCCCCACTGGGTGCCCGCCACGTGGCGCAGCCTCGCGCAGACCAGCATCAGGGCGGAATTGCCGTCAGGGAA
>CAKUMO010000021.1 GCA_934667815.1 uncultured Oscillospiraceae bacterium
GCGACATACTTCACGGACTCGGTGACCGTTTCGGCAACCTCGGGTTCCCAGCCGACAAAGACATGGTCTTCCCAAACGGGCTTGTCGGTCTCGCCCTCCCATGCGGGCGTGGCGGTGCCTGGCAGCAGGTTTTTGTGCTTCTGATCGGCAAAGGAGGTGCCCTCGGCTTCGCCGTCGTTGTAGATAACGGTCAGCTTATCTTCTTCGTCATCGGGAATGCCGTTGTGGTTCTTGTCGTCCTTCCACTGCGCGACATACTTCACGGACTCGGTGACCGTTTCGGCAACCTCGGGTTCCCAGCCGACAAAGACATGGTCTTCCCAAACAGGCTTGTCGGTCTCGCCTTCCCATGCGGGCGTGGCGGTGCCGGGCAGCAGATTTTCATACTTCTGATCGGCAAAGGAAGCACCCTCGGCTTCGCCGTCGTTGTAGATCACAGTCAGCCTATCTTCTTCGTCATCTGGAATGCCGTTGTGGTTCTTGTCGTCCTTCCACTGCGCGACATAGGTCACATTCGCGGTCACGGTTGCGGCAACAGTGGGATTCCATCCAACAAAGACATGATCCTCCCAAACGGGCTTGTCGGTCTCGCCCTGCCATGCGGGCGTCGCAGTACCGGCAGCAAGTCCGGTGTGAACCTGATCGACAAAGGAGGCGTGATTGGCTGCACCGTCGTTATAAGTAACAGTGTACTTCTCAATGTTTACATCTTTATAAACGAGATAGAAGTTTTTGGAGCAGGGATACGGCTCGCTGCCGGTGACGTTCGCAGTCGCATTGACTCTGCTGGAAGTCCAGTTATAGAACGTCGCATTTTCCTTGCCCTTGGTATAGTAGGAGTCAAATTCCCAACCGGTCCAGTCGGTTGTCGACGCGCCCACGTTGGTCGGATAGAACTCCTTAAGGTTGACGCTGTGGTTGTAACCGGAATGGGCGGTGCTGTCCTGGCAGACTACAGTGATTGTATTGATCAGTACGGGAGTCTGATAGCCAAGAGGTTTGCTGCTGTCGAGAACAACCTTGTAGATCTTGACCGAAATCTGATGCCCCGTGCTGTTGGCGGCAAAAGAAGTAGCAGCCAGACCCAACACAAGGACGAGCGCCAGGAGCACAGCCAAAATTCTTTTCTTCATTACGTTCACCCTTTCAAATACAAAATGTTTGACAGTTTCATTTGGAAAGCGCGCACAGCGGAGCGCTTTCCAGCGTAGTAAGTGCTTACTACATTTTTATACCATAGTTTTGTGCAAATGGCAAGTGAGGTTTGTCTCTATTTTTCCCTTTACGCGTCAACATCCGAAAAATTTTACAAAAATACGGCCATTGCCTTTTCTGCAAAGCTGTGGTATGCTCAAGGCAAAGTGAGGGATGCTTTATGGCAAACGAAAAAACCATCGCGGCGCTGGCCGCAACGGAGGAGGAACGGATGCTGCTCGTGCGCGTGTGCGACCGCATCGAGCGCGCAGAGCGGCGGGAGCAGCCGGTCTCGACATTTTTTCTCACGCCGCGTGAGCGCACTCTGGCGGCGCAGCTCCTGCCGCAGGCGAAATTTTTCGGCGGAACGGAGGGCGCGGAGCGCACGGTAGCCTACTATCTGCCCGAGTACCTTGCGCCGGAGGACTGGCTTGCAGACGGCGTGGTCGCCTGCCTGCGTGCGACGTTTTACGAGAAAAATGCACTCACCCACCGCGATATGCTCGGCGCACTCATGGGCGCGGGGCTGCGGCGCGACGCGATCGGCGACATCTATGTGGCCGAGGACCACTGCGACTTTTTCGTGCTCGACGAGCTGGCGCAGTATCTGCTGGACAACCTGACCTCGGCCGGACGCACGGCGCTGAAGCTGCGCAGGCTTCCGCTCTGCGAGGTTGAGCGCCCGCCCGAGCGCCTGCGCGAGCTGCGCGTTACGGTATCCTCGCTGCGTCTGGACGGCGTGCTGTCCGCAGCGTTTCACGTCAGCCGCGCGGACGCGGCGCAGGCGGTAAACGCGGGTCGCGTGGCGGTAAACGGCGCGGTCTGCGTCAAGCCGGACAGGCAGCTTGCGCCGCAGGACGTGCTGGCGCTGCGCGGCAAGGGCAAGCTGCGCATTCTCTCCCTCGGCGGCGAGACGAAGAAGGGCCGTCAGGCCGTCACTGTGGGGATTTATGAGTAATCATATGCGTCTTTGACCCCGTTGGAAAGAATTATGTAATAATATATACAATTTTGTAATAGTAAAATAACTATTTTGACCTTGACTGCACTGTTTTGCCATGGTATAGTGGGAATAGAAGAGCCAAAGGCCCCGCATTATCATCGGAAGGGAGGCGGCGTATCCCCAAAAAGCATCGTTCGGTTGTCTGAATAAAGAGATTTGGAGGTAAATTTATGAAGCATACTTTCCCGCTGATTTTGCTGCTGCTTCTGCTGCTGACTGCCTGTGCACCGGGTCAGACACCGGAAAGCACCGCCACGCCCGCACCGTCGGAATCCGTCGAGTCCTCCACCGAACCGGTAGCTTCCGTGCCCGAGGGCACGGCTCTGGACGAGGGCGAATTGGACGCGCTGCGCGAATTTTTCGGGGATGCGAACAACTGGAATTCGCAGATTCTCGCCTCCGGTGAATTTTACGGAGTTGAAAATATCGATCTATACCTGTTTTTCCAGCGCGGAATTCCGCTCGGCGCGGCAGCGCAGCAGGCCGATGCAGACGAGCACGCATATTACGTTTCCGTCACGAATTACGGTGAAGAGTATGACATTTTCCGTCTGCCCGTCTCCGAGATGGACAAAATCACGCGCGAATATCTGAAGCTGCCGCTCGCGGAGCTGAAGGGCGTCGGGCTTGACAGGTTTGTCTATTGGGAAAAGACCGATTGCTATTATTTCAAGCCCGCCGGAGCAAACGCGATGCTGACCGAGATCACCGGCGCTTACCGCCAGGACGACGGCAGCATCCGCATGTACTATCACAACCAGCTTGAATCCCCCACGCCGGAGATGGTTGTGACCGTCCTGCCCGAAAACGGCACCTACCGCATCATTTCCAATCAGATCGTACAGTAACCGGCCCGTCATGCACCGGCACCCGCACGCGTAAAACCCCCGTAGCGCAAAATGCGCTGCGGGGGTTTCAGACTGTCAAAATCTGAATTTGTATTTTGTCCGCTGCGACGGGTTATTGAACCTCCGGCGGCACGCAGTGCTCAAAGATGATAAGGCAACCGTCGTCCAGCGCGGTTTTGGCATTCTCGGCGCTGCGGATCGTCCACGAAAATTCCTGCACGCGCCAGATCGCGCGGCACAGGCGCAGGCTGAGGTTGCTGCGGCAATCGTAATTGTAGGCGATGAAGTCCGGCGCGGTCAAAAAGCCGGTCAGAAGATTTGTCAGAATAAACCGCACGATCAGCGCAAGCCCGCTGCGCTCTTTCATGAAGTTGCTCGAAAGCTGACCGCGCACGATCTCCGGGCGGTGCCTGCGCAGCCACCACAGCACGCGCGGGTCAAAGGACTCGATGCAGTAATCGAGCTTGGGATAGCGGTCGAGCAGCTCGCAGGTGCGACGGGTCAGCTCGGCATGATTGCCCTTGCAGGGCTTGATCTCCACGACCAGCGGCGCTTTCCCTTCGAAAATCGGCAGGACTTCCTCCAAAAACGGAACTTTTTCATCCGTTCCCTCGAGGCGGCACGCGGCCAGCTCCTCCTCCGTCATATCGCGCAGGTCGCGCGCGACGCCGGCGGTACGCCGGAGGCTCTCGTCGTGCATGACGGCAAGCCTGCCGTCCCTGGTCAGATGAACGTCCAGCTCCGCGCCGTAGCCGTGCTCGACGGCAAGCCGGAAGGCCAAAAGAGAATTTTCTGGCACGCCGTTTTTCGCGTCATGTAAGCCGCGATGGGCGTAATTATGCGCATTCAGCGCGGAAAACGCGTTCTTTTTCCGCCTGCAAAAGATGGCGATCAGCCACAAAACGGCAAGCCCGAGCAGAACGGCAAGTATGATCCATACGATTTTCATGATTCTTCAGTCCTCTACATCCAGTGCTTCCAGTCCCTTTTTGGCGACCGGCTTATTGTCTCCGTGCATGACAAAGAGCATCGTAACGAAGGCCAGCGCGACGAACACCGTCGCATACGGGAACAGGCTCGTCATGCCAAGCTTGTCCATCAGCAGGCCCGAGAACATCGGCGTGACGGTCTGCGCGGCCATACTCGCGGTATAATAGATGCCGGTATACTTGCCGACGTCGCCGCCGCGGCACATTTCGACCACCATGGGGAAGGAGTTGACATTGATCGTCGCCCAGCCGATGCCCGCCAGCGCAAACATGCAGTTCATCAGCAGCGTCGGGCTGTTTTCGTTCAGGAAGCAGGCCACGCCGAAGGCCGCAGTCAGCATCATAACGCCCGCGAGGATGGTTTTCTTGCGGCCGACCTTGGAGGCAACCATGCCCACGGGCAGGTAGGCAAGAATCGCCGCGCCCTGCGCGATCATAAGCGTCATGTTATAGTCTTTATTCAGCACGTTGCTGGCATAGACGGAGTATTTGGAGGTCACGGCGTTATAGCCCATGAACCACAGCACGATGGACGCAAGCAGGAACAGCAGCGAGCGCCGCTCGGCCTTACCGAGGCGGTGCTTCTCGCCGTCGTCCTCGCCGGGATCCTCCTCGATGCCGTAGATCTTGCTCTCCTCCTGCATGCGGCGCACGAGCTTCGGCTCACGCACCTTCCACATGAAGATCGTCAACGCCAGCAGCATAATGCCCGCAATGACGGAGAAATAGCCCGTGTAGGACATCATGGAATTCTGCGCGGACGAGGTCGCAAAGACCATGCCGAGAATCAGAACCAGAATGCCGCCCGCCGTGCCCATGAGGTTGATCACGGCGTTGGCCTTGCTGCGCAGCGGCTTGATGGTCACGTCCGGCATCAGCGCGACCGCCGGAGATCGGAAGGTCGCCATGGCGATGAGCGCGACGAGCAGCAGCGCAATGAATACGATAAGCGTCCGGGGATAGGCATGCGTAACCGCCTTGGCGCAGGCCTGACGCGCAGGCACGACATAATCCGTGTAGTCCGGATTGGGCACGGACTTGCCGTCCTGCTCAACGCGGCTGCGGATCTGCGTGAATTCGTCCTCGGTGAACTTTTCGGACAGGACAAAGCTCTCCCCCTCGGGGGTCATGAGGGTCTTGCCCTCCTGCGCCTCATAGATGACGGTCAGAGCCTCGGGATCGTCGATGGCAGCAAACTTCTGCACATTGGCAAGCTGATGGTTGTCCACAAAGGACAGCGAGACAAAGGCCAGCGCCGCGACGATCGTGCCGATCAGGATAAAGGGCGTACGGCGGCCCATCTTGCCCTTGTGGCGGTCGGAGATCGCGCCGAACAGCGGCAGCATAAACAGCGCCAGAATATTATCCAGCGCCATGATGACACCGGAGGCCGTCTGCGACAGGCCGAATTTGTTTGTCAGAATCAGTGGGATGGTGTTGTCATACGCCTGCCAGAAGGCGCAGATCAGGAAAAATGCGAACCCTACATAAATCGTGCGTTTGTAATTGAGCTTCATGCTTGTTCCTCTCCTGTCAGTTATTGGGAAATCTCCGATGTTAAAGATCCCCTAGTATCGCGCGGATGTCGGGGTAGATGTACGTCGGTTTTTCGGGGCTTTGCTCCACGTCTGCCATGGTGCCCTCGCCGGAGAGCACCAACACGGAGGTGATGCCTGCACGTACGCCGCTGGCAATGTCCGTGTAAAGCCGGTCCCCGATCAGAGCAGTCTGCGCAGGCGAATAACCGTATTTTTCCATAGCCAGCAGCGGCATGGCAGGCTCCGGCTTGCCGATAAAGACCGGCCGTCTGCCCGTCGCGCGGAACAGCATTTCGCAGACGCTCCCGCAGTCGGGGACATAGCCCCAGGACGTCGGGCAGACCCAGTCGGGGTTGGCCGCAATGAAGTCCACGCCGCGCCCGAGCAGGATGCACGCATCCTCGAGCTTCTGGAAGGTCAGCTCCGTATCAAAGCCGCACACGAGCGCGTCAATGCCGTCGTCCAGCCGGTCGGTCACATTGAAGCCCGCCGTCTGAAGCTGTGCGCGGAAGGAGGCCGTGCCGAAGCCATAGATTCGCTTGCCGCGATAGCCGCGCTTGTCCAGATATACGCACAAAGCGTCCACGGAGGTGAGGAAATCGTCCTTCGTCGCCGCAATGCCGAAGCTCGCCATGTGGTCGATGTAGGCCTGCACGCTGCGCGAGGAATTATTAGTCAAAAATAAGTACTTTCCGCCGGAGGCGCGGATGTGATGCAGAAATTCCTTCGTTCCTTCAAACAGCCGGTCGCCCAAATAGATCGTGCCGTCCATGTCCAGAAGAAAGAATTTGATGTCGCGCAGAGGGGAAGTGTTCAAGGATGTTCGTTCCTTTCGTTCCGTTTTTCTCATTATACACGATTCTTTCGCGGTTTTCATCTATTATTTTACCGACTTTGGGCTTTGCGTTGATTTTGCGCAAAACGCATGATATAATGAAGAAAATTTTTGAATCAGAGGTAAATCCCATGGATACAGCAAGGCTTACACAGCTTCTTTTCCCGGACGTTACCGCTACGCCTGAACAGCTTGAGCAACGTTTCCCGCCGCGCGAACTGCCCGAGGGCGCGGTCGTCACGCGTATGGCGCCGTCCCCGACCGGTTTTGTCCATCTGGGCAATCTGGTGCAGGGTCTCGTGGCAGAGCGCATGGCGCACCAGTCCGGCGGCGTTCTGTTTCTGCGCGTGGAGGACACCGATGCCAAGCGCGAGGTACCCGGCGCGGTCGAGGTGCTCATCGACACCTTGAAGCACTACGGCATCCACTTTGACGAGGGCGCGACCAAAACCGGCGATTCCGGCGCTTACGGTCCCTACCGCCAGCGCCAGCGCGCGGACATCTACCATGTCTATGCAAAGCAGCTCGTTTTACAGGGCGACGCCTACCCCTGCTTCTGCACGGAGGAGGAGCTGGCCGCCATGCGCGCCGAGCAGGAGGAAAAGAAGGTCAACTTCGGTTATTACGGCGCCTACGCCGTCTGGCGCGACCGCCCCATTGAGGACATCGAGGCCGCGCTGGCCGCGGGCAAGCCGTGGGTGCTGCGCTTCCGCTCCACCGGCTCGGTCGAAAACCAGTTCAAATACAACGACCTTGTCAAGGGAACGCTGACCGTCACGGAAAACGACATCGATCAGGTACTGCTCAAGTCCGACGGCATCCCGACCTATCACTTTGCCCACGCGGTGGACGACCATCTGATGCGCACGACGCACGTCGTCCGCGGCGACGAATGGCTGCCGAGCCTGCCCTTCCACATCCAGCTATTTAAGGCGCTGGGCTTCAGGCTGCCGAAGTACGTCCACATCGGCCCGCTGATGAAGATGGACGGCACCTCCAAGCGCAAGCTCTCCAAGCGCAAGGACCCCGAGCTGGCGCTGACCTATTACAAGGCCGAGGGTTTCCCCGTCCGCGCGGTGTACGAGTATATCATGACGCTCCTGAATTCCAACTACGAGGACTGGCGTAAGGCCAATCCCGACGCGTCCTCGGACGAGTTCAAGTTCTCCTGCAAGAAGCTCAATCCCGCCGGCGCGCTCTTTGACTACGCGAAGCTCTGTGACGTGTCCAAGAATGAGATCGCCCACATGGATGCCGAGACGGTCTATGCTCTCGCGCTCGAATACGCACAGGAGTTTGACCCGGACTTCGCCGCCGTCCTCGCCCGCGACCCGGAATATGCCAAGAAAATCTTCGCCATCGGCCGCGGCGGCAAGAAGCCGCGCAAGGATCTTGCCACCTGGAAGGATGTCAAGCCGTATATGGGCTTCTTCTACGACGAGTTCTTCACGCGCGAGGACTTCCCTGCGCAGTTTGACCATGCGGTCATTCGCACCGCGCTGGAAAAATTCCTTGCCGCTTACGATCCCGCCGACGATTCCGCCGTCTGGTTCGATAAGGTCAAGGCCGTCACCACAGAAATTGGCTTCGCCGCCGACATGAAGCAGTACAAGGCCGACCCTGCCGCCTTCCCCGGCTCGGTCGCAGACGTCTCGGGCTTCCTGCGCATCGCCGTGACCGGCAAGAGCAATTCGCCCGATCTTTACACGGTCATGCAGCTTCTTGGCAGCGAGCGCAGCGCCGCCCGCATCCGCGCCGCCATGGAGGCATTGTAAGATGCAGCCGCAGATCCTCGATCTGACGAACGACCCGCGCCGTGCGCATTTCGATTACTTCCGCACAATGGCCAATCCCTATCTCTCCGTCACGGCAGAGTGCGACATCACCGCACTGCGTGAAAAAACGCGTCGGGAGAAGCTGCCTTTCTTCCTGAGCTATCTTTACTGCGCGGCCAACGCCGCCAACGGCATTGCCGAGCTGCGCCGCAGAATCCGCGGGGCACAGGCCGTGGAATACGCCCGCTGCGACAGCTCGCACACCGTCGCCCTGCCGGACGGCAGCTACTGCTACTGCCGCTTGGACTGCGGAAAACCCTTCGCGGAGTTTCTTCCCTATGCGCAGGCGGAGGTCGCGCGCGTCAAGGCCGCGCCGGATATCGACGATGGCGAGGACGGCGAAAGTCTGTTTTTCATTTCCACGCTGCCGTGGCTGCGCTTCACCGGCCTGTCGCTGCCAACGCCCAGCCCCGCCGATTCCAACCCGCGCATCACCTTTGGCAAATGCGTCGAACAGGACGGCAAAGCCTGCCTGCCCGTCAACCTGACCGTGCATCACGCGCTGGCCGACGGTCTGCACGTCGCGCGCTTCTTTGAAGCCTTCGAGCAGCGCACGCGCGAATTCTGAATATCCAAGTCTAACCCCTGCCGCGTCCTGGGACGCAGCAGGGGTTATCAGGTTGTCAAAAAAACGATCCGGTTGAAAGCTTCGGAGGGAAGGATAGTGTGAAAGGGAACCGTCATGGTTCCCTTTCGCGTTCAATAACCCGCCGCAGCGGCCAAAATTGCAAAATAATAAAAATCATACAAATTTTGATTTTGCAATTTTGCAGTCAGCTTATCCCAAAAGTCCGGAGGGACTTTGGGGATAAGCTGCACAAAGTGCACAGCGAAGCGCGCGGTTTTCTCGTCCTTGTATATGTATTCACCAAAATGCAAAAATTATGAATATTTATTCTGATTTTTGCTTGACAAAGCGGCATCCGAGTGATAGAGTATGCACCATCAAGAAAACGACCGAGAGGCTGGCCCCTCCCGTAACGCAAGAAAGGATGTTCCCCATGAAAAAGAAAAATCTGCTCGCGCTGATTCTGGCGCTCGCACTGATGCTCACACTGGCCGCCTGCGGCTCCAAGAATTCCGAGACGCCCGCCAACGCGCTGGAAAAGATCAAGGCCGACGGCGTGCTGACCGTCGTCACCAGCCCGGACTTCAGCCCGATGGAATTCATCGATTCGTCCAAGGACGGTCAGGAACAATACGTCGGCTTCGACATCTCGCTGGCCAAGTACATTGCCGATTACATCGGCGTGAGTCTTGTCATTGACCCGATGAACTTCGATGCCTGCGAGACCGCCGTCTCCACCGGCTCTGCCAAGATGGGCATCTCCGGCTTCTCCTGGACGGAAAAGCGTGCAGAAAACTGCGAAATGTCCGACTACTACTACGCCGGCGACAATGAGACCGAGCAGATGCTCGTCATCCGCAAGGACGATGCCGCAAAGTACACCAAGCCCGAGGATTTTGCCGGTCAGGATGTCGGTGCGCAGATTTCCTCCCTGCAGCTCCAGCTTGTCGAGGAGCAGCTCACGGATTCGACCGCCGTGCCCATCGGTGACATCACCGTCGGCGTGATGGAGCTGAAGTCCGGCAACATCGAAGCGCTGGCCGTCGCAAAGGGCAACGGCCAGATGATCGTCGATGCCAACCCGGAGCTTGTCATCTGCGATTGGCAGTTCACGGTCGATCCCAAGTACGTCGGCAACGTGGTCATGATGCCCAAGGGCGAAACCGAGCTGCTGGCTGTCGTCAACGAAGCGCTGGCCAAGGCCGCGTCCGAAGGACTGTATGCGCAGTGGTATGAAGCTGCCGTGGAGCTGGGCAAGAGCGAAAACGCCAAGGAGCTTACGCTCGATTGATTTGATTTGATAAGATGCGCCGCCTGTGCCGGATACCCTGCCGTATCCGGCACTGCGTGCGCCGAACGGAGGAAGCATGAAATTTATCGATTTTGAAAAGCTGGCCGCCCTGTTTCTGGAATACTGGGACAAATTCCTCGGCACGGGTCTGGAATACACCCTCGCACTGGCCGCCGTCACGGTCGGCGTCGGCACGGTCTTTGCGGCGCTGCTGGCGCTGATGAAAATGTCCAAGATCCCGCCGCTGCGCTGGATCTCCAACATTTATATTGAGATCATTCGCGGCACGCCCATGCTCTTGCAGCTCTATTTCTTCTATTTCGGTCTGCCCATGCTCATTCCCGCGCTGCAAAAGCAGAAGTTCTTCTGCGTTGCGGTCGCGCTGGTCTGCAACAGCGCCGCCTATGTCGCGGAGGTCATCCGTTCGGGCATTCAGGCCGTCGATCCCGGCCAGCGCGAGGCCTCGCTCAGTCTGGGCTTCAGCGAGACGAAAACGATGTGGTTCGTAGTCATCCCGCAGGCGATCAAGAACATTCTGCCTGCACTCGGCAACGAATTTATCATGATCATCAAGGACACCTCGCTGGCTTCGACCTTCTTCGTCGGCGATCTGATGACGCAGTACCTCGTGGTCAAGGGCGCGACGATGCGGCCGATCGAGCCGCTGGTCATCGTGGGCGTGATCTATTTCCTCATGACCTTCACGTTGAGCAAGGTTTTCGGGCATTTTGAGAAGAAATTGCAGCGCAGCGACCGGCGCAGCGGCGCCAAGGGCGCGTAAGGAGGCGGACAGATGGAAAAGCTCATTGAGGTCAAGGATCTGAAAAAATACTATAACGGCGGCGAGGTCAAGGCGCTCGACGGCATCAGCGTGGACATCTGCAAGGGCGATGTCATCGCGGTCATCGGCCCGTCCGGCGGCGGCAAGAGCACCTTTCTGCGCAGCCTGAACCTGCTGGAAACGCCCACCTCGGGCAGCATTTTCTTCGACGGCGTGGATATTACGAGCAAAAAGGTCGATCTTCCTCTGCATCGGCAGAAGATGGGCATGGTCTTTCAGCATTTCAACCTGTTTCCGCATATGACGGTGCTGGACAATCTGACCATGGCGCCCATCCGCATCAAGAAAATGCCCAAGGCCGAGGCCAAGGAAAAGGCCATGGCGCTTTTGCAGCGCGTCGGTCTGGCAGACCGCGCGGGCGCTTACCCCGCGCAGCTCTCCGGCGGGCAAAAGCAGCGCGTCGCCATCGTGCGTGCGCTGGCGATGGAGCCGGAGGTCATGCTTTTTGACGAGCCGACAAGCGCACTCGACCCGGAAATGGTCGGCGAGGTGCTCGAGGTCATGCGCGAGCTGGCACACGCCGGGATGACCATGGTGGTCGTCACGCACGAGATGGGCTTTGCCCGCGAGGTCGGCAGCCGTGTGCTGTTCATCGACAGCGGCAAGCTCTGCGAGGAAGGCACCCCGGAACAGATCTTCGGTCATCCGCAAAGTCCGCGCCTGCAGAGCTTCCTGCAAAAAGTTCTGTAATATGATACTAATGCCGCCTCCGTCGTTTTTCCGACAGAGGCGGTAATTCTTATTCAATTTCCGTGACCGTATAATCCTCGGCCTCGACGGCCTGCCGCAGAGCCTCGTCCGCAACGGGCGCGGTGAGCGTGACGACGGCTGTGCCGGCCTCGTGGCTGACCTCGGCGGAGGCGACGTTCGGCAGTGCCTCGAGTGCGTGCTTGACCGTGGCCTCGCAGTGGCCGCACATCATGCCCTCGATTTTTATCGTGCGCACGAGCGGCTGCACCGTAGGCTTGGTCTTGGCACGGCGCTTGTGGTCGTGCTTCGGGTCGCGCAGCTTGAAGAAATTCAGCCGCAGCGCGTTAGACACCACGCAGAAGCTCGAAAGGCTCATGGCCGCAGCGCCGAACATGGGATTGAGCGTCAGTCCGAAGGCCACGAAGCAGCCCGCTGCCAGCGGAATGCCGACGACGTTGTAGAAAAACGCCCAGAACAGATTCTCATGGATGTTGCGCAGCGTCGCGCGGCTCAGGCGGATTGCTGCCGGGACGTCCATCAGGCTGCTTTTCATCAGAACAACATCCGCCGCGTCGATGGCAACGTCCGCACCCGCGCCGATGGCGATGCCGATGTCCGCACGCGTAAGGGCAGGCGCATCGTTGATGCCGTCGCCCACCATGGCGACCTTACCGCTATTCTTCAGGCGCCGGACGACCGACTCCTTGCCGTCGGGCAGCACGCCCGCAATGACCTCGTCCACGCCCGCCTGCGCGCCGATGGCCTTGGCGGTGCGCTCGTTATCGCCCGTGAGCATGACCACGCGGATGCCCATGCCCTGCAATTCGTGCACGGCGCGTGCGCTGTCCGGTTTGATGGTATCCGCAACGGCGATCATGCCAAGAATTTTCCCGTCCTCGGCAAAGAGCAGGGGCGTTTTCCCCTCGCCCGCCAGCGCCTCGGCGCGTTCCCGAAGCGCGGAGGAAACCGCCGCTTGTTCGGAGAGATAGCGCAGGCTGCCGCCGAGCAGTTTTTTCCCCGCGCGCATGGCCGTCAGACCGTTTCCGGGCAGCGCGGAGAAATCCGTCACGTCCTGCGCCGTCATGTGCAGCGCCGCGCACTTTTCCGTGACGGCCTTGGCCAGCGGATGCTCGCTGCGCGCTTCAAGCGCCAGCGCCGCAGAAAGAAGCGTTTCCTCGGAAACGCCCTCAACGGGCACAATGTCTGTCACGCGCGGCTCGCCGGAGGTGATGGTGCCGGTCTTGTCGAGCGCGACGATCTGTACCTTGCCCGCCTGCTCGAGGGAAACGCCGGTCTTGAACAAAATGCCATTCTTCGCGCCGAGGCCGTTGCCGACCATGATGGCCACCGGCGTGGCCAGTCCCAGTGCGCACGGGCAGCTAATGACCAGCACGGAAATACCGCGTGCAAGCGCATAGCTGAACTCCCGGCCAAGCAGGAGCCACACGACAAAGGTCACCAGCGCAATGGCGATGACCGCCGGAACAAACACGCCGGACACACGGTCTGCAACCTTGGCGATCGGCGCTTTGGTCGCAGCGGCGTCGCTGACCATTTTGATGATCTGCGAAAGCGTGGTGTCCTCGCCCACGCGCGTGGCCTCGCAGCGCAGGAAGCCCGACTGATTGACCGTCGCAGCCGAGACGCCGTCGCCGGGAGCCTTATCCACGGGGATGCTCTCGCCCGTCAGGGCAGCCTCGTTCACGGCGCTGCTGCCTTCCAATACGACGCCGTCCACCGGAATGTTCTCGCCGGGCCGGACGGCGAAAATGTCGCCCTTCTTTACCTGCGCAATGGGTACCGTGACCTCCTGCCCGTCTCTGACCAGCCGTGCAGTCTTGGGAGCGAGCTTCATCAGGCTTTTCAAGGCGTTCGTGGTCTTGCCCTTGGAGCGTGCCTCGAGAAGTTTGCCGACGGTGATGAGCGTCAGAATCATGGCTGCGGATTCAAAATAAAACTCGTCCATGTAGGTCATTACGCCCTGCATATCGCCGTCCACCTGTGCGCGCGTCATGGCAAACAGCGCGTACACGCTCCAGACAAACGAAGCCATGGAGCCGAGAGCGACCAGCGTGTCCATGTTCGGTGCACGGTGCCAGAGGCTTTTAAAGCCGCTGATAAAAAACTTCTGGTTGATGACCATAATAATGCCGGCCAGCAGGAGCTGCACCAGTCCCATGGCGACATGGTTGCCCTCAAACCACTTCGGCAGCGGCCATGACCACATCATGTGTCCCATGGAAAAATACATCAGCACCAGCAAAAAGCCCACCGACGCGATGAGCCGTCTTTTCAGCTTCGGCGTTTCATGGTCGGCCAGTGCATCCTCGTCCGGCGCAGCGCCTGCGGCCTTTTCCGCACCCTTGAGGCTTGCCCCATAGCCTGCCTCCTGCACGGCGCGGACGATGCTCTCCGGCGCGGCCGTGCCCTCCACGCCCATGGAATTGGTCAAAAGGCTCACCGAGCAGCTCGTCACACCCGGCACCTTCGACACCGCCTTTTCCACGCGGGCACTGCAGGCGGCGCAGCTCATGCCCGTTACGTTATATTGCTGCATAATTTTCCTCCTATTTCATCAGCTTCTGCACCGTGGCGATCAGCTCATCGACGATCTCGTCACGCCCCGCGTGCAGATCCTCGACGACGCATCCACGGATATGATTCCCCAACAGCTCCCGATTAAAAGCATTGATTGCCGCGCCGGCCGCCGCAGACTGCTGCAAAATATCGTTGCAGTAGGCATCGTTTTCCAGCATGGCCTCCAAGCCGCGGATCTGACCCTCGATACGCTTGAGACGATTCATCAGCGCCTTCTTCTGCGCGGCGGAGCGTTCGGTCTTGCGGCAGCAGGGACAGGTGTTTCCCATGCGCTCATCTCCTTTTCTGTCCGCATTATATACCCCCAGGGAGTATTTGTCAAGCATTTTCCTATTAAATTGCTATGTTTTATTTTCGCACTTTTTTGTATATACTACCGAAAGTGCCGGAATACTGTCACGAGACGGCACATAAGATGGGAGATACTTCTAATTGCCTTTTCTCCGTACTTTCGATACAATAATCTTATATTTTCTGATTGGAGGTCGATCCCAATGAACAAGCTCAAGCAGCGTATCCGCACCGAGGGCCGCGTCCTGCCCGGCAATATCGTCAAAGTGGACGGTTTTCTGAACCATCGGGTCGATGTCGCCTTTATGCAGGAGCTGGCGGACGAGTTCGCCAAGATTTTCCCCATTGAGGACGTCACGCTCGTTTTGACGGCGGAAGCAAGCGGTATCGCGCTGGCCACGATCTGCGCCCAAAAATATGGTGTTCCCCTGCTGTTTGCGAAGAAGGCAAAGAGCGACAACATCGAGGGCGGATTGTACCAGAGCGATATTTTTTCTTACACCTATAAGAAAAAGGTTACGCTGCTCGTGGCCAAGGATTGGATCCACTCCAACGACCGTGTACTCATCATCGACGACTTTATGGCGCGCGGCGAGGCCATGCGCGGCCTGTGCGAGATCGTCGAGCACGCGGGTGCAACGCTTGTGGGCATCGGCGTCGCGGTGGAAAAGGGCTTTCAGGGCGGCGGCGACGCACTGCGCGCCGCAGGCTATCCCCTGCACTCTCTGGCCGTCATTGACAAGGCCGAGCCGGGCAACATCGTCTTTCGCGGAGGCGACGACTGATGGAAAAGGTACTCGTGCTGGACTTCGGCGGGCAGTATAATCTGCTCGTCGCCCGCCGCGTGCGCGAATGCGGCGTTTACTGCGAAATTCGCCCTTACCGTACCCCGCTCGACGAGATCCGCGCCTTTGCGCCGGACGGCATCATCTTCACGGGCGGCCCCGCCGCCGTGTTTGACGAGGGCGCACCCACGCTTGACCCCGCGATCTTCTCGCTGGGCATTCCGGTGCTGGGTATCTGCTACGGCATGCAGCTAATGATGCAGCTTCTCGGCGGTAGCTGCCGCCGCGCCGAGGCCCGCGAATACGGCAAGACCGAGCTGACCCACATTGACGGCAGCCCGCTGTTTGAAAACGTGGACAAAACCGCCGTCTACTGGATGAGCCACGGCGTCGAGGTCGCGCAGCTTGCCGGGGGCTTCCACATCTGCGCAAGCTCCGAAAACTGCCGCCATGCCGCGGTCGAAAACGTCGAAAAGCGTCTCTACGGCGTGCAGTTCCATCCGGAAGTGCTGCACACGGTGTTCGGCAGGCAAATTATCGAAAACTTCCTCTACGGCGTCTGCGGGCTGCATCGCCAGTGGTCGATGGCTTCGTATCTGGATGAGGCCGTGGCCGAGTGCCGCGAGAAAGTCGGCTCCGGCCGCGTGCTTCTCGCGCTCTCCGGCGGTGTAGACAGCTCCGTCGCTGCCGCACTGTTACAGCGCGCGGTAGGCGACCAGCTCACCTGCATTTTCGTCGATCACGGTCTTTTGCGCAAGGACGAGGGCGACCAAGTCGAGCAGATCATGAAGCAGCAGTTCCATGTAGATGTGCGCCGCGTCAACGCAGGGGAACGCTTTCTGTCCAAGCTAGCCGGCGTCACCGAGCCAGAGCGCAAGCGCAAGATCATTGGTGAGGAATTCATCCGCGTGTTCGAGGCCGAGGCCAGAAAGCTCGGCGCGGTCGATTTCCTCGCGCAGGGCACAATTTATTCCGACGTCGTCGAGTCCGGCATGGGCGGCGAGTCTACCGTCATCAAGAGTCACCACAACGTCGGCGGTCTGCCGGACTGCGTGGATTTCAAAGAGATCGTCGAGCCGCTGCGCCGTCTTTTCAAAGACGAAGTACGCCAGCTCGGTCTCGAGCTGGGTCTGCCCGAGACGCTCGTGTGGCGCCAGCCCTTCCCCGGTCCCGGTCTTGCCATTCGTGTGATCGGCGAGGTCACGGAGGACAAGCTCGCCATTCTGCGAGAGGCCGACGCAATTTTCCGCGAGGAAATGGCGCTGGCCAAGCTGGACCGGACAACCAGCCAGTATTTTGCCGTCCTGACCAACCTGAAAAGCGTGGGCGTAATGGGCGACGAGCGCACCTATGACTACACACTGGCACTGCGCGCGGTGCAGTCGCAGGACTTTATGACCGCGCAGTGGTCGCGCCTGCCCTATGACCTTCTGGAAAAGGTCTCCGCCCGCATCGTCAACGAAGTCAAGCACATCAACCGCGTCGTCTACGACATTACCTCCAAGCCGCCCGCGACGGTGGAATTTGAATGACCATTTGAACACTTTTCCCGATTTGTCGGAAAATCAGACATTTTCCCGCGCCGTGATGAGAATTTCATCACGGCGCTTTTTCTGTCCATTGTAACAAACGCTGCGGTGGGTATAATAAAGCCAGAAAGCAACGGAAGCCCCGAAATCATGAGAGCTTCCGAAATACAGGAGGGTTTCATCATGTATTATTCCGCAGGAACTTATGAATCGTTTGCACATCCCGAAAAGCCGAAGGATGTCGATCAAAAATCCGCATATATCATCGGCACCGGTCTGGCCGGTCTGACCGCCGCCTTCTACCTCGTCCGTGACGGGCAGATGAAGGGTGAGCGCATCCATCTGCTGGAAAAGCTGGAGCTTGCCGGCGGCAGTTGTGACGGCCGCAAGGACGTCACCAAGGGCTTCTTCATGCGCGGCGGCCGCGAAATGGACAACCATTTCGAGGTCATGTGGGACACCTTCCGCGATGTCCCGTCCATCGAGACGCCGGGCGTGTCCGTGCTGGACGAGTATTATTGGCTCAACAAGCATGACCCGAACTACTCTCTCTGCCGCGCGACCGTCAACCGCGGCGAGGATGCCCACACCGACAAGCAGTTCAATCTGGACAAAGACTCCGCCATGGCACTGAGCAAGCTGTTCCTGACCCCGGAAAAGGATCTGGAGGACAAGAAAATCTCCGACGTTCTGCCGGACAGCTTCTGGAGCACGAACTTCTGGCTCTACTGGCAGACGATGTTCGCCTTCCAGCGCTGGTCGAGCGCCCTTGAAATGAAGCGTTACCTCTGCCGCTATGTCCATCACATCGACGGTCTGCCCGACTTCAGCGCACTGCGCTTCACGAAGTACAACCAGTATGAGAGCATGATCCTGCCGCTGGTAAAATATCTGGAAGCGCACGGCGTCACGATCGAATACGGCATGGACGTTAGAAACGTCGTCATCGAGAGCAAGGACGGCAAGAAAGTCGCAAAGCAGATTGTCTACCGCAAGGACGGCAAGGAGCAGACCATCGACCTCACCGAAAACGACCTTGTGTTCATTACGAACGGCTGCTGCACCGACACCTCCTGCTACGGCGACCAGACCCACGCGCCCGATCTGTCCGAGGTAAAGAACGGCTACGGTGAATCGTGGGATCTCTGGAAAGCCATCGCCGCGCAGGCCGAGCATGGCGAATACGGCAATCCGGATACGTTCTGCTCCGACGTAGACGCGACAAACTGGATGAGCGCGACCGTCGCGACCTCCAATGAGGAAGTCATTCAGCATATCATGAATGTCTGCAAGCGCGACCCGCGTGCCGGTAAGGTCACGACGGGCGGCATCGTCACCGTCAAGGACAGCACCGACAACTGGTATCTCTCCTGGACCATCAACCGCCAACCGCAGTTCAAGTCTCAGGACAAGAACATGGTCCTCGTGTGGCTGTATTCATTGAATACCAACCGTGAGGGCAACTATGTGAAGAAGGCCATGCGGGACTGCACCGGCGAGGAGGTCTGCCGCGAATGGCTGTATCACATCGGCGTGCCGACCGATCAGATCGACGAGCTTGCAAAGAACGCCTGCAACACCACGACCTGCTTCATGCCGTATATCAACGCCTTCTTCCAGCCGCGTAAGGAATCCGACCGTCCGAAGGTCGTGCCCGACGGCGCTGTGAACTTTGCCTTCATCGGTCAGTTCGCAGAAACGCCGCGCGACACCATCTTCACCACCGAATATTCCATGCGCACCGGCATGGAATCGGTCTACACGCTGCTGAACGTTGACCGCGGCGTGCCGGAGGTCTGGGGCAGCAAGTACGATGTGCGTGAGATCCTGCGTGCCTGCTACTATGCCATCGACAAGAAGCCGCTGGCTGAGGCCGACCTCTCCTTCATGGAAAAAGAGCTGTTCAAGATCGTCATGAAGAAAGTCAAGGGCACGGATCTGGAGCTGCTGCTCAAGGAAAGCGGATTGGTGTAACCCTTTAAATAACCGGCCGCCGCATCGGAAGCTTCCGATGCGGCGGCCGGTTTATATTCCATTCTGTCTCTATCCCCGTTCAAAAGCCGTAAAGCCGCCTGCCCCCGCGTCAAAGAGGTCCGCACCAAGCAGAGGCCGCACAAGCAGATCACCGTAATCACTGGTCATCAGGCGCAGAACGCCGGAGACCTGCATATCGCCCGTGAGGAAGTAAGTATAGACCAATCCGCCGCCGTCCATGCCGATGTAGCGCAGGTTGCCATCGGTGCGCATCAGGCTGCCGTCCGGCGCGGTCTCCTCCATATACAGGAAGGCATCTCCGTGAAGCTCCACCCTGCAGACGCTTTCTTCACTGCTGTTCGGATCGCGCCGGATCTGCGCCGTCCAAGTGCCGGTGAGCGTCTCTGGGATATAGTTCTCGAGAAGCCCGGGAACGATCTCGTTCAGGTCATACGGCGTGCCGTCAGCATCCAAGGCATAGACCGTAGTTTCATCGGCGGTAAGGGCGCTGATATTGCCCAGAGTCAACACCGGGCCGCCGCAGCTCAGCATGCCATAGCGCGCACCGCCAAGCAGATTGACAAATTCCACTGTACCGTCCTGTGTGAGAAGCAGGAGATAGATCGAGCTGTCCAGCCCGAAGCTCATCCGTGCAATCCGCATATCGACATACACGCCGTAGCAATTCTCAACCTCGTAGGGCACACCGTAGTCAAGATCAGCGTTCCAGTCGCGTGCGCTGCCCGTGTCGGAGAAGGTGACAAGCAGCGAGCCGTCGGTGAGCGTAGCCTCGACAAAATCATAGGAAGCGGACAGCGGCTCTGTGGACAGCAGTTCCCGTGTGACAGGCACAACGTGATAGTACCAGCTTGCACCTGCGACGGAGCCGATGGGCATAATCGCATACAGCTCCGTATCGTCCAGAAAGAACATGGCGGAGGCGAGGTTGTCGTCCATGAGTGTCCATGCGCGAAGCAGCGTAAGAAAGTCATATTCATCCGTGCCGAATACCCCCGCATACATGCGGTCAAAATACTGCGCGGCAGAGCGGCGCAGCTCGGACATCAGGCTCGAATACGCGAGGCCGAGCGTGCGCTGAACGGTCTCCGCGCCGTTCAGGACTTCATCCGTGGAAAAATCGTAGGAATAAGTCATGTAATCGGTAAAAGCATAGCTGGTCTCGGAAATGATGACGAGCGTCACGATGCTGCCCGACCAGTGGCTTTCCCAAGAGATCGACAGATACTGCCCCCACGTTCCCGCTTCGGCGTTTGCGAGCATTTCGTCCGCAACCGGTCTGAACACACTGTCGATCTGTGCGTTCAGCTCCTGCGCCCCCGGCGCGTCGGAAGCGATCGCCGGCAGATGCACGGAGTACACGCCGGAATCGCCGTTGGAATCCGACCATGGCCATTCCTCGGCGTAGCTTTCATAAAGCAGGCTGTCATCATACTGCGTCTCGGGCGCAGGATCGGACGAGGTCGATACAGGCTCGCTCGGTTCGCTGCCTGGTATGGAAAAGCGCGTCGGTAGCGACGGCATGGAGCTGCATCCAGCCAGACAAAGCAGCGCCGCAGCCAGCAGTAGTGCAAGAAGTTTTTTCATCGGGAATCCCCTTTCCTCTTTCATTTGTTACCAGTTTAACATATTCGTCGGGGAAAAACAACCCGCAAGAATCATTTTAGAAAAAATGCTGTGGAAAAGCACTGCTTTTTCACAGTTTTTCTTTATTATCTGCACTTGCAGATACCAAAATCGCGCTGTATAATATGCCCGATAAAAAGAAAACGAGATGATATTTATATGGAAGCAACCGGAAAAAAGCAGCTTGATATGCTGCATGGGCCGATCTGGAACAAACTGCCGCGCTTTGCGCTGCCCGTCGCGGCAACGGCAATTCTGGAGCAGCTCTTTAATGCCTCGGACGTCGCCGTCGTCGGCAACTTTACGGGCAGCGCACGCACAGCCTGTGTCGCGGCGGTTGGCGCAAACAGCCCGATCATCGGTCTGATCGTCAATCTGTTCATCGGCATCGCGCTGGGCAGCAATGTCATCATTGCGCACGCCATCGGACAGGGAAAGCCCGAAGATGTGCACAAGGCCGTACACACCTCCGTAGTTGTCGCCGTACTCGGCGGCGTGCTGGTGGCGCTGCTGGGTGAACTGATCGCCGCCCCGCTTCTGAGCATGCTCAACGTGCCGGCGGAGGTTTTCCCGTTGGCGCTGCTGTATCTGCGCATCTATCTTGCGGGCATGCCGGTGATCCTGCTTTATAATTTCGAGGCCGCGATCTTCCGCAGCGTGGGCGAGACAAAGATTCCGTTGATCGCGCTGGCAAGCTCAGGCGTTCTGAACGTCCTGCTCAACCTGTTTTTCGTGGCCGTGCTGGACATGAAGGTCAGCGGCGTGGCCGTTGCGACGGTCATTTCCAACGCCGTCAGCTCGGTGCTGCTGTACATCCGTCTGCGCCGCAGCACGCAGGTCATCCATCTTGAGCCGAAGGCGCTTGGCATCGACTGGCCGACGCTGGGCCGCATCCTGCGCATCGGTCTGCCGGCCGGCATCCAGAGCGCTGTGTTTTCCGTCTCGAACATCGTCATTCAGTCGGCCATCAACGACCTCGGCACCGTGGTCATGGCGGCCTCGAGTGCGGCGTTCAACATTGAGATCATCACCTATGATATTCTCAACTCCTTCTCTCAGGCCTGCACCACCTTCGTCGGCCAGAACTACGGCGCGGGCGAGCTGAAGCGCTGCAAAAAAACGCTGTTTTTGTGCCTGATTGAGGGCGTAATTGCACTGGCCGCTGCCATTGCGCTGCTGCTGTTCTCCGGCAAAACGCTTCTGAAGCTGTTCAATCCCGATCCCGATGTCGTGGAAACAGGCTACATCCGCCTGATGCTAATCATGGTCTCGCACTCGTTCAGCCTGCTCTATGAGATCATGGCGGGTTATCTGCGCGGCTTCGGCATTTCGCTGACGCCCGCACTTCTGACCATGGTCGGCGTGTGCGGCATCCGCATTGCGTGGATCCGCTTCGTATTCCCGCAGAGCCGGACGTTCCGCACCATCATGACGGCCTATCCGATCAGCCTGTGCGCCACGGCGATTCTGGTATTCATCGCGCTTTTGTGCTACCACCCGGCGCGGCGCTACGCCAAGCGGCTTGCTGCAAATCGCTGAAAAATTCTCCTGCGATACTTTCCCGTGTGCAGGGCAAACTAGCTGCGGGAAGGAGGAGGTTTTATGCAGGTACGTTCGTTTTTGCTGACGCTGGGTGCCGGCATGCTGGCCGGCGGCGCAGTCGCGCTGATGCTGCCGCAGCAGTCGCCCGTGCGTCAAAAGGCGCAGCAGGCCGTCGATTCTCTGGAGCAGACCGTCGCGGATGCGGCGCAGAAGCTCACAAATTAAGCATCAACGATTCGATGTGGAATTGCCCGGCCTCGGTCGGGCAATTGTTTTAAAAAAATTCACATTTGCCCTATTGACAATCCTCCGGGGCGTGATATGATGTGGATAAAGAGTTTAGCACTCTCGAGCATAGAGTGCTAATTCAAAAGGGGGATTCACAATGGATCTGAATCAATATACGCAAAAAAGTCTGGAAGCTCTGCGCGCGGCGCAGCAGCTTGCAGTGACAAATCAAAATCAGCAGTTGGAGCAGGCGCATCTGCTTCTGGCGTTATTACAGCAGGACGGCGGCCTTGTGCCGCAGCTTCTCAAGCGCACGGGCGTGACGACGGAAAGCCTCGAGGCCGCAGCAAATGCGGCGGTGGAGAAGCTGCCCGCCGTGTCCGGTCCGGGCCGCTCCGCCGACCAGCTTTATCTCTCGAACGGCATGCAGCAGCTGCTTGCCGCCGCGGAGGAAACCGCAAAATCCATGCGCGACGACTATGTCTCGGTCGAGCATCTGTTCCTTGCCATGCTGGACAAGGCGGACGCCACCGTCGCGCCGCTGTTCCGGGATTATCGCATCACGCGCGAGGACTGCCTGAAGGTTTTGCAGGCCATTCGCGGCAGCAGCCGCGTGACCACAGACAATCCCGAGGACACCTACGAGGCGCTGGAAAAATATGGCACCGACCTTGTAAAAAAGGCACGCGAGAAGAAAACCGATCCGGTCATCGGCCGTGACGACGAGATCCGCAACGTCATCCGTATTCTTTCCCGCAAAACGAAAAACAATCCCGTCCTGATCGGCGAACCGGGCGTCGGCAAGACTGCCATCGCCGAGGGCCTGGCACAGCGCATCGTGCGCGGCGACGTGCCGAAGTCCTTGCAGGACAAGACGATCTTCTCGCTGGATATGGGCGCACTGATTGCAGGCGCAAAATACCGCGGCGAATTTGAGGAACGTCTGAAGGCCGTTCTGGAGGAAGTAAAAAATTCCGAAGGCCGCATTCTGCTGTTTATCGACGAGCTGCACACCATCGTCGGCGCAGGCAAGACCGAGGGCAGCATGGACGCAGGCAACCTCCTGAAGCCCATGCTGGCACGCGGCGAGCTGCACTGCATCGGCGCGACAACGCTGGACGAATACCGCAAATATATCGAAAAGGATCCCGCGCTCGAGCGCCGTTTCCAGCCCGTCATGGTCAAGGAGCCGACGGTCGAGGACACCATTGCCATTCTGCGCGGCCTTGAGGAACGCTACGAGGTGTTCCACGGCGTGAAGATCACCGATCCCGCAATTATCGCCGCCGCAACGCTTTCCGACCGCTATATCACCGACCGTTTCCTGCCGGACAAGGCCATCGACCTGATCGACGAGGCCTGCGCCATGATCCGCACGGAGATGGACTCCATGCCGACCGAGCTGGACGTCATCCGCAGGAAGATCATCCAGATGGAGATTGAGGAAGCCGCGCTGAAAAACGAGACCGACGAGCTGTCGCAGGGCAGACTTGCCGAGCTTCGCAAGGAGCTGGCCGAGCAGCGCGATCAGTTCAACAGCATGAAGGCGCAGTGGGAAAACGAGAAAAACGCCATTGGCAAGGTGCAGCAGCTCCGCGAGCGCATCGAGGAGCTGGGCGCCAAGATCGAGCGTGCCGAGCAGGAATATGATCTGGAAACGGCTGCGCGTCTGAAATACGGTGAGCTGCCGGAGCTGAAAAAGCAGCTTGCCGAGGAGGAACGTCTTGCGCAAAGCGCGAAGCAGAGCAATCTCCTGCGCGACAAGGTCACCGAGGAGGAAATCGCAAAGATCGTCGAACGCTGGACGGGCATTCCCGTGGCCAAGCTGGTCGAGGGTGAGCGTGAAAAGCTCCTGCAGCTTCCGAACGTGTTGCATCAGCGCGTTGTCGGACAGGACGAAGCCGTGCGTTCGGTCTCCGAGGCAATTCTGCGCAGCCGCGCAGGCATTCAGGATCCGAACCGTCCGCTCGGTTCCTTCCTGTTCCTCGGCCCGACGGGCGTCGGCAAGACCGAGCTTGCCAAGGCGTTGGCAGAAGCGCTCTTTGACGATGAAAAGAACCTCGTGCGTATCGATATGTCCGAATATATGGAGAAATTCTCCGTCTCGCGTCTGATCGGAGCGCCTCCCGGATACGTCGGTTATGACGAGGGCGGTCAGCTCACCGAGGCCGTGCGCCGCAATCCATATTGCGTGGTGCTGTTCGACGAGGTCGAAAAGGCGCATCCGGATGTGTTCAACATCCTGCTGCAAGTGCTCGACGACGGCCGCATCACGGACTCTCAGGGCAGAACCGTGGACTTCAAGAACACCATTCTGATCCTGACGAGCAACCTCGGCTCGGAATACCTGCTTGAGGGTATCGCGCCCGACGGCTCCATCCGTCCCGAAGCGCGGCTTCAGGTCGAGCAGCTTCTGAAAAAGAGCTTCCGCCCGGAGTTTTTGAACCGTCTGGACGAGATCGTGTTCTACAAGCCGCTGACGAAAGACAACATCGTTCGCATCATCGACCTGCAAATGGATCTGCTCAATCGCCGTCTGGAGAAGCAGCAGCTTCGCTGCGAGCTGACGCCGGAGGCCAAGCAATTCATCATCGACGCGGCCTACGATCCGCAGTACGGTGCGCGTCCGCTCAAGCGGTATTTGCAGCACACCGTCGAAACGCTGCTGGCCAAGCGCATCGTCAAGGGCGACATCGCCCCCGGCTCGACCCTGACCGTGCAGATCGAAAACGGCGAATTGAAGCTGTAAAAGATCATGAAAGTCCAAAAGGACTTTTGGGGCAAGCAAGGGCCGTCTCGGGAAATCCCGAGGCGGCCCTTCAGACTCTCAAATAACCCATCCAGCCGAAAGTTTCGGAGGGAAGGAAAGAGTGAAAGGGAACCGTCCGGGTTCCCTTTCGCGTTCAATAACCCGCCGCAGCGGCCAAAATTGCAAAATAGAAATACAAATGCAGATTTTGCAATTTTGCAGTCAGCTTGTCAAAAAAGTCCAAAAGGACTTCTTTGACAAACTGACGCCGCCTCGGGAATCCCCGAGGCGGCCCTTGTATTATATTTCATTATTTCAGCGGTTCAAAGTCCTCCGCGCCGTGCTTGCACAGGGGGCAGATGAAATCCTCGGGCAGCGTATCGCCCTCGTAGACATAGCCGCAGATCTTGCAGACAAAGCCCTTCTTCTCCTCGCCCACCGGCTGGGGCTTCGGCTTGATATGCTCAAAGTAATAGGCATACGTCGCAGACGGCGTGTCCGACAGCACGCGCGCCTCGGTCACGTCGGCGATGAACAGCGTATGCGTTCCGCAGTCCACGGTCTCGACCACGCGGCCGGAGATCACGGCGTTGGAGGCCTCCGGAATATATCGCAGGCCGTTGGCCGTGCGGACAGGCTCTGCACCATCGAACTTATCGGCGGTGTCGCGTCCGGAACGGAAGCCGAACTGCTTGAAGGTCTTGAACTGCGCGTCCTGAGAGAGAACGGAAAGGTTAAACACTCCGGTTTTCAGGATCATATCATGCGTCAGATTTTGCTTATTGACCGTGACGGAAATGCGCTTCGGCGTGTCCGTCACCTGTGCGGCGGTATTGATGATGCAGGCATTGTCGCGCCCGTCCTCGCGTGCGCTCAGAACAAACAGGCCATAGGACAGACTGAACATCGCCTCGTTTTCCACCATGCCGGAGCTGTGCGCAGCGCCTTCGCTCTGCGGCATGGTCGCAAGGAGCGCGTCCGCAAGGGCATCGACCTGCGCGGTCTGCGCGGGCTGCAAGGCCGAGCGCAGCGTCAGTGCGCCATCGAGCACGGTCATATTCTTCATCCCAGCGAAGATCTTGCGCATCAGGTTTGCCGCCGTCGGCGCCCACGAGCCGTTTTCGACCAGCGCGACCGTGCGGTTTTGCAGATTGTGTGCGGCAAGGTCGTGCAGCAGCGCCTCCATGGAAACGAAAATCCCGGCATTATACGTCGTCGAGGCAAAGACCAGATGGCTCCAGCGGAAGGCCGCGGCAATAATCTCGGACGCAGGCGTTACGGAAACGTCGAACACCGTCGTTTTCACCCCGCGCTCACGCAGGCGCACGGCCAGCAGCTCGGCCGCGTTGGCCGTGTTGCCATAGACGGAGGCATAAGCGATGACCACGCCGGTTTCCTCGGGCGTGTAGGTGCTCCACTTCTGATATTTGTCGATGAAATCCCCGAGGTTCCTGCGCCAGACAAAGCCGTGCAGCGGGCAGATGCGCTCGATCTCGACCGTGGCGGCCTTTTTCAGAAGCGCCTGCACCTGCGTGCCGTACTTGCCGACGATGTTGCAGTAGTAACGGCGCGCCTCGTCGAGATAATCACGCATGAAGTCCACCTCGTCGGCAAAGAGCGCGCCGTTGAGTGCGCCGAAGGTGCCGAAAGCATCCGCCGAGAAAAGCGTCTTGGTTGTAATATCATACGTCACCATGACCTCGGGCCAGTGCACCATGGGCGCAGCAAGGAAGGTCAGCTCGTGGTGGCCGGTGTTGAGAACGCTGCCCTCTTTGATGGTATAAAACGTGTTCGGCACGTCGCTCGTGCGGAACTGGCGCAGCATCGCGCCCGCACGCTCGCCGCAGACGATCACAGTCTCCGGATGGCGCAGCAGCAGCTCATCGATCGTTCCGGCATGATCCGGCTCCATGTGCTGAATAACGAGGAAATTCAGCGCGCGTCCGGCCAGAACATGCTCGAGATTTTCAAAAAACACCTTGCTCACCGAGGGATCGACGGTGTCAAAGAGCACAGTCTCGTCATCCATGAGCAGATAGGAATTGTAGCTCACGCCGTTCGGCACGGCGTAAACACCCTCGAACAGGGCGAGGCGGCGGTCGTTTCCGCCCACCCACCAGAGGTCCTCGGAAACCTTGCGAACACAGTACATAAGAAGTCTCCTTCCGTTTTGGGAGAACAGCTCCCTTGTTTGTCCTGATTATACCATACCCGTCCGCAAAGCGCAAGAGCAATTTTAATAAAAATTCTTATTATTATTTTATCATTTCCAGCTTGAACACACTGTAATTCTCCAGCACAAACCACAGCGGCTCCCCGCGGAAGAAATAGAGTGTGTATCCCTGCGCACTCTCCTGCGACTGCTGGTCGCGCACGCGGTAGACCACCATGTCCTTTGCGCGGCGATAGTCCGGCACAATTTCCTCCGCGACAGCCGACACATCGTCCCAGCCCATCTCCAGTGCGGCGTCAAACCCCAGCGTGATTTCCCTTTTTTCGGTCATTTCCTGCACCAAAGCATCGCGGGAGACCGTCGAGACCTCCGCCGTGGCGCGGATTACCTCGCCGTCGCGCGTAATGGCAACCTGATCCCCGGAAACTTCGATCTTCTGAATGCCGATCGCCTCGCCGTCCGGTGGAAGATAAGAGATTGTAATGTGTGTCGCAAGCTGCTCCCCCGCGCGGTACGTCCCGTCAAGCGTCCCGCTCTGCGCAGGATTGGCGGTGCAGGCCAACAGCGTCAGTGCGCACAGCACGGTCGCGGCTGCGGCCGCCCAGCGGCGCGGTTTTTTCCACTTCAGCGCATGACGGATGCGGCCCTTTACGTCCGTCTCTCCGAAGGCCAGCGGGCCGGGCGCGGGAAATCGCCGTCCCGCCGCAACGGACAGCAAACACAGGCTGTAAGCTCTGGCATTACCGGTTTCCAGCACCTTTTCGTCGCAGCGCAGCTCCATGTCGCGGCTCATGCAGAAAAACGCGACCCAGACCAGCGGATTGAACCAGTGCAGCGCCAACAGGCAATACGCAAACAGCCGCACGAGCGGGTCTCCGTGGCGCAGATGGCATTTTTCGTGTGCGAGCACCAGTGCGCGGTTTTCGCCGTCCAAACCATAGGGCAGATAAATTTTCGGCCGCAGGACGCCCATCACAAAGGGTGAACGCACCGCCTCAGAGGCAAACACGCCATTCTCAAGGCGCGTAGCCGTGCGCAGGCTGCGGCGCAGGCGCAGATAGCTGATAATTCCGTAAAGCGCCATGCTTCCAACGCCCGCGAGCCAGACGCACGCACCAACAAAGATCCAGATCTGCATGGGATTGACGCTGTTCGTGGGCGTGGCAGCCGGAAGTGCGTCCGCAAGCAGCATATTCACGGTCGCCATCCCGGTGTGAATCGCGGGCTGCGCCATCAGGCCGAGATTTTCCGGGACAAAATCCAGCGCCGCACCCTTTTGCGTCAGATCGAGTAGGCCAAACAGGCTGAAGCCCGCCGAAAACGACACCGGACAGCACAGGCGGAACGCCGCCGCACTCCAGAGCGCATAGGAATAGCGGCGCGGCGCTTTTTTCAGCAGCAGGCGCAGCAGCAGCAACGCCGCAATGACGTAGGACGCGGCGAGGCTCATGTTCAAAACAGTCAAAAACAAACTTTCCATGTCAGCCCTCCTTGTGTTCGTCGATCAGACGCTTCAGCTCCTCAGCCTCGGCATCCGAGATTTTCTTTCCTCCCAAAAAAGCCGCGAGAAAGCACGGCAGTGAGCCGTCGAAGGCGCGGGCAACCACGCGGTCGCTCTCAAAAGACTGCACCGCGCTCTTTGCCACCAGTGAACGCACGGTCGAGTCGCGGTTTTCGACAAAGCCGCGGTCGCAGAGCTTTTTCAGCATGGTGTACGTCGTGGACTTTTTCCAGCTGAGCTGCTCGGCACAGCGCGTGACCAGTTCGTGTGAGCGCAGCGGCTCGTGCTCCCAGATCACGCAGAGAAAGCGGTATTCGCTCTCGCACAGGCGAAGCTCCTGCATGGGACATTCCTCCTTTGATTTGATGTGATCTATAACTACCGACCGTCTTTAGTCTACCACAATAGACCAATTTTGTCAAATCCCTTTTTACGACGCGAAGTCCCTGCAAGCAAAATTATGGCTCCTGCCATTAGGCAGGAGCCGCTTGTTCATTATTTGGATTTGTTTTCGTCTTTCCTCAGCATTTCGATGATCGCGGCGGCCTTGTGGCTCCAGTCGTTGGCCTCGGCCTCCTGTGCAAGCAGCGCACGGTATGCGGTATCCTGCCTCAGCGCCAGCGCGTGGTCGAGCTGCGCCAAAAACTCCTCGTGATCGTGCCCGATGAGCACCGATCGGTATTTGCGGCACTCGTTCATGTCCGTCGTAACGATGGGCTTTTGCAGCGCCATGTACTCGAAGATCTTGACAGGGCTTGTGGCGCGTGTAATATCGTTGATTAAAAACGGAATGGTCAGGATGTCCGCGCAGCGGGCGTAATTTTTCAGCACCTTGTAGTCGCGCGGCCCGAGGAAATAGATATTCTCCTCGCCGTGGATGTGCTCGTCATAGGACTCGTCGTAGCGGATGCCGAACAGCACAACGCTGTACTTCCCCGTCTCGGCGATTTTTTTCAGCAGCTCGTAGTCAAACCACTTGGCCAATGCGCCGTAATAGCAGACGATGGGCTTGCCGAGATCGAGAATTTTCTGAAATTCCGGCTCGAACCGATAGTTTTCGTCAAAGCTCCGGAAGAACGCATTGTCTACGCCGTTGGACGAAAAGGCCACGCGTTCACCGCTGCGATGCTTCAAAACGTCCTGCCGCAGCAGCTCCGCCGTCACGACAATGTAGACGTCCTCGTGGCTCATGGCATAGTCATATTTGTCCGTGATGAACTGCGGAAGCTCCTTCGTTCCGGCCAGCTCCGGGCTGAGGTCGTCAATATACTCGTAGATGAAGCCGAAGCCCCGCGCGCGGTAGTTCTCGATAGCCTGCTTCGAGAGCTTCCAGTCCGTGGAATAGACCTGAATGTACTTGGGCTTGTCCACGCGCTCCAGCTCCTGCATGAGCAGGCGGTTGAGCAGCAGATTGTTAAAATTGAACAGATACAGCTCGGCTTCGTTCTTACGGAAGGTCTTGATCTTATCCGTCATGGTCGTGACCTCGTAGAACACGAGGCAGCGCTCACGTGCCAGATTCCGCGCGATGTGCTGCGGCCGCTGGAACAGCGGGACGTTGTAGCCAAAGCTGCTGCGCCAGAGCACAATGCGGTCATAGTCACCCGCGAGAATCTCGCGCAGCTCGAGGCGCAGCTTCTTCTGCCGGAAGAAGGTCACGAAGCTGATCTTATCCAGATAGTTTGCCTTGACATAGGCATACAGTTTCCTGCAAAATCCGCGAAAACCGTACTTTTTATAGACATTGACGAGCTTGGAGAGTTTTTGACTCATAGCAATTCCCTCATTGCAGCGACTGCGTCAGTTCCTTCGCCTCAAGCATGCAGTCCTCCATGGAGCAATACGTCCAGCCGCCGTAGCGCCCGACGGTGTAAGCACCGGAAGCGGCCAGTTCTTTTTTAAAGGCAGCAATGTCGCCCTCGGTGTCATGCGTGATGTGGACATAGGCCGGGTCCATCACGATGGACATGGATTCGACAAGGGGGTTGTCCTCGGCAACGATGCCGCTGCGCTTGAGATTCTCCAGCGTGAGCGCAAGCTGCGCATCCACATCCACGGGTGCTTCCTTGGGATAGCCGATCTCGACATACATGCTCAGCTTGTCGGAATTGAGGATATTGTCGTAAAAGCCGATGCGGTAATAATTGACATTCTTGTCCGGCACATAGATCCAGTGCTCGCGGCAGGCGGACTTTTTGGCAAACCCGAGGTTAAAGACCAGCACCTTGTTATAGCTCAGCCGGTCGCGCAGCGCAAGGGCGGGCGCGGTTCCGAGCATTTTGAGGAAGTGGTTCAGCGGTGCGGAGTTGATGAGGTATTCAAAGGCGATCTCCTCGCCGTCTGCGGTATAGGCCAGCTTTTTCTCCAGATCGACATGCGTGAGTGTGCAGCCGAGGCGGACGTTCTTCGGGTCGAGGCGGCGATAGAGTACGTCGAGGAAGGAGCCGGCACCGTTGCGCGGGTACAGGAAGGTCGCATTATAGGATGCGTCCTGCTCACGCTTCATGTTCGCAATAATCTGCGGAATGTCGGCATAGGGGAAGAATCGTCCCATGGCATCCTTATCGAGCTGATGCAGGTCGCAGGCATAGAGTTTCTCATTGTAGGGCTTGAGAAACTTCTCTACGATGGATTTGCCGAATTTTCCATAGAGCATATCCAGAAAGTCGGAATATTCGGTTTTTTCCTTGCGCTGGAACAGGTCATATAAGCAGTCGATGAACTCCTGCTTTTCCAACTGATGGATGTTCGTCTGGAAGGGATAATCGACGAGCTGTCCTTTGTAGAGGATCTTCGTCCGCTTGGTCTGGGAGATGATGTCCTGCTCGGGAATATTCTCGTGGAACAGACGGCGGAATTCATCGGTCTTGAAATGGAAGAAATGCCCCGCATAATCCCAGACATAGTCGCCGCGGTGGATGGTGCGGCAATAGCCTCCCGGCTCGTTTTCCTTTTCGATCAGGAGATAGTCCTTTTTCAGATAATTGGCGGCAGTCAGGCCGGAAATGCCCGCGCCGATGATCAGATACTTGACTTGCTTCAAGGCGCTCCCTCCTTAGTGCTTTCTGAACGGATTCAGCTTGACCAGCAGACTGTTGATGGGCACGAAAATACCGCCGGTCTTGCGGTGGAACACAACTTTGCGAATCTTCACACGCTGCGCATCATAAAGCTCCGGGTACTTTTTCAGGCGTTCGTCAATGCTGCGGAAAGCCTGACGCTCCTGTCGGTAATTCAGCGCAATTTCATACTGCGTAGAGACCATGGGCAGCAGCAGATTGTTGACAATGTAATTGCGCTTGCTCTCGGGCAGTGAATCCTTGCAGCGCGCATAGGTCTCTGCCATGCTGATGCAGACATTTTCATGGTGCTTATAATTGCGGCGGTAGGATTCCCGCGATACGGATTGCCCTGCACGTCCGAGAAGATAGCGATAGATGTTCAGATCATAATAGGTGATGGTGTCGCAGCAGATCGCCACATTGATGTTCAGCTCCATATCGACGTAGAACATCTTTTCCGAGAGCTTGAAGCCCGCGTCACGCAGAACGGAGGTCTTGTAGCTCGAGCAGGATAGGATCGGCCCCCAGCTCGCAAATCCGTAGTTCGGATAGCAAATATCCTCAAAATGATACTGGATGCCCGGCTTGAGCAGGGTGTAGATGCGCATAGGGTTTGCAATGTTGGAGTGCGCGAAGTCCTCAATGTAGTTGTTCAAGACAACATCGGAATCTTCTTTTTCAAGCAGGTCGATAAGCTTCGCAAACTCCTCGGAATCCACGGTGTCGTCGCCGTCAACAACCTTGAGGTATTTGCCGCGTGCCTCGCGGATACCAACATTGATCGTCGAGCCGTGACCGCCGTTTTCCTTATCGATCAGACGAACGATGGAGCGTCCGTTCACCGTGGACAGTTTTTCCAGGGTGCGGCCGATCTCGGCAGTGCGGTCCTTGGAGCCGTCATTGACGATCAAAATCTCCAGCTTGTTCGCATTTCTCTGGTCAAGCATGGAAATCACGGTGTTATTCAAATATTTTTCGACATTATAAGAAGGAACAACAACCGTCAGCGTCGGCTCGGCGGCAATTTCACCGAAATCGAAATACGGGCGGTGTTCCTCCGCCGCAAACATGTCGATCTCGCGCTGGATGGTGTGCGCATAGTCGAACTTGCCCTGCACGGATTCCGATTCGCGGCGTGCGACCTCGAGGAAATAGTCCGGATTGTTGTACATCCGCTCAATGACATCGGCATACTCGCGGTAATTTTCCGTCTGGCACATCACGCCGAGATCCGCCGGAATGAACTGGCGAACACCCGGAATATCCGAGGTCACGACGGCACAGCCGGACGAGGCCGCCTCGCAGGAGGACACGGCCTGAGAGTCGTAGCGCGTGGGGAAGAGCGCGATGCCGTGCGTGCGGTGTACCTCCCGAATTTCCTCGTGGGTCAGGAATTTCTTGAAAATATGCACATTTTCTAGTCCGCGCAGCGGCGCAAGGATCTGCTCATGCAGCGAGCCGTCACCATAAATATCAAATTCCAGCTCCCGAAAGATCGGGCGGTGGCGCAGCTCGAGAATAATGCGTACAACGGTATCAAGCGAATACGAACCGATGTCGTCAAATTTTCGCAAAACGAAGATCTTCTTACGCAGCTCGGGGTCTTTTTTCTCATAGCGGAAGGTCTGCGTGTCGATCAGGCAGGGAATGACATCGCTATTCGGGAATTTCAGTCCGACCAACTCCTCGCAGCGGCTGCGCGTCCACTCCGTGACGAAGATCCACTTTGCATTTTTGATCTGACTGTATTTTTTGATGAAAAAATCCTTCCGCTTGAAACGCTCCCGCAATCCCGCATCAATCACTGACCGCGGCCCGAAATAGGGGCTGGCGATCGTCTCCCAGTCCCAGTAGAGGGTCTCCGCGCCGTGGAGGTAGAAATACAAGAGGCTGTTTGTCGTATCCACGGACTCCAGCACGTTTGCAAAGCGGTCGTCAAAGAAGTGGATGAGAATACGCTTGTAGGTGCGCTTCTGCAAAAGTGTGCGGAAGAAATAGAAATCGCCCTTGACAACGCTCACGCCGTCAAAATCGTAATATGCCATAGAAAGGCCGTCGTTGATATACACAACGTCCACGTTCCAGCCCAGCTGCTGATATGCCTTTACGCGCGTATGGACAAAGGCGGAATTATACTTGTTTTCCAAAGACGGATAGCCCGGCGTCGCGACAAGCACGTCCCCGTGCAGATAGCGATCTACCAGAAGATTCTCGTCCGCCTGCGGCAGATATTCTGCCTTGGTCAGCTCCATTTTGCTGTAAGGCGGAACATAGAGCACCAATATGAAATACTTCAGCCAAATAAATTTATTGACAAATACGGAGTTCAGGCCGCAGGTGCCCATGATCGTGCGGTGACGGTTGAGCAGCTTGAGCGTGCAGCCCGTGCCCTCAAGCAACTTGCCCTCGAGGCAAAGCGTGACCTCTTTTTCCCCGTTGCTGCGAAAGAGCTTCGGGTAGACCAGAAAGCCATGCTTTCCTGCGTTGTTTTCGATCAGCAGCTTGCCATCGCGGAACTCCGTTTTGACATTTCCGCGCGCCCGCCACTTCTTCTTTAATAAATCCATGTAATTTTTCCTCACAAGTCGGTTATCATTTATTTTTCATAAACTCTGCGTATCGGTCGCAGATCTCTTTGGTCTCGCCGATCTCCACGACCTTGCCATGCTCCAGCCAGACCACGCGGTCACAGAGCTTTTTGATCGATTCCAACGAGTGCGAAACATACAGGACCGTCGTGCCGCCGTGGATCATGCTGAGCATTTTTGTCTCGCTCTTTGCCTGAAAAGCGATGTCGCCCACGGAGAGGATCTCATCGACGATCAGGATTTCCGGCTCGACTACCGTCGCCACCGAGAAGGCCAGACGCGCGACCATGCCGGAGGAGAAATTCCGCACCGGCACGTCCAAAAAGTCCTGTAATTCCGAAAATTCGACGATTTCGTTAAATTTACTTTCAATAAATTCCTTGGAATAGCCCATAACTGCGCCGTTGAGGAAGATGTTCTCCCGCGCGGTCAGCTCCATATCAAAGCCCGCGCCCAGCTCGATCATCGGACAGATGTTGCCGTAGGCAGACATGGTTCCCTTCGTTGGCTTCAGCACGCCCGCGACGATCTTGAGCATGGTGGACTTGCCCGCGCCGTTGCTGCCGATGAGGCCGACGACCTCGCCGCGCTGCACGCCGAAGCTGACGTCGCTCAGCGCCCAAAAGTCGTTATTCTGCTTTTTCTTCTTGCGGCGCTTGCCCGAGAGCGTGTCCACAAAAAACTGCTTGAGCGAAAAGCCCTTATCGATGCCCAGATTAAATTTCATCGAGACATGCTCGACCTTGATGATCTCGTTTGCCATAGCGCTACCTCAGATATAATAGATGAACTTGTCCTGATTCTTGCGGAACACAAAAACGCCGAACAGCAGCACCAGCACCGCCGAAACAAAGCAGGCCGCAAACTGCATCAGCGTCGGGCAGTTGTGGTAGAGAATGATCGTGCGGGCAAAGTTGATATATTGGTACATGGGGTTGAGCTTGAGCAGATACGCATACTTGAACTGAATGGCGTTGAGATCGTACATCACAGGGGTCAGATAGGTCCAGAGCGTGATGATAATGCCATAAATGTAGAACATATCGCGCATAAACACGGCAATGGTCGAAAGCAGCAGGCCCATGCCGACCGTGAACATGAACAGGCACAGGAAGGAGAACGGCAGCAGGAAGTGATACCAGTTCAGGCCCGTGCCGGTGAAAATGATAACGGCATAGAGCGGGACAAGTGTGAGCAGGAAGTTGATCCCGACAAACAGGCACTTGGTAAAGGGGAAAATATACTTTGGAATGTAGACCTTGTTGATGAGGCTGAAATTCGCCACCACGCTGCTCATGGCAAGGTTGGACGCTTCGCTGAAATAGTTGAAATAGGTCAGGCCGACCATCAGATAAGCAAGATAGCTCACACCGGGCGTTGTAAAATGGAAAAAGTTGGAAAAGACGACCGCCATAACGGCCATGGTCAGCAGCGGATACAGCAGGCTCCATGCCACGCCGAGGATGCTGCGCTTGTATTTGACCTTGAAATCGCGGCTGACGAGCTGGCGCATCAAATAGCCGTATTTTTGAAAAGAATACCGCAGATTTTTGAAAAACCGCATAGTTGCCTCCGGTTGGTTCAGGAAATCAATTTGAGTTCTGAATATAGTTTGTCGTATTATACCACGTTCCTGCCGGAAAGTCCACCTCTTTTTCTGTGCATGCCCGCCCGGACGGTAAAGGCCGCAAAAAGCGTCCCCGCAGCAATGGCCGCGAGGACAAAATCAGGCTTATCTTTCATTCTTTCCGGTAAAATTCGGAACTTTTTCCATGTTTTTTCGTCAGAATAAGCGTAATTCAATTAAGGGAGGGTTTCACCATGAAACGTTTTCTTTCGCTTCTTGTGTCCCTGGTGCTTCTTTTCGCGCTCCTGTCCGGCTGCGCCGCAGTCGATATGAGCAGCAAGGCCGCGCCGCGCGAGGATGGCAATTACGCCTACAACGACGTCAACTCAATGCCCGAGGCCGGCTTGGAAACCACCTCCGGCACACTCACCGAGGCGCGCAAGCTCATCAAAACCGTGGAGGTTCATCTGCAAACCGAGCGCTTTGACGACCTCGTCGCCGCGTTGGGGCAGAGTGTCACGGACGTGGGCGGCTACATTGAGCAGTCCGAGCTTCAGGGCAAGACCTCCTATCGCAGAAGCCGCTATGTGTCCTACGTCCTGCGCGTCCCCGTGCAGGAGCTGGACGGCTTCTCTGCAGGGCTGTCCGACCTCGGCGTCGTGACCTCCAGCAGCAGCTCGCAGGAGGACGTCACCCTGACCTATGTTGATCTGGAGGCGCACCTCACCGCGCTGAACACCGAGCGAGACAGTCTGCTGCGTCTTTTGGAGCAGGCCGAGAGTGTCGAGGACATCATCAGCATTCAGAGCCGCATCAGCGATGTGCAGTATGAGCTGGAGCGCTATACCTCGCAGCTTCGCAGCTATGACAACCTGATCGACTATGCCACCGTGCGCCTGTATGTCAACGAGGTCGCACACGAGGACGAAGTGGAGGAAACCACCTCCGTCTGGGCGCAAATCGGCCAGAATCTCAAGAGCGCGGTGCGCGGCATCGGCCGTTTCTTCCGCGGCGCGTTCATCGTGCTGGTCTCGGCGCTGCCGTATCTGGCGGTCGTGACCGTCATCGTGCTGCCCATTCTCTATTTCACCGTGTTCCGCCGCATCCGCAAGCGCAGGAAGGCGCAGAAGGAGCAGGAATAACCGCAATCGCCGCCTCCAGTGCGCGGATCATATCGTCAAGCTGCATGGACGGCACGCCGTTCTTCGCCTGCTCGGGAAGATAGGGCACGTGGATGAAGCACACGCGCGTCTGCGTGCCGTCATAGCGGTGCAGCAGACGGAACAAAAGGTCGTTGCACACAAAGCTGCCCGCGCTGTAAGACAGCTCACCGGGCAGACCGGCCGCGCGGATGGCCTCTGCCATGTGCCGCACGGGCAGCGTGGAAAAATATGCGCTCGGTGCGCCGGGAACACAGGGAACGTCCTGCGGCTGCTGCCCGCGGTTGTCCGCGATGGAAGCATATTGCAGATTGATCGCGACCAGCTCCGGCGTGACCGCGCGGCGTCCTCCCGCCTGCCCAACGCACACGACGGCATCCGGCAAAAGCGTCTGCGCCCGCGAAAGCACGCACTCGGCCGCGCTGCCAAACACGGTCGGCACCTGTAATTTTGTCAGCTCCCACGCGCCGATGCGCTCCGGCAGCCGCTGCACAGCCTCCCACGCCGGATTGACCGTCTCACCGCCAAAGGGCTCAAAGCCTGTGACCAGAAGTTTCATAGCGTTCACCTCACCGACATTATACCGTCTTTCCTGCAATAATACAAGCGAACTTCTTGACAGCCGCCCGAGATTTGGTATAATGAAGTCACACAAACAGAGCTTCAGGAGGGTTCTCTCATGGTATATTGCAGACATTGCGGTGCGCAGATGGACGACAATGCCGTCTACTGCCCGAAGTGCGGCGCGGCGGCGAATCCCGAGGTCAAGCAGGCCGTTCCGCTGGAATCCAACGACATTGCCGATAACAAGGCGATTTCGATTCTGTCCTACCTCGGGCCGCTGGTGTTTATCCCGCTGTTCGCACGCAAAAATTCTCCCTTTGCGCAGTTTCACGCAAAGCAGGGCGTCACGCTGCTGGCGCTGAATATTCTGTGCACGATCGTCAATTCTCTGCTCGGCATGATTCAATTCACGCGCGGGAGTCTTTTCGGCGGCTTTGTGACCTATGTGCCATGGTACATCCAGACCGTGCGGTACAGTCTGAGCGCCTGCGTCATCGCGCTGGCCGTCTTTGGCATCATCCATGTGGCAAGAGGCCAGAAAAAGCCGCTGCCGGTGATTGGCTGGATCAAGATCGTTAAATAACGTCAAAACGGGCTGCTGAGCAGCCCGTTCAGACTGTCAAAAAGTCCGTAATCGTCAAAATCGATTCGCAATTCAATGGATCTTTGCTTTCTGGACTTCATCTACAAAAGTCGTGGATTCCAAACTTTATAGTCTGAAAACCAGCTTGCTGCGCAAGGATTTTGACTTACTGCGCAACTCACGCCCTACCGTACCGATGTACGCCGACGGGCGTGAGTTGCTTGTCTTCCGAACTTTTTCGCAGTCTGTCAGCGTGCCGAAAAGGTTTTTCGACACGCTAAACGGGCTGCTGAGCAGCCCGTTTTGTTATTCCTCATTGATGTGATAGATGTAGTCGAGCGAGCGCAGTGCCTCGATGATCTCGCGGTGCGTCTTGTACTTTTTCAGCTCCGGGCTGCAAATCGTGACCGATACGGAATACACGCTCAGGCCAGAGTTGACATAGGCCGGGTTGGACTCGATGTCGTCGATGCGCATTCCCAGCCGCCGCAGCGTCGTGACGAAGTCCTGCAAATGGCTGCTGCTCGTCAGCTCCAGATGGATCTCAAAGTGGTTCGAGCGGTTTTTCAGATAGGTCTCAAAGGGCGGGAACCAGCGCAGACAGCACAGCAGCGCCGCAAAGCCCAGGATCGCCACCGTATACAGCCCCGCGCCCGAAGCCAGACCAATGGCCACGCAAACCCACAGGCCGACCGAGGTCGTCAATCCCTTGATCTGACTTTTGGAGCTGTACAGCACGGAATTAACGCTTAAAATCGCCGTTGCGATCACCGCTGCCGCCGAGATCAGATAGCGGCTGCCGAGGTAGACATCCAGCATCATGCAGATTGCCCCGGCGAGCGTCACAAGAATGAACGTGCGCAATCCGGCGGCGTGACGCTTTTCCGAGCGTTCGCAGCCCGCGATTGCACCAAGGAGCATCGCCAGCCCCAGCCGCAGCGCCACCGCGCCCGCCGTCAGCTCCTGAGACCATGCGCCGAGAATTCTTGCAATGGGATCCATAACTTACCTCCTCCCGGCCAGATGGCCGTGGTAAAAATTCTCCTGCTCACGCGCCGCGCGCGTGAAAGCCGCCTCCTCCTGCGAGGGCTGCGCATGCGCGGGCAGCTCCTGCTGGATCTTCCGGATGCGCTCAATGAGCAGCTCGACCTCGGATTTCTGCGGCTCATCGGGCGCAAGCGGCGCCGCGTCCTCGAGCTTGTCGGAATAGGAATGCGATAAATAGAGCGACAATTTTGCCAATGCCGGGCCGACCAGCTCATATAAAACGCTCGAGGCCAGCACAATGGTCTGCAGGGCATCGCCCGTCGCGCCGCCCAGCGTCCGCGCCCCCAGCGCCGCAAGGCCGATGGCCACGCCCGCCTGCGGTGCAAGCGCCATGCCGAGGTAATTGCGCGTGGTTTTCGGCTTATGCACCAGCGCACAGCCCACAAACGCACCGACGTACTTGCCCGCCATACGCACGAGGAAATACAACGCGCCGACGAGCAGCAGAGGTGTTCCGCCAATGCCGCCTGCGCCGTGCAGGAGCGTGTCGAGCTTGAAATTCAGGCCGGAACGGACGAAAAACAGCAGCAGGATCGGCGGGCTGAAATAGTTGAGCTGGCTGAACAGGTCGGTGTCGTCCGTCAGATTCAGATAGACAATGCCCACGGACATGCAGCCGAGCAGCGGCGAGACGTCCACCGTCGTGCAAATGCCGCAAAAAGCGAACAGCACCGCAACCGAAACGATCAGCCGGTTGTCACGCGAACGGTTGCCGAGCAGCAGCTTCAAAACGAGTCCGAACACGCCGCCCAAGGCCAGCACCGCAAGGTTTGCAAGGATGGGCAGCGCGACCGTTTTAACGCTCACGCCCGCGCCCAGCGAGGCCAGCGCCAGCGAGATGGCCGCACTGTAAGCCACGAGGCTGACGACGTCGTCCATTGCCACAACCTGCAGGAGCGTATCGACAAAGTCGCCGCGTGCGCCGAGCTGACGGATGGTCATCATGGTCGAGGCGGGCGCTGTGGCCGAGGCCAGCGCCGCCAGAACCGCCGAAAAGGCCAGATCCATGCGCAGAATATAATAGGTTAAAATAAAAACGAAGGCCGATGCGACGCAGGCTTCAAAAACCGTGATGATTGCTGCTTTGCCGCCGGTCTTTTTTAAGGTCGAAAAGCGGAAAAACTCGCCCACGCTGAAGGCGATAAAGGCCAACGCAATGTCAGATAAAAAGTCCATGCCGTCGATGACCGTCTGCGGCACAAGGTCGAGACAGTACGGCCCGATTATAATTCCGCACAGAATGTAGGCTGTCACATTTGGCAGGTGCAGCTTCTTGGTCAGGCGCGTCATGGCAAAGCCGAGAAACAGCATCAGCGCCACGGAAATAATGACCTGCGAGGACTGCGGCAGCGTTTGAAAGAGCTTCACACGGCTTCCCCCCTTGCATTTTTGTTTTCTCTATGTTACGATAGAGCTGCCATAAATGCAAATCATAGTATTTAATGAATCCATAAAGAAACGGAATGAACGCCATGCTTGATCCCAAGGTACAAACGCTGCTGGCCGTCGTGGAGACCGGCAGCTTCACCCGCGCCGCCGCACAGCTTTCGCTCACGCAGCCGGCTGTCAGCCACCACATTGCGCAGCTCGAGCAGGAGCTGGATATTCGGATTTTTTTGCGTGAAAAGGGCCGTCTTTCCCTGACAAGAGAGGGGAAAATCGTCGTGCGCTGTGCACGGCGGCTGAACGCAATGTATGAAAAGCTCCACACCGACCTTGCCGATGCGGAGCGCAACCTGACCCGCCTGCGCGTGGGCATCACCCACACCGCCGAGAGCAATCTGATTACCGAGGTGCTCGCCCGATTCAGCCACGAAAACAGCGGTATCCTCATAACGATCACAACAGATACCATAAATAATCTTTATGATGCGCTGGACAACTACGAGCTGGATCTCGCCGTCGTTGAGGGCAAACCGCACACGCAGAGCCTGAACTCGCTGATGCTCGACACGGACTATATCGTCTGTGCGCTCTCGAACAACAATCCGCTCTCACGTCACGCGATGGTCACGTTGGACGATCTGAAGCGCGAGCGCATGATCCTGCGCCTGCCAAGCTCGGCCACGCGCAAGCAGTTTGAAAGCCATTTGGCCGGCCGCGGCGAGAGCATCGACGCCTTCGACGTAGCACTGGAGGTAGATAACATTGCAACGATCAAGGATTTGATCCGCAAGGACTTCGGTGTGTCCATTCTCGCGCGCAGTGCCTGCATGGATGAGGTGCGCAAGGGAAAAATGACGATCCTGCCCATCGAAAACCTCAGCATGGCGCGCGAAATGAGCCTTGTCTACCACCGGGACTTTTCTCACATGGACGTATTGCAGGAAATTCTGAAACTCTACCACGAGACTGTCGTGGAAAATTCCTAGCGCTCCCCTGCTCTGCGCAAGAAGTATGCCATTCCCGGACAAATCGGCCGAGAATGTAAAAAATCCTCCAAAAACCAGCGGTGGCGCTTGCACCCCGCGCAGGTTATAATGCGGTCATATCAGTTAGTAAACGCTAATCATCGGAGGGCAAGCATGAAAGACAGCGAATTGCAATTTGACCGCACCTGCCATGTGCTCTACAGCAGGCCATGCAAAAAGCAGATTCAATCCAAAATCGCCCTGCACTTCCCGCCCGACGCACGCGAGCGCGTCTGGGAGCGTGTGCAGCGGCAATACGTCGCATTTCTTGCCGACTGGCGCACCGACCTCGGCGGAAAGAAAAATTTCCACAACGGCAAGGGCGGCACCTATGACTGCATTGCCCTGATGGCATATTACGTCGTGTGCAAGGATGTCACGAGCCTCGCCGAGATCGAGGAAATGGAGGGCAATCTTTTCCTCGGCGCGTTACGCAAGCTGAAATTCGTCAACTGTAACCGGCCGTTTTTCAAAAAACTGATGTACCGTGCCTTCCTCAACGCCAAAAAGCAGTGCGACAAGTGGGGCGACTACGAGATGCACGTCGCGCCTTTCTCGCCGGACAAGCCGATCTACTATGAATTCACCGCATGCCCGACGGCGGAATTCGCAAAAAAGCACGATCTTCTGGAGGTCATGCCTGCGCTGTGCAACCCGGATTACGAGAGTATGGAGTGCATTCGCGCCCGTCTCGTGCGATAATGTACAATAACTTGCGCAAATTGAAAAGAGCAAAAAGGAGACATAGCTTGCAGGCTCTGGTAGAATGAAGTCACGACACAAACATTCGAAAGGAGCAAGCAAACTATGTCCGAGAAAATTGTACAACTGAACGAGGAAATTATCAAGGGGCAGATTAAGGAACTTGTTCGCGGGAGCGTGGAGGAAACACTGAACGAGCTTCTGGAAAAGGAGGCGGAATCCCTGACGCAGGCGGCGCGCTATGAGCGCAGCGAGGCCCGTCAGGGGTACCGCAGCGGCCACTATGACCGGAATCTTAC
>CAKUMO010000022.1 GCA_934667815.1 uncultured Oscillospiraceae bacterium
GGTCGACACCAAGAGATTCTCTCAATCGGTTTAATCTGGTGTTTTCAAGATGTCCTTATGAGGAGTCGCCCTTGGCTGCCTCGGTGTTTACTGTAGGAACAGAAAAATTGCCAGCGTGAGCGCGACGGACTGCGAGTCCTCATTGCCGTCGGAGAGCAGCAGGAGCAAAATCAGCAGCAGCAGTGTGTCGCCGGTATCCGCATTCGGCAGGAGCTTGTCGAGGATCGGCAGACGCAGACACGCGCCCGGCTGCGCCGGCTTCTCGGGCGGCGGAGGAGACGTCGGGGGCGTCGGCTGCGGCCTTGGCGGAACAGGCTGTGGCTTCGGCGGCTCCGGCGGGCGGCGCTCCGGCTGCGGAATCTGCCGCCTTTGATATTGCCCGCCCGGCCCGGGCGTGTAGCGGTTATACATTTTTGTCCCCCTTCCCCGGAAAGCCGCCGTAGTTTTTGAAAGCCAGCCCCGCAAGCTGTGAGAGCTTCGCGATGCGCAGCGCCTCGTCGATCTTCGCCTGCCGCTCCGGCGCGAGATAAGGCTTGAGCGCACACAAAAGCGCCTCCTGCCGTTTGTCCGTGTGCTGCGCCTGCTGCATCAGCCGCAGAATGCCCTTGACGAAAGCGTCGTCCGGCGGAGGGGGCGGCTGCGGCCTCGGCGGTGCGGGCGGGGGAGGCGGCGCGTTTTGCTCTCCGCCGAGCGATTGCGCAAGGCTCATGATTTTGGCCATGCTGTCGGGGTCGCTCAGGATCTGATTCAGTTTGTCCTCAAAGCCCTCCGTTGCCGCCACCTACTTTCGGTTGAGTTTTTGCAGAAGTGCCGCCGCCTCCGGCGTTGAGAGAATGGGCGCGAGCGCCGCCTGTGCGCCTGCGCTGTCGCCCTGACGGAAGGCTGCCGTCGCTGCGCGAAGCTCTTTACCACCGCCCTGCGAAAGGAGCTGCAGGAGCTGCTGCCCTTCTTTGGAGGCAAGTATGCGCCGCGCCTGCTCCGCCGTTGGAGTTTGTTCCATGAATCCACCGTCCTCTCTGCCAAAAGGTATTGCGGCCGCTTGACCGGTCTGCTATAATATATGCAGCAAGTCGGAGGAAGGTGACGGCGTGAAGCTCCTGATTCTCTCGGATTCTCACCGGGAGCTGGAATATATGCGCGAGGCGGTGCGGCGCGAGCGGCCCGATGCGGTTATCCATTTGGGCGACCATTTTACGGATGCCGACGCGCTGGCACAGGAATTTGCAGGGCTGCCGGTTCTGAGCGTGCGCGGAAACTGCGATTATTTTTCGCAGCAGCGTGCCGACGAGCTGCTGCGTACCTTTGAGGGCGTGAAGATTTTCGGCATCCACGGCCACCGCTACGGCGTCAAGCAGGGACTGCTGCGCGCGGAGTTGGCGGCAAGGCAGCGCGGTGCGGACGTGCTGCTGTTCGGGCATACGCACTGCCCTTACTGCGAATGCTATGACGGCCTGTGGCTGCTCAATCCCGGCGCCTGCGGCGGCCGCGCACCGAGCTACGGCGTTGTAGAAATTGAAAACGGAACGGCAAAATGCCGCGTCATAGACATGTACGCGGCGGAAGGACGGGAAAACAAATGATTTTAGCGGTTGACATCGGCAATACGAACATTGTCCTCGGCGGACTTGAGGACGAAAAAATCCTCTTTGAGGCGCGTATGGCCACGGATCTTATCAAGACCTCCGACCAGTACTGCGCCGAGCTGAAAAATATGCTTGCACTCTTTGAGGTCACGCCGGAGCGCATCGGCGGGAGCATCATCTCCTCGGTCGTGCCGCCGGTTTTGAATTCGTTTAAGACGGCGCTGCGCAAGCTGACGGGCAAAACCTGTCTCGTCGTTGGCCCCGGCATCCGTACGGGACTGAACATCCGCACGGAAAATCCCGCGGAGGTCGGCAGCGATTTGATCGTTGCGGCCGTTGCGGCGATCCAGGAATACGGCGCGCCGCTGCTGCTCGTTGACATGGGAACGGCCACGACCATCACCGCCATCGATGCGGCAGGAGCCTTCGTCGGCGGCTGCATCTGCCCGGGCGTGAAGATCTCCATGGAGGCGCTGACCGGCCGCACCGCGCAGCTCCCCGGCATCAGTTTGGACGAGCCGCAGCATGCCATCGGCAAAAATACGCGTGACTGCATGCGAAGCGGCATCATGTTCGGTGCAGCGGCCATGCTCGACGGCTTGCTCGACCGCATGGAGGGCGAGCTGGGTATTCCGGTGCGCGTGGTTGCGACGGGCGGCATTGCACGCTTCGTCATCCCGCTGTGCAGGCGCGAATTGATCTATGACCGCAGCCTGATGCTCAAGGGCCTCGGCCTGCTTTATCGCCGCAACGCCAAATAGCGCTTTACAGTGCAAACAGCAGCGCCAGCAGCACGAGAACGCTCATTGCGCCTACCAGCAGCGTCACAACGGACTCCACAAAGGCGGCGATGCTGCCGAAGCGGCGCTTCCGGCGTGCCGGACGGATGTAAACGGGCGTGAGGTAGGGCATCATATCGATCACATTTTTCATAGTGGGAGCTCCTTTTTGTCGTCTTTTGTCTTACAAACACAGTCTATCAAATTTGGTGTCCAATAATCTGGACTCGGAGGTCGGTTTATGAAAGAATTTGAATTCTCCTCTCTGAGCGGCGGAACGCTCCACGGCTATCGCTGGGAACCCGAGGGCAAGCCCGTTGCGATCGTGCAGATCATCCACGGTATCGCGGAGCATATGCTTCGCTATGACGAATTTGCCCGCTACCTCAATGAACACGGCGTGCTGGTCGTGGCCGAGGATCACATGGGCCACGGCAAGTCCGAGGGCACGCGCCTGTATTTCTCCGGCGGCTGGGAAACGGCTGCCGAGGATTGCTACACCCTTTTGCAGATGACGCATGCGGAGTTCCCGGAGCTGCCGTATTTCCTCTTTGGCCACAGCATGGGTTCTTTCCTCACGCGTACCGTGCTCATCCGCCATCCGGAAGCCCCGCTGGCCGGCGCGGTGATCTGCGGCACGGGCTGGCAGCCGGGGATTGTGCTCGCAGCAGGCCGCACGCTGTGTGCGCTGGAAAAGCTGCGCGTGGGAGACACCGGCCACAGCGCCCTTTTGACGAACCTGATGTTCGGCGCGTACAACAAGAAATTCAAGCCCAACCGCACGCCCAACGACTGGATCTGCACCGATCCGGCGGTCGTTGACCGCTACACCGCCGATCCGCTCTGCGGCGGCGACGCGACGGTCGGCCTGTCGCGCGAACTGCTGCGCGGCCTCGGCTTCATCCAGAAACGTGCGAATCTGGAAAGAATGAACAAGGCGCTGCCCGTGTTCTTCATTGCGGGACATTCCGACCCTGTCGGCGCGATGGGCAAGGGCGTGGAGAAAGCGGCCTCGCGCTTCTGCGCGGCGGGCATGCAGCAGGTCGCACTGCATCTCTACGACGGCCGTCATGAGATCCTCAACGAGCCGAATCGCGAGGAGGTCTACGGCGATGTCTGGGCGTTCCTGCTTAAAACCTTGAAAAAGTAACAAATTGTAAGAAATTTTTGAAAATAATCTCGTAAAGTGGCAGAGAGTGCTTGACGCAGGCGGCGCTCTCTGCTACAATGATAATGCGATATTTTAATCCGGTGGTGAAACTATGAAACGAATTCTTGTCAGCGTCCTGCTTCTGGCCTGCCTTGCAGCGGGATTGATCCTGCCTGTGCTTGCAGAGCCGGCCTCGCTGTCGCTCAGTGTCGAGGGTCTTGCGCTCATACAGGAATTTGACAACGGTGCGACGGCGCAGTCCGTGCGCTCCAGCGAGAATGCGGTCAACGCCTATGCGAGCCGGAATAAGCTCGAGCTGACGCAGCAGCAGTTTGACGCGCTGGTCAGCATGACGAGCGACATTGGGACAAGCACGCTGGGCTACCGCTACGGCCAGACCGTCGCCAAGGGCGATTATACCGACACGGCGCTTGCCAATGCGTGGTGCGCGTGGGTCAAGAAAAACGGCAGCTTCTCCGAAACGCAGCTTCAGCGCCGCATCCGGGAGCTGCGGGTCATCCTCTACGGCGACTATTCCGGCGAGGACAGCGAGCTGTCCTTCCGCTACCTGATTTTCAAGGCCAACGGCGGCGAGCTGACGGACAACACCGTCCTTTGCTATCCTGTCGGGGAGGTCTACGGTGAGCTGCCGACGGCAAACCGTTCCGGCAAGTACTTTGCCGGCTGGTTCACGGCCATTACGGACGGCACGCAGATACATAGCACCTCGACCGTCGCGGAGAACTACACCGTCTATGCCCAATGGTCGGACGCAAAGCCGGGTGAACCGACTGAGCCGACCGATCCGGACGAACCGGAGGAGCCGATCCCCGTCGTCCGCACGAGCGAGTCCGGGATCCAGTTTATCAAGGATCACGAGGGCTTCATTCCCAAGCCCGTCTGGGACTACCAGCAGTATTCCGTGGGCTACGGCTCTCACTGTGGCCCGGACGACTACCCCGACGGCATCACGGAAAAGGAAGCCGATATTCTGCTGCGCAAGATGCTGCGAGATGAATTTGAGCCGCGCGTGGACGCGCTGGAGCGTAAGTCCGGCAGGACCTTCAGCCGGCAGGAGTACGATGCGCTCGTCAGCTTCAGCTACAACGTCGGTGTTAGCTGGATGAACGGTGGGTATAACATTTACCGCTATGTTACGACCGGGAACTATTCCGAAATGGAACTGGTCAATTGCTTCGGCAGTTGGATCAACGCCGGCGGCGAGTCGGTGGACGGCCTTGCACGCCGCCGTATCGACGAGGTAAACCTCTATCTCAACGGCGTGTACTCCACGGGCAGCACGGCCTATCTCTATGTCAAATTCCGCCTGAACACCGACCCCTCGACGGTCTCCGGCGAGAAGAATTACGATTATACTTATTATAAGCCCGGCACGAACTTCGGAACCCTGCCCAATGCCAGCCGCGAGGGCTATAACTTCCTCGGTTGGTTTGAAAAGGCCTCCGGTGGCCGGCAGTTCACGACCGACAGCCGCGTTCCGGCCTACGGCCTGATGACGCTCTACGCACACTGGGAGGCTGCCGAGCCGGAACCCGAACCCGAGCCGGAGCCGGATTTCCCCTTTACCGACGTTCCGAAGGATGCGTGGTACTATCCCGCGATCTTTGCCGTTTACCAAAAGGGCTGGACGAACGGTACCAGCGCGACAACCTTTGAGCCGGAGTACTGCTTTGCCCGCAGCATGATGGTCACGATGCTCTATCGCATTGAGAATCAGCCCTCCGTCAGCACCACATCGCCCTTTACGGACGTCCGGCAGGGACGGTTTTACACCGCGCCGGTCGCGTGGGCCTTCAACGTCGGCCTGACCAAGGGCAACAACGACGGTACGACCTTTGGCCCGGACGAGTTTATGACGCGTGAACAGCTTGCCACCTTCTTCTACCGCTATGCGCAGATGAAGGGCGAGGACGTTTCGGCAAGCTACGACCTGTCGCAGCATCCGGATTACGGAAAGATGTCCAACTTCTCCAAAGCGCCGATGCAGTGGGCGCTGTCGCACGGCTATCTGCGGCTGGATTCCGACGGCTCGCTGCGCCCGCGCGAGAGCGCGACGCGTGCGGAGTCTATGGACTTCATCGCGCGGTATATGGGCTTGATCGACCCCTACGATTATTAAAGCGAAAGCCCCGTCGAGTGACGGGGCTTTTTGCTTGACTGTCCGTTCTATTGGACACCGCCTCTGCTATACTATGCTCAGAAACACCGAAGGAGTTGTATGGTATGTATGTTTTGGCAGTGCGCGGACATTATGAAGTTTACCGTGCCGACGGCGCGTTTTATTGCTCGGCGGACACGAAGCGCGAGGCGCTGGAGGAAATCGAAGAATGGGAGAGCGAAACTATCGCCTGACGCTGGCTTACGACGGCACGCGCTACCGCGGCTGGCAGCGGCTGGAGCAGGCGGAGCTGACCGTACAGGGCAAGCTCGAGTCTGTGCTGACGGCCTTTTTCGGCACGCCGGTCGAGGTACAGGGCAGCGGCCGAACGGACGCGGGCGTGCACGCGCGTGGACAGGTCGCGTCGTTTCACGCACCGGAAAGACCCTGTGAGGAAATTCTGTGCGCGCTGCGGCGCTATCTGCCCGAGGACATCGGTGCATTGTCGCTTTGTTATGCGCCGCAGCGCTTTCATGCGCGCCTTTCAGCTAAGGCGAAAACTTATCATTACCGCATCTGGAACAGCGAGGTGCCGGACGTTTTTGAACGCCGCTGGCGCGTGCAGCTTTCTGATGATTTTGATTTGGATGCGATGCGGCAGGCGGCGGGATTTTTGCTCGGAACGCACGATTTTCGCGCATTCTGCGCAAATAAACAGCTTAAAAAGTCCTCCGTCCGCACCCTGCAGCGCTGCGACATCGTCCGCGAGGGCAGTGAGCTGCGCTTCGAACTGACGGCTGACGGCTTCCTGCATCACATGGTGCGGATCCTTGTCGGCACGCTTCTGGAGGTCGGGCGCGGCAAGCGCCGTCCGGAGGATCTTCCGGCGATTTTAGAGGGATGCTTGCGTGCCGATGCCGGGGAGACTGCACCCGCGAAGGGACTTTGCCTGATGGAGGTTATTTACGAATGAACATTCAGATTTTTGGAAAAAATAAGTGTTTTGATACGAAAAAAGCGGAGCGTTGGTTCAAAGAACGTGGAATCAAATTTCAGAGCATCGATCTCAAGCGCTACGGAATGTCCAACGGCGAGTTTGAGAGCGTGCTGCGTGCGGTCGGCGGCGTGGACAAGCTGATCGACTGGGACGGCAAGGATGCCGACATCACGCTGCTGCGCTATCTTGCCGACGCGCATGCAAAGGAGGACAAGCTCTTTGACCGTCCGGAGCTGATGAAAACGCCTGTCGTGCGCAACGGCAGACAGGCGACCGTCGGCTATTGCCCGGAAACATGGGCACAGTGGGCGCAGAGCGGGAAGTAGGAAGTATGGAGAAACTCTGCATCCCTGCCGAGGTGCGTGCGCTTCTCACGCAGCTCAATGCGGCGGGGTACGCGGCCTACGCTGTGGGTGGCTGCGTGCGTGACGGGCTGCGCGGGCAGTCACCGCAGGATTGGGATATTTGCACGAGCGCCAAGCCGCAGGAGACTGCGGCCTGTTTTGCGTCCGACCGTGTGCTTCTTACGGGCGAACGCTTCGGCACGGTCACGGTGCTGCGCGGCGGTGAGAGCTACGAAATCACGACGTTTCGCGCCGAGACAGGCTATTCCGACAGCCGTCATCCGGACAGTGTAGCGTTCTTGCCCGAGCTGCGCGGCGATCTCATGCGCCGGGATTTCACGGTCAACGCCATGGCGGCGGATGCTGACGGACGTGTAACCGATCTTTTTGGCGGTAGAGACGACCTGAAAAGCGGCGTCATTCGCTGCGTCGGTGAGCCGGCTGAACGCTTTTCCGAGGACGCACTGCGCATCCTGCGCGGGCTGCGCTTTGCTTCGCGCTTCGGCTTTTCCGTTGCGCCGGTGACGGCTGCGGCCATGCATGCCGAGCGGCTGCGGCTGCGGCAGGTCTCGCAGGAGCGCCTGCACAAGGAGCTTTGCGGGCTGCTGGTGGGCCGGGATGCCGTGCGGGTGATGGACGAATTTTTTGATGTCCTATGCGTTATCCTGCCTGAGCTTGCGCCGCTGCGCGGCTTCGAGCAGTATAACCCGCACCACCGCAGCGATGTCTGGCAGCACACGCTGTGCGTCGTTGAGGGTGTGCCCGCGCAGGAGCCGCTGCGGCTGGCTGCGCTGCTGCATGATGTGGCAAAGCCGGATACGTTTTATTTTGATAAAAATCTGGTCGGGCATTTTCCAGGCCACGACGTTGCGGGTGCGGCGGTTGCGGAGCGCATCCTGAAGCGTCTGCACTGCGACAGCCGAACCGTGCGCGAGGTTACGGAGCTTATCCGGCAGCATATGCGGCCGCTTCAGCCCGTGACGGAGCGCTCTATGCGCCGCCTGCTTGCGGCGGTGGGGCCGGAGCAGGCGCGCAGGCTGCTGATTTTGCGGCAGGCTGACCGCATGGGCAAGGGCACCGAGGACGAGACTGCGCTTCGTGCGCAGGTCGCGCAGGCCGAAGCGCTTCTGGACGCGCTTCTGGCCGAGGATGCATGCTTTTCTCTGCGTCAGCTTGCCGTCACGGGCAGGGATTTGATCGCTCTCGGCATCGCGCCGGGCAAGCGCCTCGGGCGGATCCTGGACGCGCTTTTGCAGGCGGTGATTTCCGGAACGCTCCCGAATGAACGCGATGCGCTGTGCGCCGTGGCCTGTGATTTTGCACAAAATATAAGATAGAAATGAAAATATTATTGACATTTTGAACGAAATGCTGTATAATATAAGAACCATCCGTTCTGGGAGGACTCGAAATGGAAAGCTACATCCTGAAGGGAAACCTCTGTTACAGCGAAGATCAGAACCACATCCGCATCGTGCCGAACGCCTATCTCGTTTGTGAGAACGGCCGCAGCGCGGGCGTTTTTACCCAACTTCCCGATCGCTATGCACCGCTGCCGGTCACGGATTACGGGGATCGCCTCATCCTTCCCGGCCTGACAGACCTGCATGTCCACGCGCCGCAGTTTGCTTTCCGCGGGCTCGGCATGGACATGGAGCTGCTGGACTGGCTGAATACCTATACCTTCCCGGAGGAATCAAAGTACCGTGACATGGAATACGCGCAGTGCGCCTACCGGCAGTTCGTCGCTCATCTGCGAACGAGTGCCACGACGCGTGTGGGCGTGTTTGCCACGATGCATTTGCCTGCGACGGAGTTTTTGATGCAGGAGCTGGAAAACAGCGGCCTTGTCAGCTACGTCGGCAAGGTGAATATGGACCGCAACAGCCCGGATTATCTGCGCGAGGCGGACGCGAAAGCTGCCTTGGAGGACACCGAGCGCTGGATCTGTGAGACAAGATCGGCCTTTGCGCACACGAAGCCGATTCTTACACCGCGCTTTATCCCGTCCTGCTCCGACGAGCTGCTGCGCGGACTGGGAGCACTCGCGGACAAATATGATCTGCCGGTGCAGTCGCATCTTTCCGAGAATTTCGGTGAGATAGCGTGGGTGCGCGAGCTTTGCCCGCAAGCGGCGTTTTATGGCGACGCCTACGACCAATTCGGTCTTTTCGGGGGAAAGCATCCCTGTATTATGGCGCATTGCGTCCATTCTAGCGACGAAGAAATCGAGCGCATGCGCCAAAACGGCGTGTTCGTCGCGCATTCGCCCATGTCCAACGCAAATCTGGCTTCCGGTGTTGCGCCGGTATCAAAGTACCTTGACTGCGGCCTGCACGTCGGCATCGCCTCCGATGTTGCAGGCGGCGAAACAGTCGATCTGTTCCGCGTGATGGCCGACGCACTGCGCGATTCCAAGCTGCGCTGGCGTTTGCTCGATCAGGCGGTCAGGCCGCTCTCGGTCGATCAGGTGTTCTATCTTGCTACGCTGGGCGGCGGCCGCTTCTTCGGCAAGGTCGGCAGCTTTGCGCCGGGCTACGAATTTGACGCGGTCGTTCTGGATGACACGACGCTTGACCATCCGCAGGAGCTGACGCTGCGCGCCCGCCTCGAGCGGTGCATCTATCTTTCCGACGGCCGGCAGGTCGCTGCAAAATACGCCGCAGGCCGCAAAATCCTTTAAGTCAGGCTTGCTTTTTTCGGAAAAACGCGCTATAATAATAAAAAATACCGATGATACGCTGCGCGTCCGGAGCATTCCGGCGGCGGAATGAGGTGAAAAGCCTCGCGAGCGGGTCACTGTGAAGCCGGGAGACCGGATAAGTCAGATACACCGAGCGCTGCGTGTCGGCTCCTGCCCACACCGGGAAGCTGTGACTTGATTAGGGGATGACTCTATCCGCACGGCTTTTTGGAGCCGTGCGGATTTTTGTTCCTCCTGAACCTGCGCCTGCGGCGAGCGTGCCGGCTCCCGGTTTGGCGCGATTCAAAACACGTTGCCCTCTGTTTTCCGTGCCGAGGAAAACAGAGGGCGGTTTTTTACTATTTCGAGTTTCCCTGTATTCGGATTCAGGGCATTAGAAAAGCGCAGATTGATTCGGACTTAGCAGCCGAAACCGAAGATCTGGCAAAGCGTCTGCCAGACGGCGCTGCAATCGAAGTTGTTGAAGCAGAACATGGTCAAACCTCCTTGTTGAACTTGTCTCTCGAGGACGTGACCATTGTAACCGATTTGTAATCAAATTGCAAATGTAAGTTATGACAATTTGCACATTTACTTGACTGAAGCGGTTGCGACGAATAAAATTCCCTCCGATGTGCGCAGCAAAACGTCACCGATGGCAATGGGGGCGTTGACCCTGAGTGCGCGGATGCACGCCATCAGCTCGAACATGCTTCCCTTGGGCACGGGGGCGGCGGATTTGACCGGAACCATCGTATCCTCGCGGTTGGCCACGCGGACGGTGGTCGTCAGCGTGCGCACGGGCGCGGTCAGCTCGGCAATGGCGTGCTTTTCACCGCGCGGGCAGGTGTTTCCGGTCACGGTGATCTTGCCGTCGGTCACCTCGGCAGTCATAGCGCACCCGCGCGGGCAGACGATACAGGTGATCGTTTTTTTCATGCCTCCACCTCCAGTGAAACCGTGATGTCCTGCGTTACGGTATGCAGCAGCTCGGCTTTGACGGTCAATTTTTCCATCTCGCCGGGGGCGGCGCGGAAGCGTCTGGCCGCAGCAAGGACGGTGTCGCCCGCCTTGACGGTGTAGCGCACGGCCCCGAAGGGCTGCGTCACGCGCAGAAACAGGGAAACGTCCTCCTGTGCATCCGTGTGGACGTGCTGCGGCAGCACATAGCGCACGCCGAAGCCGGGACGGACTGCGACGCTTGTGCCGCGACCGGCCCTTCCGGCCAGATAGGCCGCCGCACCGAGACCGGCGCGTTCGGCCTCGCCGGAGACGTAGTCCACGAGGTCGTGGACCTGCAAAACGTTGCCGCAGGCGAAAATGCCCGCAATCTGCGTCTGGCAGGCTTCGTCTACCAGAGCACCGTTCGTGACGGGGTCGATGGGAATGCCCGCGGCACGCGTCAGCTCGTTCTCCGGAATGAGACCGACGGACAGAAGCAGCGTGTCACAGGGAATATAGCGCTTTGTCTCGGGAATCGGGCGGCGCTGCGCGTCTACCTGCGCGATGGTCACGCCCTCTACGCGCTTTTTGCCGTGAATCTCACAAACGGTTGTAGAGAGATAAAGCGGAATGTCAAAATCTTCGAGACATTGCACAATATTGCGCGTCAATCCGCCGGAATAAGGCAGCAGCTCGCACACGGCCTTGACCTTCGCACCTTCAAGCGTCAGGCGGCGCGCCATGATGAGGCCGATGTCGCCGCTGCCAAGAATGACGACCTCGCGGCCGACTTGGTAGCCCTCACAGTTGAGGAGCTTCTGCGCCGTGCCCGCACTGTAAACACCTGCCGGACGGTCGCCCGGGATGTTCAGTGCACCGCGGCTGCGCTCGCGGCAGCCCATGGCGAGAATGACTGCGCCCGCTTCGAGCTTCAAAAGGCCTTCCCGGTTCTGCGCGGTGAGACGCTTTTCCGGCGTGAGCGCGGTGACGGTCGTCTCGTAATAGACCTTGATCCCGCGCTCGAGGACTTTTTGACGGTAAACGTCCGCATATTCCGGACCGGTCAGCTCACGCCCGAGCTTGTGCAGACCAAAGCCTGCGTGGATGCACTGGCGCAGAATGCCGCCGATGTCCGGCTCACGTTCGAGGATCACGACATCGGTGCAGCCGGCGTCATAGGCCGCGACTGCGGCTGCCATTCCGGCGGGGCCGCCGCCGATGATGACAAGATCGTGCCGTTCCATGGCGTCGCCTCCTTAAAGTCTGCCGGTCAGCAGATTGCTGCCCGAGCCGGATTTTGTGACCTGCTCCATAGGAATGCCCAGCTCCTTGGCAAGGAGACCGAGAATGTGCGGTGAGCAGAACCCGCCCTGGCAGCGCCCCATGCCGCTGCGCGTGCGGCGCTTGACGCCGTCGAGGTCGAGCGCACGCGGTTCGCGGCGCAGCGCGTCGAGAATTTCCCCCTCGCTGACGGTCTCGCAGCGGCAGACGATGCGGCCGTAGGCCGGGTGCAGACGGATGTAAGCGTCTTTTTCCTCGTCGGAGAGCTTGCGGAAGGCGTGCGGGTCGGCGCGTGTGCCGTCCCAGTCGGGCTTGCGTTCCGACGGCGCCCCCAGCGTGTGCAAAATGCTTACCGCCATTTTTGCGATGGCGACGCAGGAGGTCAGGCCGGGGGAGTCGATCGCCGCAACGTGGACGAGGTTTTTCACGCGTTCGGAAGCCTGAATGATGAAATCTCCGTGCTTTTCCGAGCTGCGGACGCCCGCAAACGAGGTGATGACCTGACGGAAATTCACGCCCGGTACGCTCTTGGCCGCGAGAGCCGCGACGGCTTGCAGACCGTCTGCGGTCGTTTCGGTGCTGTCGGGGGCGGCAACGGGTACGGCCGTCGGGCCGGTCAGAAGATTGCCGTCTACGGTGGGCGTGACGAGAATGCCCTTGCCGGCGGCGGTCGGAACCTGAAAGATCGTGTGCGTGACGCGGCGGCCCTCTGCTTTGTCCAGAAGCAGATACTCGCCTGCACGCGGCTGAATTTCAAAGAAGCCGTCGCCCGCCAGCGCGGCGATCTTATCCGAATAGCCGCCCGCGCAGTTGACCAGATAGCCGCACTGAATCCGCTCGCCGGAGGCGGCGGTGACGGTGAATTTCTCGCCTGCCTCAATGGCGCAGACCTCAAAATTGCGCTTGAGCGTCACGCCGTTGTGCAGAGCGTTTTCCGTGGCCGCCAGGGTCAGCTCATAGGGGCAGACGATGCCCGCGTTCGGTACGAGCAGTGCGCGCGTGACCTTTTCGGAAAGCTCCGGCTCGAGCGCACGCGCCTCGCTGCCGGACAGAATGCGCAGACAGTCAAGACCGTTTTGCACGCCGCGGGCGTGCAGCGCGTCGATAGCGGCATCCTCGCCCTCTGCGCCGAAGGAGCAGACAAGCGAACCGCAGTTTTGATACGGCACATTCAACTCGCGTGCGGCTTTGTAGACCAGCGGAAGACCCTCAACGTTAAGCTTGGCTTTGAGCGTGCCCGGCTCGGGGTCGTAGCCGCCGTGCAGAATGCCGGAATTTGCGCGGGAAGCGCCCATGGCGACATCGTTTTCCTTTTCCAGCAGGCAGACCGAAAGCGCATAGCGCGACAGCTCCCGCGCCGTCATCGCGCCGACGACACCGCCGCCGATGATTGCAACATCATAGTACATAATGAACCCTCGGTTTCATGAAATCAAAGGACAGTGCAAGGGATCCTGCACGGTTCTTATTATATGGTTTTATGTCACCTTTTGTCAAGTCCGGTGCGGGATTTCGCCGGGAAAGGGCGAAACCGTGCGTGGGGCGCCGTTTTCTGCCTCGACGCAGTAGCCGCAGCCGGGCTGCGGCGTCCAGTCAAAGCGATTGCCGCCAAACCAATGGGCAAGCACGCCTGCAATTACGCCGCCATGTGTGACGCACAGGGTATCCGAGCCGTCCGCGAGGATAGGCGCGAGGGCGGCCAGCGCACGCTGTGTGACCTCGTTTGCACTTTCGCCGCTGGGGCAGCGGTTGGCCTCGTTGTCGCCCTCGCACCAGCGCCGAAAATCCGGGTCATCCTTCAGTTCCGAATAGCTTTTCATCTCAAACGTCCCGAAGTCCATCTCCCGCAGACCGGGCAGGACTGTGTGCGGCACGCTTCCGCACAAAATCTCAAGCGTCTGCTCCGTGCGCAAAAGTCCGCTCGTAAAATACCGCACGACGGCGGGCGGCGCGGCACAGGCGCGCAGCGCTGCCCGTCCGGCCTCGGAAAGCGGCAGATCGGTGCGGCCGTAGTAAAGACGGCGTTCATTCGCCTCCGTCAGCCCGTGGCGCAGGAGAAAGAGCTTCATTTCAGCGCCTCCGCAAGTCCGCAAAAGATGCGCGTCACGCGCGTGGAATTTGCCGCGATTTTTTGTAAAAATGCGCCGTGCCGCTCACGCCACAGGCGCTCCTGCGGGTCGATGGGTACCACGCCCGAGCCGATTTCGCGCGAGATCACGATCCCGTCGCCGAAAAGCGCAAGCTGCGGCTGCGCCGTGCGCCGGGTGTAGGACTCCAAGTGGAAGTAGCAGCACTTGCCGGGAACCGGGTCACACTCTGCGAGGTCGCAGAGGTCGTCCGGCGTGAGACCGTACCGCTGCACCGCCCACGTCAGCTTGCCCTGATATGCGCCGCCGAGAATCAGTTCCATCGCTTACCTCCAAAGACACAGAATCGCCGCGCCTGCAAACTCTGCAAGGCAGAGCGCGAAGCCGGATACGTCGCCGGACATGCCGCCGAGCTGGCGCTTGGCCGAGAGTGCGGCCAGCCAGTATACGCAAGCGGCTGCAAGACCAGCCACACCGCACCAGCCGTCGAAAACGAAGGGCAGTGCAAGCGCTGCGGTCAGCAGGACGCATAAAACCACGCGTGCACTGACAGATTTTGTACGGGCCTTGGCATACTGGCTGCTCTGCATGGGTCGCAGAGACAGAACCGCCAGTCCCGCGCAGCCGCGCGTCACCACGGGCAGCATCGCCAGCGACAAAAGCGCCAGCGTTTTTGTGGAAAAGAACATGACCCATTGCGCCAGGCTCAGCAGGCACACGCAGATGACCGCGAATGCGCCGCAGTGCGAATCCTTGAGAATCCGCTGCCGCTCCGGCAGGTCACGGCGGGAAAGCACGGCGTCGCAGACGTCCATAAAGCCGTCGAGATGGATAAAGCCCGTACACAGCCAAGGAAAAACCGCCAGCACCAGCGATGCCGGCCCCTGCGGGCAGTCAAGCGCCCGTGCGCCCCATGCCAGCAGCGCCCACAGACCGCCGACGATGCCGCCCACGAGCGGCAGACAGGCGGTCATCTGTGTCCGCGCTTCCTCGCGCCACTTCGGGAGCGGGCAGGGAATGGAGAGAAACATTCCCCACGCCATAAAAAAGCCGTAGATCCATTTTTTCAAGGCAATTCTCCCTTCCAAACATGCAAAATTCCGGCGACAATCTCACAGACGACGTCAAATTCCCCGGCCAGCTTCCGGCAGACCGCCGCAAGCTGACGGCGGAACAGCACCGTGCCCTCGCCATAGGCTTCCTCCTCGCGCCAAAGCTCGTCGCACACGCATACGAGCGTGTGCACATGCTCGCCCAGCGCCAGCAAAGACCGTGCGGTGCGTGCGCCCGCCTGCTCGTCGATGGTTTCTGCGAACATCTCGTTCGCAAGCAGAACGGTCATGCTGTCGAGCAGCACCGCACTGTCATTTGGAACGCGGTCAAAGGCCGATTCCAGTGTGCGCCCACATTCGAGTGTTGTAAAGCCCCAGCCTTCGCGGTCGAGCAGATGCGCGGCAATACGGTCTTCGTCCTCGCTGTCCATGGGCTGCATCGTTGCCCAATAGATCATGGGACGGCCGGTTGCACGCACCAATTCCTGCGCAAGGTGGCTTTTGCCGCTTTTGCTCCCGCCAATCAATAGAATCTTCATGGCTTCTTCGGTGTAAATGCGTCGATGCGGCGGATTTCGTCAAGATAGCCGTCGTTGATGCTGGCCTCGGAAAAGGTCGCCATGCGGTTCATTACGGCACAGGCTGCACGCAGGATTCCGAACATGAGCGGGCATCCGCTGCCCTCGCCCAGCCGCATATTGAGCAGCAGACAGGGAGAAAGACGCAAATCTTCGGCCGCCAGCCGATAGCCCGGCTCACAGGAGGCGTGCGAGAGAAACACCGCGCCGCGCACGTTTTCGCACAGCCGGACGGCGCACAGCGCCGCCACGACGGAGATCAGACCGTCAGCCACGGCGGGCAGATGCGCGTGCGCGCAGCCGAGGTAAGCGCCCGTCATCGCGGCCAGATCCAGCCCGCCGACCTTGGCCAGAACGTCGATGGGATCGGCGGCATTCGGCTGGTGCAGCGCCAGCGCGTGCTCAATGACGTGCAGCTTTTTGGCGTAGCTCTCGTCGGTCAGGCCGCCGCCGCGCCCCGTGACCTGCGCAGGCTCCGCGCCCGTCAGCGCACAGAGAACAGCCGTGGAGGTCGTGGTGTTGCCGATGCCCATTTCCCCGATGCCGATGGCGTCAAGCTTGTCCTCTTTTGCCTGCTCTGCGGCCGCAATGCCCACGGAAATCGCCTGCAAAACGTCGGATTCCGTCATCGCCGGACGCACAGCCAGATTTTCCGTGCCATAGCGGACTTTACAGGGGACAACGGCCGAACCACCCGGCACCCCGCCGTTGATGCCCACGTCGTACACGCGGACGCCGTAGCCGAGCGCGTGCGCCATGCAGGACATTCCGGTGGCGTAGCGCGTCATGTTGAGCGCCTGCGAGAGCGTTACCGACTGCGGCGCGGAGGACACGCCCTCTGCCACGACGCCGTTGTCTGCGGCAAAGACCAGAATGTCACAGCGTTCGGCGTGATGATACAGTTGGCCGGTCAGACCGGCCAGACGGATGGACAGCTCCTCGAGCTTTCCGAGACTTCCGGGAGGCTTGGCAAGCTGCGCCTGCCGCTTCGCTGCGGCGTCCATGGCCGCGTGGTCGGGTGCGGAAATGGCGGAAAGATATTCCGATAGTTCTTTGCGTGTCATACAAATGCCTCCAAAGCCCCATGCTGACGCAGCCACGCAAGCGAGGACGCGCAGTCGGGGTTTTCAAGCGTGACGGTCGCCTGCGGACAGCGCTTTTGCAGCTCGTCCAGAAAGCGAACCATGTCGATGTTGCCGCTGCCGAGCGCGGCATGCAGGTCATCCTTGCCTTGGTTATTGTGCAGATGCACATGGCGCAGCCATGGCTGCATGGGCGCAAGCCACTGCACGGGCGGCACGCTGCTGACGCAGGTGTTGGCGTGCCCCGCATCGAGGCACAGACCGAGCCGCGGGTCGTTCACGCCCTCTGCAATGGCGACAAGCGTGTCCGGCGATGGCTCCATCACGTTTTCGAGCGCGAGCGTCACATTCGTGGGAGCTTCACACAGAAATTCCCTCCAGAACTTCACGCTCTGCGCAACGTACCATTCAGGGAAATAGACGTGCGGCAGAAAGCCGCCGTGGATCACGATGCACCGCACGCCCAGCGCCAGTGCGCGGTCAAGCGCCTGCCGATAGCGCAGCTTGGCGATGTCGCGTACCATCGGGTCGATGGCGCAGGCGCAGAACTCGCCGAAGGGTGCATGAAACCAGAAATGTGAAATGCCCTGCATTTTTTGCCCGACCGCCGCACGGACGGCTTCGTCCTCCAGTGCCGGCGGATAACAGAAGTCCGCCAGCTCCAGCCCGAGACCGTACTGCCGCGCCAGATCGGCTGCCTGCGGGTCAATGGTCGAGAGATACAGCCGGTTTTGCAGACTCATTGCTCGTCCTTCTTTCCGCGCGGATGCGGGGTTACGCCCCATTCCGGCAGCGGCAGACGCTGCATTGCGCCGAATACGCGGTTTTTCAGGTCGGGATAGGTTGCCGAGAGCGTGACGATCAGATCCTTGATCTCCTGCCGCTTGGTGTGCTTGTCCGAGGGGCAGACGTTGTGCACGACAGGAAGCTGCTGTTCGGCAGCAAAATTGCGCACCATGCTCTCCGTCAGATACAGCATCGGCCGGATCTGCGTTACGCCGCTGCGGTCGAGATAGGTTACGGGCTGGAAGCAGCTCAGACGGCCCTCAAACAGCAGACTCATCAGGAACGTCTCCACCGCGTCGTCATAGTGATGCCCCAGTGCGACCTTGTGAAAGCCCTGCTCCAGCAGCGCCTGATTCAGTGCGCCGCGCCGCATTTTTGCGCACATCGAGCAGGGATTTTTCTCCCTGCGGTACTCGAAAATGATCGGGCCGATCTGTGTGGGCACGCGCCGGTAGGGAACTCCCAGCCGTGCGCAGAAGTCCTCCACGGGCGCAAAGTCCATTCCCGGCAGACCCATATCAATGGTGATGGCCGTCAGGTCGTAGGGCTGCGGATAGTATTCCCGCAGTGCGGCCAGAAGCGCCAGAAGCGTCAGGGAATCCTTGCCGCCGGAAACGCCCACGGCGATTTTATCGTTCGGCTCGATCATGCGGTAGTCGTCTATGCACCGGCGCATGAGGCCCATCATTCGCTGCATTTTGTGTGATCTCCTTAAAATCAGATTTTTTGCCTTTTGAGAAAACGAGAGAATACGAGAGAAAAACAGAGAATACGAGAGTTCTCTCGGAGAAAAATGAAATTTTGAAAAAAGATGCTTGACAGCCGGTTTTCGGTGTGGTATAAAGAGAAAGCTGTGTACTCGTATTGTACGCGCAAAACCCGAGTTTGTCAAAATATTTATTATCATATACGGAGGAAATCACTCATGTCCACTACTCTGGTCAGAAAAGAGGACGTCCAGCGCAAATGGTACGTTCTTGATGCAGCAGATAAGCCCCTGGGCCGCACCGCTGTGATCGCTGCGAACATCCTTCGCGGCAAAACCAAGCCCGACTTCACCCCCAACGTTGACTGCGGCGACTACGTCATCATCATCAACGTCGAGAAGGCCATCCTCACCGGCAAGAAGCTGGAGCAGAAGTACTATCGCCGTCATTCCGGCTGGATCGGCGGCCTGAAGGAAACCAAGTATAAGACCCTCATGGCTGAGCGTCCCGAGTTCGCCATGGAGCTGGCCGTCAAGGGCATGCTCCCCAAGAACACCATCGGCCGCGCCGCACTCACCCGTCTGAAGCTCTTCGTTGGCGCTGAGCATAACCACGCCGCCCAGAAGCCCGAAGCATGGACGCTGGACTAATCAGGAGGTAACAGACTATGTACGAGAGCAAGAAACAGTATCAGTACGGCACCGGCAGACGTAAGTCCTCCGTCGCGCGCGTCCGCGTCTACGAAGGCGGCACCGGCTCCATCATCATTAACGGCCGTGACATCGACGATTATTTCGGCCTCGAGACCCTGAAGCTGATCGTTCGTCAGCCGCTGGTCACCACTGAGACCCTCGGCAAGGTTGACATCGTCTGCACCGTCAAGGGCGGCGGCGTGACCGGTCAGGCCGGCGCCATCCGTCATGGCATCTCCCGCGCTCTGCTGGGTGTTAACGGCGAGTATCGCGCAGCCCTGAAGGCCGCCGGCTTCCTCACCCGTGACCCGAGAATGAAGGAACGCAAGAAATACGGCCTCAAAGCAGCCCGTCGCGCTCCGCAGTTCAGCAAGCGCTGATCGAGACTTCAAAATGCCCAAAAACCCCGGAACCATGCGGTTTTCCGGGGTTTTTCTTTTTGCCCTGGTCTGGCTCAACCTGACCCAACCAAATCGTTTTTACCGGGGACAACTCCCCTTTTTTCGTCTTTATGGGACAACTTCGGGGACAACCACGGGAACAACTTTTAGGCATTTGGGGGTAACAATATCGGCGCTTATCCTGCCTATCTCTTTCATTTGAAACGCTTTGTCACAACGTGAAGTAAAGAAAACCGAATAAAACCATCTTGTAGCCCTTGTGGAATCACCTAAGATTTCACAAGGGCTTTTTTGTTTTGTCCGAAAAAATTTTTTTGAAGGGCACCCATAAAAACACCCCCTCTAATTCCTTACTTAGTGAAGGGGCTCTTCAAAAACTAACAGAGGTGCCGCTTCATGATCTTTGAAAATTAAATAAACAGGTCATCAAGTACCTTAATCAAACTGATGAGCCGAGCAGCATGTACGCTCCTGCGAGAATCCAGTGTTGTAAATATCGGGTTGCTCCTGATATGGCCATGACAGGTTTGAGGACAATGATACTTCCCTACGGGGCTGGCGGAGAACCCGGCAGAGGTGAGACTCCTATGAGATTGTGAAGCACACAGTCGCTTGATGACTTCCTATAGCGCAGAGGGCGTTGAGAACAAATACTGCGCTTTTACATGATCCAGAGCTTAGCTTAATGGGTCGTGAATTCCAAGAAAGGAGGAAAACGCATGGAAAACTGTAAGGTGATCGCTATCACGAACCAGAAAGGCGGCGTCGGCAAAACAACTACTACAGTTAATCTCGGCGTGGGCCTTGCAAACACCGGAAATAGGGTCTTACTGATTGACGCTGACCCGCAAGGGAGCCTCACGGTGAGCCTCGGTATAAAGAACCCTGACGAGTTGGATGTGTCGCTATCTTCGCTCATGCAATCGGTCATAGAAGATGAACAGCCTCCCGGCAACGCGATCATCGCCCATGATGAAGGCGTTGACCTGCTTCCTTCTAATATTGAACTGTCCGGCATGGAAACGGGCCTGTTTAATGTTATGAGCCGTGAGTACGTTCTAAAGACCTGTATCGAGGGTATGAGAAAGAACTACGACTATATGAAAGCGCTTGAGTATTAACAAAAGTGCTTGCAACGATTCTTTTCGTAATGGCACTACCCGCACTAATCTTGTGTTTCATTTTTGCGGGAGGACTTCTCTTGCTGATTCCGGTTGGATTGCTGGGACTGGCCTTCGCACTGTTAAGCACATAACGCATTGACAGGACAAGCCCCTCGTTACTTTTTACGGTGACGAGGGGCTATATTTATCGTGGCTTCAGTCGCATTGCTATTTCCGGGATAGTGTGGGCATCGCTGACGTAGTTGGGTGAATTCTCCGCCACATACCGTTTCAAGGTATCGATATACTTATTCATTCCCGGCACCATCTCTCATTACTTCCAGCATCATTCTACCACCCAGGCGGAAGCTGTTTTGAAATAGCAAGCATTCTGCCATCGACTGGTGTTCCCGGACGCAGTCTGTATACCGGGAAAATAATTCCTTTTGCTCTTCTGTCATAGTCGCCAGCAACTTTTCTTCATTCCGGCTGATGAGCCGCACAAGTTCTTTGTATTCCTTGCTGGGGTTGGCATCATACTCTGCCGGGTCAAGATTGCCATACCAGAAATTTTCCAAAACATTCATAACATCACCCTCCCTAAAAAGTGTGTGTGATGTTAACTCTGTCGCCCGGATATTGCAAGTGGCTAAGCTGAACAACCCTTGGCGGCTGTTTTTGTTGCTATCGGCTGTATAACGAATAGCGGTTGTTTAACGAATTGAAAGCACAATATGTAGTAATTACGGGGTCAGTACATCGGCTCAAACTACAGTATCATGGAAACAGCAATCTAAAATGCGTTGCAAAGTTTAGGAAAACACCCTGTTTTCAGTAAAAAGAGCATAAAAAAGCAGATACCGTAACTGACACGATTGTATCAATTACGGTATCTGTTATGGTGCGCCTGAAGGGACTCGAACCCACACGTCTCTCGACACGAGAACCTAAATCTCGCATGTCTGCCAATTCCATCACAGGCGCCTATGACCCGATTATTGTATCATCCCCGCCGCAGCCTGTCAAGTGCGCATTCCCGCTGCGCCGAAGATTGACAAACCGGGCAAAATTCCATATAATATCCGCATGGAGGTGAGCCTGTGCAAGCATTGTTTACCACAATTTTTGACTATTTCCAGTCCGACGGTGCAAAGCTCGCGCAGATCTTCTGCACGGTCTGGCGCTACATCGCGCCGCTTCTGGGCGTTTTAATTCTCTGGCGCTGCGCAAAGCCACTGCTCAAGTTCCGGCGTGAACCGGAAACGTGGGCATGGCTTGTCATGCCCGATGGCAATCAGCTTCCCATCACGCACTGGGAGAATATCATCGGCCGCGGGCGCGGCTGCGACATCGTGGTGGACTTCCCTACCGTTTCGCGCAGTCACGCCGTCCTGACCCGTTTTGACGACGGGAGCTGGTCGATCACGGACATCGGCTCACGCGGTGCGGTGTCGGTCAACGGCGTGCAGACCGAGCTTTCGGCCGTGCAGTACGGCGACCGCATCGACCTCGGCGGCGTGGAGATGATCCTCGCGCCCGTCACGCAGGAGGAACTCGAGGATCAGATCGCCACTCGCGCAAAGCCGCAGAGTCTGGGCTGGCCGGGTTTGACGCTCTTTTTCCTGACGCTGTTCCAGCTTTTCACCGCGTTTCAGTTCGTCACGCATCTGGACGCGGACGCCATGTCCTCGGCCGTGCTGGGCTTCACCGCGCTCATCGGCGTGGAGTGGCTGCTCTTTCTCGCGCTCCGGCTTGCGCGGCGCAGCGGCTACGAGGTTGAGACGCTGGCCTTCTTCCTCACGACCATCGGATTTGCCGTGATTGCCTCGGACGATGCCTCGAAGATGGGCAAGCAGCTCATCTGTCTCGTCGGCGGCATTTTGATCTATCTCATCATCGGCTGGTCGCTGCGCGACCTCTCGCGGGCAAAGCGCTTCCGCTATCTCGCGGCAGTGGGCGGACTGCTTCTGCTGGCCGTCAATCTCGTATTCGGCACGGAGATGTACGGCGCAAAGAACTGGATTTATATCGGTTCTTTCTCCTTCCAGCCCTCGGAGCTGGTGAAGCTGTGCTTCATCTACGTCGGCGCCTCGACAATGGATCGCATCGTCACCAAGCGCAACCTGATTCTGTTCATCATCTATTCCGCCGCCGTGTGCGGCTGTCTCGCGCTGATGAATGACTTCGGCACAGCGCTGATTTTCTTCGTTGCTTTTCTGGTCATTGCATTCCTGCGCTCTGGCAGCTTCGCAACCGTGGCGCTGGCCTGCGCGGCCACGGGCTTTGCGGGCGTGCTGGCCGTGCGCTTCCGTCCGCACATTCTAAAACGCTTCGCAACGTGGGGCCACGCGTGGGACTACGCACTTTCCTCCGGCTATCAGCAGACGCGCGCCATGATGTGCATCGCCTCCGGCGGCCTTCTGGGGCTAGGCGCAGGCAACGGCTGGCTCAAATACGTCGCAGCGGCGGACACCGACCTCGTATTCGGCTTCGTCTGTGAGGAATGGGGTCTGATTCTCGGCATCGTGATGGTCGCGGCCATTGTGATTCTCGGTGTGTTCGTCGTCCGCTCGGCCAAGGTTGGCCGCAGCAGTTTTTACACCATCGGCGCCTGCGCGGCGGTGAGCATTCTGGTTATTCAGACGATGCTGAACGTTTTCGGCACGATGGATCTGCTGCCCCTGACGGGCGTGACCTTCCCCTTTGTTTCCAACGGCGGCTCGAGCATGCTCTCGTCCTGGGGCTTGATTGCCTTTATCAAGGCGGCGGACACGCGTCAGAACGCCAGCTTCGCCGTGCGCATGGTCAAGGCAGAGGAGGTGCAGCCGTATGAATAAGCTGGCAAAACGCGCGTGGTTCGCACTGGCACTCGCAGCCGTGTTGCTTTTGGGTCTGATCGTGATCGTCATCCGCTATTTTATCGATTCGCCCGACTGGGTCACCTTTCAGAACAGCCCGCATGTCTACACCGACGGCGTGATGAACAGCGGCCGCATTGTTGACCGCACCGGAACGCTCCTGCTCGACGCGACGCATGGCAAAACCTATTCCGACAGCGTATCGCTAAAGCGCGCGATGCTGCATCTGACCGGCGACCGCGAAGGCAACATTCCCTCCTTCCTGCTGTCCACCTACGGCGACGAGCTGATCGGCTTTGACCGCTTCAACGGTACCTATTCCGCAGGCGACAGCGAGGGATTGATGGAGCTGACGCTTTGCGCCGAGGCGCAGCGTGCCGCAATCTTCGCTCTCGACGGGCGCAAGGGCGCAATCGGCGTGTACAATTACAAGACCGGCGAAATTCTCTGCATGGTCTCGTCCCCCAACTTTGATCCGGACGATGTGCCGGATGTGGCAAACAATCCGGAGACCTACGAGGGTGTTTATGTAAACCGTTTCCTATACAGCACCTATACGCCAGGCTCGACGTTTAAGGTCGTGACGGCTGAGGCCGCACTGGAGGAGATCGCCGACATCGAGCAGCGCAGCTTCTATTGCGAGGGCAGTGCGCAGGTCGGCGCCGAAACCGTCGTATGCAGCGGTGTACACGGCACGCAGAGCTTTGAAGAAGCGCTGGCCAACTCCTGCAACGTCGCCTTTGCGCAGATCGCCGCCGAGCTTGGCCCCGAGACGCTGACCAAATACGTCAAAAAGGCCGGAATTCTCTCCCGGCTGTCCTTCGACGGCACCAAAACTGCCGCCGGGAGCTTCGACCTGACGGGCGCAACGACCTATGAAGCCGCGTGGGCGGGTGTCGGCCAGTACACTGACCAGATCAATCCCTGCCAATATATGACCTACATGGGCGCCATTGCAAACGGCGGACAAGCCGCAATGCCCTATCTGGTCGAGCGTGTCTCCTTCGGAGAAAAGGAAAAGTATCACGTTTCCCGCTCAATGTGCGGCCGTGTGCTTGAACAAGGCACGGCTGACCGCCTCGCGGACATGATGCACTATGCGGTGGAGAATGTCTACGGCGAATGGTACTTCAGCGGATGCCACGCAGGCGGCAAGTCCGGTACAGCCGAGGTCGGCAACGGCGAGGCGGCCAACGGCCTGTTCGCAGGTTTCCTGCAAAGCGAGAACTATCCCCTCGCCTTTGTCGCCATCGTGGAAAAAGGCGGCGGCGGCGCAGCCTCATGCCTGCCGGTGCTCAGCCGCGTGCTTGATGCCTGCATCGCAACGCTGCAAACACAGGAATAGAAAACACAAAAGCTCCTCTAACGAGGAGCTTTTCAGACTGTCAAAAAAGTCCGTAATCGTCAAAATCGATTCACAATTCAATGAATTTTTGCTCTCTGGATTTCATTTACAAAAGTCGGGGATTCCAAACTTTATAGTCTGAAAATCGGCTTGACAGGCAAGGATTTTGACTTACTGCGCAACTCACGCCCTACCGTACCTATGTACGCCGACGAGCGTGAGTTGCTTGTCTTCCGAACTTTTTCGCAGTCTGTCAGCGTGCCGAAAAGAGTTTTACGACACGCCGAGCTCCTCTAACGAGGAGCTTTTGCTTTTGCGCTTAGTCATCATAATCGTCGTCCAGATCCGACTCGTAGTCCTCCGGGTCGATCTGCACGTCATAGGTCGGCTCCACGGAGACGAACGCATAAGTCGGGGGCGGTGCCACGGGCAGTTCGTCCGTCGTGCGGATGCTGTAATAGGCATCGGTGTCGGTCGGATAGTGCTTTTTACGCAGGCGCTTGTTGATGCCGTCGGAGATCAGCGTGTACAAAACCGCGAAGATGGGCACGCCGAGCATCATACCGCCGAAGCCGAACACGCCGCCGAACACCAGGATCGCAACCAAAACCCACCAGTCCGAAATACCAAGTTTTTCGCCCAAGATTCGGTTTTCGACGATATTGCCGTCGATCTGCTGCAAAATCAGGGTAAAAATCGTGAAATACAAGGCGTTCAAGGGATCGTCAATGAGCAGCAGCAGCGCTGACGGCACAAGCCCGATGATCGGCCCGAAAAACGGAATGACATTCGTCACGCCGACAATGGTCGAAATCAGGGGCGCATACGGCAGATGCATGATAAGCATGGCGATATAGGTCACCACGCCGACAAAAATCGCATCGATGATCTTGCCCATCACATAGCCGCCGAAGATGCGGTCAGTGCGCCGCGCCAGCTCGAACAGACGGTTGGCATGCGCGGCAGAAAACAGCGCTACGGTCATTTTCTTCGCCTGCGACTTCAGCTTTTCCTTAAACACGAGGATATAGACCGCAGCGACAATACCCAACAGGATGTTGAACACCGTCGCCACAACGCTGTAAACGGAGCTGGTCAGCCCTGCAACAAAAGCGGCAATGTCGATGCTGTTGAGCGTCTTGAGCACCCAGTCGAGCAGCGTATCCACATTCTGGTTCACCCACTGCTCAAACGGCGTGTCCGCGATCAGTCTGTCCACCCAGCCGCTGACCGTCTTGTAATATGTCTCCAAGCGATCCTTCTGGAGCAGCTCCTCCAAGCTGGAAATCAGATTCGGCACGATCAATGCGACAATGGCATAGAGCGCAAAAACAAGCACGAGCACGGCGATGGTGATGCTCGAAATTTTGCTGATACGCTTGGCAGTTTTTTCCTTGAAACGGTTCTTTTTCGCCAGCAGTTTGTCTATGAGCTTCTGAGAGCGCACCATGATGGGATTCATCAGATAGGCAAAGAAGCAGCCGTAGAGCAGCGCGGAAATGATGTCGAGAAATTCGAGGATCAAATTATAAAACCCGCGCAGATTGGACACGATCGTCCATGTAACAGCACCCGCGACGATAACGAGGAAGGCCGTCAGGCCCCATTTTACATATTTTTCATTCCGATGCAGCTTCATAGTTTCTCTCCTTCCATCGGATCCGCTATTAGAATACCACGAAGCAGGCAAATCGTCAAGAAATAAAAAACACCGCAGGCAGAAGCCTGCGGTGTTAGGTCGAAAATCAGTCTCTGCGAAGCGCTTCAATGGGGTTGAGCTTGGAAGCCTTGACTGCGGGCAGCAGGCCGAAGATGATGCCGATCAGAATGGAGAACACCACCGCGATCAGAATCGCGGGCGCACTGAGCGCAGTCGGCGTATCCATAAATTTCGAAATCAACTGCGACATACCCACGCCGCCGAGGACGCCCAGAATACCGCCGATGCCGGTCAGCACGCAGGCTTCGGTCAGGAACTGCGCGAGGATGCGGCGGCGCTTTGCGCCGATGGCCTTTTTCAGGCCGATCTCCGTCGTGCGCTCGGTGACGGTGACGAGCATGATGTTCATAACGCCCACGCCGCCGACCAGCAGAGAAATGCTCGCGATCCAGATGAGCTGATTGTTCGTCGAGCTGCTCATCTCCTGAAGCTGCTCGGCCTGCTTCAGCAGGTCGTCGCTGCGGTAGGAGAAGCCGTTCTTCGAGGCAAGCGGTGCAACAAGGTGCTCGGTGAGATAGTCCGCCGCAGCCTTGCCGGCCTTGGTCATATCGTCCGTGGAATTCGCGCGCACCGCCACGCTCTGCGGTTCGTCGAAGCGGTAGGCCAGCGGCCATGCGCCCTCGGTGATGAAGATGCGGCCGTTGGACTCGTTGGCATACATGTAATAATCTTCCTCGGAGTTGATCGTCGGCTCAAAAGAGGACTTGAGCGCCGCCACACCGATGACCGTAAACGGCTCGCCGCCAATCTCCACGACCTTGCCTACGGGATCGCCGTGGCCAAGAAGCGCAGTCGCGGCCTTTTCGTCCAGAATGGCGGCCTTTTTTGCCGCAGAATACTCCGCAGCGGTGAAGCCGCGCCCCAGCTTGATCTGGTAGCCATTGACACTGAAATAGTGCTCATCAATGCCGAACATCGCGCCGGAGAAGGACGTGCCTTGATAGAACACCGTATTGTCGTTATAGCTGCGGCTACGGAAAGCGGTGACGTCTGCGACACCGTCGAGCTTGCGCACTTCGTCGAGCTGCTCTGGCGTGATGACCTTGACTCCCAGCGGGTTCTGGTTATACATCATGTCGTAGGTCATGTCGTTCTGGTAAAGCTGCACGGTCACAACGTTGTTTCCCGCGCCGATCAGGTTCTGCTTGATCTGTTCGTTGGTTCCCTTGATGGTCGAAATGATCGTGATGATCGAAGCAATACCGATGATAATGCCCAGCATGGTCAGGAAGGAACGCAGCTTGTGGCTCAAAACGCCCTGAAAGGCAAGATGCACATTTTCAAACACGGTTCATTCCTCCTTACCAGTACATACCGGGATTTTCCTTCGTATCCCCGTTTTCGTCCATCTCGGTCTTTGCTCCATCCTTGACGTTCTTGCCATAGGGGAAGGCGATGTAATCGTCCTGTGTCAGGCCGTCAATGATGCGCACATAGCCCCAAAGCTGTTCGCCGGTTCGCAGATAGGTCTTTTTCAAAAGCCCATCCTCACCGCGGCGATAGACATAGGCGCGTGTGCCCTCGGTGCGCAGATACATGGCCTCGAGATACAGAGCGTTGCCGTCGCCGCCGCCGCCGAAATAGACGCTGACATAGTCGCCCTCGTTCAGCTCCGCGTCCGCGCCGACTGCGATCATGGCGTTGTAATACGACGCGTTGGGATCGCTCGATCCGTAGTAAAAGTCGCTGGTCGTTGGCGTGTCGGAGACGGAATCGATGGTACCGACCGTCTCGACCATGCCGTTCATGCCCCACGACTGGATGCGCACCTGTGCGCCGACACCGTACTTTTGCAGGTCATACTCGCTGAGCGTGGCTTTGACATAGTAGCAGCCACCGCCGGAAACGGTCACGACCGGCTGATTCTGCTGGGCAGCCGTCTCGGGATCGTTGACCACGAGTACCGTGCCATCCACGGTCGCATAGACAAAGCCGTTCTCGGATTCGACCTTCATCTTTTCATATTCCACCTGTGCCTGACGGTAGGCCAGATCCGCGTCACGGATCTTCACCTGCTGCTCTGCGCGCATCTTGGCGATCTCGGCTGCGGTGTAGCCGGAGCTGTCATCGTTCGGGAAGGTGGGATCGGGCGTCGGTTCCGGTTCGTCGTCCGCAGGCATGGGCGGCTGAAAGCCGCCGAGACTCAGCTTCTCGGTTTTCTCATCGACGAGAAGATGCAGGCCCCAGTTTTGCAGCAGTTCGCCCTTCAGGGCGTTTTCCTCGCGCTGCTCAAAGGAGATGTAAAGCTCCTTCTTTTCTCCCATCGCCTTGGTCAAAAAGTCTATGTCGAACAGGAAATCCTCGGAAACAAGGTAGCGCAGCGGTTTTTCCTCCGTCCCGTCGCCGCCGATGCAATAAGGCAGCTCCTCGACCGGCTCCAGCGGCTCGGTAGGTGCCTCGGTCGTCGGCTCGGTGGGCGTGGGCGGGACATAGGGCTTCATCGCGTTGATGCGTGCCAGCTCGTCCTTGGCCTGCTGGAAATTCAGCTCCGCCTGCTTGACGTTGATCTGCTTGCGCTCGAGCTGGATGTCGGACAGGGTCGTGTCATAGCTCAGGAGCTTATCGCCCTTCTTGACCTCCTGCCCCTGCTGGACAAAAATCTCCGTGATCGTCTGCGTGGAGGAGGCGATGATCTTCTGGAGCTGCTCGGCAGTGACAAAGCCCGTGCTTTCGGTTTCGTTGCCCATGTAATTCGAGCTGTGCATGCTCACGGGCACAACCTTCACAGGATCGCTGTTTCTGCCCAGTGCCCAGACGATGCCGATAACGATCGCCACCGCCACAACAACGCTGACGACAGAGATCAGCACGGTTTTGAGTTTTTTGCTCATTGCTCGTTTCCTCCCTTCTCCGGCTCGGACAGGACGCCGTCGCGGATGTGGCGGATCTGCTTGGCACGCTCGGCAATGGAACGCTCATGGGTTATCATAATGATCGTCGCGCCGTTCTGATTCAGAGAATCGAAAATATCCATGATCTGCTCACCGGCTGCGCTGTCCAGTGCGCCGGTCGGCTCGTCAGCCAGCAGCAGCTTGGGCTTGCCGACAATGGCGCGGGCGATGGCCACGCGCTGGCACTGACCGCCGGAGAGCTGATTCGGCTGAAATTCCAGGCGCTCGCCCAGTCCCATGAGCTTGAGCGCTTCGATTGCACGCTCGCGGCGTTCCTTTTTTGGTACGCCCGCGTAGAGCAGCGGCAGCGCGACATTGTCCACCGCCGACATCTTCGGCAGCAGATAGAAGCTCTGGAACACAAAGCCCAGCAGCTCGTTTCGCACCTGCGCCAGCTCGTTCGAGGTCGCACCGTGCAGATCCTTTCCGGCCAACAGGTACTGTCCGCTCGTCGGCACATCCAGGCAGCCGATCAGATTCATCAGTGTGGTCTTGCCGGAGCCGGACGGCCCCATAATGGCGAGATAGTCGCCCTCGTTGACCTGCAAGTTGATATTCTTCAGAACACGGACGACTTCCCTGCCCTGCGGATAATCCTTGCAGATGTCTTTCATTTCTACCAGCATGGCTCAGCCTCCAACCGTAGGTTCGACCGCAATGCCGCCGTCGAAGCCGCCATCACCGCCGTCAAAGCCACTCATGTCGCCGATGTCAATTCCGGAATTGTTGTTATCCTCACTGATCGTGTCGTTCTTGACAACAGGTGCGCCCTCCTGCAGATCGTCTGCCGGGAAGGCAATGTAATCCTCCGGGCTCAGGCCGTCGGTAATCTCGTAGCGGTTGAGCGTCTCGTCAAAGCTACCGGCCTTGACCGTGCGCTTTTCGAGCTTGTCGTGCTTGTCGGCCGCCCAGACATAGAAGCCCTCGTCCTCAGAGCCAACCAGATAGGACGCATCCAGCCACAGACCTTCGGTGCTGTCTCCTTGGCCGTCATTCGGCTCGATGTAGACATGCTGTCCAAGCATCAGGCCGTCGGTGGAGTCCAGCGCGACATAGAAGGGGTAGGAGCTGGAACTTGTCGTATCGTCATCGGCGCCGAAATAACCGCTGGATTTTTTATTGGGATTATTCTGGTCAATCTCGGTGATCGTGCCCATCCAGGTCTGGGTGCTGTCCGCACGCGACCGCAGGATGACCTGTGCTCCCTGATAAAAGTCGTCGCGGTTGAGCTCGTTGATCTTGCCCTTGACGCGGAAATCACCGTTCTGGATCAGGGAGATGTATGGCAGCGCCTCACCGGTCGTGCTGTCCGTGCCGCCGTTTTCGTTGATGGCCTGCACCTTGCCGTCGATGGGAGAAAGCACCTCACCGTTGTCGCCGGTCTCCTTGAGCGCCTCAAGCTCCTTCTCCTTGACGGTCAGATTGTACTGTGCCTCCTTCTTATCGGCCTGCAGCGATTGGATCTGTACCGTGTAGGAAAGCTGCTCGGACGCAGGCGCGTTTGCCTTTTCCTTTTCGAGCTGTGCCACGCGGGTATCGTAGTCCGTAATGTTGTTCTTCAGGCTTTCGATCTCCAGCTCGGCCTTCTCGATGGTCAGCTTCATCTCATCCATATCATAGACGAACAGAACGTCGCCCGTTTTGACCTCCTGTCCGACCGCGACCCGCAGCTCGGCGACCTTGCGGTCATCCTTGCGCTCGATCTTGATTTCGTTTTGGGCGACGACCACGCCCGCACAGGTATTGAATGCGCCCGCCGTGCCATAGCCGGTGATCATGGCGACCGACTGCACGTTGACCGTAGCCTTTTCGCCGCCGCAGCCGGCCAGAAGCCCGACCAGCAGCACCAGCGTCAGAAGCAGAACTGTCAGTTTGTTTTTCATGGTAATTCCTCCGTTTCGGCATCATACTAACGCTTCTTTGACGGCAAAGCTGCGGACATGTTCCCGCATGGGGAAAATTTTTCAAAAAAGGACGTGCCCGACGGCACGTCCTTGGTTGGTTAGTTATGCCTGCATGACTGCGGCAATCGCCGGCTCCAGCTCCTCGCAGTGCAGGCGCTCCGCCTCGCCAGCGTCGCAGGCTTTCGCCACATCCGGATCGATGGGAAGCTGCGCCAGCACGGGAAGCCGGTATTCCTGTGCCGTCTCGGCAAGATGGCTCTCTCCGAAAATCGCGTGCTTCGTACCGCAGTCCGGGCAGCGGAAGTAGCTGTAGTTCTCCACCAGACCCAGAACCGGCACCTGCATCATATTGGCCATGCGCACGGCCTTACCGACGATCATGGAGACCAGCTCCTGCGGCGAGGTGACGATAATCACACCGTCAATGGGCAGGGACTGGAACACCGTCAGCGGCACGTCGCCCGTTCCGGGAGGCATATCCACGAACATATAGTCCACGTCGTTCCAGATGACGTCCGTCCAGAACTGCTTCACCGCGCCCGCGATGATGGGACCGCGCCAGAGCACAGGGTCGCTCGCATTGTCCAGCAGCAGATTGATGGACATGATCTGCACGCCCGTCTTGCTCACAGCGGGATACAGGCCGCTTTCGTCCGTACCGGCGCATTCGTCCACGCCAAAGGCCTTCGGAATGGACGGGCCTGTGATGTCGGCATCCAGAATGGCCGTGCGTGCGCCGCGCCGCTGCACGGCGGCAGCCAGCATGGCCGTGACGGTGCTCTTGCCGACGCCGCCCTTGCCGGAAACAACGGCAATGACCTTTTTGACCTTCGATCTCTCGTTCAGCGCGGCAAGCAGGCTCTCTTTTGTACGTTCGCCGCAGTTTTCGCCGCAACTCGAGCAATTTCCGCTGCAATTTTCACTCATGTCGGATTCTCCTTTATTCTTCAATCTGCGACGCGGCGGTCTCCCACTGCGTCATAAGTTCTTCCAGTTTGTTTTCCGCTTCCTCGCGCTCCGCCGTCAGGCGTACCAGCTCCTGATAGTCCGAGGAGGCGGCCTCAAGCGCACGGTCGAGCGTCGCCACCGCGTCCTCCTGCGCCGCGATCTCCCGTTCCAGACGGCGCACGAGCTTTTGCAGCTCCTTGTCCGGCATTTGCCGCGTGGGCTTGGGTGCTTTTTCTTTCTTTTCAGGCACGCGCTGCATCGCCTCGTGCTCCTTGATGGAGCGGTACTTGGCATAGCCGCAGGGAAAATCGCGGATCGTGCCGTTTTCCAGTTCCCACACGCGCGTGGCAAATTTCTCCACAAAATAGCGGTCGTGCGAGACAAAGATCAGCGTGCCCTCGTAGTCATCGATCGCGCATTCGATCCATTCGCGCGAAGCCACGTCCAGATGGTTCGTCGGCTCGTCGAGGATCAGAAGGTTGATCTTGTCATCCATCAGCATGCACAGGCGCAGACGCGACTGCTCGCCGCCGGAGAGCGTGCCGACGGTCTTGAACACGTCTTCCCCCGAAAAGAGGAACGCGCCCAGTCTGTCACGTGCAACCTGCGGCGTGCAGTTCTTCTCGTAGAGCATGGTGTCATAGAGCGTGCGCTCCGGGTGGTCGAAATGGATGACCTGCGGAAGATAGCCATACTTGACGGACGGGCCGAAGCGGATCTTGCCCTCGCCCGGTTCCTCGCCCAGCAGCACGCGCAGGAAGGTCGTCTTTCCCGTTCCGTTGTCTCCTAAAAGCGCGATGCGTTCACCGCCCGCAACCTGCAGATCAATCCCGGAAAAGAGCGTCCGCTCGCCGAAGCGCTTGCCGAGATTTTTGACGGACAGCACCTCGTCGCCGTGGAAGTCCTTCTGCCCGAAGCGGGCACGCAGGGTCTTTTCCTTCGTCGGGCGGTCGGTCTTTTCGATGCGCTCCATGCGGTGCTGAATGGACATTGCGCGCCGATAGAGCACGCGGTTGTTGATGCCCCAGCCCTTCATACGCTCGAGCGTGAAGCCGAGCTGCTTGAGCTTGGCCTGCTCCTGCTCGTACTGCTTAAGCTGCGTGTTGAAGCGTTCCTGTTTTTCCTGCAAATAGAATGTGTAGTTGCCGCTGTAAAATTCCGCTTTTCCCGCGCTGATCTCGATGATGCGCTCAACGACGCGGTCGAGGAAATAGCGGTCATGGGAGATGGTGAGCACCGTCCCCTTGAATTTTTTGATATACTCCTCCAGCCATTCGACGCTGCGCAGATCCAGATGGTTCGTCGGCTCGTCCAGAAGCAGAATGTCCGTCTTTTCCAGCAGCAGGCGGCCGAGATTCACGCGCGTCTTTTCGCCGCCGGAAAGGCGGTCAAACGCCTGCTCACGCATCGCGGCCGGAATGCCGAGGCCGTTGCAGATCTTATCCGTCTGCGTGTCCTGCTCGTAGCCGCCGCCGACATGATAGGCGCTGGACACGCGGTCGTATTCGTCAAGCACGGTCTTTGGCGTTGCCTCGGTCATCTGCTTTTCCAGCTCCTCCATGCGCCGCTTCAGCGCCTGTAAGGGCGCAAAGGCCGTGGCCAGCACGTCATTGACCGTATAGCCCGCAGGATAGTGCGGAATCTGCGAGATCAGCCCGAGCTTTTTGCCCGAGGCAATGACGATCTCGCCGCTGTCCGGCGTCAGCTCCCCGGTGAGCAGACGAAACAGCGTCGTCTTGCCGCAGCCGTTTCTGCCCATGATGCCGACGCATTCGCCCTCGTGGATGTCGAAGGTCAGGCCGTCGAGCAAAATGCTGCCGACTTCAAAGGATTTGACCAGATCCTTTACCGAAATATCAACCATGGTTTTCTCCGTATCGACTCAAAAATTCCTCGCGCGTCATCAAAACGTTCAGCGCGTCCAGCAGTGCATTGCTGCTCATGTGCTCCGGCAGTGACAGCTCCTTCAAAAGCGCCGCGCGCTGCGCCGCGCTGTCCGTCCGGCCGGAATAGCCCGCGGCATAGAGGTCTGCCTTGACGATAGGCGCGCCGCGTTGCGCCGGGCCTTCCGAAGCCTCCGCGCCTGCATTTCGCAGCGCCTGCAGCAGGATTTCCGGCGGCATGCCCTCCACACCGAGCTTTCCCTCTTTTCCGGCGTGTGCCTTGCGCCGTTCCTTCCCGTAAACGTCCGGCACATAGGCGTGCAGCACGCCCGCCTTGGGCAAAACGCGCTTGAGATAATTGCGGATGACAAAGCCCGCGCCGTCCGAATCCGTCAGGACGATCAGGCCGCGCCGCCGCGCCGTCAGACGCAAAAGCTCTACCAGCTCCCGGTTTTTCATCACGCCGAAACCGTTCGTCTCAAACACCGGCGCGTCCACGAGCTGCCGCAGCGCGTTCTTGTCGTATTTCCCCTCGACGACGATGGCCTGACTGAGCTTAATCATGACGCGCCTCCTCGGCAAGCGTCAAAACAAGCAGTTCCAGCAGGCGCTTGGGATCGTCATATGAGCGTTTGAGCTTGAAATCCGTCTCGCAGCACAGCAGTACCGCGCGCTCACAGAAGCGCTCCGACAGACGCCGCGCCTGCGACATGGTCTTATTCGCGGCAAAGCTCTGGAGGGAATAGAGCTTCGCCAGATCGTCCGCGGTTTTGCCCGCATTCATTAGCATCTTGGCCGCATTCAGGCGGCGCATCTGGCTGCCGATGGCTGCCAAAATGGGGATTGCCTCCGGCTGGAGCTTGAACATCACGTCCAGACGCGACAGCGCACGCGCAAAATCCCGCTGCGCCATAGCGTCCGTGATCTCGAACACGACCGCCTCGATCGTCGGCTCGGCTACGGCCTCAATATCGGCCTGCACGATCTCCGGCGCCTCGGAATAGGCGCAGAGCTTTTCGATCTCCATGTCCAGATGCGTCATGGATACGCCGCAGTAGCGCAGCAAGAAGTCGCAGGTCTGTGGTGAGATCAGCTTATTCTTCGCGCGGAAATGCCGCACGATCCACGCCTTCAGGTCGCGCTCGCTCTGGTAGCGGAATTCCACCTGCACGGCGTTTTTCTGCATGGCCTCCCAGAGCTTTTTCACGCGCTTGTCCGGCTTGAAGGCATCGGCGCTGTAAGTCAGAACCAGACAGCAATAGTCCGGCAGATCGGCAAGCGTCTCGGCAATCTTCGTCCGCTCCGCCTCCGGGAGCTGGAACAGATCGACGTCGTCCACCTGCACCATCGAGCGCTCGGCCATCATCGGCAGTGCCTCAATGCTGTCATAAAGGAGCTGCGCGGTCAAATTCTCCTGCGTCAGACGGTGATAGTTAAAATCCTCCGCAGGGCCGTCGAGGAGCTGCTTTCTGAGCATTCCCAGATAATAGCGCTGTAAATAATCCTCCTCACCGGAGAAAATATAAAAACGCCCCGGCTGCTTCTGCGCGAGATCTTTTTTCAGTTGTTCATATCCCGCAGGAGAAGCCTCCGTTTTCTTAGCCATAATTACCTCTTAATTTCAATATCGCCCAGCTCGTCGGTGCGCAGCACCAGCGCGCCCGCAGTCTCGATGCGCTGCAGAACCTCCGGTGAGGGATGCCCATAGGAGTTTTCGCCCACGCTGATGAGCACCAGCTCCGGCCGCACCGTCTGCAAAAGCGCGTTACCCGTGGAGCCTTTTGAGCCGTGATGCCCGGCCACGAGCACCTCAATATCGTGCAGCCCGTGCCGCAGCGCAAGCAGTTGCTCGGACTGCATGTCCATATCGCCGGTAATCAGTATATCATATTCTTCCACGGACATCAATGCACTAATTCCGTCATTGTCCGTTCCACGCTTCACGGGCGCGAAAATTTGCAGCGCTCCTCCCGGAAATTCCGCCGTGACATCCTCGGTCACAAGATTCACGGACGTGCCTGCCCGCTCCGCAGCGGCGAGCACCCGCTCACGCAGACCGTTTTCGTCGGCAAGATCCGGCGCAAAGAGCGCGCCGACCCGAAGCCGCGAAAGAAGCTGCTCCGTACCGCCCGCATGATCCTCGTCATAATGTGTAAGCACGAGGAAATCGATCTGCGTTCTGCCCTGCATCAGAAGTCTCCGCGCAAGCTGCTCACCCGCATCCTCGGCATAAGCTCCGCCGCAGTCCACCACAGCCGTCATGCCTCCCGCCTGAAGCAGGATGCACTGTCCCTGCCCGACATCGAGCATGGTATAGACAAGCTGCGCCCGCTCGGGCAGCATGGAAAAGGTCACCGCGCACGCAAGACTCGCCGCCACCGCCGCGCAGAACACGCGCTTGCAGCGGAACCGCCCGATCAAAAATACCGCAAGCATTGCATACACCGCCGCAAGCCAGAGGCAGATGTACATGCTCTGCGTATAGACTGCCGCAAAGGGAATTTTGGAAAGCGCACGGATGACCGTGAGCACCAGCCGCACCGGCCAATCAAGGCACCATGCGGCAGCCCTTCCCAATGGCAGCCAGAGAAAGCTCAGCAGCACTCCGGTGCAGGCGCATGTAAAAAGGTAGCCGATCAGGGTCAAAAGCAGCAGATTCGTCACCGGCGCGATCAGGCTGACCGTGCCGAAATAATACGCAATGAGCGGCGTTGTGAGCACCGACGCACTCAGGCTCATGGCCTGAATGGAAAAAACGCCGCGTGCAAGGCGCGCCGGCAGGCGATGCCGTCTGCGGAAACGCTCGGTGAGGAATCTTCTCTCCTGCCAACGCTGAAGCGGCCTTGCCCAGAGGACGATACCCGCCGTCGCGCCGAAGGAGAGCTGCAAGCTCACATCCGCCGCTGACCACGGATTTTCCAGGAGCAGAAGGAGCAGTGCGAAGCCCAACGCCGTGGGCGCGTCGTTTTCTCTGTGCACGAGGGGCGCAAGCAGCAGCATGGAATTCATCACGACCGCACGAACGACCGAGGCCGGGAAGCCCAGCATCGCCGCGAAAAAGAACATTGCCGCAAAGCTCAACGCGCTTGCAAGCCGCCGTCTGCGCAGGCATAGAAGCTGCACGAAGCCCACGATCAGCGAGACGTGCAGTCCCGAGACCGCCACAACGTGCGAAATGCCAACAACGGACATCTGATTTTTCGTTTCATAGGAAAGCCCGCTGCGGTCGCCGGTCAAAAGCGCCCGAACGAATGCCTCGGTATCGGGTGAAAACAGCATGGTAATTCGTTCGCGCACGCGATAGGCCGCGACGGCAGGCCAGAAGCGCACGGGAATCTTCTCTGGACGCGTGATCTCCGCTTCGCCGCGCTGTGAAGCAATCAGACGAATGTCCCGCGAGGCAAAATAGAGATTTTCGTTTCTTCCGTCCGAAGCCATCTTCACAGAGGCAGAAAGGCTCACCGTGTCGCCCGGTTGAAGCTCCGGCACCTCCCGGAAATATACCCGCACGCCCGCGCCGTCCGTCTCCGCCTCCACATAACCGCCGCGCTCCGTGGCGGCCGGATAGGCGCAGACCGTCGCGGTCAGCTCCACGCTTTCGCCGCAGCGGGCTTCCAGCGGCTTTAATTTCAGCACCTCATAACCGTAGCTCCACAGTAAGCCGAACGCCAGTGCAAAGAGCGTAATGCGCATTCGCTTCGCCGCCGGAACACGCCAGAACAGCAGTCCCAATGCGCACAACACCAGCACGCCCGCCGCCGGCAGCGCAAGGCGCGCCGGCAAGAGATAAACATAGGCCGCCGCTGCGGCCGCAAACGCAAAGGAAAAGATTGCAAGTTTCCGCATAGCGTTTTCACCCCTGCCGACAGCAAGCAGGACGGGTGGATTCGCCCGTCCTGCCATAGCTTAATTAAAACTGCCCAGTGTCTTGCCCCCGAGGACGTGGAAATGCAGATGCTTCACCGTCTGACCGGCGTCCGCACCGCAGTTGGTGACCACGCGGAAGCCGTCGGCAAAGCCAAGCTGCGCCGTCAGCTTGGCGATGACGGCAAAGATATGCCCGACCAGTGCGGCATTGTCCTCCGTCAGCTCCGCAGCCGAAGCGACGTGCGTCTTTGGCACGACAAGGAAATGCTGCGGCGCCAGCGGCTGGATGTCATAGAAAGCAAGGCAAAGCTCGTCCTCATAGAGCTTCTTCGATGGGATCTCGCCCGCGATGATCTTGCAGAAAATGCAGTCATTCATTGATAAAACTCCTTATTTCGCGTTTGCCGCGACAAATTCGTCCACGATGGCCAGCGCATTGTCCAGCTTCATCGGATTCTTGCCGCCGCCCATTGCGGAATCGGGCTTGCCGCCGCCGGAGCCGCCGCAGATCGCGCTGACTTCCTTAACGAGCTGCCCCGCCTTGATGCCGTGCGCAACGGCATTCTTGCCGCAGACGGCCAGAAGTGTGATCTTTTCGTCCTGTACTCCCGCCAGCACGGCCACGGCATCCGGTTCGCGGTCGCGGATCTGGTCGCCCAGCTTGCGCAGATCGCCCGCGGAAATATCGCTGCGGGACATCGTCAGGACCTTCAGACCCGCGACGCTCTTGGCGGAGAACAGGCAGCGCTCGATCTCGCCGCTGAACAGCTTGTCCTTCATGCGGTCGAGGCTGAGCTTCAGTTCCTTCAGTTCGCCCATCAGACCGTGCGCACGCTGCAAAAGTTCCTTCGGCGTGGTCTTAAGTTCCTCGGCCACGTTCAGGATCACGCGGTTGGCCTGCTCCATCTGCTCGATGACCTTGCGGCCGGTGTAAGCCTCGATGCGGCGCACGCCGGAGGCCACGGAAGCCTCGGACATAATGCGGAAGGGGCCGACCTTGGCGGTATTATTCAGGTGCGTGCCGCCGCAGAACTCGATGGAATCCTCGCCCATCTTGACCACGCGCACGACATCGCCGTATTTTTCCCCGAACAGCGCCGTCGCGCCGATCTTCTTTGCTTCTTCGATCGGCAGCACGAGCGTCTCGACATCCTCGCCCTTGAGGATCAGCTCCATGACCATGGAGGAAACCTGCGACAGCTCCTCGGCCGTCATGGCAGAGAAATGCGTGAAGTCAAAACGCAGATGATCCGGCTCGACCAGAGAGCCTGCCTGATGGCAGTGTTCGCCCAGCACCTTCGTCAGCACGGCGTCGAGCAGATGCGTAGCGGTGTGTGCGCGGCGGATGGCGCTGCGGCGCTCGACATCGATGGAAACGGTGCATTCGTCGCCCAGCTTGAGCGTGCCCGAGACGACCTTGCCGTAGTGCATGAACTTGCCGCCCTTATTCTTCTGCACGTCCGTGACCTCGAACACGCCGTCAGGACCTGTGATCGTGCCGTGGTCGGCGACCTGACCGCCCATCTCGGCGTACATGGTCGTGCGGTCGAGCACCACGATGCCCTCGACGCCCTCGGCGATCTCGGTGCGCTGCTCATCCTCCGCGATGATGGCAAGGAGCTTGCCCTGCGTCTCGTTCTTTTCATAGCCGTCAAATTCCGTGGACGGAATTTCCTGACCGAATTCAATTCCGGCCCAGCCAAGGTCGCCCAGCGCCTTGCGCGCCTCTCTGGCGCGAACCTTCTGCTCCTGCATCTGGCGCTTGAACTCGTCCTCGTCCGCCGTCATTCCCTCCTCTTTGGCCATTTCAATGGTCAGGTCGATCGGGAAGCCGTAGGTATCATAGAGCTTAAAGGCATCCGCACCGGAGAACACGGTCTCACCCTTTTCTTTATGCTGCGCGAGCATCTCGCCAAAAATGCGCATGCCGCCGTCGATGGTCTTGGCAAAGTTCTCCTCCTCCACGCGCACAACGCGGGTGATATAGGCCGCGCGTTCACGGAGATAGGGATAATGCCCCTCGTTTTCGTGGATAACCGTCTCGACAATCTCGCACAGGAAGGGATGGTTCACACCAAGGAGCTTTCCATGGCGTGCGGCGCGGCGCAGCAGGCGGCGCAGAACGTAGCCGCGTCCCTCGTTGGAGGGCAGCACGCCGTCGGCGATCATAAAGACCGAGGCGCGGATGTGGTCGGTGATGACACGCAGGGAAACGTCGCGCTCCTTGCTCTGGCCGTAGCTCGCGCCGGTCAGCTCTGTAACCTTGTGCGTGATGTTCATGACGGTATCGACGTCAAAGAGCGAGTCCACATCCTGGCACACAACGGCCAGACGCTCAAGCCCCATGCCGGTATCGATGTTCTTCTGAACAAGCTCGGTGTAGTTGCCGTGGCCGTCATTATCGAACTGGGAAAAGACGTTATTCCAGATCTCCATATAGCGGTCGCAGTCGCAGCCGACCGTGCAGCCGGGCTTGCCGCAGCCGTATTTCTCGCCGCGGTCGTAGTAGACCTCGGAGCAGGGGCCACACGGGCCGGAGCCATGCTCCCAGAAGTTGTCCTCCTTGCCGAAGCGGAAGATGCGCTCGGCCGGAATGCCGATCTCCTTATTCCAGATCTCAAAGGCCTCGTCGTCGTCCTGATAGATGGACGGGTAGAGACGGTTTTCGTCCAGGCCGCAGACCTTGGTCAGAAATTCCCAGCACCACGCAATGGCCTCGTGCTTGAAATAGTCGCCGAAGGAGAAGTTGCCCAGCATCTCAAAATAGGTGCCGTGGCGCGCGGTGTGGCCGATGTTGTCAATGTCGCCCGTGCGGATGCACTTCTGGCAGGTGCACACGCGGCGGCGCGGCGGCGTGACCTCGCCCTTGAAATAGGGCTTCATCGGCGCCATGCCGGAGTTGATGAGCAG
>CAKUMO010000023.1 GCA_934667815.1 uncultured Oscillospiraceae bacterium
CATGATTTTGCGAATTGGCAAGTTCATTCTTGCGTAATAAATCACGCAAGAGCACAGTTATTAGATGATCCGCTGCCACTATGAGATAGAGGGTCTTTGCATTGGAAAAAGCGCTTCACACATTTGCCGCAAAGCCGTCCTCCTAGTAAAATAACCACAGGAATCAAGCAAGGAGGATTGGCTATGCAAGCGATTTTCGAGGCAATGGGAGGTACCTATCGGCAGGAGGGAGCGTATCTGCTTCCAAATCTGACAGCCCCGGAGCGTCCACAGATCGGCATTTTGGGAGAGTGAAGGAGAAGATACCTCCGGGATCACAAATCGGAGCTCTATACCGGCATGCTGCTTGAGGGAACGATGAATACCGACTTGGAGGAAGTGGGCACAGTTGCAAGTGCAATGTTCGACCGGTTGGTCGAACAGATGAAAAAAGCCGAAGGCGTAACCGAAAAACTGAAAGCCGAGGATCAAATGGAATGGGTCGGACGGATGAACAGCATCCGCAGCCGCGCCGAAGAGATTGTCCTGAACGACCTGATCTATAACTGAATACCCAAAAAGATATAGCGTCTGCTTCAATAATGAGGCAGGCGCTTATTTTTGTGGCATCAATTTTGCTGCCACACCGCTGCAGGAATGGGAGGTGCATTGTATCATGGATGCAGCACTCCCCCCATGTATAGGAAAAAGCAAAACCGTGGAAAATAAAGGGAAAAGGGGGATTGCCTGTGGAGATTCTTGTGCAGGAGCAAGGAAAACTGGTAACGGTCTGGCTGAACCGGAAGGAGCAGGAGAATAGCGCCCTTCGGGAGCGGCTCAAATCGCTTTACGCCGGGTATGCAGAGAAAAAGTACACGGTTGTGGAGTTTCTCTCCGGTGGAGAAGAACTGTACCGCAACACCCGGGATCTGCTGCTCTACAATCGCCGCAAGCTGGCAGAAGCGGAGGTGCAGCGGAAAAAGCTGGCTGTCCTGCCAGGCAATACCGGTAGCCAACGGCGCCGTCCCATTGTACAATGGGAATAAAAACAGAGCAAAAGGATGTGACAACATTGACAGAGGTTTTTGATATTGCGGGGTATGCCCGCATTTCCTTTGAGGATGATGACATCAAGGATAAGGACAACACCTCCATCGAAAATCAGAAGGCGATCATTACGGACTTCGTCCATCGGAAGTTCCCTGGCTCCCGACTGACCTTCTATGAGGATCGGGATCGCAGCGGCTATACCTTTGAGACCCGGGAGAACTACCAGCGGATGCGCCGGGACATGATGACCCACAAAATCGGCATTCTGGTGGTGAAGGACTTTTCCCGTTTTTCCCGCCGCAACTCCCGGGGTCTTGTGGAGCTGGAGGACCTCCGGGATGCAGGGGTGCGGATCATTTCCATCGGAGACAACATCGACTATCCCAACGATGACGATTGGCTGAAAATCCAGTTTCAGTTTCTCATCAATGAAATGCCCGTCACGGACACCAGCAAAAAGGTGCGCAATGTCATCCGACGGCGGCAGGAGGACGGAAAGTGGATCTGCGCCGCTCCCTACGGCTACATCGTGAATCTGCGGAAGGAATTTGAGCTTGTCCCCACGGAGGCGGATGTGGTGCGGAGGATTTTTCGGCTCTACAACGAGGAGGGTTGGGGCTATAAGAAAATCGCCAACCACCTGACGGAGCAGGGGATTCCCACGCCGAGGATGTCGGAAAAGCAGAGAAAAGACGCCATGGGGCAAGACAATAAAATTCGGGCGAAGGCCGCTTGGAGCATCGTTTCCGTTCAGGGAATTCTGGACAACGATTTTTACATTGGCACCTTCCGGGCACATAAATACACCCGAAGGAAAATCAACGGATCGGACATCCGGCTGGACGCCGGGGACAATGTGGTCATTGAGAACCACCACCAGCCCATCATTGACTACCGCACCTTCGCCACCACCCGGGCCCTCCGGGAGAAGCGTACCACCGCAAACTACCGGGGCGTAAAGAAATACGACAATGTGTATTCCGGCTTTCTGTTCTGCGGCGACTGCGGCAGTCCCATGTTTGCCATGAGCCGCAGCGATATGAAGCCCGCCTACACCTGCGGCACCTATCACCGCCGGGGGCGTTCCGGCTGCACCAGCCACCACATTCGGGTTGACCGGCTGGACGCGCTGATGAAGCTCTATGTGGAAAAGGTGATGAAAAATGCCGCCTCCATGCTGGTGCAGCTGAATGGCGATCTTGCCCGGGAGCAGGAACAGGTGGAGGAGACGGAAATCTCCGCCGACCGGCTGAATACAGTATTGGATGACCTTCTGGAAGAGCTGAAAATCACCAAGCGCCAGCGCATCCGGGAGATCATGAAGCGCCCCGAACAAGAGGCGCTGATTGAGGAGACCTATGATGAATTGGAGGTGGAGCTCCAAAAGAAGATCGAGGGCATCCGCCATCAGATCGACATGCTTTCCGACAAGCGCAACACCATCCTCCGGGTGAACCGGGCGGGAAAGCTGGCGATAGAGGTGTTTCAGGACATTCTGAATAAGGACAAGCTGGAGCGGAACGATCTGGAGCTGATGATCGAAAAGATCAGAGTCTATGAGGATCACTTGGAGATTCGGCTCCGCTCCGACATTGACGGCCTCATTCGCTGTGAATCCCTGGAGACAGCCGTAAATTTTAAGTCAGGCACGGAAAATATCGAATTACAATCTGTAGGGGCGGATGCCCACATCCGCCCGCGGGTCGATGAGGGCATCGACCCCTACGAAACAGAGCTCGTCCAAAGCGCTAAGAACCATGAGGACAAGGTTTTTCGTGTCCATGTTATCAGTAACGGCGACCCGCTGGAGATCTATACGGAAAAGGACGGCGAGGTGATCTTCAAAAAATACTCGCCCATGGGTGATTTGCAGGATTTTGCGGCGCAGATGTGTGAATCCATCGGCAAAAACATGGGCGGCATCGCGGCGGTGGCAGATCGGGATTCGATCATCGCCGTGGCGGGCGCACCGAAGCGTGAGCTGCTGGAAAAACGCAACTCGGCCGAGCTGGAGCAGCTCATGGAGCAGCGCAAGAACTACCGCTACCACACCGGTGAGACGCGTCTGCGCGCGGCCGAGGCAGTCGAGCGGTACCATCTGGGCGTGGCCGCGCCGATCATTGCCGAGGGCGACCTGATGGGCTGCGTGATGCTGCTGATGTCCGAGAACGACACCGCGCCGACAGAATCCGAGCAGAAGCTGGCGCAGACGGTCGCAAGCTTCCTCGGCCGTCAGATGGAAAATTGAACCGAGCAAAAACAGACCCCCTCCGAAAAGCGAGAGGGTCATAAGGAAGTAAAGACATTTTGGGGAAACCCAGGCGTGGCGAGTTGTCACGCCTGGGTTTCTGCGTCTGCGGACACATTCGGCTTCTTTAAGGGAATCCGAATTGTTCCAACATAAGTAAAATAGATTTCGATAGTAACATGTTTCTTGCCTTTGATTTTTTCTGGGCTGTGCACAACAATCTTTTGGATCAGCTCGTTGACCGTAACCGCATCCAGTTCCTGCAGGTTAGAATACTTCTCTGCAAGCTGGAGAAAGCAGCCAACATCTGCAACTTGTTCCGTACCTCTGCTGATCTCCTGTTCCAGTGCCGCTGAGAGCTGCTGAATCTCCGCCTGCTCCGTTTTTCATACTGTGATGAGAGTTTGATATATCTCGCCTCACTCAGCAGTGAAGTGACCCCCAAAAGTTAGACGAATATTTTAACGCAAATTGTTCAAGCTGCCGAAAGGGCTTGCTGCCTGTGAATTACAGGCGGCAGGCCCTTTCGCTTTGCCGTAATCCTGTGGTTGTTGTAGTAGTCCAGATATTCGATCAGTTCCTGCTTAAAGTGTTCCATGGATTGAAATTCCTGCTGATACAGCAGTTCGCTTTTGAGCAAACCAAAAAAGTTTTCAATCACAGCATTATCAAGACAATTTCCTCTGCGGCTCATGCTCTGCCGGATGCCCTTCTCTCGAAGCATTTGCTGATATTGTTTGTGCTGGTACTGCCAGCCTTGGTCAGAATGCAGGATGAGATTCGTTCCATCCGGTAGCTTTTGAAAAGCCTTGTCCAGCATGGTCGTCACCATGCTCAGTACAGGACGATCTGAAATCGTGTAGCTGACCAGATCGCTGCTGTGCAGATCGAGGATCGGCGACAGATACAGCTTTTCTCCGAACAAGCCGAATTCTGTCACATCCGTTACCCATTTCTGATTCGGTCTGTCCGCATGGAAATCCAGATTCAGCAGATTCGGCGCGATTATCCCTACTTCGCCCTTATAAGAGCGATACTTCTTCATTCTGACACGGCAGACCAACCCCAGCTTCTTTATGAGCCGTTGGACGGTTTTGCGATTCACGGAGAAGCCCCGGCTGTGCAGCACTGCTGTCATCCGACGATAGCCGTATCTTCCCTTGTTTTCATGGTAAATTGCCGCAATTTCTTCTTTAACAGATGCGTATTTGTCCGCTTTCTGCATCTGCTTTAAGTGATAATAGAAGGTTGCACGGGGCAGTTGAGCGATTGAGAGAAGAATATTGAGAGCGTGTTTTTGCCTCAGCTTCTGAACTACCAGCGTTTTTTGCACCGGCGTCGCTCGTCTTCCAAAACCAAGGCTTGCAGATTTTTAGGTAGTCTACCTCCGTGCGCAGCCGCTGGACTTCCGCCAGCAGAGCTTCTTCTACTCCCTTTGGCAGTTGTTTTGGCGGACGCCCCTTCCTGCTGCGACCCCGCCGCTCTACGGCAAAGCCTTCCAGATCTTCCATCAGATAAATCCGCTCCCATGCGGCAACGCATTTATGGTCATTGATCTCGAACTGTCTTGCCGCTTCTCTGTAGCTCAGTTTTTCTTTTTGCATGGTTTCCACGACCAGTTTCTTGAATTCCGGCGTGTATCATTTGTTCGGTACTCCCTTTGGCATTAAAATCACCCCATCTGTTAGACATTATATCATATCGTCTAACAAATGGGGTGCTGCTCAACTGAACACGGCTGCGGGGTTTTGCTTATTTCAATGCGTCGTCGTAGATCGCGCGGGAGCCGCCGATGAACTTCGGACGCGTGCGCGCGGCGAGCAAAATCGCGCTGCCGATGTGGTCGATGCCCAGACGCAGCGGCACGGCGACCTCCTTCAGGTGCATGCCGATAAGCGTGCCGCCGATGTCCAGACCGGCGTCGGCACGGATGTGCTCAAGCGCGACCGGATCGGAAAACGCGTGGTACGCCGCCGTGGCGAACGAGCCGCCCGCCTTGGGCTGCGGCACGACATTGACGATGTCGGCATTTCCTGCAGCCGCCCGCTCGAGAATGAGCGCACGGTTCAGATGCTCGCAGCACTGCGCGGCGAGGTAGATGCCGCGGCTTTTCAACTCGCCGTAAATGGCGCCAAAGACTACGTTGGCGACCTCCGGACGGGAGTCCGAGCCGATGCGGCTGCCGCAGATCTCGCTTGTGGAGCAGCCGACGACGACGAGCTGCCCGGCGTGCAGATTGGCCTTTTCACACAGCAGAGCGGCCGCCTGCGCCGCCTGCCGGCGGATCTCGTCAAGCATGGAGCAGACCTCCGCGCAGCTTGCTCATGAGGTGCGCCTTTTCCAGCACCACGCACAGCGCAAGCGTCGCTGCAAAGCCTACGCCCGCCTGCGGCAGATTGGTCAGAAGCAGACTGCCGAAGGCAGAGGTCGGGTCGTACAGGAAGGCCTCGAAGGTGAAGTAGCCCGCCATCATCACAACCTCGCCGCAGACCGCGCCGAGCGTTTCGCCCGTGATATAACGGCTGCGCTTGGCAAACGCGCGCAGGATCAGACCGGCGAGGATCGCCATCAGACCCTTGATGACGAGGGTTGCGGGCGCGTACATCGGATAGCTGATGAGGTCTGCAATCATGGAGCCGACACCGCCGGCAAAGCCGCCCAGCCACGGCCCGAGCACGAACGCGCCCAGCAGCACGAAGCAATCGCCGAGGTTGAAGTAGCCGTTCGTGGGCGAGGGAATCTGAATCACAAGCGTGGCCGCGCAGGTCAGCGCAGCGAACAGCGCCGTGAGAACCATGCGGCGCAGCGTAAGATTTTTCAAAAGTATTCCTTCTTTCTAGGGTTTTAGATGATTATAGCACAGTCCGCGCGGCTTTGCAAGGGAGGGGACGAAAACCTGCGATCAGGCCAAAAAAGTTTTCCGTTTTGATGCCGTTTTGTGGTATTATGTAGACAGAGGGAGGGAGAACGCATGAACCATATTCTGATCGTCGAGGATGAAAAGCCCATCTCCGAGCTGATGCGGCTGAGCCTGCGCAAGGCGGGCTATCAGACCACCTGCGCTTACGACGGCGCACAGGCCGCCGATCTTTTGGAGAGCCACAGCTATGATCTGGTGCTGCTGGACGTGATGCTGCCCAAGGTGGACGGCTTCGAGCTGATGCAGTATCTGCGCCCGACGGGCACGCCCGTCATCTTCATCACCGCGAAAAATTCCCTCACGGACCGCGTGCGCGGCCTGCGCATGGGCGCGGAGGATTACATCGTCAAGCCCTTTGAAATTCTCGAGCTGCTGGCACGCGTGGATGTGGTGCTGCGGCGCTATCATAAGACCGAGGCCGTGCTGGAGGTCGGCGGCCTGCGCATCGACACCGTGGCCATGCAGGTCACGCGCGGCGGCGCGGCCATCGCGCTGACCAAAAAGGAATACGATCTTCTGCTGCTGTTTGCACGCAATCCGGGGGTCGCGCTTTACCGCGAGACGATCTACGAGCGCGTCTGGAACGAGGAATTTCCCTACGGCAGCCGCACGGTCGATCTGCACATTCAGCGTCTGCGCAAAAAGGTCGGCTGGGAGGGCTGCCTGCGTGCGGTGAACAAGGTCGGCTACCGGCTGGAGGTGTGAAATGCGCTTTCGGCTCAAAATAACGGTCTGCATGGTCTGGCTCCTGACGCTGGCCTGCGGCCTGAGCGGGACGCTGCTCATCACGCGCAGCTTTTCCGATGCCATGCAGCGCGAACGGGCTGCCGCCGAGGAGGCTTACCGCTCCACGGTGCGCACGGTGCAGATCATCGGCACCGTCGGCCTGCGGCGCGACCGCGCAGCGATCTCCGCCACGCTTGAGCGGCTGCGCGGCTCGGCGGCGTGGTGCGCACTGTATCTGTCGCAGGACGGCGAGACGGTTTACGGCAGCGGCATCGTCCGTGCGCCGCAGGCCGCCCTCCCGGACGATGCCGCGCAGTGCAGCGTGCAGCGCTTTTCCGCAGACGGCGGGCAGTATCTTCAGATCAGCGGACGGCTGGGTGATATGACGCTCGAGGCCGTGTTCGACATCTCCGCGCCCTATCAGGCGCGAACGCGGGAGCTGCAATTCTACCGCCGCTGCTTTCTTGCCGTGCTGCTGCTCGGCGGCGCGGCCTCGTGGGCGCTGTCCTATGTGCTGACCCGGCCGCTCGGGCGCGTGTCGAATGCGGCGCGGCGGCTGGCCAAGGGCGAGCTTTCCGCACGCGTGCGCGTCACCTCGCACGACGAGGTCGGCAGGCTCGCCGAGGATTTCAACCACATGGCCGAGCGATTGGAGGAAAACGTTACCGAGCTGCGCGAGGCCATGCAGCGGCAGGAGCGCTTCATGGGCAGCTTCGCCCACGAGCTGAAAACGCCCATGACCTCCATCATCGGCTACGCCGACCTGCTGCGCACGCAGAGCCTCGACGAGACCGAAGCCATGAGCGCGGCAAATTATATTTTCTCCGAGGGCAAACGCCTCGAGGCGCTGGCCTTAAAGCTGCTGGAGCTTCAGGTCATGCAGCATCAGCAGCTTCAACGGACGAAAACCGACGTGGCCGGTCTGATCTCCGGCCTTGTGCAGCATCTGCGCCCAGTCTACGCGCGCAGCCGCGTGCGTCTGCAATGCCGCTGCGCACCGGGCGTGTGGATGCTCGACGGCGATCTGGTCAGCTCGCTGCTCATCAACCTGCTCGACAACGCGCGCAAGGCCATGGAGCACGGCGGAAATCTCTACATCGTCTCGGACGCGGACGGCGAATACTGCCGCATCCGCGTGCTGGACAACGGCTGCGGTATGCCCGAGGAGGCGCTGCGCCACATCACCGAGGCGTTTTACCGCGTGGACAAATCCCGCTCCCGCGCACAGGGCGGCGCGGGACTGGGACTGTCTCTGTGCAGCCAGATCGTGCAGCTCCACGGCGGCGATATGAAATTTGACAGCCGCGTCGGCAACGGCACCTGCGTGACCGTTCGTCTGAAAGGAGCGCGCGTATGAAAAAGGGAATGGGATTTCTTGCCGCGCTGCTGCTTACGGCCGCGCTTGCGGCGGGGTTGTTCCTGCCCGAGACCGCCATCCGTGCGCAGGAGCTGCAAGCCGAGCGCGTTGAAGTCGTGACCATGGAAAACATAGAGCTTGACACGGCCGCAACTTTGCGGTATTCTGAAAAAATAGAACTGGCGGGCGCGGGAGCGTGCGTCTATCTCATGGATGTGGCCGAGGGCACGCATCTGACGGAGACAGAGGCCGTGGATGTCGGGCTTTCCTTCCTGCACGCGCTCAGTCAGGACGCGGCGGCGCCGGATACGGCGACTGCTAAGGCGGTGCTGGAAACGTATTTCAACGGGCAGTGCCTGCTTCTGTGGGAGACGCGCCTGACGTGGACGGGCGGCATGGAGCTCGTCCTCACGCTGGACGACGAGACCGGCCGGCTCCTGCGCTTTCAGATCAGCTCCTATGCCGCCGACGCGGCGGACGTGCTCTTCCCCGTGCTCTGGCCGGAGCTCGACTATTTTGGAGATTCTGTGATTGCGCAGATCCGGGTCGCGGAGTACATCGTGTCTGCGCTTACGGCCATGCCGGGAATAGAGGACTGCCAGTGGGCCGTCACCGCGGACACCGTCCGGCTTACGCTGGAGGACCGGCAGATTGAGCTGCACATGTGGATCGAACCGTCCGCGGGCATCATAAATTTTAACGGCCAATGATAGCGTCGCTTGGCAAGGGCACACATGGTTTTCCCGGGTCTAAACGACATTTGGTTTCGTTATCCTCGTTGATGGGCGTCAGTATGTCAAGGATGATAACGCCGCGAAGGGCGCACCGGTGTGTCCTGCGGGCATGTGTGGCTCTTGTCAAGCGACGCTATGCAGAACCGATACAAAAAGCAACCGATTTCGATGCACGCACCTCTTATCATGGAGCGTGATAGGAGGACATAAGCTCATGGAAAGAACACAGTACAGAAGAAAACAGAAAAAGCCCGCCATGCCGCCCATCGGTCATCTGCTGCTCCTGCTGGCGCTGATCGCGGTGGTGCTGGTTGTGTGCATCACGCTGGCGCGCAAGGCCGAGGTACCCGCCGAGGATCCGCAAACGCCGGAGTCCGGCGGTGCCGAGACACAAGCGCCGCTGCCCAAGGGCAACTGGAAGCCGATCGAAATGCCAGAAGGCTCGCTTGCACAGGGAGATCTGGTGCTGGTCAATGCGGCGCACGGCTTCGAGCCGTCGGCCTCGCTCGTGACGGTCTATTCGCAGAAAACCGACAGCTACTTTGTCAAGGACACTGAGCTGAGCGTGGACAGCCGCATCATGCTGCCGCTCAACGAGTGGATGGATGCCTTCCGCGAGGCAACCGGCATCGACAACGTCAACATCGTCGCGGGCTACCGCACGAAGGACTACCAGCAGAAGCTCTATGACAACGCCGTGACCACTAAGGGCAAGGCGCACGCCGAGAGCTATATCGCATTGCCCGGCCACAGTGAGCACCACACCGGCCTTGCCGTCGATCTGGACACCTATTATGCCGACACCGGCGCAAGCGGCGATTTTGACGGCACGGGCAAGTATGCGTGGGTGGAGGAGCATGCGTGGCAGTTCGGCTTCACGCGCCGCTATCCGGAAAACAAGGCGAGCGTTACAGGCATCGCCTACGAGCCGTGGCATTTCCGCTATGTCGGCATCCCGCACGCCTACGCGATGAAGCAGAACAATCAGTGCCTTGAAGAATATCTGGAATTTCTCCGGGAGCATCCCTTCACCGCCGACCATTTCTTCCTGCAATGCGACGGAAAGGATTTTGAAATTTATTATTGCCCGCAGAACGCCGTGGTCGTGCCCGCAGACCGGCCGTATACCATCTCCGGCGACAACATTGGCGGCTATATCGTGACCGTCACGGGCCTGAGCGCATAAAAGTTATCCCGGTTCGAATCCCCTGACCTATCCCCATAAGGGGGATAGGTTTTTGCGTATTAAAAAGTGCGGCTTTGACCGAAAATCCCCCGCCGATTCGACAAAAAAACTCCCCTTCGGCATTGACAATCGCGGCTTTTATTGATAAAATCATATCGGTATTTTAAGGGCGTACTGCGCCCATGACGGTGCCGCAGGGCATCGTACTATTTTTGTTTCGAGACAACAGGAGGATAACTATGGATCGTGAACGCTACATCACTGTCGAGCAGATGGAGGAGGCGACCGCTTCGCTGTTGGAAAACGGCAAGAAGGTCGGCGCCGATAGCTGGCAGCAGCGTGTGAAAAACCAGACTCCCCACTGCGGCTTCGGCGAAGCAGGCACCTGCTGCCGAATCTGCTCGATGGGTCCGTGCCGCATCACGCCCAAGGCACCGCGCGGCATCTGCGGCTGCGACGTCCACGGCATCGTCGGCCGTAACTACCTGCGCTTCACCGCAGGCGGCGCTGCAACCCACTCCGACCACGGCCGCGAGATCTGCCACACCCTTTACAACACCAGAGAGGGCGGCAACTACACCGTCAAGGATCCCGAGAAGCTCAAGCGCATCGCGCACGAGTGGGGCATCGAGACTGAGGGCAAGGACATCTATGATCTGGCCCACGAGGTCGCAGAGACCGGCCTGATGGAATACGGCAAGCCCTTCGGCGTGCAGCGTTTCCTGAAGCGTGCGCCCGAGCACACCCAGAAGCTCTGGCACGACGCCGAGATCGAGCCGCGCGCCATCGACCGCGAGGTTTCCCAGTCCATGCACATGACGCATATGGGCTGCTCGTCTCTGCCCGAGGCTCTGATCCGTCAGGCGCTGCGCGCCGGCTTGTCCGACGGCTGGGGCGGCTCCATGATGGGCACCGAGTTCTCCGACGTCCTGTTCGGCACGCCGAAGCCCGTGGACACCACCGCCAACATCGGCGTCATGGATAAGGACATGGTCAATATCATCGTCCACGGCCACGATCCCTCCCTTTCCGAAATGATCGTTTTCTATGCCAACGATCCCGAGATGATCGCGCTGGCCAAGAGCGTCGGCGCCAAGGGCATCAACATCGCCGGCGTCTGCTGCACCTCCAACGAGGTCGCCATGCGTCACGGCATCCCCATGGCCGGCAACTTCCTGAATCAGGAAAACGTCGTCCTGACGGGCGCCTGCGAAGCCATCGTCGTGGACGTGCAGTGCATCTTCCCGGCACTCGGGCCTTTGTCCAAGTGCTTCCATACGAAGTTCATCACCACCTCTCCCATCGCGCAGATGCCGGACTCCGAGTTCATCCGCTTCTCCTCCGAGAACGCAGGCGAGAACGCCAAGAAGATCGTCCGCACCGCCATTGAGAACTTCAAGAACCGCGATCCCGAGATGGTCAACATCCCGCAGCTCAAGACCAAGGCGACCGTCGGCTACTCCGTCGAGGCCATCAAGAGCTGTCTGGACGGCGTGACCAACAGCCATGTGGACGTCACCGGCACCACCCGCCCGCTGGTCGATGTCGTCAAGGCCGGCGTTCTCCGCGGCGCCGTGGCCATGGTCGGCTGCAATAACCCCAAGGTGCGCCCCGATACCGCGCACATTGAGCTGATGAAAAAGCTCATCAAGAACGACATTATCCTGATCGTTTCCGGCTGCTCCGCACAGGCTGCCGCCAAGGCCGGCCTCATGGACAAGGAAGCTAAGGAGCTCTGCGGCGAGGGTCTCAAGCGCGTCTGCGAGCTGGTCGATATCCCGCCCGTGCTGCACATGGGCTCCTGCGTGGACATTTCCCGTATGATGATCCTCGCCTCCGACATTGCCAAGGACTGGGGCATCAACATTTCTCAGGTTCCCGTCGTCGGCTGCGCACCGGAGTGGATGAGTGAGAAGGCCGTGTCCATCGGCAACTACGTCGTCGCCACCGGCATCGATACCTTCCTCGGCGTCGATCCCTACACCAAGGGCAGCTCCGAGGTCACGGCGCTGCTGCAGGGCGAGCATGGCATCAAGGATTGGGTCGAGGCCAACTTCACCGTCGAGACCGACATTGAGAAGCTCGGCGACAAGATGATCGAGGCCATCGAGGCCAAGCGCGCGGCGCTGGGAATCTGAGCATGAAGCTTGCGATCACCGGCAAGGGCGGCGTGGGAAAAACCACCTTCGCCGCCACGCTTGCAAGGCTGTACGCCGCCGAGGGTCGCCCCGTGCTTGCCGCCGACGTCGATCCCGATGCCAACCTCGGTCTTGCGCTGGGGATGACGGAGGAGGAGGTCAACGCCATCGTCCCGGTCTCGAAGATGAAGGAGCTTGCCCGCGAGCGCACCGCCGCCAACCAGAGCAACACCTTCTATAAGCTCAACCCCGAGGTCTCCGACCTGCCGGATAAGCTGGCCAAGGAGGTCAACGGCGTGAAGCTTCTGGTCATGGGAACGGTCGATACCGGCGGAACCGGCTGCGTCTGCCCCGAGCACGTCATGCTCAAGGCGATCCTGTCCAACCTTGTGTTCCGCAAGGACGACGTAGTCATCATGGACATGGAGGCCGGGCTTGAGCATCTCGGACGCGGCACGGCGAGCATGATGGATCAGTTCATCGTGGTCATCGAGCCGGGCGCGCGCTCCATCCAGACCTACACGCGCATCAAGCAGCTTGCCCGCGACATCGGCATCACCAAGGTGCGCGTCGTGGCCAACAAGGTGCGCAATGACTCCGACCGGGAATTTTTGCAGAGCCGCATCCCCGCAGAGGACCTTCTGGGCTACATCAGCTACAATCCCGAGGTCATCGACGCCGACCGCCGCGGCCTGTCCCCCTACGACTGCTCCCCCTCCGCGCTGGCTGAGATCCGCGCGATCAAGGAAAAACTCGACCAGACTGATAAATGAAACGATCTGAAAGGATGAAACCATAATGGCATTATTTGAACGTGTATTCCGCGGCTCCGACGAAATGTTCGTCAAGGCCGAGCAGGAACTCAACGCCGTCATCGCCGAGCTTGGCGAGAGCGCACCTATGACCATGCCCTCCACCGCGTACTATCTGGCCTGCATCTATGCCTACCTCGGCAAGAAGGTCACGACGCTGGGTGAGCTGAAGGCCGCGATGACCGACATCCGCGCTCTGATGACCCGCGAGAACCGCACGGCCTCCATCTTCTCCTCCGGCGTCGCCACCGCAATCGCCGCCGAGGTCATCGAGGCCTGCAAGTACGCCCGCAGCGAAACGCCCTATGAGGGCACCAACTACCACGGCCACTTTGCCGACGCCGAGGTGCGTGAGCTGGGCGTCCCGCTCGTCACCGGTGACATCCCCGGCTTCGTCGTTATGATCGGGCCGGCTCCCTCCGTCGATGAAGCCGTTGAGACCGTCAAGGGCTATCAGTCCCGCGGTATCTTCGTGTTCCTGATCGGCGGCATCATCGAGCAGCTCGTCTCCAAGGACTTCAAGATGGGCTTCCCGGTTCGCGTCGTGCCCGTGGGCGAGGAGATCTGGTCCGTCGGCCATGTCATCTCCCTCGTTGTGCGTGCGGCGATGATCTTCGGCGCCATCCAGCCCGGCGACTGGGACGGATTCCATCGCTACACCTTCGACCGCATCAACGCCTTTGTCAACGCCTACGCTCCCGTGCCCGACATCACCGTGGCCTGCGGCGCCGGCGCGATCAAGATGGGCTTCCCGGTCATCACCAACGACACCAACGATATGTGGGCGGTTCCCAAGAGCCTCATCGTTTATGAAAACACCAAGGACTGGATCGACACCTCCATCGAGGCGCGCGGCATCAAGCTGAAGATCACGAACATCGACATCCCCGTGTCCTATTCTTCCGCCTTCGAGGGCGAGATCATCCGCAAGGGCGATATGCAGGTCGAGGTCGACGGCTCCCGCAAGGACTGCTTCGAGTTGGTCGTCACCAAGGACGCCTCCGAGATCGAGGATCACAAGATCATCGTCGAAGGCCCCGAGATGGACGAGATCCCCGTCGGCAGCAAGGTCTCTCTGTCCTACACCGTCGAGGTTGCGGGCAAGTCCATGCAGCCGGACTTCGAGCCGGTCTTTGAGCGTAAGATCCACCAGTTCCTCAACTGCGTCGAGGGTCTGATGCACACCGGCCAGCGCGATATGATCCGCGTCCGCGTGTCCAAGGCCGACTACGAGGCGGGCTTCCGCTTCAAGCACATCGGCGAAGTGCTCTATGCCAAGATCAAGAGCGAGTTCGACACCGTCGTTGACAAGTGCCAGGTCAAGATCGTCGTGGGCGACGAGCCGAACAAGGCGCTGCGTGCCGCGGCCAACGTTATCTTCGACAAGCGCGACGAGCGTCTTGCCTCCATGACCGACGAATCCGTGCCCGTGTTCTATTCCTGCATCATGTGTCAGGCCTTCTCTCCGAGCCATGTCTGCATCGTCACGCCCGAGCGTCTGGGCCTGTGCGGCGCAGTCTCCTGGCTGGACGCCAAGGCGACCAACGAGCTTGACCCGCAGGGTCCCTGCCAGGTCGTCACCAAGGAAAAGTGTATCGACGAGCGCCTCGGCTCCTACGAGGACGTCGATGAGGCCGTTGCGAAGTATTCTCACGGCGCTCTGGAGCATGTCACGCTGTACTCCCTGTTCCAGGATCCGATGACCTCCTGCGGCTGCTTCGAGTGCATCTGCGGCGTGGAGCCTGTGAGCATGGGCGTCGTCATCACCTGCCGCGAGCATGCGGGCATGACGCCTCTGGGCATGACCTTCTCCGAGATGGCCTCCATGACGGGCGGCGGCGTGCAGACGCCGGGCTTCATGGGTCACGGCAAGCACTTCATCGCTTCGAAGAAGTTCATCGCGGCCGAGGGCGGCCTGGGCCGTATCGTCTGGCTGCCGAAGGAGCTGAAGGAGCAGATGCGCGAGAAGCTCGACGCGGCTGCCAAGGAGCTATACGACGTGGACAACTTCACCGACATGATCGCCGACGAGACTGTCTGCACCGAGGACCCCGAGGAGCTGCTCAATTACCTCTCCGAGGTCGGCCACCCCGTGCTGTCCATGGAACCGTTCGATATGTAATTTCTTAGAACATAGAAAAAAGCAGCGCCTCTCCGTATCCCGGAGAGGCGCTGTTCAGACTGTCAAAAAACTATCCAGTCGAAAGTTTCGGAGGGAAGGAAAGAGTGAAAGGGAACCGACAGGGTTCCCTTTCGCGTTCAATAACCCGCCGCAGCGACCAAAATTGCAAAATAATAAAAAAATACAAATTTTGATTTTGCAATTTTGCAGGCAGCTTGCCCCAAAAGTCCAAAGGGACTTTTGGGGCAAGCTGCGAGTCATTTATGATATTTCGTTCCGGCGAGGATGGTCTGCGCGCGATAAAGCTGCTCGAGCGCCATCACGCGCATCAAATGGTGCGGGAAGGTCATTGGCCCGAAGGACAGGCGGAAATCCGCCTGCTTTTTGATTTCCGGCGCGATGCCGAAGGACGAACCGATCAAAAAGCATGCCGCGCCGCGTCCGGAGAGCTTGACCTCCTCGAGCTTCTGCGCCAGACGCTCACTGGACAGCTCCGTCCCCTCCGGGGTCAGCACGCAGAACCACGCGCCCTTGGGAAGCTTCTGGACGATCAGCTCGGCCTCCTTGCTCAGACCCGCCGCGATCTGCGCCGCGCTCGGGTCGTCGGGCAGGCGCGTTTCGGGCAGCTCGACGAGCGAAAATTCGCAGTAGCTTTTCAGCCGTTTCTGGTATTCCTCCACCGCGGCAAGGTAAAATTTCTCCTTCAGCTTGCCGACAGTCAGCAGCGTTATGCGGAACATCAGCGCAAAAAGCCCTCGAGAATCTTTTCCTCCGCCTGCTGCGCGTCCAGACCGAGGGTCATGAGCTTGAGAATCTGATCGCCCGCGATGCGGCCGATCGCGGCCTCGTGGATAAGGCTGGCGTCCACATGGTTGCAGGTGATCTCCGGAATGGCGCGTACCCTTGCGTGCCCCATCAAAATCGCGTCACATTGCACATGTCCGAAGCACTGGTTGTTGCCCTGCACGCGCGGATAGAAGATTTGTGAGGATTCGTCCTGCGCGACCGAGCGCGAAACGACCTGCGTCTTGGTGTTCTTGCCGTTTAGAAACACGTCCATTTCGCTCACGGCGTGCTGTGCGCCGTGTGTCAGCAGCTTTTCGCGGATGACGATCTCGCTGTTTTCGCCGTTGCACTCGGCCTTGGTGTACCGCTTTGTGTCGTCCACGCCGCGGATCTGGCTGGTCTCCAGCGTCACCGACGCGCCCTCCTCGAGATAGAGGATGGTCTGCGGGTTGAGGATGCGCTTGCCGCCGCCCTCGCCCTCGCCGTAGTGCTTTTCGATATACCTGACCTTTGCGTTCTTGCCGACGTAAAACGTGTGGATGCCGTCGTGCTGGCTGTCGCAGTCGCCGCAGTTGTGGATGCCGCAGCCCGCGACGATGGTCACGTCCGCGCCCTCACCCACGAAAAAGTCGTTGTAGACCATATCCTTAAAGCCAGATTTCGTCAGGATGACCGGAATGTGCACCGATTCGTCCTTGGTAAAGGGCGCGATGCGGATGTCGATGCCGTCCTTGTCGGTCTTGGACTCGATGGTAATGTGCTCGGAGTTGCGGCGGAAGGCCTTCTGCCCGTCCGAACGGATGTTGACCGCGCCCTCGCCGGTGCCTTTCATGCCGGCCACGATGGAGAGAATCTTCTCCTGAATTTCGTTCAGCATGCGTTGTTCCCTCCCAGACGGTTGCAGCCGGTGACGGTATCGGCCATGATTTTGGGGTAGACCTCCTCGACGCTGCCGCGCGCGGCGACCTGCCCGCCCGCAATCAGGACGATCTCGTCGGCCAGACGGATGATGCGCTCCTGATGCGAAATGATGAGGATGGTGGCCTCTTTTTTGTCGTGAATTTCCTGGAAGGTCTCGGTCAGGCGGGCGAACGACCACAGGTCGATGCCGGCCTCCGGTTCGTCGAAGATCATCAGCTCGCTGCGCCGGGCGAGCACGGTGGCAATCTCGATGCGCTTGACCTCGCCGCCGGAGAGGCTGGCGTCCACATCGCGGTCGATGTAGTCGCGGGCGCACAGGCCGACCTTGGTCAGGTAGCCGCAGGCGGCGTCATGCGACATCGGGGCGCCCGCCGCGATGTTCAGAAGGTCACGGACCTTCATGCCCTTGAAGCGCGGCGGCTGCTGGAAGCCGTAGGAAATGCCGAGACGCGCACGCTCGGTGACGGACAGCGCGGTGATGTCCTGCCCGTTCCAGACGATGGAGCCGGACGTGGCCGGATTGATGCCCATGATGGCGCGGGCGAGGGTGGTCTTGCCGCCGCCGTTCGGGCCGGTGACGACCACGAAGCGCTTGTCCGCGATGGTCAGATTGACGTCGCGCAGGATCTCGGCCGCCCCGGCTTCGTCCTGCACGCGGTAGGAAAGATGTTTGATTTCTAGCATAATGACCTCTTTGTCGTATCCGAAAGTTCTACACAGGAATATAGCATATTTTTCCCGCAGTTGCAAGGTTTTATCAGACTTTATTCCGGAAAGAGTCACATTGCGGTTCAGATCGACAGGGATTTGCGCAGCACCTCGTGCATGGACTGGCCGTGGTGGACGTAATAGGCAAGACAGATCACCGTTTCGCGCGGGGAATAGGGCGCGGAAACCTTACGGCCGAGGATGATGCGCAGCAGCTCCGGATCGCCGTCGCTCCAGCAGCGTGCGCACAGGCGCTCGACACTGCGTGAAACGGCCGTGACCGGCTTCCCGAGCTGCTCGGCCACGGCGGGGTAGACGGTTTTCGTGACGCGCACGTCATCCATGGGAACGCCCTCTTTAAACAGCAGCGCCGCCACATAATCTATCACCGCAGCCAGCGGGCGCACGTCGTCGCGTATCGGCCCGAGCAGTGCGCGCAACAGGGTTTCTGTCTTTGTCATAATGATCTCCTTTTTCTGATGGTGAGACCATTATAAGACCGTTTCGGACACTTCGTAGAAAAACGACAGAAGCCGACAGAAATCATCGGGTTCCCGCAGCGGGACGAGCCTGCGCCGCTGCAAATATGGGAAACGGAAAAAATTTCAAGGGCGCCGCCCCGGATGCAGACCCGAAAACGGGCCGTGGGGGCGACGTCCCCGACGCCCGGAAGCACGCGGTTTCACATGAATCCTCTTACGCCTCGCGGAGGCGGCGGAGAATTTCTCCCGACAGATAAAATGTCGTCTCGTAGCGCAGATACCGGCAGGTATTGCGATCCCAGAGAAGCTGGAGCTGCGCGGGAAATTCCTCGTCGGCGCTCCAGAAGCGCAGCAGTACCGGCAGACAGTCGAACGCGGGCAGCACCGAGGCAAAATCGCCGTCGGTTATTTCTCTGCCGCCCAGATGCGCACAGGCGCGGCGCAGCCTGCCCAAATCCTTCTCATAGGGTCGGGCGCTCTCGTCCGGGTGGATCATCAGGCTGCCCGGAACCGTGCCGCCCTGCACTGCGTGAAAGCTCGTGTGCGCGCACCACTCGTGCGCAAGGACGGGGCGGCCGTTCGGATTGGTCAGCAGGTCGTAGACTGTCAGCGCTGCGTCGAAGCCCGCGAGTGTCCATGCGCCGTCCTGCATGCGCTCGACCTGCGCCGTGCCGCGCAGAAGGCGGTGCGGCGTGTTCAGCATCGGGAAGTACAGCGCTGTTTCGTCCAGAGCAAGGCCGAAGGTCTGCGCAATTTTTTCAATGTCGTAGGTCAAAAATGTCCGCGCGGCGGCCTGCCGCTGCAATTCATAGTTATCGCGCATCATTTTTTCCTCTTTTTCAGATAACGCTCAGCCTGCCGGAGCTGCGCCGCCGTGGGAACGGGCGGTGCTTTTTTCTGCGGCTTTTCCGGTTTTCTCGGCGGGCCTGCGGACTTTTTCGCGGGCTTATCCGGCCGTTTTTCGGGTGGCTTTTTTGCCGGTTCGGGCTGCTTTTCGCCCTTGCGCGGGCGGATCAGGCACTTTTCACCGTTGCCGATGAGGTCGGTGCGCCCCGCCTTTTCCAGCGCCTCGCGCACGAGGGCGTAATTCTTCGGGTCGCGGTACTGGATGAGCGCACGCTGCATCGCCTTCTCGTGCGGGTCGGTGGGCACATAGACCGGCTCCATTGTGCGCGGGTCGAGACCGGTGTAATACATCACGGTCGAGAGCGTCGAGGGCGTTGGGTAAAAGTCCTGCACCTGCTCGGGCATATAGCCCAGATCGCGGACGTACTCGGCCAGCTCCACGGCCTGCTTCATCGTCGAGCCGGGGTGCGAGCTCATGAGATAGGGCACGAGAAATTGCTTTAAGCCCTCTTTTTCGTTCAGTGCGGCGTATTTTCGGCAGAACTTCTGATAGACCGCGTGGCGCGGCTTGCCCATATAGTGCAGCACCTGATCGGAGACGTGCTCTGGCGCGACCTTGAGCTGACCGGAGACGTGGTATTTTACCAGCTCCTTTAAAAATGACGGGTCGGGGTCGGCCAGCAGATAGTCAAAGCGGATGCCGCTGCGGATAAAGACCTTTTTCACGCCCGGCAGCGCACGCAGCGCCTGCAAAAGTGCAATGTAATCCGTATGCTCCGCGACGAGATTTTTGCAGGGCGAGGGGAACAGGCACTGCTTCGTCGGGCAGACGCCGCGCTTTAACTGGCCGTCGCAGGCCGGGCGGCGGAAATTGGCCGTCGGGCCGCCGACGTCGTGGATGTAGCCCTTGAAGTCGGGCTGCTTTGTCATTTCGCGCGCTTCCCTGAGAATGGATTCGTGGCTGCGCACCTGCACAATGCGCCCCTGATGGAAGGTCAGCGCACAGAACGAGCAGCCGCCGAAGCAGCCGCGGTTGGACACCAGACTGAAGCGCACCTCGGAGATGGCGGGAACCGTGTCGTGATAGGACGGATGGGGCAAATTCTGATATGGCAGGGCGTAGACATCGTCCATTTCCTGCGTGGAAAGCGGCTTCTGCGGCGGGTTCTGCACGACGAACTCGCGGCCGTAAGGCTCGACGAGGCGCTTGGCGCGGAAGGGGTCGGTGTTGCAGTACTGCGTGTAAAAGCTCTCGGCGTAGCGGCGCTTATCGGCCTTTAATTCCTCGTAAGAAGGCAAAACAAGTGCATCCGCGACGCTGGAAAGGTCGTTCGTGCGCCAGACCGTACCGTCGATGAACGTCAGATCATGGACGGAAAGACCGCTGTTCAGCGCGTCGGCAGCCTCGACGATGCTGCGCTCGCCCATGCCGTAGAGCAGCAGATCGGCCTGCGAATCGAGCAAAATCGACCGCTTGAGCTTGTCCGACCAGTAGTCGTAATGCGCCAGACGGCGCAGGCTGGCCTCGATGCCGCCGATGAGAATGGGAATTTTCGGATGCGTGCGGCGGATGAGATTGCAGTAGACCACGGTCGCATAGTCCGGGCGCTTGCCGGTCAGGCCGCCGGGCGTATAGGCGTCGGTCCTGCGCCGGTGCTTGCCGACGGAATAGTGGTTGACCATGGAGTCCATGTTGCCGCCCGTGACCAGAAAGCCGAGGCGCGGCGTACCGAAAATGTTGACCGAATTTTCGTCCCTCCAGTCCGGCTGCGAAACGATCGCGACCTTGTAGCCCGCCGCCTCAAGCACGCGGCTGATGATGGCGTGGCCGAAGGAGGGATGATCGACATAGGCATCGCCGATGACATAGACGAAATCCGGCTGTGTCCAGCCGAGCGTGCGCATTTCCCTTGCGCTGACGGGTAAAAATCCGCCGCTCATTTCGTTCCCGTGGAGCCGAAGCCACCCTCGCCGCGCACGGTGTCCGAAAGCGTCTCGGCCTCGACGAACTGCGCGGTCAGAAAGGGCGTGAGGATCATCTGCGCGATGCGCTCGCCCGGCTCGATGGCCTGCGGCACGGCGCTCTCGTTGCGCAGGGGGACGAAAAATTCACCGCGATAATCCGGGTCGATCACGCCGACCTTGTTCGCCGGCGCGAGGCCGCGCTTGGTGGCAAGGCCACTGCGGGCAAAGACCAAACCCGCGTAGCCAGCGGGGATTTCCATGGCGATGCCGATGGAAATGAGCCGCGTTTCACCCGGCGCAAGCGTTACGGGTGCGTCGAGGCAGGCGCGCAGATCCGCGCCCGCGGAAAATTCCGTGCCGTAGGCAGGAAGCTGCGCATCCGGGCGGAGCTTTTTGACGTTAATTTTTTCCATGCTTTCCTCCGCGCTGCCAGCCGTCGTCCCAGAGGACGATCTGCCGGGCAGCCAATGTTTTGGGGATATCGATCAGGCGCTGGTTGGATGAGCCGCGGAACCGCAGCATCAGATCCTTTTTCTCGATCTCAAAGGGGCCGTCCACCAGCACGTCGAGGCAGGAGAGAATCTCCCGCACAAGCGCCGGATCCCCGACCGCGCCTGCCAGCAGCTCACGGTCCAAAAGATAGCCCGTGAACGCCCAGAGGCTCTTTTGTGGGAAGCGGTCGCGCACGCGCCGCAGGAGAGCGGCCACGCCCGCCTGATTTTTCGGCTCGAACGGCTCGCCGCCGAGGACGGTCAGCCCCGCGATGTGCGCAGGCTCCAGAGAGCGCAGGATTTCCTGCGTGACGGCCTCGGTCAGCTCCTCGCCATAGGAAAAATCCCACGTCTGCGGCTGAAAGCACTCCTTGCAGTGGCGCGTGCAGCCGGAGACGAAAACCGACGTGCGCACGCCCGGGCCGTTTGCAATGTCATAAGTCTTAATGGCGGCGTAATTCATGAAACTCCTCCCAGTGCGCGATCCACAAACGTGCGCACGGCGTTCTGATAGCGCTCGGTTGCCTTCAGGTAGCTCTGACCGTGACCGGCCTCCGGCGTGAGCAGCAGCGTTTTGTCCTGCGAAGCGCAGGCGGCGTAATTTTTCTTCGACATTTCACAGGGCACAAAGGTGTCCGCCTCACCGTGTGCGAGGAACACCGGAAGCGTCGCGCGCGGCATGGCGTCGAGCGTGGAATACTCCTTCAGGCCAAAGCCTGCGAAAAGGCTTGCGTTCAGGTCGATCAGAGGAACGAGCAGCCGCGCCGGCAGGTGAAAATCGCGCGTGCACTTGGCGATGATCTCCCACGGCGAGGTATAGCCGCAGTCGGCGATCACGCCCCGGACGTTTTCCGAAAACGGTTCGCCGCAGGCCATGAGCACCGTGGACGCGCCCATGGAAACGCCGCCCAGCAGCAGCGGCGCGTTTTTGCCGAGGCGCTCTGCGCACCAGTGCGCCCAGGTGTGCACGTCGCGGCGCTCGCGCACGCCGAAGGTGATGAATTTCCCCTCGGACTCGCCCTGTGCACGCTCGTCCACGAACAGGAGGTTCAGCCCCTGTGCGCGGTAAAATTCCATCGCCACGCCGAAGTCCAGCTCGGGATAGCTGCGCCAGCCGTGAAACAGCAGCAGCGTCCCGCGCGCATTCTCGCAGGGCAAAAAGCGCCCGCGCAGCCGCAGACCGTCAAAGGACGTCACGAAAACCTCCTCGACCGGCTGCTGCGCAAGCCACGCCTGCGCCTTGATAATGAAATCCTTATAATGCCGGAAGGACGAATTGGCCAGCACCGCGTCGATATTTGTGCCCAGTGCGCGGCCGCGGCGGCAGGCGTAGCGCATGACGATGTGCATGGCCACGAGCAGCAGCACGGCCAGCGCGGCGATGCAGATAAGAAAAATCCAAAGAGCCTTCATGCGTTCTTCCCCATCCGTGCGAACCACGGGAAGCTCAGCGGCCACACGACCGCCGCAACGACCACCACAAAGAAGTAGCGCACGGCGTTCGTCCACAGACCCGACACGCCCAGTGCGCTGAAGCCGAACTTCAGCCCCTCCTTGACGGCCATGACCGCGACCAGACCCAGCGCCACCTTGAAGCACTGCGCCCACCAGACGGCTTTGGTGTCAAACTGCACATACTTGCGCTCGAGCGTGTAGCCGAGGCAGAAGCCGAGCAGCGCACCCAGCAGCGAGAAGCTGTTTTTGCGTCCCTCGACGATGTTGACGAGCTGTTCGTCCGCCACGCGGAACTCGGACAGGTTGGCGTAGAGCATGAAGGCCGTTGCAATTGCCGTCATCACGGCCAGAAGGACATACATTTTCTTCGGCTCTGCGGCGCAGCGGCGCACGATGGGATACAGGCCGAACACCAGCGCCGCCGCGATGACGAAGGACACGCCTACGTCCAGCGGCGTGTGCACGCCAAGATACATCCGCGAAAAGGAGGTCAGAAGCAGCGTTGCGATGCAGGCGATGCGCAGCCATTTCTGCTTGTTCCAGCGGGCAAGGCCTCCCAGTGTGCCGACGACATTCTGCGTGTGGCCGGAGGGGAAGGAATAGCCCGTCGCGCCGGCGCGCGCGCTCTCGACGATGGTAAACTTCGGATCGAGCACCCACGGCCGCGCGATGCGGAACACCAGCTTGAGAAACTGGTTCAGGATCGTGCCGAGGAAGCCGACAAAAAGCAGATAATAACCCTCGTCCTTGCTGACGCACCAGAACACCGCCAGCGCGACGACCATAAACACGGCCTCGCCGCCCAGCTCGGTGAAAAACTGCATGATTGCGTCGAGTACGGGGTTGCGGATGGATTCGAGAAAATAGAGGAACCTCAAACTCATGCCCTCCTTTGATACAATATAAATTAGTATACCACACCGCAGAGAAAATGACAACCGGGGGATTGACAAACCGACTGTTTTCCGGTATAATCACACTAGTTCTATAACCGATGTTATAAAACGTACAGAAAGGAAGCGTTTTTATGCCACCGCGTCCAAAATTCACCCAAGACGAGCTGGTCGGTGCCGCCGTCGATCTCGTGCGCGAGCAGGGCGTCGAGAGCCTCACCGCAAGAGAGCTGGGCAAGCGCCTCGGCGCGTCGTCCTCGCCCATTTTTACCATGTTCAAGGACATGGAGGAGCTGAAAGCCGCCGTGCGCGCGCAGGCCAAGCAGATCTTTGACCGCTACATGGCCGTGGCGGAGGACTATTTCCCGTCCTATAAAATGCGCGGCATGCAGTGGGTGCGCTTTGCGCGCGAGGAGCCGAACCTGTTCCGCCTGCTGTTTGAGCAGCACGGCAGCAGCGACAGTGACTTTGACCATGCGGTGGGGGCTTTGCCCTTCGGCAAGGAGAACGACCTTGCCATCATCATGCGCGACTACCACGCCACGCACGAGCAGGCTGAGCGCCTGTTCCAGCAGATGTGGATCCACACCTACGGCCTGTGCGTCCTGAGCGCGGCACGCGTGTGCGTGCTGCCCGACGAGGAAATCGCGCGGATTCTGGGCGAAGTCTTTACGGGCATGATCCACGTTCTGCAATCGGGCGACGCCTTCACGACGATTCGCCCCGTGCTCAAATCCGACGCGGACGCGCTGCGCAGTCAGGCGCCCGATCTGCGGGATTAAGGAGGCAGCATGGAACATATCATCGACATTGAGCACCTGAACAAGCGCTTCGGCGAGGTGCAGGCCGTGCGCGACCTGTCCTTCCACGTCCGCGCGGGCGAGCTGTTCGCCTTCCTCGGCGTGAACGGCGCAGGCAAATCCACGACCATTTCCATCCTCTGCGGCCAGCTTGCGCGCGACGGCGGCGAGGTGCGCGTGTGCGGCGAGTCCATCGACGGGCATATGGAAACGCTGGCGCGGCGGCTGGGCGTCGTGTTCCAGAGCTCCGTGCTCGACGGCGCTCTGTCCGTGCGCGATAATCTAAGAAGCCGCGCTGCGCTCTACGGCATCACGGGCGAGGCCTTCAAGGCACGCCTTGCTGAGCTGGCGGAGCTGCTGGACTTCGGCGGACTGCTGAACCGTACCGTCGGCAAGCTCTCCGGCGGCCAGCGGCGGCGCATCGACATTGCCCGCGCGCTGCTGCACAGGCCGGAAATTCTCATCCTCGACGAGCCGACCACCGGCCTCGACCCGCAGACGCGCAAGCTGCTCTGGGACGTTGTGCAGGAGCTGCGCCGCAAGGACAATATGACCGTTTTCCTGACCACGCACTATATGGAGGAGGCCGCCGACGCCGACTACGTCGTCATTCTCGACAGCGGCTCCATCAGTGCCGAGGGCACGCCGCTCGAGCTGAAAAACACCTACGCGGGCGACTTCATCACGCTCTACGGCGTGGACGAAGCCGCAGCCGCGCCGTTGGGGCTGCCCTGTGAGCCCGTGCGCGACGGCGTGCGCATCGCCGTGCCGGACACCGCTGCGGCGGCAAAGCTCATCGTCGAGCATCCGCAGCTATTCACGGATTTCGAGATCACCAAGGGAAAAATGGACGACATTTTCCTTGCCGTGACGGGCAAAAAACTGACAGGAGGCGCTGAAAAATGACGGGACTTGCCAATCTGATCCGCCGCGACCGCCGGCTGTTCTTCAAGGACAAGGGCATGCTTATCACCTCGCTGATCACGCCCATGATCCTGCTGGTGCTTTATGCAACGTTTCTTGCCGGTGTCTACCGCGACAGCTTTGTCAGCGCGCTGCCGCAGAGCTTCCCCGTGGACGACGCGCTTATCGACGCGACGGTCGGCGGCGAGCTGATCTCGTCGCTGCTGGCGGTGAGCTGCGTGACGGTCGCCTTCTGCTCGAACCTGCTGATGGTGCAGGACAAGGTCACCGGTGCGCTGCGCGACTTCACGGTCAGCCCGGTCCGCCGCTCGACCATTGCGCTGGCGTACTTCTGCGCCTCGGCCATGGTCACGCTTATCATCAACTTTGCCGCGCTGGCTCTGTGCCTGCTCTACCTTGTGAAAATGGGCTGGTATCTGGTCTTTGCAGATGTGCTGGAGATCGCGCTGGACGTCTTTTTGCTGACGCTGTTCGGCGTGGCGCTGTCGTCCTGCATCAACTTCCCGCTGTCCACCAACGGCCAGTCCTCGGCCGTCGGTACCATCGTCAGCGCGGGCTACGGCTTCATCTGCGGCGCGTACATGCCCATCGCCAGCTTTTCGGCTGGGCTGCAAAAGGTGCTGTCTTTCCTGCCCGGCACCTACGGCACGAGCCTGCTGCGCAACCACTGCCTTGCCGGTGTCTACCGCGAAATGAGCGCCATCGGCTTTCCGGACGAGGTTGTCGGGAAGATCCGCGACGGTATCGACTGCAACGTCTATTTCTTCGGCGACAAGGTCAGTCTGCCCGCAATGTACGGCGTCCTCTGCGGCGCGATCGCGCTGTTCGTCGGGCTTTACATTCTGCTCAATGTCCTGAAAGGGCGAAAAAGATAAGGAGAAGCTATGCTGAAAATTGAACATTTGACAAAGACCTACGGCGAAAAAAAGGCCGTAGACGACCTTTCCCTGCACATTCTGCCCGGTGAGATCTACGGCTTCATCGGCCACAACGGCGCGGGCAAAACCACCACACTGCGCTCGGTCGCGGGCATCCTGCAATTCGACTCCGGCGAGATCACCATCGACGGCGTCGCGCTCAAAAACGACCCGCTGACCTGCAAGCGCCGCCTTGCCTACATCCCTGACAACCCCGATCTGTACGAGTACATGACGGGCATCCAGTACCTGAATTTCATCGCGGACATCTTTGCCGTGCCCGCCGACCTGCGCCGTGAACGGATTGCCAAATACGCCGATCTGTTCGAGCTGACGGCCGATCTGGCGCAGCCCGTCTCAGCCTATTCCCACGGTATGAAGCAGAAGCTGGCCATCATCTCCGCATGGCTGCACGCGCCGCGCCTGATCCTGATGGACGAGCCCTTCGTCGGCCTCGACCCCAAGGCCGCGCACATTCTCAAGGGCATGATGCGCGAGCTGTGCGACGACGGCGGCGCGATCTTCTTCTCCACGCACGTCCTCGAGGTCGCGGAAAAGCTCTGCGACAAGGTTGCCATCATCAAGGCGGGCAGGCTCATCCGCTCGGGTACCATGGAGGACGTCCGCGGCGACGACTCGCTCGAGGAGGTCTTTCTTGAGCTGGAGGACGAGACATGCTGAAGGCACTTCTGAAAAAGCAGCTTTTCGAGATCAACTGCGGCTTCTTCTACGACCGAAAAAAGGGCGTTGCGCGCAGCAAGGCCGCCTCGGTCGGTCTGATCGTCCTGTATGGGCTGCTGGTCGTGGGCGTTCTCGGCGGCGTGTTCACGATGCTTGCTTTGGGCATCTGCGGCCCGCTGAACGAGATCGGCATGGGCTGGCTGTATTTTGCGCTGTTCTGCCTGATCGCCGTTGCGCTGGGCGTGTTCGGCAGCGTGTTCAGCACCTACGCCGGGCTGTATCTGGCCAAGGACAATGATCTGCTGCTGTCCATGCCCATCCCGGTGCGTTATATCCTCATTTCGCGGCTTTTAAGCGTGTATCTGCTCGGCCTGCTGTTTACGGCCGTTGTGCTCCTGCCCGCAATCCTCGTTTATCTCGTCGTGACGCCTTTCCGCCTTGCGTCGCTCGTCGGCTGCATTGTGCTGCTGGCACTGATCTCGATCTTTGTGCTGTTTCTCTCGTGCCTGCTCGGCTGGGTGGTCGCAAAGATCAGCCTGAAGCTCAAAAACCGCAGCTTTATCACCGTGGCGGTGTCGGTGCTGTTCCTCGGCGGGTACTACTTTGTGTATTTTAAGGCGCAGGAGTGGATCCAGACGCTGGTGGCCAACGCCGCCGCCTACGGTGCGGCGCTGCACAGCAAGGCTTATCCCGTGTATCTGCTCGGGCGCGTCGGCGAGGGCGACTGGCTGGCGATGCTCGTGGTCGGCGCGGCGATCCTGCTGGCCTTCTGGCTGACGTGGGTCGTGCTTTCGCGCAGCTTTTTGAAGATTGCCACCGCCACGGGCAAGACCGCACGCGCGGTCTACCGTGAGAAAACCGCGCATGTGCGCAGCGTGTCGTCCGCCCTGCTCGGCAAGGAGATCAAGCGCTTCACCTCCAGCCCGAATTACATGCTCAACTGCGGCATGGGCATCCTGTTCCTGTTCGTGGGTGCCGTCGCGCTGCTTATCAAGGGCCGCGACCTCTCGGAGGTTCTGACGGCGAAGCTGCCCTCGCGGACGGACTGCGTGCCGGTGCTGCTGTGCACTGCCGTGTGTATGCTCGTCTCCATGGTCGATGTGGCTGCGCCCTCCGTCTCGCTCGAAGGGAAATCGCTGTGGCTGCTCCAGTCGCTTCCCGTGCGGCCGTGGCAGGTGCTTCGCGCCAAGCTGCGCGCGCAGCTTCTGCTCGGCGGTGTTCCGGCAGCACTCTGCGCAATCTGCGCGGCAGTCGTGATGACGGGCAGCCTGCACGAGCGGCTGCTGTCCGTTGCGGCGGCGCTGCTGTTCACGCTGTTTATGGCGCTGCTCGGCCTTGCGGCCGGTATGCGCTGGGCAAACACGACGTGGACAACCGAGCTGACGCCCATCAAGCAGAGCGCAAGCGTGATGCTTGCCCTGTTCGGCGGTTGGATTGCGTCCATTGCGCTCGGCGGAGTGTATCTGCTTGCCGGCTACCGTCTCGGTGCGGCGGCCTACCTCGGTCTTGCCTGTGCGGTGCTGGCCGCGCTGTCTGCGCTGCTGTACCTCTGGCTGAAGCGCCGCGGCTCTGCCCGCTTCGCCGCCCTGTGATCGACAGATCGTAAATAACCGTAAAACCACCAAGATGCATTCCAAACGGAAAGTGTCTCGGTGGTTTTCTTGTAGCCCACAAAGACGATTTTCACACTTGCAAACCCCGACCGGTTCTGATAAAATATACCATTAAATGAGTATGTTCTTTCATTGGAGGCGACGGTCATCAAAACTCAGAAACCAAAAACGCTCCGGCATCTCGGCAAATGCCTGACGGGCTATCGCGGCTGGACGGCTGCGGCGGCGCTGTTCGGCGGACTGGAGGTCGTGCTGGAGGTCTTTATCCCCATGCTGATGTCGGTCATTGTGGACGGCGGGCTTTACCGCGAGGAGGACTTCATGCTGCGCGGGCTGTTCCCCGATGCGCTTGTGGCGCAGCGCGACCGCTTTGTGCTGACGGTCGGCGGCATCATGGTCATCATCGCGTGCCTGTCCATGGCCTGCGGCCTGCTCAGCGCGCGCTGCTCGGCCATTGCCAGCCAGGGCTTTGCGAAAAATCTGCGCACGATGCTGCTGGATAAGATCCAGAGCTTTTCCTTCTCCAACATCGACCATTTTTCCACGCCCAGCCTCATTACGCGCGCCACAACGGACGTCAACACCGTCCGCACGACCATGCACCAGATCATCCGCAGCCTGACGCGCAGCCCGATCATGCTGGTGCTTGCTACGGTCATGGCCTTTACCATTTCACCGCATCTGGCGCTGTTCTTTGTCGGGGCGCTTCCTGTGCTGGCCGTTACGCTGGCCATCATGATGCACATCGGCCAGCCGCGCTTCCGTAAAATGCTCATCAAGATGGACGACATGAACCGCGCCGTGCAGGAAAACCTCGTCAACAGCCGCGTGGTCAAGGCCTTTGTGCGCGGCGATTACGAGGCCGAACGCTTCACCGGCACCGCCGAGGAGCTGCGTCACGCGCAGCTTTCGTCCTCGCGCCTGTTCACGCTGACCGGCCCCATCCAGATGGGCATCATGTGGACGTGCACCATTCTTCTGCTGCTGTTCGGCGGCCGGGAGATCATTTTCAAGACGACGGGGCTGCTCACGGGCGAGCTTGTGAGCATCGTGTCTTACAGCACGCAGGCCGTGTCGTCTCTGACCATGCTGTCGTGGCTCATCATGTCGCTTTCCCGTGCGCAGGCGTCCATGCGCCGCATCAACGAGGTGTTCGACGAGAAGCCCGACATTGCCGACGGCCCCTTCGACGCGGCGGTCAAGGACGGCAGCGTGGACTTTGAGGACGTGTGCTTCAGCTACACGAACGACCCGCAGAAGCTGAATCTGCGGCACATGACCTTCCATATCAACAGCGGCGAGACCGTCGGTGTGATCGGCGGCACGGGCGAGGGCAAGTCCACGCTCGTGAGCCTGATCCCGCGCTTTTACGACACGCTCTCCGGCACGGTGCGTGTCGGCGGCGTGGACGTGCGGGATTATACGCTTGAAAATCTGCGCAACGGCGTTTCCATGGTGCTGCAAAACGGCACGCTCTTTTCCGGCACGATCGCCTCGAACCTCCGCTGGGGCAAGCCCGATGCGACGCTCGAGGACATGAAGGCCGCCTGCGCCATTGCCTGCGCCGACGAGTACATCGACCGTTTTCCGGACGGCTACGAGACGCTGCTCGAGCAGAACGCGGCCAACCTCTCCGGCGGGCAGCGCCAGCGCCTGCGCATCGCGCGTGCGATCATCAAGCAGCCGAAGATTCTGATTCTGGACGACTCGACCAGCGCCGTCGATATGGCCACGGACGAGCACATCCGCCGCGGCCTGAAGAATGCTCTGCCCGGCACGACAAAAATTATCATCGCCCAGCGCATCGCGTCGATTCTGAGCTGTGACCGCATTCTCGTCCTCGACGAGGGCCGGCTCTCCGACTTCGGCACGCACGACGAGCTGATGGCGCGCAGCCAGATCTACCGCGACGTTTACGACAGCCAGATGAAGCAGGAGGTGAGCGCAAATGCCCAGAGTTGAGCTGCGGAATTACCGCAAGGCGCGCACGCCCTTCGGCAGCCTGATGCGCCTGTTCCGCTATTTCAAGCACTGCCGCCCGATTCTGATCTGCGCGGTCATCTCCATTCTGACCTACGCGGCGGCGACCATCGCGGCCTCCTACTGCATGAAGCCGCTGGTAAACCTTCTCAAGCAGACCGGCCTCGCACCCGACGAGGTCTATGCCAGGTATCTGGCGCTGCTGCTCGGTCTGGCGGGGCTGTATCTTCTCAGCGCGGTGACGAATTACCTGCTCAACCGCCTGATGCTCGAATGCAGCACGGTCATCATGCGTGCGCTGCGCACGGAGATGTTCGCCAAAATGCAGAGGCTGCCCATCCGCTATTTCGACGCGAACACCAACGGCAGCCTGATGAGCTATTTTACCAACGACATCGAAGCGACGAACGAGCTGCTGCAGCACGCCATCACGCAGATGCTCATTTCCGTCCTGTCGCTCGTCGGCACGATTGGCATGATGCTGGCGCTGTCGATGAAGCTGTTTTCTCTGATGGTCGTGCTGGCGGCGGTCGTGATCGTCGTCGTGCGTTTCATCACCAAGAAAAGCAGCCGCAGCTACCGCCAGCAGCAGAAGGACGCCGCAAGCGTCAACGGCTTTGTCGAGGAAATGATCGCCGGTCAGCGCGACATCAAGGTCTTTACCCACGAAAAGCAGGTCATGCAGGACTTCGAGCCGATCAACGAGAGCTTCTATCAGTCCTCGACCGCAGCCACGACCGTGACGTCCATCGTCGGGCCGATTCTGAACAATCTTTCGCACTTTTTCTATGCGCTGACCTGTGCGGTGGGCGTGCTGTGGCTCACGGGCGAGAACGCCGGCGGCGTGCTCATCACCTTCCTCGGCTACATCCGCAACTTTGCCGAGCGCGTCAGCCAGATCTCCGAGCAGTTCAATTCCATCATGCTGGCGCTGGCGGGCGCAGAGCGCATCTTCGACGTGCTGGACATGCCGCCCGAGGTGGACGAGGGCGAAGCGCGTCTGGAAAACGAGGGCCGCGACTATTTCTGGGTCAGGCCGGACGGCGAGCGCGTGCCGCTGCGCGGCGACGTGCGCTTCTATGGCGTGGACTTTGCCTATGTGCCGGAGAAGCCCGTGCTGCGCGACCTGTCGCTCTATGCCAAGCCGGGACAGAAGATCGCCTTCGTCGGCTCGACCGGCGCAGGCAAGACCACCATCACAAATCTTATCAACCGGTTTTATGACATTCAGGGCGGCCAGATCACCTATGACGGCATCGACGTGCGCCACATCCGCAAGGACGATCTGCGCCGCTCACTCGGCACGGTTCTGCAGGATACGCACCTGTTTACCGGCACGGTCATGGAGAACATCCGCTACGGCCGTCTCGAAGCCACGGACGAGGACTGCATCCGCGCGGCGAAGATCGCAAACGCGCACTACTTTATCTCGCATCTGCCCAAGGGCTACGACACCATGCTCTATTCCGACGGCGCGAACCTCTCGCAGGGACAGCGCCAGCTTCTGGCCATCGCGCGCGCAGCGGTCTCGGAGGCGCCGGTGCTGATTCTGGACGAGGCAACCTCGTCCGTCGATACGCGCACGGAGAAGCTGATTGAGCGCGGCCTCGACGGCCTGATGAAGGGCCGGACGGTGTTCGTCATTGCGCACCGGCTTTCGACCGTGCGCAACGCCGACGCGATTCTGGTGTTGGAGAACGGACGCGTGGTCGAGCGCGGCAGCCACAACGACCTGCTCGAGCAGCGCGGCCGATATTATCAGCTTTATACCAACATGATCGAGCTGGCGTGAGCGGAACGATGAAATATACAAAAGTAAACCATCGGGCTGCGAGGGATTTCTTCGCAGCCCGATGGTTATATTGTACTTATTTTCGCGCGGGTCGGCCTTTTGTTCCGGCGACGGCTCAATAGGGCCGGATATAGTGCGCGGAGATGTCCGGCGCGGGCCGCATGCGGATGCCCGAGACGATGCCCGCGGCCATGAACGACGTCATCAGCGAGCTGCCGCCGTAGCTGAAGAAGGGCAGCGCCAGACCGATGACCGGAAACAGACCAAGACACACGCCAATGTTGATGAGGATCTGGAACAGGAACATGGATGCAACGCCGATGCAGATCAAACGGTTCATGTAATCCGGAGACTTCATGCCCACATAAATGCACCGTGCGACGAGAGCCAGAAGCAGCAGCAGCACCGCAAGACACCCGATCAGCCCGAGCTGCTCGCCGATGGAGCAGAAGATGGAGTCCGTGTGCCGCGCAGGAAGCGTGCCCGCGTTGGTCAGGTCGCCGTGGAACAGCCCCTGACCGGACAGACCGCCGTTGCGCAGGGCCTCGAGGTTCTTGTTTGTCTGCCACAGAACGCCCTCACCGGTCGGGTCGATGGAGGGATCGATGATGGCCAGAATGCGGTTTTTCTGGTCGTTTCGCAGGATGTGCGACCAGAGATAGGGACTTACCGCCGCGAACGCGCCCGCGCCGCCCAGGAACCACCAGCCGCTCACGCCGCCGGCGTAGGCCATGACGAGGAAGATGAATACGAAGATCAGCGCAACGCCCATGTCTTTGGAAATGACGACGATCTCACCGACGATGAACAGCATGTTCAGCGTGATGTTCGACACGCAGCGCAGCGAGGACACGCGGTTGCGGTGGATGCTCATGGTTTTCGCCAGAATGACGATGTACGTCAGCTTACAAACCTCGGCAGGCTGGATATTAAAGGGCAGGAAGGAGAAATGCAGCCAGCTACGGTTGCCGGTGGAGCCTTCAATACCCCAAACCAGCAGCATGGCGATGAAAATCGCGTTAAATAGAAATAAAATCGTTCGCTGACCGGCCAGAATGTCGATGTCCAGTGCGGTCATGCCGAGGTAGACGACGATGCCCGCGAAAAGCGACGCCGTCTGAATGACGATCATACGCGTATTGCCCTCGACATAGGTCGCGGCATAGATCATCACAATGCCGAACACCGACGCCACGGCGCACAGCGCCAGAAGGATCATATCGCCTTTTTTGAAGAGTTCCAGCAGACGCATGCCGAGCTTTTTCACGGACTCACCTCCCCGTTCTTCTTATTCTACCATCTTCCGCACGCGTTGTAAACAGAAAAGTCAGAGCGGCGCGAAATTGCCCGTTTTCAAACGGCTCGAAATGTGCTACAATAAGCACGGATCCGGAGGGAGGGAGACCATGCAATTCATCACTCACAGCGCCGAGGAGACCGAAGCGCTGGGCGAACGCCTCGCGCAAACCCTCACCGGCGGCGAGGTCGTGGCCTATTTCGGCGAGCTGGGCGCGGGTAAGACCGCCTTTACGCGGGGGCTTGCACGCGGGCTGGGCATTTCCATGCGCGTGACCAGTCCGACCTATACCATCGTCAACGAATATTCCGGCGGCAGGCTTCCGCTGTTTCATTTTGATATGTACCGCCTCGGCTCGTCGGAGGAGCTGTTCGACATCGGCTGGGAGGATTATCTCGCACGCGGCGGCGTGTGCGCCGTGGAATGGAGCGAGAACGTCACGGATGCGCTGGACGGCGCGATCACCGTACGGATCGAAAAAACCGCGGCCGACGAGCGCCGCATCACCATCGAAGGGAGCGCGCTGCAATGATCCTTTTGGCTTTTGAAACCTCGGCAAAGGCAGCCTCGGCCGCCGTTTTGCAGGACGAGACGCTTTTGGGCGAGACCTATCTCAACTGCGGGCTGACCCACAGCCGCACGCTCATGCAGGCCGCGCAGCAGCTTCTGGAAAACTGCGGCCTGACGGCCAAGGACGTCACGGCGGTCGCCTGCGCGGCGGGGCCGGGCAGCTTCACGGGCGTGCGCATCGGCGTGGCCGCAGCCAAGGGCTTCGCATGGGGCGCAGAGCTTCCCTGCGTGGGCGTTTCCACGCTCGAGGCCATGGCGTATTCGGCGCAGTGCTTCGAGGGCGTGATCTGCTGCGCAATGGACGCGCGCCGTCAGCAGGTCTACAACGCACTGTTTTCATGCAGCGGCGGGAACCTCGTCAGATTGACGCCCGACCGGGCCATCAGCCTTGCCGAGCTGGAGGAAGATCTGAAAAAAATCGAAAAACCGAAAATAATAGTTGGCGATGGTGCCGAGCTGTGCTATAATACCATCGGTAACAAGGGCTTCGGCTGCATTCTTGCGCCGGAGCAGTCGAGAATGCAGCGCGCCTCGGGCGTGGCGCGGCTGGCGCGGACGATGCTCCTGCAGGGAGCGGAGGGCGACGGCGCGGCGCTGATCCCGAACTACCTGCGGCTTTCGCAGGCGGAGCGGGAACGCGCGGAGCGGCTGCGCGCAACAGAAGGAGTGTGACAATGGGTAAAGTTCAGGTATTGGATCATCCGCTTTTGCAGCACAAGCTGTCGATCCTGCGCGACAAGAACACGGGCGTCAAGGAATTCCGTGAGATCGTCGGCGAGATCGCCGCGCTGATGTGCTACGAGGCCACGCGCAATCTGCCCACGCAGGAGGTCGAGATCGAGACTCCCGTGGCAAAGGCGAAGGTTCGCGTGCTTGCGGGCAAGAAAATGGCCATCGTGCCGATCCTCCGCGCCGGTCTGGGCATGGTGGACTCGATGATCTCTCTTATCCCCTCGGCGAAGGTGGGCCACATCGGCCTGTTCCGCGACCCGGAGACGAAAGAGCCGGTGCAGTATTACTGCAAGATGCCGCCGGATATTTCCGAGCGTCAGGTGTTCATCGTCGATCCGATGCTGGCCACGGGCGGCAGCGCCGCTGCGGCGATCTCCATTCTCAAGAATGAGTATGGCTGCAAGTATATCACGCTGATGGATATCATCGCCGCGCCCGAGGGCATCAAGGCGGTTACTGAGGCGCATCCCGACGTGGACATCTATGTCGCGGCGGTCGATGAGTGCCTGAACGACCATGCGTATATCGTTCCCGGTCTCGGCGATGCCGGTGACCGCATCTTCGGAACGAAGTAAAGCCAAGTCATTTTCAATCCCGCCGTGCGAGAAATCGCACGGCGGGGTTCCTGTTTTGGATGATTTCCGGCGACGTTTCTCTTTCCTGCGTGCAGGAAACGGCAGATCGCTGCGGTTTTGCATCTTGCCTTTTCGTGCAAATTGGGATATACTGATACTAACTCTGAAGGAAATCATCCGCGGGATGCCCATCAAAGGAGAATCGCATTTTGAAACTGCACAAGCTCACGCCCGCGCGGCTGATCGCGCTGGGCTTTCTCATGATTATCGTCCTCGGCGCGGGGCTTCTGCTGCTGCCCTTCGCGTCCAAGGGCGAGGCCGCCAAGCCGCTCGATGCGCTGTTTACCGCCACGAGCGCGACCTGCGTGACCGGTCTGATCGTCCGCGACACCTTTACCGGCTGGACGGTCTTCGGGCAGCTTGTCATTCTCGCGCTTATCCAGCTCGGCGGTCTGGGCCTGATGACCGTTATCACGCTCGTCTCCTTTGCAGCGGGCAAGCGGCTGAGCCTTTACGACCGCAAGGTGCTTATGCAGTCGGCGGGCAACACCACGCTCAGCGGCGTCGGCGGCCTGATCCGGCGCATCGTGCCCTTTACCTTCGTCCTCGAGCTGACCGGCGCGGCGCTGCTGGCCACGCGCTTTGTTCCGGCACTCGGCTGGGGGCGCGGACTGTACGCCTCGGTGTTCCACGCGATCTCGGCCTTCTGCAATGCGGGCTTCGACCTGATGGGCATGCGCGAGCCGTTTTCCTCCATGACCGCCTTCGTCGCGGATCCGGTCGTCAATCTGACGCTGTGTGCGCTGATCGTCATCGGCGGTCTGGGCTTTTTGGTCTGGCGCGACGTCGTGCGCTGCCGCTTCCGCTTTTCCAAATTTCAGCTCCATACCAAGCTCGTTCTGGTCACGAGCGGCATTCTGATTCTCGGCGCGGGGCTCCTGCTCCTGATTTTCGAGCGCAACGCCTCCATGGCCGATCTGACATGGCCGCAGCGCGTGCTGGCCTCTCTGTTTCAGGCCGTTGCGCCGCGCACGGCGGGCTTCAATACCGTCGATCTTTCCAAGCTCTCCAATTCGAGCAATCTGCTGACGGATGTGCTCATGCTCATCGGCGGCAGCCCCGGCTCCACGGCCGGCGGCTTCAAGACCACCACCGTCGCCGTGCTCTTTCTCAGTGCGCTGGCCTCGTCCAAGGGCCGCATGCGCGTGAATGCCTTCCGCTATTCCGTGGATCGCGAGACGCTGCGGCAGGCCAGCTCCGTTGTGATGATCTATCTGTCGCTGACCTTCTTCTCCGTGCTGACGCTCTGCGCCATCGAGCCGTTCACGCTCAAGGAAATTCTGTTTGAGGTCTGCTCGGCGGTCGGCACGGTCGGCTCGACGCTGGGCATCACGACCAAACTCAGCGCGGTCAGCCGCGTCATCATCATCCTGCTCATGTATGCCGGACGTCTCGGCGGAATGAGCTTCGTCCTGCTGTTTACCGAGCGGCGCTCCGATCCGCCGCTGGAACGTCCGGCAGGGAAAATTCTGATCGGTTGAGGTGTATTTTATGAAATCCGTTCTTATCATCGGCATGGGCCATATGGGGCGCCATCTGGCATCGAAATTGCAGGAGCTGGGCAACGAGGTCATGATCGTGGACAAGGATCCCGACGTCATCGCCGCGCTGTCCGACCGCTTCACCGACGCAAACATCTGCGACTGCACGGTCGCGGCGGCCATTGATGCGCTGGGTGTGGACAATTTTGATCTGTGTTTTGTCACCATCGGAGAGGATTTTCAGTCCTCGCTCGTCGTCACGTCGCTGCTCAAGGAGCACGGCGCACGCATGATCGTCTCCAAGGCAAAACAGAAAATTCAGGCCGACCTCCTGCGAAAGATCGGCGCGGACGAGATCGTCTGGCCGGAAAAGGAGACCGCCGAGAAGCTCGCCGTGCGCTATAACGCGGACAATATCTTCGATTATATCCCGCTGACCGCGGAGTATTCCATCTATGAAATTCCGGTTCCGGCCGCGTGGCTCGGCCAGTCGCTGACCGAGCTGAACGTGCGCCGCAAGCATCAGGTGACCATCATCGCGGTCAAGCACGATTCCGTCCTCAACCCGAACGTCGGCCCGGACTACCGCTTCGTGCAGGACGACCACCTGATCCTTATCGGCCAGTCCGACCGTGTTTTCAAGCTCGCCGCAAAATAAAGAATGGAGGAGATTTTATGCTTTACAACGATTTTCAGGGACTGAAGCTCTCCCGCCTTGGCTTCGGCACCATGCGCCTGCCGCTGCTGCCCGGCGGCAAGGACAGCGACATCGACGAGGCGCAGGTCACGGAAATGACGCGCTACGCGATCGAGCACGGCGTAAACTACTTCGACACCGCCTATCCCTACCACGGAAGCCAGTCCGAGTACGTCATCGGCCGCGTGCTCAAGCGCTATCCGCGCGATTCGTTCTATCTCGCAACCAAATTTCCCGGCCACCAGCTCGCCGAGTCCTACGACCCCAAGGCCATCTTTGAAGAACAGCTGCAAAAGTGCGGCGTGGAGTATTTTGACTTCTATCTGCTGCACAACGTCTGCGAAAACTCCCTGCATACTTACCTCGACCCACGCTGGGGCATTGTGGAATATTTTGTCGAGCAGAAGCGCCTCGGCCGCATCCGCCACCTCGGCTTTTCCACGCATGGACGCATCGAGACGATCGAGACCTTCCTGAACCGCTACGGCGAGCACATGGAATTCTGCCAGATCCAGCTCAATTATCTTGACTGGACGCTTCAGAATGCGAAGGGAACGTACGACCTGCTCACGCAGCGGGGCATTCCCGTCTGGGTCATGGAGCCGGTGCGCGGCGGCAAGCTCGCGCAGCTTCCCGAGGCGCTTGGCGCGGAGCTGAAGGCGCGCCGCCCGCAGGAGAGCGAGGCGGCGTGGGCGTTCCGCTGGCTGCAAGCGCTGCCGAATGTGAAAATGATCCTCAGCGGCATGTCAAACCTCGAGCAGATGAAGGACAACGTCGCTACCTTCGAGCGCGGCGCGGCGCTGACGCCCGAGGAAACGGCGCTGCTTGCACACATTGCGGATTCGATGCACAGCGGTGTGCCCTGCACCGGCTGCCGTTACTGCTGCGAGGGCTGCCCGATGGGGCTGGACATCCCGACGCTTCTGAAATACTACAACGAGGCCAAATACGCTGCGACGCTGAACCTCTCCATGAGCATCGAGGCCATGCCGGAGGACAAGCGCCCGTCGGCGTGCGTCGGGTGTGGCCAGTGTGCACAGGTTTGCCCGCAGAGCATCGACATCCCGGCCGCCATGCAGGAGTTTGCCGGAATTCTTGCCACGCTGCCGAGCTGGGCGGAGATCAGCCGCAAGCGTGCCGAGGCCGCAGCCGCCGCCCGCAGGTAAGGAAAACGCCTGAATAGAAACCGATTCCCGTCATATAAAAACCCCTCCCGATGCTTTGCATCGGGAGGGGTTTGGTTTATCAAATGAGCGATCAGGCCTTGCCGGCGCAGCCGAGAACGTCGATCAGCTTATGACGGACAAGCTCCTTGATGTTGGCACGGGCGGGCTTGAGGTACTCGCGCGGGTCAAACTTGTCGGGATGCTCGTTAAAGAACTGACGGATAGTGCCGGTCATGGCAAGACGCAGGTCGGAGTCGATGTTGATCTTGCAGACGGACAGCTTTGCGGCCTCGCGGAGCTGCTCCTCGGGGATGCCGACGGCGTCGGGCATCTTGCCGCCGTTCTCGTTGATCATCTTCACATATTCCTGAGGAACGGAAGAAGAACCGTGCAGAACGATGGGGAAGCCGGGCAGGCGCTTGGAAACTTCCTTCAGAACGTCGAAGCGCAGGGGAGGCGGCACGAGAATGCCCTTTTCGTTGCGGGTGCACTGCGCAGCCGTGAACTTGTACGCGCCGTGGCTGGTGCCGATGGCGATGGCCAGAGAGTCGCAGCCGGTCTTGGTGACGAACTCCTCGACTTCTTCGGGATGCGTATAGGAAGCCTCGTGCGCGGCGACCTTGACCTCGTCCTCGATGCCGGCCAGCGTGCCCAGCTCGGCCTCGACGACCACGCCGTGGTCATGAGCGTACTCGACGACCTTCTTGGTGATCTCGATGTTCTCTGCGAAGGGCTTGGAGGAAGCGTCGATCATGACGGAGGTAAAGCCGCCGTCGATGCAGGCCTTGCAGGTCTCGAAATCGGGGCCGTGATCCAGATGCAGAACGATGGGGATGTCCGGGCAGCAGGCAACGGCGGCCTCGACCAGCTTGACCAGATAGGTGTGGTTGGCATAAGCGCGCGCGCCCTTGGACACCTGAAGGATGACCGGGGCCTTTTCTTCCTGGCAGGCTTCGGTGATGCCCTGCACGATCTCCATGTTGTTGACGTTGAAAGCGCCGATGGCGTAGCCGCCGTCGTAAGCCTTCTTGAACATTTCGGTTGAAGTAACCAGAGGCATAAAAAACACTCCTTTTGTGTAATTCTCCGGAACTCATTATACCACAAAGCCCCGGGATTTCAACTATTTTTTGCAGCTTTCGTCGCAAAGCCCCAACTTTGGCGGAAAAACATAAATTTCTTCCGCCGGGAAATCCATATCTTGTAGATTTTTTCCGCTGCGGACACAAGTTTTGAAATTTTGCGGAAAAAGCGTAAATTCCGGTTGACTTTCCACCGGTTTTTGCGATATAATACCATTTGCATGACTATGCAAAACTTTGATTGCTGCGGTCTTTTGACTGTTGAGCATAATCTTACAGGAGGTGTAACCCAATGCTGCGTACCTATCAGCCCAGAAAGCGTCATCGCGCGAAGGTCCATGGTTTCCGCAAGAGAATGGCAACCGCCAACGGCCGCAAGGTTCTTGCCCGCCGCCGTGCAAAAGGCAGAGCTGTCCTGTCCGCCTAAGGA
>CAKUMO010000024.1 GCA_934667815.1 uncultured Oscillospiraceae bacterium
AAAAGTAAATATCAGATACACAGGCAGATAGAAAGCAAAAATCTATCTGCCTTTTTTATTACCCTCAAAAAAAGGAGGATAAGGTACAATAACTTGCGCAAATTGAAAAGAGCAAAAAGGAGACATAGCTTGCAGGCTCTGGTAGAATGAAGTTCCGACACAAACATTCGAAAGGAGACGGCAAACCATGTCCAAGAAAATTGTACAGCTAAACGAGGAAATTATCAAGGGGCAGATTAAGGAACTTGTTCGCGGCAGCGTGGAAGAGACGCTGAACGAGCTGCTGGAAAAGGAAGCGGAGTCCCTGACGCAGGCGGCCCGCTACGAGCGCAGCGAGGCCCGTCAGGGCTATCGCAGCGGTCACTATGACCGGAATCTTACCACGACCTCCGGCGACGTCACGCTCCATATACCGCGGCTCAAGGGCGTCTCCTTCGAGACCGCCATCATCGAGCGGTATCGCCGCCGGGAGAGCAGCGTGGAGGAAGCCCTCATCGAGATGTATCTGGCAGGTGTTTCTGTGCGCCGGGTAGAGGACATCACCGAAGCGTTGTGGGGCAGCAAGGTCTCGCCCACCACCATCAGCGAGCTGAACAAGAAAGCCTACGTCCACATTGAGGACTGGCGGAACCGTCCTTTGCAGGGTGGTAGATACCCGTATGTTTACGTGGACGGCATCTACCTGCGCCGCAACTGGGGCGGAGAGTATGAAAATGTTGCGATTTTAGTAGCAATTGCCGTAAATGAGGACGGTTTTCGTGAGGTTTTAGGCGCTGCCGAGGGGATGAAGGAGGACAAGGCCAGTTGGGTCAGCTTCTTCCAGTGGCTCCGTGGGCGCGGCCTGGACGGCGTGAAGCTTATCGTCGGCGACAAGTGTCTGGGGATGCTGGAGGCCGTGGGCGAGGTGTTCCCGGACGCCAAATACCAGCGTTGTACCGTGCATTTTTACCGCAATGTTTTCTCCGTTGTGCCCAGATCCAAGGTCAAAATTGTGGCAAAAATGCTCAAGGCGATCCACGCACAGGAGAGCAAGAAGGCGTCCCGAGAGAAGGCGAAGGCTGTCGTTGCCGAGCTGCGCGCCATGAAGCTGAAGGAGGCCGCCAAGAAGGTCGAGGACGGCATTGAGGAAACTCTGACCTACTGCGATTTCCCCGGTGAGCACTGGACTCGCATCCGCACCAACAATGTAATCGAGCGGCTGAACCGGGAGATCCGGCGCAGAACCCGCGTGGTGGGGACATTCCCTGACGGCAATTCCGCCCTGATGCTGGTCTGCGCGGGGCTTCGCCACGTGGCAGGCACCCAGTGGGGCTGCAAAAAATACATGAATATGAAGCACCTCGATGTCATCGAGCAAGACCTGCTGGTCGGGTGAGTGGCAGTCGGCTCGCGAAGCGTCAAGGGCAAGACAAGCGGCTGCCGCCGCCCTTGACCCTTTGCGCCCCGACCGCCCTAAAGTAACCAAGGGGGCGCCGAAGCCCCCCCTGTAATAGATTTCTGCCAGATACCAGAATCAAATTTGCGCATAAACCTTGACACTACCAAAAGGAGAAATCAGATATGCTACAGAAAGAATTAGCCAAACGGCTCAGGGCTCGGTACGACACCAAGATGGACGGCAACGAATGGCTGGAGGTGTCCTCGGACGGCATCCCACTCTGCCGGATAAAAAAGCAACTGTAAAGCGCATAATATGCGGAATCATGTTTCAACATTCGTTTTCGCTTCTTGACGAGTGGGGCAAGATCGTGGACGCGATGCTATACAAAAGGAACCCCTATTTTTCGCCGCAATATTTTCCTACTATTAGTGAACAATATACCACCAATCGCTTTTTGAACAACCAAGAACAGGGGCATGTGTTGCAACTGAACGCTAATAATTTGATTTACACCCATACTATCCATGGCGATTTTGAAAGAGAATACAATGATTTTGTGCTCCGAATAGAAAAATATCTTATTCCTAAAATCGTGGATGAGTATGAATTGGTTACTCGGCGCATTGGTATGGTGTATATGTGCGATATGGATGATACGGCGCTTTCTGATTTTAAAAAACAGTATTTCATTAAAGCGGCGAATGAAATAACGGATTGTAGATTTGCTATCCGTTCAACAACCCCAGAAGGACTGTTGTTTGCGAATAATGATAATTATATCAACAAGATTTATACTGTAGGAGGAATTGACGAAACAATCCACGGTATTTCCTTTGATTATCAGCTATATTTCCAGCCCGCCCAACCAGAAATTTCAACAAAGATAAATGCTTTCTTTGAAGCAAGCAAAAAATGCTTCATTGAAGAGATTTTCAAGGAGGAATATTGTGGCAAACAATAGTGGCCGGAAAAAGACTAAGGTTGAAGTAAGGGAATATAAAAATGGCTGTGAAGTTGTTGGCTGGTACATTGGAAAGTACAATTGGTACCCGAAATGCTAACCTTGTGGGCAGTGACGAATTAAGTGTCCCGGATTTTCCCGATGATACTTCAACAGAAGTACGTCTTCCTTGGCGCACACGAGTTAAACGCTTTATAAGAAAACACACATTTGAAGTGGGGTTAAGTATAGCAGTAACTATTTTAGCTGCGTTAATAGGCTGGTATGGTGCGACGCTGATTGATCTTAAAGTTGATTGTGCCGTCCTTGAAACGAAACTCAACGCAGTTTCTGCACAGATTGATAGTCTGGATACGGATAATGTGACACGCGAGTTGTTGAATATTCAATTGGATGCCTTGAAGCAGGAACTCTCTTATGAGCAAGAAATAGATCGGATCGAAATCGAAAACCGAATTCGTTTGCTTGAGCAACAGATTGCGCTTGTGCAAGAGAGCATCCAGAAAGACTAACTATTAAAAGTCAAACTCAAAATACGGAGGAATGGTGAAATAGTGTGGACAATTCAAAAAGGCTTAGTAAGGCAGACATCCAGTTGGATGCCCGGCTGAGCGGATGAAAGAACAGAGTTATGCGACTGTACTGCCGAATTACGAGGAGTTGACAAAACACAAAACGAAAGAACGGCTTATTTCCGCAGACAACTCAGCAAAATTTCTTGCGATTTCTATTGATTTTTCAAAGCAAGGCGTGTATACTAGGTGTAGGGAATGAGAATTCCCAATAGGCAGCAACAAGTTTGTCTGCCGCAGCGTTGAAGCAAGTGATGGGGTCAGCATACCGTACACTTGTGGAGCTTTGACCGAGGGTTAGGCGGTTTCCACAGGCTGACGTAGGGTTTTTCCCGAATGAAAACGCCTCTTGCGGAACTCTGTTCATTCAGAGTTCCGTTTTTTTGTAAAGGAACGGTCGAGATGTGTCTATTTCTGGAGGCTGCACGGGCATGGCAGCGATTGTCGGAAACAGAATATCGAATTACTGCCGGGCGGCGCGGAAAGACGTTCTCTTTTGCGCTGAGCTTCGCTTTTGCGGATTTTCCGCATATCGCGGGGATGCAGTACGCTCAGGATGTGGATTTTGGCTTGCGCCCGTCCGAGTACTATGGCGAAAAGCTGATCCCATCAATCTTGACCAGTAAACTTGAAGCCTCAAAAATTGAGCAAAGCCGAAATTGGTCCCGGATAAAGGGCAGGCTTAATGCTGTTGTACATCTGCAAGAGACGCTCGATTCGGAGTTTTTGATTGCGCGCTTTAATCCGAAGCTGGTGCGCGTCAACAGCAAAATCGATGCGGAATATGTAATTAAAAATCTGCAATCCGGGGAAATATTCTTTGTGTTTATTGATAAAGGCATAGAACTGCGCTACTATTGCAAATCTGCCTTTGAAAAGACAACGGTGGATTACTTGGAGAATCAGGCGATTTTGACTATGTTGAAGAAAGAGAAGATCGTCGATGGTTCTGTGACCCTGCTGTTTCAGCATCCGAATTATATTGAACGGTCAGAAGCGTAGAAAGTGAACGCTGACATATACCGCGCCGGTTCGAATCCTTCTGCATTTTTCCATCCGGCATCTTTTCTGCCGCGGGCTGACATAATGCCACCGTAATTTTGATAGAATTACGGTGGCATTTTTCTATACCTGAAAACCGCTTGATACAAGGCTTTTCAATCGCTTCAGTACATAAATTGATCCCGCTGCGGAGGAATTCCGCAGCGGGATTTCTGCTTTTAGGCCTCTTCTCCGCAGATGCTGCGGCAATCGTTGATTCTATTGCTTCCCATGAGACGGTTCCAATAATATTCGTTAGGAAGTATATCGTCGCCTGACAAAGGAGCACATAGTTCCCCTAAACGATATCTGGCTTCGTTATCCTCGTTGATGAGAGTCAGCACATCTGTCTTGTCTGCCTTGCTAACTGCCGTTTATCCTCATGGAAAACTCCAAGTACCGCCGGGCGGCAGAGCGCAATCAAAGAAGTGCATCGCAATTGATGCGGGATCGAGGTGGATTATTCCTGTGCAGAGTTTTATACATTTCGACCGATTCTTTTATAATAACCGATTCCCTTATTGACAAGCGCTGCCGATTGTGCTATCCTCTGCATCTGAAATGAAGATGGGTTCTTATGAAACATCAGTTTTCCTTCGAAAATTGACTCTTTTTTGACACGGCGGCTTTCGGGAGCCGTGTTTACATGGCGCGGTATCCTGCAAATGACCGTGCCTTTTATGCTGGACAGCTTATCGGTCATGCTGATCGGCATGCTCATTACCGCGCTTATCAGCAGCAACGGGCAAAGCTCTATGGCAGCCGTGGCGCTGGTTGGACCGGTCACGAACCTTGTGGTGTGCATGTTCAACGGCATCGGTGCGGGCGGCACGGTCATTGTCGCACAGTGCTGCGGCACGGGCGACCGGCAGCGCACGGCACGCGCCTGCGCTCAGGTCATCTGGCTGACGGTCATCATCGGCGTGGCCTCCTGTCTGCCGCTGCTGATTTTCCCGGATGCCGTCCTGCTTGCCCTCTACCCGGATGCTGAAGCGGAAGTCCTGCGCAAGGCATCGATCTACCTCACGGGAAGTACGTGGTCGATTTTGGCCTTTGTTGTTTACACAGCAATGTACAGTGTGCTGCGCGGTCTTGGGGAATCGCAAAAGTGTCTGATTTTGAGCGTGATTATCAATGCCGCTTATCTGATTTTCAGCATCGTGTTCCTGAATGTTCTGAAGCTGGATATTCAGGGCAGCGTCTACGCCCTGATTCTGGCGCGCATTCTCGGCGCACTGTGCGCGATTGCGCTGCTGTTTTTCATACATCCGCCGATCTCCATGCCGCCAAAGCAGCTTTTCTCCTTTGACCGGCAGCTTGTCGGTTCGACGCTGCGCGTGAGCGTGCCATTGGGCCTGGAGCAAATCTTCAGCACCTGTGGCAGCATCGTTGCGGGGATGTTCATGGTGCAGCTTGGCACGAGCGCGGTCGCGGTCAATGCGATTTCCAATTCGCTCTTGAGCGTGCTTTACGCGGCGGCGACCTCTGCGGCAACGCTGGCCGTGACGCTCGTCGGACGCTGTACCGGCGCGGAAAGGCAGGAGGAAGCGCGGCGGTATTCCATCGAGAGTGTGTATATCTGCTTTGCCATTCTCGCGCTGACGTCGGTCGTGTTCTTTCCGCTCATGCCGCTGCCTTTGAATCAATACCATCCTACGCCAGAGCGGGCTGTGACAGCGAAAAAACTGCTGTTTTTGAGCTTGCCTGCGCTGTTTATCTTCTGGCCGATGTCCTATACCATGCCCAGCTCCCTGCGTGCGGCGAATGATACGCTGTTTCCGTCCGTATTCTCGCTGGCGGTGCTGTGGATCGTGAATATTGCGCTGGCCTATTTGCTGGCGATTCCTGCCGGACTTGGCCTGGTGGGCGTCTGGGTTGCGCAGTGGCTGAGCTGGATCGTCCGTGCGGTTGGATTCTATCTGCGGTACCATGGGCTCAACCGGGCTGCCTGCCGCAAAGCATGACGTATATAAGGAGGATGAATATGTCAAAAATGAGCGAAAGAATGCACACCGGTGAATTATATCTTCCCGGCGATGCGGAAATTGCGGAGCGTCAAACAAAGCGACTTGACCTCCTTTATACCTATAACGCGACCAGACCGACCGAGGGCGAACGCCGCACTGCACTCTTGCGGGAAATGTTTGCCGAGATTGGGGAGAATTGTTACTTCGAGCCGCCACTTCACGCAAATTTCGCGGCGCACACGTCCATTTCGGGAAAAACGTCTATGCGAATTTCAATCTGACCCGTATTGACGATACGAACACCTATGTCTGTGACGGCACAATGATTGGCCCGAACGTGACCCTTGCGACAGCGGGGCATCCAATATTGCCGGAGCTGCGCGCACGGGCGTATCAGTACAATCTGCCGATTTCCATTGGGAAGAACTGCTGGCTTGGTGCAGGCGTGATCGTTTTGCCCGGCGTGAAAATCGGGGATAATACGGTTGTGGGAGCGGGAAGTGTCGTTTCCAAAGATCTGTCGGCCAACGTCGTGGCGGTCGGATGTCCATGCAGGGTTCTGCGTGAGATCGGCGAACGTGACCGTCTGGTGTACTGCAAAGATAAGAAAATTGATTGGGAGAGCCTGAAAAACGAAGATGAATGAGGAACTGCTGCTGAAAACTGTGGCGCTGACCGAAGCGCTGCGCCACGAGAATGCCGTCCTGCGCTACGACGGCGCTGAGGGGCGGCTGGCGACGCTGCCTGACGGCACGGTGCTGTCCGAGATCACGGACGGCGATGCTCTGTGCCGCATCGTGTGTGCGCTTGGATTGGAGCATACCGACCAGTACTGTGTGCAGAGCCGTAGCGCTGCCGACGCGCTCAGCCGCGCCTTCGGGCTGCATGAGAAAATGCCCTGCACGCAGGCGGTTTATCTGGAAAAGAAGCCGCCGAGGCTGCCGGAATGCGACATTCGCCCGCTATACGAGGAGCATCTGCCCCTTGCCGCAGCACATTATCATCCGGAGAGCGACAACACGGAATATCTGCGCGAGCGCATCGCGTCCGGACGGATGTGGGGGATTTTTGACAAAGACCGACTTGCGGGCTTCATCGGCATGCACACCGAGGGCAGCATGGGTTTTCTGGAGGTTTTGCCGGAATACCGGCGGCGCGGCTACGGCTATGCGCTCGAGGGCTATTTGATCGCGCTGCATCTCGAGCGCGGCTGGACGCCCTTCTGCCACGTTGTCGAGGGCAACGATGCCTCCCTGGCCTTGCAGAAAAAGCTCGGCATGACCTTCGCGCCGCAGCCCGCCATTTGGGTGTTTTGAGTAAATTCGGACGGTCAAAAAGGTCTGATTCGCAAGCCAAAAAATGCAGCGTCTGTGCAGACGCTGCATTTTTTATATCAAGATCACGCGCCAAGCTTCGATCAGGCGGTCGAATGACCATGCGGCGTTGGCCGGGCTGGTCGAGGGCAGCGCCTGCGCCACGCGGTGCGTCGTCGGCTCAATGTAGCGGCGGTAGCAGGCAAGAGAGGCCGCGCCGTTGCAGAAGATTTTTTCAATGGGCGCATGGCCGAGAATGCGTGAAAGGTCGTTTGGCACGACATCACGGATGCTGCTGTCGGAGGAGCCTGCGATGGTGCAGCTTGCGATGCTGTCCCAGAGGGCGAAGTGATGCGATAAGATCAGTTGAGTTTTTTCCTCGATCGTAGTCGGCATGGGCAAATCGGTCAGCGCGGCCATCACGCGCCAGAAGCGGTTTTGCGGGTGGCCGTAGAAAAATTTCGCCTCCCGGGACTTGATCGACGGGAAAGACCCGAGAATCAAAACGCGGGAGCCTTCGTCGAACAGCGGCGGAATGGGATGCACCTGCGGTGCGGCTTCGTGCTTTGCGGGCATAATATGCCCTCCTTTTCTACATCTATCCTTTGCTCATGCTGCGGCGGGCGACGCGGCGCAGCCAGCGATAATCGCGCGGCGCAAGCGCACCCGTGAGTACATAGCCCGCGCCGAGCAACGAGAGAAAACCCACACCGCGTAGAAGCACGGAGGTCAGCGGCTCTGCACCCTCCGGCAGCAGGAAAAACGGCAGTAGCGCCAGCGCATATGCGCTCAGCGGCCGCAGAAAATCAGCGGGACGCATCCGGTGTGCGGCGACAAGCAGCAAGCGGCGCACGCTGAGAAAGAGATTCACTGCATGCGTCACGGCAAAAATCGCAATATAAGCATTGATTCCGAATGCAGGCAGAAAGAGCCAGAGAAGAACCACGTCGAGCACAGACGTGAAGGTGTTGTAGCGCACGCAGCTGACCTGCTCGGCAAGCCCCTTGAGCATTCCGTCCACGATGGCGTCAAGATAGAGCATCAGCACCATGGGGGCGAATATACGCAGAAAGCGTCCGGCATCCGCGCTTTTGTAGACGAGCTGTCCGAGCGCGTTGGCGTTGACCAGAAAGAATCCGCTTACCGCTGCGGCGAACAAAAAGCCCATGCGCACGCATTTGTCCGTCAGATCGACGATGCGCAGATTACGGCGCATGGCGCGGCTGCGGGAAAGCTCGGGGACGAGCAGGTCGGAAACGGAGTACAGCAGCGCGGCAGGGAACATCAGAATCGGAAAAACCATGCCGTGGATCGTGCCGTAGGCGGCCATGGCCGCGTCCGTTGAGCCGCCGTAGCGTGCGAGACCGTAGGGAATGAGAAGCTGCTCGGCGGTGTTCAGTCCGGCGCGGAGATAGTCGTTGAGCGCGAGCGGGACGCAAAGACGCGCAAGGCGCTTTTGCATATGCAGCGCACGCTCCGGCGCGGGAACCTCCCGCACGTCCCTGCGGTAGAGAATATACAATAGAAAGAAATCGAAAATGCTGCCTGCGCTGCTGCCGAAGGTGATGGCGCAGCAGGCGCGTTCGAGGTCGTCCTTTGCCCAGAAAAACAGGAGCACGACCGTTAAGAGAAGCGACACGAGCCGTTCGGCTATTTCGATCACCACGAGCTGGCGGATACGCGAGCAGGCGGTGAAATAGCCGGTCATGATCCCACACAGACAGGAAAAGGGAAGCAGCGCACCCATGACGCGCAGGCTCAGCGCGGCACGCGGGTCACGGATCCAGTGTGTCGAAAGAATACCGGAGAGAGCGAACAGAGCTGCGCCCGCAATGCCACTGATGACAAGACCCCAGCGCAGGCAGACGCGCATGGCTTCCTTAACGCCGCAGAGGCGGCGATGGCCGAATTCCTCGGCGGAGAGATACATTGCAGAGACACGCACGCCCGACGTTCCCACGAGCACGGCAAACAGGCCGACCGTGGAGATGAGCTGCAGCAGGCCGAGACCGGATGCACCCAGCCGCGCCGAGAGAAACACCTGAAAGCCGATGGAGATCAGCCGCAGCAGAAGATTTGCACCCGTAAGCAGCAGCGCTCCACCAAGAATCGAGCCTTTGCGTTCCATGATACCGGCCTCCCAGGCAAAGAAGTGGTATCATTGTATGCCGTGCAGCGTGGGAAATATGCAGCTTGTCAAGCGGTTAAAATTCGCCGGTGGCGTACATCAATGCCGAAAGTGCACAGAGCGGCGCCGTCTCGCAGCGCAGGATGCGCGAGCCGAGCGTGCAGATCTTCAGCCCCGCCAGCGCGGCCTGTGTGATTTCCTCCGGCTCGAAGCCGCCCTCCGGACCGGTCAGAATGGACGCTGTGCGGAAGGGCGCGGACTCGATCGCGGCGCGGAAGGTAAGGTGCTCCTCGTTTTCGTAAAAGCAGACGGCAAGCTCGGCCTGCGCCGCGCGCGAAAGTGCGGCCTTATAGGATGCAAGCGCCAGAACCTCGGGAATTCGCCCACGGCCGGACTGCTCGGCGGCAGACGCGGCAATTTTTTGCCAGCGGTCGAGCTTTTTGGCGAGAGACTTCTCGTCCGGCCTTGAAACGCAGCGTGCCGAGGGAAAACACACCAATTCGCTTGTGCCCAGCTCGGTCGCTTTCTGGATGACGTGCTCAAACTTATCGGCCTTGGCGAAGGCCATGTAGACGCTGCACCTTACGGCAGGCTCGCTGTGCGAAGCGTCTGCACTGTGTACGACGAGGCTGATCTGGCCGTTTGCCACGTCGCTGACGGTGCAGGCAAAGTCCGTGCCGGAGCCGTCGCAGACGGTCACGGCGTCGCCGTTTTTCAGACGCAGAACCTTAGCGTGCGCGGCGTTTTCGCCGGTGAGCACCAGAAAGCCGGTCTCCGGCTTTAATTCGGGAACAAAAAATCGAGGCATAGAATCACTTCCTTATTTCTATATTGTATCAGAACAGCGGAAAATGCTCAAGCCCGAAAAAAGCAAAAATAGGTCTTGACAAACGGAAAAGGATTCATTATAATAATCAAGCAAATTGGATATGCGAGTGTGCTGGAATAGGTAGACAGGCACGTTTGAGGGGCGTGTGACAACCGTCGTGTGCGTTCAAGTCGCATCACTCGCACCATGTCGGAGCAAAGCGATCTTTGCTCCGACATTTTGTATCGTCCTTATTGATACCGGAGGAACATACCATGAGTTTATTTGACTTGATCGTCACGGCGATCGCACTTTCAATGGACGCTTTTGCGGTCTCCATCAGCAAGGGACTGTCCGTGCAGAAGGTGCGGCCGAAGCACGCGCTGATCGTCGGCGCTTATTTCGGCGGCTTTCAGGCGCTGATGCCTTTTTTGGGCTGGCTGCTGGCAAGCTCCTTTGCAGAATACATCCGTAAATTTGACCACTGGATTGCCTGCGTTCTGCTCGTGCTCATCGGTGCAAACATGATCCGCGAGGCACTTAGCCATGACGAGGAAAAGCTAAATGATTCCTTCGGAATCAAGACCATGCTGCCTCTGGCCGTCGCCACGAGTATCGACGCGCTGGCCACCGGCGTGACCTTTGCCATGACGGAGACCAACATCTGGCTGGCCATTTCCATCACCGGCGTGACGACCTTCCTGTTCTCAGCGGTCGGTCTGAAGATCGGAAACCTGTTTGGCAGCAAGTATAAGTCCAAGGCCGAGCTGGTCGGCGGTATCATTCTGGTGCTGATGGGCATTAAGATCCTCGTTGAGCACCTGACCGGCAACGGCTGATGGAACTCTGGGACGTTTACGACGCGCAGCGCCGGCCACTCGGAAAAACGCACCGCCGCGGTGTACCGATGCCGCACGGTGAGTATCATCTGATCGCCTTCGTGTGGATTTTTAACAGCAGGGGACAGCTTCTTCTGACCAAGCGTTCTCCGGAGAAGGAGAGCTTTGCCAACCAGTGGGAGACCACGGGCGGTGCGGCGGTCGCGGGTGAGACGAGCGTGCAGGCGATTGCACGCGAGCTGTTTGAGGAAACGGGGCTGCGCGCATCGGCGGAGGAATTTGTGTTTCTCGAGAGTGTGCGCAGTAAATCGTGGATTTGCGATACTTACGCATTGCGCAAGGACGCAGCGCTGTCCGAGATCGTTTTGCAGCCGGGGGAGACCTGCGCGGCAAAATGGGTCGATCGTGCGGAATTTGAGGTCATGCTGGCCGCGCACGAGATCACACAACCGGACGCGCAGCGCTATCACGAGCTGTCACGCGTATTTGATGATTATTTTCGATAGAAAGCAAGCCGCCCGGCCGTCAAACAGCCGAGCGGTGTTTGTTTTATTTCTTATCCAATGCGCGGAGCGGGTTATTCTGCACGCTGGCGCGGCGGGATTCTTCGTGCAGGTCGCGAATGACCTGCGCGATTTTTTCGTTTACGCGTTCGACCTCGTGCAGCAGCTCTGAGGCCGACATCCGCAGCACTCCGCTGCGCAGCGCGGAGAGCTGGACAAGCCCGTCCGAGGTCGCCACGCGCACGGAATAGTTCTTGCCGATCCTGTCCGCAAGCGCTTCGATATACTGGTCGGCGCTCTCGCCCTCGGCGGTGTAGACCACGCGCAGATTGCGTTCCTTCGTCCGTGAGCCGATACCGCCCTTGACGCGATAGCTGTCGAACACAACCACAAGCTCGCAGGGATGGTAGCCGCAGTAGTTGCTCAAAAGGTCCAACAGCCGTTCACGCGCGCCGGGCAGGTCAGTCTGTGCCTGCTCACGCAGGCCGTCCCACGCGAAAATGATGTTGTAACCATCCACGATCAGATATTCCTGCTTGCGCGGCGGGAGCGTGATTTCGCTGCTCGTCGCGGCGGGAATGGGGCGATAGAGCGTGTGCTTTTCCGGGCCAAATTCGCGCTCGATGATCCTTTGCAGCTCCTTTTCGTCCAGATCGAGGTTGCGCGGCCGCAGCCGCGGCGCCTCCAGCTCGACCGGCTCGCACGTTTTCAAAACGCTTGCAAGGTGCATATACTCCGGAACCTTGTCCCAGGGCACTGTGAAGCCTGCGCCGTGCGCGCAGAAAACGGAATCGGGCGTGTTTTCCAGATCGGCACGCGGATCGTAGCCGGATGCGGCGACAACGGCCTCCTGATCGTGACAGGGGGCATAGCCCTCGACTGTGCAGCGCAGGCGGCCCTTACCGCGTGTGTAGGCCGCAAGCTGCGCGGCATAGCCTTGCATTTCCGAGACCGGAGCGCTGCCCGTGAGCTGCATTCCGCCGTCCACCTCCTCCGGCGCGGAGAAGCTGCCGGACATGGCGCGGATGTCATTGATCGCGCGGCCAAGCTGCTCCGCCGGGACGGTGAGCGAGAAGCGGTAGTACGGCTCAAGCAGAATGCTCTCTGCCTGCATCAGGCCCTGACGCACGGCGCGGTAAGTCGCCTGACGGAAGTCCCCGCCCTCGGTGTGCTTGAGGTGCGCCCGCCCGGCAGCGAGTGTGAGCTTCATATCGGTGATGGGAGCGCCGGTCAAAACGCCGCGATGCGCTTTTTCCTGCAAATGGGTCAGGATCAGGCGCTGCCAGTTGCGGTCGAGCACGTCCTCACTGCATACGCTGTCGAATACCAGACCGCTGCCGCGCGGCAGCGGCTGCAAGAGCAGGTGCACTTCGGCATAATGGCGCAGCGGCTCAAAATGCCCGATTCCCTCGACGGGGGCGGCGATGGTTTCGCGATAGGTCACGCGGCCGGAGCCAATCCTGACCTCCCAGCCGAAGCGGTCGCGAATCAGGCTGCGCAGGATTTCCAACTGCACCTCGCCCATGAGCTGGAGCTGCACCTCGCGGAGCTGCTCGTTCCATGCAATGTGAAGCTGCGGTTCTTCTTCCTCGAGCTGGCGCAGCCTGTCCAAGGCGACGCGCACGTCGCACTCCGGTGGAAGATCGAGCCGGTAGGTCATGACGGGGGTCAAAACCGGCGAAGGCTGTGCCTTTTCCGCGCCGAGTACGTCCCCGGCGTACAGCGCCGTCAGACCGGTCACGGCACAGACGTCGCCCGCGCTTACCTCATCGACTGCCAGAAAGCCCGCGCCGGAGTACCGGCGGAGCTGCGTGACCTTTTCCTCCAGCCGTTCGCCGTTTTGCGGCGTGTAGGCCACCGTTGCTCGCACGCGCAGGCTGCCACCTGTGATCTTGAGCCACGTCAGGCGTGCGCCCTGTGCGTCCCGGGAGATTTTATACACCCGCGCGGCGAACTCTTTGGGATAGAGCGGGCAGATCGTGAGGCGGCCGAGCGCGTCAAGAAATTCGTCCACGCCCTGCAAATGCAGCGCCGCACCAAAGAAGCAGGGGAACAGTGCCTGGGATTTGATGAGAAACGCGACGGTCTCATCGCGCAGCGTACCGTGCTCCAGATATTCGGCCAGCGCTGCCTCGTCAGTCAGCGCGACGGCCTCGGTGTCCGCAAGCTCGAGGCAGTGCTCATTCAGGAGCCTGCCGGCCTGCTGCAGGAGCTGCGCACGATCCGCGCCGGGCAGATCCATTTTGTTAAAAAAGAGAAACGTCGGAATATGATAGCGCCGCAGGAGTTTCCAGAGCGTCTCCGTGTGCGCCTGCACGCCGTCCGTGCCGCTTACGACAACAACGGCATAGTCCAGCACCTGCATGGTGCGTTCGGCCTCCGGGGAAAAGTCGACGTGACCGGGGGTGTCCAGCAATGTGATCTCAATTTCACCGACGGGGAAACGTGCCTGCTTGGAAAATATCGTAATGCCGCGCTCACGCTCAAGCGCAAAATGGTCGAGAAATGCGTCGCCGTGATCGACGCGGCCGAGCTTGCGGATTTGGCCGCTGCGGTAGAGCAGTGCCTCGGAGAGAGTGGTCTTACCGGCGTCCACCTGCGCAAAAATGCCGAGGACAAGGTGCTTCATCAATTCTTTTCCTCCTGAGTGCTTGCAAGTTGAGAAAAAATCGGCTATACTTGATTTATAAAACAGAACGAGAGGAGCCGTTTGCATGTTCCAGCTCAGAACGTACTATCCGCCGGATTTTTCCGAAAAGCGATTTGTTGACGCGCCCGAGGCGCGCCCGCTTCCTGCGCCCAAGGACGGTGTTGCGCCCGAGGGCTACCACGCCATGAGCATTTTTCCGGAGTATTTCAAGCTCGATGGCGCGTGGCGACTGGCAGAGGAGAGCCGCATGGACTGCGTGGCCGTATATGAAAACGGCAAGGTCCTCGTGCGTGAATTCCGCCTGCTGAAGCAGGGAGATCTCGTCATTACCGGACGCACGGAAGATGCCTCCGAGGGCATTTTTGTCCATGCCAACGGCTTCCGCGAGGAAGCGGCGGAGAAGGAGACCTTTGCTTTCCGTCAGAACCGCTCACGCGAGACGGCTTTTTCCCGTGATTATGACGAGCTTTACGACCTGCTGCGCTACGAGCGCGACCACGGCAAGATCGTCTGGGTCATGGGTCCTGCCTTCGCTTTTGACCACGATGCGCGTGCGGCCATGTCCAAGCTGATCGAAAACGGCTATGTCCACGCGATTCTGGCGGGAAATGCGCTGGCAACGCACGATCTGGAGGGCGCGTACCTGCACACCGCGCTGGGGCAGGACATTTATACGCAGAAGTCTGTGCCGAACGGACATTATCACCATCTCGACACCATCAATCGCGTGCGCTATCACGGCAGCATCCGTGCATTTATCGAGAACGAGCACATCGACAACGGCATTATTTATAGCTGTGAAAAGTGCAGCGTGCCCTATGTCCTCGGCGGCAGCATTCGTGATGACGGACCTCTCCCGCCCGTTTACGGTGATGTCTATGCCGCGCAGGATGCCATGCGCAATGAGATTCGCGGTGCGACGACCGTTATCAGTATGGCGACCATGCTGCACACCATCGCCACGGGCAACATGACGCCGTCCTTCCGCGTTCTGCCGGACGGCACGGTGCGTCAGGTGTATTTCTACTGCGTGGACGTTTCGGAATTTGTGGTCAACAAGCTGGCCGACCGCGGCAGCCTGTCTGCGCGCGGCATTGTCACGAATGTGCAGGACTTCGTTGTGAATCTGCAAAAGGGCTTGGGATTATAGACGATCCTGCGATTTTCTCTGCACGGCAGACCTTTTGAAAATCGGGCGCGGTAAAGCCGCGCCCGAACTTGTGCATTACTTTTTCTTCGGCTTGCGCTCGAGCTTGGTGGCTGCGAGCTTTTCGACCATGGGCTTGAGCGTGTCAAGAATGCTGCCGCCGGCCGATTCCTGCGGCACGCGCAGAAGCTGCACCTCGCCACCGGAAATTGCCAGAAAAGACAGCGGCGTCTTGCTGACCTTTGCACCTGCGCCCGCCATTACGGCGTCGCTGTTCTGCTTGGAGGGCAGGTCGGTGCCGCCGCCGGCAAAGCCGCAGGAGACCGAGGAGATCGGAATGACCGTCACGTCTCCAATGACGATCGGCTCGCCTGCGACGCCCTGCGCACCCGCGATGGCCAGCGTCTTTTCGGCGGTAAATTCAAGAACCTTGAGGATGTTTTCTGTCATGACTTTCGTCCCTCCTGAGCTTCCGCGGCCAGCGTCCGCTTCACGTTCTCCCAAATCACATGGACAAGGGCGCGAAGGATCGGCCAGAGGCGGATATTGAACTGCGCAAGGAAATCGACCGTTGTCGTCTCCTTTTCAAAATCGCAGTGAATGTCGATGTTACGTTTTTTGAACCGCAGCGCGGCATCCAGCATGCCGAGCAGGGGATAGGCTGCCGCGCAGACCAGACCGTAGCCGTAGGCGGCATCTGCCGCGTCAGGCTCAGCCACGGCAATGCGTAAGCTGAATTGCTTAAAAACGCCGCGTTTCAAAAGCCACCAGACACGGTCGAGCAGCGTTTTCAGAACGCCGCAAAGCTCGTTGAGCGTGCTGCTCACGCCTTTGCTGTCAATGGCGTGCTTCGCGTTTGCAACACTGCCGATGTCGCGCAGACCCAAAATTGCAAAGATCTGCTGAACAAGCTCCTCGTTTGGCTCCTCGCTCGCGCGGAAGGTGAAAAAGAGGTATTTGGCATAAATATCCAGCCGCCCGTTGTCCGTGTAGACCAGAAAGACCCGCAGCTTCAGCGACAGCAGCAGCGCAATGAACGCGAAAATGCCGAGTATGATCCAGAGTGCAATCAAGGCCAAACCTCCCTTCTGCTTTCATTATACTGCAAAAAGTCCGTTTTTACAATCATTCTTTTCAAAAAACCAAAGGAGTGATCGTTATGGAAAAAATCTTTACCGGCTACTGCCGCGTGCTCGATGCCGCACGCATGGTGCTGGCGGACAGCGACGACGGCGAGGCCGACTGCCAGTTTCCGTCCTGCGCCTATGCACAGGAGTGCCCGGTCGCCGCGCAGCTTGCAGATTTTCTCGGTACAGCGACGTTTGTCCGTGAAAAGACAACACAATCTGCGGAAAAAGAGAAAATTTAGAAAAAATTTTCGTCAAAACCGTTAAAATTGATTGACATTTTTCGTGAATTATGCTAAAATTCATCATTGCGTGAGCCTGTATTTCGGGGTCGCGTGAGTGAATATTCGGGCAATAGCGGAGGTGTCAAGAGCCTTGCTCGAGGAATTAAAAAAAGCCCGGCGGGTCGTCGGAGCCAAGCAGATCCGCAAGCTCCTGCCGACCGGACAGGTCAAGAAGGTTTTTCTTGCGCAGGACGCCGATCCGATGCTTTTAGAGCCGCTTCAGGCACTGTGCGTGGAATACGAGGTCGAGACTGAAGCCGTGCAGACCATGCGTGCGCTCGGAGATGCCTGCGAGATCTGTGTTCAGGCCGCTGCCGCCGCGCTGCTGTAAATTTGGTATCTTCGGAATATTTTAGAATATTTCGGGATAATATAAAAGCTGGAAAACAGCAAAAATCTAAAGAAAGGAGAACCACATGCCTACTTTTAATCAGTTGGTCAGAAAGGGCAGAGAACAGGCTACCTACAAGTCCACCGCTCCTGCACTGCAAAAAGGTCTCAACACTCTGAAGAACCGTGCTACCGATTTTTCTTCTCCCCAGAAGAGAGGCGTCTGCACCGCAGTCAGAACCACGACCCCGAAGAAGCCGAACTCCGCTCTGCGTAAGATCGCCCGTGTCCGTCTGACGAATGGCTACGAGGTTTCCGCCTACATCCCCGGTGTCGGCCACAACCTGCAGGAGCACTCCGTCGTTCTGATCCGCGGCGGCCGTGTCAAGGACCTCCCCGGCGTTCGTTACCACATCATTCGCGGTACGCTCGATACGCAGGGTGTTCAGGGACGTATGCAGTCCCGTTCCAAGTACGGTCAGAAGCGCCCGAAGGCCAAGAAAAAGTAATCAAGCATCCTAACGCCTTATTGCAAGGCACCGCCTTGCCATGCGTTTTTTATATAATTATTATTATTATTATGTGGGAAACTCTTGGCAGGCACCAACGGTAGGACAGGCCTACCGAAGTACCTATGAAATCATTCTTATGAAGGAGGGAAGCAAAGTGCCCAGAAGAGGTAATGTTCCCAAGAGAGAGGTCCTTCCGGATCCTATCTACAAATCCACTCTGGTGACCAAGCTCGTCAACAGCGTCATGCTTGACGGCAAGAAGGGCGTCGCTCAGAGAGTCGTTTACGAAGCATTCGAGATCGTCGAGAGCAAGACCGGTAAGAACGGTCTGGACGCTTTCCAGCAGGCCATGGAAAACATCATGCCCAGCTTGGAAATCAAGTCCCGTCGTGTCGGCGGCGCGACCTACCAGGTTCCTCTGGAAGTCCGTCCCGAACGCCGCCAGACCCTCGGCCTGCGCTGGCTGACGACCTATTCCCGCAAGCGCAGCGAGAAGACCATGAAGGAACGTCTCGCAGGCGAGATCATCGACGCTTGCAACAACACCGGCGCTTCTGTGAAGAAGCGCGAAGACACGCACAAGATGGCAGAAGCAAACAAGGCATTCTCCCATTTCCGCTGGTAACAAAGGAGTTACTCAATGCCGAGACAATACTCACTTGAGAATACAAGAAACATCGGTATCATGGCGCACATCGACGCCGGCAAGACCACCACGACGGAGCGTATCCTGTTCTACACCGGCCGCACCTATAAGCTCGGTGAGACGCATGAGGGTACCGCAACCATGGACTGGATGGAGCAGGAGCAGGAGCGCGGCATCACGATCACTTCCGCTGCGACGACTTGCTTCTGGCGTCATTGCCGCATCAATATCATCGACACGCCGGGTCACGTCGACTTCACCGTTGAGGTCGAGCGTTCCCTGCGCGTGCTGGACGGCGCCGTGACTGTGCTTTGTGCCAAGGGCGGTGTGGAGCCTCAGACGGAGACCGTCTGGCGTCAGGCCGACAAGTACAACGTGCCGCGGATGGTCTATGTGAATAAAATGGACATCATGGGTGCGGACTTCTTCAATGTTCTCAAAATGATGCATGAGCGGCTGAAGTGTAACGCAGTGCCTCTCCAGCTCCCCATCGGTGCGGAAGCGGACTTCAAGGGCGTTATTGACCTTGTGAAAATGAAGGCCAATGTGTTCTATGACGAGCTTGGCAAGGATGTCCGTGAGGAAGAAATTCCCGAGGATCTTGCCGATCTCGCACAGGAATACCGCGAAAAGCTGCTCGAAGCCGTGTCCGACGAGGATGACGCGATCATGGAGCTGTATCTTTCCGGCGAGGACATCCCGGAGGAGCAGATCCGTGCAGCCATCCGCAAAGCAACCATCGGCGTTCGCATGATCCCTGTGGTCTGCGGTACGTCTTACAAGAACAAGGGCGTGCAGGAGCTGCTTGATGCCATTGTGGATTATCTGCCGTCCCCGCTCGACAAAAAGGGCATCCACGGCACCGATCCGCACACCGAGGAAGAAATCTTCCGTCCGGCGGACGACTCCGCGCCTTTTGCGGCGCTGGCGTTCAAGATCGCTACGGATCCCTTTGTCGGTAAGCTCTGCTTCTTCCGCGTGTACTCCGGCACCGTGGCGAAGGGAACCACCGTTCTCAACTCCACGAAGAAGGCCCGCGAGCGCCTCGGAAGAATCCTGCAAATGCACGCCAATCACCGCGAAGACCTCGATATGGTCTATTCCGGTGACATCGCTGCGGCGGTCGGTGTAAAGAGCACCACCACGGGCGATACCCTCTGCGACGAGAAGCACCCCATCGTGCTCGAGTCCATGCAGTTCCCGGAGCCTGTTATCCGCGTTGCCATCGAGCCGAAGACCAAGGCCGGTCAGGAGAAGATGGGCATCGCGCTGATGAAGCTGGCCGAGGAGGATCCGACCTTCAAGACCTACACCGATCAGGAGACGGGTCAGACGATCATCGCCGGTATGGGCGAGCTCCATCTGGAGATTATCGTTGACCGTTTGCTGCGGGAGTTCAAGGTCGAGGCAAACATCGGCGCGCCGCAGGTTGCCTACAAGGAGACCATTCGCACGAGCGCCAATGTCGAGACCAAGTATGCCCGCCAGTCCGGCGGCAAGGGTCAGTACGGCCACGTCAAGATCAAGGTCGAGCCGAACGAATCCGGCAAGGGCTACGAGTTTATCAATGCCATTGTCGGCGGCGCGATCCCGAAGGAATACATTCCTGCGGTCGACGCCGGTATTCAGGGCGCGATGACGGCGGGCGTGCTCGCCGGCTTCCCGGTCGTGGACGTCAAGGTCACGCTGTATGACGGCTCTTATCACGAGGTTGACTCCTCGGAGCTTGCCTTTAAGATTGCCGGTTCCATGGCGTTCAAGGACGCCTGCCGCAAGGCACAGCCGGTCATTCTTGAGCCGATCATGAAGGTCAGCGTCATCGTTCCGGAGGAATACACCGGCGACGTTATCGGCGACCTCTCCTCCCGCCGCGGCAGCATCCTTGGCATGGAGCCAAGAAACGGTTCCACGCAGATCGATGCGAACGTCCCACTTTCCGAGATGTTCGGTTATGCGACGGACCTGAGAAGCCGCACGCAGGGACGCGGCCAGTATTCCATGGAGCCGAGCCATTACACCGAGCTGCCGAAGCAAATTCAGCAGGAAATCGTTGAAAAACGAGGCTCTTAATTTGAAAAAGTGCTTGCCATTCTTCACTTTTTAGTGTATAGTGTTAGTAAGCACATTTTGTGATCGATTTTACCATTTATAAATCAAACAGGAGGATTTTTTCAATGGCAAAGCAGAAATTTGAAAGAACCAAGCCGCATGTCAACATCGGCACCATTGGCCACATCGACCATGGCAAGACCACGCTGACTGCTGCGATCACCAAGTACCTGTCCTTCTTCGGCGATGCTGCCTTCACCGATTACGCAAGTATCGACAAGGCCCCCGAGGAAAAGGCTCGTGGTATCACAATCAACACCGCGCACGTCGAGTACGAGACCAATGACCGCGTTGGCCACGACTACAAGACCGGTGAGGATGGCGTCCAGATTCATGGCCGTCACTATGCTCACGTTGACTGCCCGGGCCACGCCGACTATATCAAGAACATGATCACCGGTGCTGCTCAGATGGACGGCGCGATCCTTGTTATCGCTGCTTCCGACGGCCCCATGGCTCAGACCAAGGAGCACCTGCTGCTTGCCCGTCAGGTTAACGTTCCTTCCGTCCTCGTTTTCCTGAACAAGGTTGACCAGGTTGACGACGAAGAGCTCCTCGAGCTCGTCGAGATGGAAGTCCGCGAGACTCTGGACTTCTACGGCTTCCCCGGAGATGACACCCCCATCATCCGCGGCTCCGCTCTGAACGCCCTGGTTTCCGACTCCAACGATCCCAAGGCTCCTGAGTATGAGTGCATCGAGAACCTCATGCAGGCTGTCGATACCTGGATCCCCACTCCCGACCGTAAGGCCGACCAGCCGTTCCTGATGCCTGTCGAAGACGTCTTCACCATCTCCGGCCGTGGCACCGTCGCTACCGGTCGTGTCGAGCGTGGCCAGATCAAGAAGAATGAAGCTGTCGAAATCGTCGGCCTCATGGAAGAGAAGAAGTCCACCGTCGTTACCGACATCGAAATGTTCCACAAGCTCCTCGACTTCGCAGAAGCTGGCGACAACATCGGTGCTCTGCTCCGCGGTGTTGACAAGAAGAGCATCGAGCGTGGTCAGGTTCTGTCCAAGCCCGGCTCCATCCATCCGCACACCAAGTTCAAGGGTCAGGTTTACGTCCTGAAGAAGGAAGAAGGCGGCCGTCATACTCCGTTCTTCAACAACTATCGCCCGCAGTTCTATTTCCGTACCACGGACGTTACCGGCATCATCACTCTGCCTGAAGGCGTTGAGATGTGCATGCCCGGCGACAACATCGACATGGACGTCGAGCTGATCACCCCGATCGCTATCGAGAAGGGCCTCCGCTTCGCTATCCGTGAAGGTGGCCGTACCGTCGGTTCCGGCGTTGTCATCGAGATCAACGAGGGCTAATTCCTAAAACCGCTGCCGCAGCAAGAAATTGCTGCGGCAGTTTTTCTGCAATAGAGCGGGCACGCACAACCGTGCGCGCGCCCGCAGTTATTATTTCTGAATGAAATTTCTTGTCTGCTCGTTTTGTGCATGCTTGAAAATTTGCTCCGGTGTACCTTGCTCGACAATAACGCCGTTTGCCATGTAGAGAATTTTATCTGAGGCTCGCTCCGCAAAATCCAGTTCATGTGTGACAAGGATCATCGTGCTGCCGACCTCCTTGAGCGAAAGGATCGCCTTTAGAACTTCACCCGTCAGCTCGGGGTCGAGGGCGCTGGTCGGCTCGTCGAAGCAGAGAATGTCTGGCTTCATCGCAAGCGCTCTGGCTATGGCCACGCGCTGCTGCTGACCGCCGGAAAGCTCGTGCGGATAGCTTCCGCATTTTTCGCCCAGGCCGACGCTTTCCAGAAGTGCGCGTCCATCGGCCTCGATTTGTGCCTGTATGGTCTTACGCTCGGCGCGGCTTTCCGTGCATTCCTTCGCGTGCAGCAGGGGAGCGAGGGTCACATTTTGCAGCGCCGTATATTGCGGAAACAGATTGAAGCCCTGAAACACCATACCGAAGTGCAGACGGTTTTCACGGATCACTGCATCGCTTGGTGCATCGTTGCTCGACGCGTCCAAAAGCAGCTTGCCATTGACCGATATTTTTCCGCTGTCGGGTTTCTCCAGAAAGTTCAGACAGCGCAGCAGTGTTGTTTTGCCGCTTCCTGACGAACCGAGAATGGTCAGAACGCTGCCTTTTTCCATTGTGAAGCTGATGTCGCGCAGAACCTCGCATGCGCCGAAGTGCTTTTCCAGATTTTGTACTTCAAGAATTGCCATGGCGCACCTCCTAGCGGAAATAGTTCAGCTTCTTTTCCAGCTTGCCGAGAAGAAGCGTAACGATGCCGTTGAAAATCAAATAGTAGATGCCGGTGCAGAACAGCGGCCAGAGCAGCCCGGAGTAGCCATGAGAGCTTTTTAAAAAAGCATAACCCGCCCAGATGACCTCTTGCAGCGAGATGACTCGCGCGATCGCCGTATCCTTGACAAGCGTGATGACCTCGTTTGAGATCGGCGGAACGATGCGCTTGACCATTTGCAGCAGCGTGACCTTGAAAAAGATCTGGCGCTTCGTCATGCCGAGAACCAGACCGGCTTCCTCCTGCCCAACGGGCACGCTCTGAATACCGCCGCGGTAGATCTCGGAAAAATAGCAGGCGTAGTTCAAAATGAAAGCGATTGCGGAGGCGAGAAAGCGTCCGCTGTCACCCGCAGGCCAAGGGCTTTTTCCGCCGGAAAGTGCGCCCGGTATGTAAAATAAGATGATAAGCTGGAGCATCAGCGGCGTTCCGCGCACGACCCAGACGATCAGGCGCACCAGAAGTGAGATCGGGCGCAGCTCCATGAAGAACCGAGCGATTCTGCCAGGTGCCCGGCCTTTTGCGGCCCAGATTGCAAGGCGTCGGAAGGGGGCCCAAGTGCTCATTGAGCCGAAACAAACAACTAAGCCGAGCGGCAGTGCGCCGAGAAGGGTTACGAAGAACAGCTTGAGCGTCTGTGCAAAGCCTTCGTTCAGTGCGCGGAGAACCGTGGATACCATTTCAGTCCATTCCTTTCGGATTGATTATGCGATCAGTGCCTCCTGCACGCCGTAGGTTTCGGCCAGCGAGGCGAGTGCGCCGCTTTCAGCCTGCGCCTTGAAGAAGTCGTTCAGAAGTGCGGCAAGATCGGAGCCTTTGCGGAAACCGACGCCGTATTCCTCACTGTTAAGGCGCAGCGTGCAGGCAAGCCCGGAATAGCTCGTGCCCTCGCCGATCATGGCACCGGCCATCAGCGAGTCGATGATGGCGGCATCCGCCGTGCCCGCGCTGACCTCGAGCAGTGCAGTGGCCTGATCCTCGACCTCGATGTAGTTCAGCCCCAGCGCTTCAGCCTGCTCCATGCCGGCAGAGCCAAGCTCCACAGCAAAGGTCAGGTCCTGCATGCTCTCAATCGTCGGGTAGAGATCGGCCTTATCTGCTGGAAGGACAACGATCTGTGCGTTATTGCAGTAAGCATTCGAACATTCCATGGATGATTTTACGTCATCTGTCAGCGTCATCCCATTCCAGACAACGTCGATGGTCTTGCCGTTCAGCTCAAAGACCTTGTTGTTCCAGTCGATGATCTGGAATTCGGCCATAACGCCCAGAGATTCGGCAAAGGCCTTCGCCAGCTCGGCATCGAAGCCGACCCATTCGCCGGATTCGTTCTGATAGTCCATCGGCTCGAAAACCGTCACGCCGACGACCAGCGTGCCTTTGGTTTTCACATATTCCGCGTCGCTCTCCGCAGAAGCGCCTTGCTTGCCGCAGCCGGTGAAGATCGTGAGCAGAAGTGCAGCAGCACAGAAAACAAGAATCAGTCTTTTCATTTGTTCCACCTCAAATTTTATTACGCTAATTCATTAGCGAATTAAAGTAAACACAGTATAGCACAAGACTGCGGCGCTGTCAACCGCTTTTTTCCAAAAATGCGGAAAGATTTTACAGAGCCGCAGTCTTGCATTCTGCACAAAACTGTGGTATGCTTTTTGTAGAATCTAACAAAAATGGAGGCAGTTTATGACCTTTCAGGAAATTGCAGCCAATGAGACCATCCGTGCCTATATCCGCAAAGCGGATGAGTCGCTAGTCGCTCTGGGCTACACCGAGCATAGCTTTGCCCATGTGACGCATGTGGCCGAGACAGCGCGCTATATTCTTGAAACGCTGGGCTATGACGCGCACACCGTCGAGCTGGCGCAGATTGCCGGGTATCTGCACGACATCGGCAATCTGGTCAACCGCGTGGATCATTCGCAGAGCGGTGCGGTCATGGCTTTTCAGATTTTGACGAGCCTCGGCTGTCCTGCTGATGATGTGGCAACGGTTGTCACCGCCATCGGCAACCACGATGAGGGCACCGGCGTGCCTGTCAATGCACTGTCTGCCGCGCTGATTTTGGCCGACAAGGCAGACGTGCGCCGCAGCCGCGTGCGCAACCGCGACATCGCGTCCTTTGACATTCACGACCGCGTGAATTATTCCGTTACAAAATCGATCCTGAAAATCAATGAGGAAAAGACGCTCATCAAGCTCAAGCTCTCGGTCGATACGCATTACAGCTCCGTCATGGACTACTTTGAAATTTTCATGCAGCGCATGATTCTCTGCCGCAAGGCCGCAGAGAGACTTGGGCTGCAATTCAAGCTGATGATCAACGAGCAGCAGCTCATCTAAGCGTCCAGATCGCGGTAGGGATACAGGCGTTCCCAGCGTCCGGTATCTTGATTGAGATATACGCTGCTGCGGTGTCGGTCGAGCAGGCGCACGATGTGATAGACATCGATCCAGATTTCGCTGTCACATTCCTTTTGGCTTTCGTCAAAGACCAGCTCCAGACCGAAGTGCAGATGGACGACTTCAATATTGTTGGTGTTTTCCTGATCGGAGTAGCCTGTCCTGCCCATGAAGCCGATGAGATCGCCCGCGTTGACGTGCTGCCCCTCGGTAAGTCCGGGTGCGTAGGGAGAATCCTTGCGCAGATGGGCGTAGTAATAGTAGCGCAGGCGATCGTCCGAGCGGATGCCGATGCGCCAGCCGCCGTAGCGGTTCCAGCCCAGCGCCTCGACCGTGCCGCCCTCGACCGCGACGATGGGCGTGCCGAGCGCACCGAGCAGGTCGTTTCCCAAGTGCCGCCGCGCGAAGCCGAAGCTGCGTCCTGCGCCGAAGTCGTCGTAGTGCGCATAGCCATAGCCCGCCGCAATCGGGGAGAAGGCCTTCAGTCCATAGGCAGGAACCCACTCCGTTTCGCCGTTTTCGCGCCGGACTTGGATGGCATAACTTCCCACGAGGCCGCCAAGCGCGGCGTGGTAGGCTTCATGGTAATAGGAATAATACTTGAACTGCTCACCCAGAAGCTCCTCGGGTGAGCGGTTTTTTCGGAAATCCTTTGCGGCGCGGTCAATGTCCGAAGCTTTCATGCCCTTGCCGCCGCAGCGCGTCGCCGCAAGTGCAAGAAGATCGATCCAGCAAAGCGGCGGTTCTTCGCCTTGCGAGGCAATGTCCTGCTCGAGCGCGCGCTGCATTGCGCTGTAATCAACGTCAAAATCGACCCAGCGTATATAGTCGCTCTTGGCCAGCGCGGGCGTTGTCAGGAGCGAGAACACGAGAATACAGAGAAAAATCCTTCTTTTCACATGCGACACCTCGTGGGTATTGTGTGAAAAGAAGGATTTTTTCATGCAGAATTATTCTGAAATCTGCGCGGCCAGCAGCAAGCAGGTCGCATCCTCATCCGGAATGCCGACGGGATAGAACACCGCGACCTCATAGGAGTCGGTCAGATTGCCGAAAATCTCGTCCAGACGGGAATAAGGGAACGTGTAGGCGTCGACAGATGCGGCAGTGCTCTCAAGCGCGGCCTGAATGTTCTCGGTCATGGGCGCGGAGGGGGAGAGCAGTGAGTTCAAAACACTGGAAAAAAGACTGTTACTCGCATAAGGCAGCGTGGTGAGCTTGGTCAGCCCGGAAATCGGCGGCTCCTCATACTCATACCAGACGACCATGACGGGCGAAGCAGAATAGTCCATCCCTGCTTGAGAACATTCGTTCGCGCTCGAGAGCTTCAGACTTTCGGAGGTAAGACCTTTGCTTTCTTCGTCCTCGGCGGGGGCGCATTGAGAAAATTCAATCCCGGCGATATCGGCATCAAAGTCGCCGTACGCTTCATTTGTGCCGGAGTCATCGGCAGATTTGGCGGCAAACACCGGCAAATTCATCGCACCGAAAACGGCCAAGGCCAGAATTGCGGCGGAGGCCAGCGTCGCTGCGGGCAGGAAATAACGGTACAGCGGCTTTTTGCGGCGCTTTTTCACGCGTACTTTTGTCATAATTGCGGCGGTCAGATTCTCAGGCGGCGCAGGAACCTCGGCCAGAAGCCGGTCGGTTTGCTCCAGCTCATTCAGAAGGGCGCGGCAGCGCGGGCAGACATCCAGATGCGCTTGCAGCGCCTGTTCCTCGGCCTGCGAATTCTGTCCGTCCAGATGACCGCTGAGTAAATTGGTATATTCTTCGCAGTTCATGCACGCGACCTCCTTTCTGATTTAATAGACGCAGTACGGTTACTTTTGTTCCTCATTTGTAATAATTTTTTCGTAATTTTTCTCGTGCACGTGCGAGGCGGGACTTGACGGTACCCTCTTTGATGCCGAGAATCTCCGCAATGTCCGTATAGCTCAGATCATTGACCACACGCAGGGTCAAAATCCGGCGGTGCTCCGGCTCCAGCTCCTGCATCGCTGCGTCGAGCTGTGCCTGCTGTTCGGAAGCCAGAAGCGCTTCCTCCGGCTGTGGCGCGGGATCAACGACCTCAATGCGCTGTTCTTCGCCCTCGGGATCCTCAAAGGTGAGGGGCACGGCGGGCTTGCGCCGCGTGTTGCGCAGAAAATCAATGCAGAGATTGGACGCCAGACGGTACAGCCAAGTGGAAAAGGCGGATTTAAATTCAAATTTTTCCAGATTGCTCCAAGCCTTCAGGAAAACCTCCTGCGTCAGGTCGGCTGCGTCCTCGGGATGATTCGTCATGCGATAAGCCAGCCGGTAGACCTGGGGCTGATACAGCAGCACGAGCTGCTCAAACGCGTCCGCATCACCGGCGGCCGCGCGTTTAATGTACTTGATTTCGTCTATGTCGATCACCTCAAATCACGCTTGATCGCTTTCACGACCGCGTAGACCTCCTCCAGCGTAGAAAGCCGGGAAATCTGATCCTTATAAAACGAACTATGCGCAACTCCGCGCAGATACCACGAAAGATGCTTGCGTGCCTCGAGGCACGCAATATGCTCGCCTTTATCATCGGCGGCAAGTTCAATTTGATGCAGAGCCAAGTCCATACGCTCGGAAAGCGCGGGGCGCTCGGGAATTTCCTGACCGCAGAGAGCGGCAGCAATTTGCCCCAAAAGCCACGGATCACCGAAAGCGGCGCGCCCGACCATGCAAAGCTGTGCGCCGGAGTGTGCGCGGCAGCGCAGAGCGGCCTCTGGAGAGTCAATGTCGCCATTTGCGACCACGGGAATGTGGACGCAGGCGCATACCTCGCGGATGCGATCCCAGTCCGCGCGGCCGGAATAGAGCATGGTTTTGGTGCGGGCGTGGACAGCGATGGCATCCGCGCCGTTTTCCGCAGCGATGCGGGCAAGCACGGGCGCATTGATGCTGCCGCGGTCCCAGCCGAGGCGCATTTTGACCGTGACGGGCACACTGACTGCGTCCTTGACTGCGCGGATGATGCGACCAGCAAGCGCGGTGTCCTTCATCAGGGCGCAGCCGTCGCCGTTATTGACGATTTTTGGCATGGGGCAGCCCATGTTCAGGTCGATAAAATCACAGCCGGAGTATTCCAGCGCCAGCACGGCGGCCTGCGCCATGATCTCCGGCTCGTTGCCGAAAAGCTGTGCGCCGCAGAGAGAACCCGTGTTTTTGCGCAGGAGGCTTCGGCTTTTTTTGTCCTGATAGACGAGCGCACGGGAGGAGACCATTTCCGTGACCGTGACGCCGGCGCCAAGGCCCGCGCAGACGGTGCGAAAGGCGTAATCCGTGACGCCCGCCATGGGGGCAAGCACAACCGGCGATGCCAGCTCTTTGCCGAAAAGCTCCAATCGGTTTCTCTCCCTTCCTCGACCTATCTTATTAAGTTTACCATAATTCTGAGGAAAAGACAAGCATTTATGCAAAAAAAGTGACGGGCAGCGGCCCGTCGCAGTTTTGTCAGAACAGAAAAATGCTGGCCAACCATGCCAAGCCGACCGGCGCTGCACCGGCCAGCGCCCAAAGAAGTCTCCGCAGCTTCGGATATCGGCGGCGCAAGCCCTGCGCGCAGTAGCGGTCGGCGATGTCCTGTGCCTGTTCCAACAGCTCACGCGGGGAAACGCCGCCGGACTCAACCGCGTCCTCTCGCAGAAGAAAGATCGCCTGCTCAAAGAGCTGCGCCTGTGGTTTGACTACAATGACTTGACGGGAATTGCCTTTTACCATAAAAATCCCTCCTGTTCCGAAGTTTTGACGGAAATAGCGCGGTTCAAACCGCTGCTTGCATTTTATGCGCATTTGTGTTACTCTCTCGGTGGGAGGGAGCACAATGAAGGGAATTCTCTATTTTTCGTCCACAGGCAACAGCTTGTATCTTGCCAAACGTATTCGGGAGCGTATTCCGGCGAATATTCTGTATTTGCCGCGTTACGCAGGTGATGGCAGCGAGTTTGACGAGGTGATTCTGGTCACTCCGGTGTATTCCTTCGGCCTGCCGGTACACTCCTATGACGTTTTACAGAGACTTTGCAATGATGTTCCGCTGACGGTCGTGTTGACCTACGGAGGTGCGACGGGCGGAGCGGAACGTCTTGTTGCCGAGCTTGCACGGCGCGGCAATAAGAATTTGCGCGGAGTTTACGCGATTCAGATGCCGGAGAATTACACATTGACGTTTACAACACCCAAAATTTACGAAAAGCTAGTCCTGAGACTTGCGGAGAAGAAGATCGACCGCGTAACCGGTGCGATCTTGCGCGCAGAGCCGCATTTGCCGGCAGAGGGCAGAACGCGAGAGACGCTTTATGAAAAGAACAAGTCGAATTGGCATTTGATCGGCCGTGATTTTTCCGCGACGGAGGACTGCATGCAATGCGGCAAGTGCGCCGCGCTCTGCCCGGTTGGGAATATTGTTCTGGAGAATGGAAAAGTTCGCTTTGGCGACCGCTGTGTCGCCTGTCTCGGCTGCTATCACCGCTGCCCACAGAAGGCCATCGTTTACAAGCATCGCCGTAAGAAAGACCGCTACATCAATCCAAAGATTCGAGAAGCAGAGATTGGAGAGAACTTTTAAGAATAATGAAGTGCTAAATGAACGCCCACCGGTTTCCCGGCGGGCGTGTGTCGTATTAAGTCTGGAATTCGTTCGGGTCAATAACGGAATCGTCGTTAAAGACCCATTCCTGCACGTTGATAATGTCGTAGGTGGTCTCGCTGCGGCGGATGACGACCTTTGACAACCCCGCATTGATAATCATGCGGCGGCACATCGGGCAGGGCTGCAAGTTCGAAAGGAGGGTGTCGTCCGCGACATTCCGCGCGACAATGTACATCGTGCCGCCGATGCACTCGCTGCGTGCTGCGGAGATGATGGCGTTGGTCTCGGCATGGACGCTGCGGCACAGCTCGTAGCGCTGACCGGAGGGGATGTTCAGCCGGTCACGGATGCAGTAGCCCAGCTCCGAGCAGTTGCTGCGGCCGCGCGGCGCGCCGTTATAGCCGGTGGAGACGATCTCGTCGTTGCGGACGATGAGTGCGCCATAGGCTGCACGCAGGCAGGTCGAGCGCTCTAGCACGGTCTCCGCAATGTCGAGATAATAATTTTCCTTGTCGATGCGATTCATTTGCACCAAGCCTCCAATATGTGGAAGATAGCTGCATTATACACCGATGACTGCAAAAAAGCAAGCATTTTGCAAATTTTTGTGGAAAATCACTGTAAAATCGGCTCGAATTTCGCATTCACGCTCCACCAGGGCACCATTTTGCTCACAGCTCGCACTTTCCGCGCGGGATGAACTGACCGCCGCGATCCTGAAGGATCTTTCCTTCCTCCACGGCGAGCGTGCCGCGCAGGTAGACCTTTGCAATGTGACCGGCAATCTCAAAGCCCTCGTAGGGCGCGTAATCGACGTTTGCGGCCTGGTCGGCGGCGGTGATCTTCGTCGTGCCCTCGGGATCGTAGACAACGATGTCGGCGTCCGCACCGGGTGCGATGCATCCCTTGCGCGGATATGCGCCGTAGAGCTTCGCGGGCGTTTCGGAGAGAACATCGACCATGCGCTCGGCCGTGATGCGGCCAGCGGCGACGCCATAGGTGTACAGCAGCACGCCGCGCGTCTCCACACCGGGCATACCGCCGGGGATCTTGGTGAAATCACCGCGCCCGGCATCCTTTTGCGCCAGCGTGAAGCTGCAATGGTCGGTGGAAACGGTCTGAATCTCGCCGTCCTCCAGCGCGTGCCAGAGCACCTCGTTGTCCAGCCTCTTACGAAGCGGCGGAGCGCAGACGTACTTTGCACCCTCAAAATCGGGCAGAGAATAGAGAGAATCCTCCAGAAGCAGATAGTGCGGGCAGGTCTCAACAAAGACCTTCTGCCCGGTGGCGCGTGCAGACTCAATCTCGCGCAGACCGGCGGCAGAGGATAGATGCACGATCACGACGGGAATGTCTGCGACCTTGGCCATTTTCAAAAGACGGCCGACGGCCTCGGCCTCCAGCTCGGACGGACGGCATTTGGAATGTGAGGCGGGAGAAAGTTCGCCTGCGGCTTTTTTCTCTGCGATGAGCGCATCAATCACACCTGCGTTTTCGCAGTGAACGCCTGCAATGCCGCCGAGTTTTTTCAGTTCGCGCAGTGCATGGAAAATGTTCTCGTCGCCGATCATCATGGCCGGATACGTCAGATACATTTTAAAGGAGCTGATGCCCTGCTCGAACATCTTCGGCAGCTCTGCGATGATCTCGTCATTCCAGTCGTCTATTGTCATATGGAAGCTGTAATCGCAGGCTGTGCGGCCGCCGGCTTTTTTGTGCCAGAGGTCGAGGCCGTATTGCAGCGTTTCGCCCTTGTTCGGGCAGGCAAAGTCGATGACCATGGTCGTGCCGCCGCGCAGCGCAGAACGGCCGCCGGTATAGAAATCGTCAGCGGTCGTCGTGTTGCAGACATCAAGGTCAAAATGCGTGTGTGCATCGATAAAGCCGGGGAAGAGCAGCTTGCCCGCAACGTCGATGACCTCGGCATCCGCGCAGGACAGAGCCGGTGCAACGGCGACGATTTTCTCGCCCTCGATGAGAACGTCTGCGTTCTGACGGCCGGAGGCGTTGATGACGGTGCCGCCGCGGAGAATTTTTTTCATACCAGACAGCTCCTTTTTTAGTATTAAAATAAGTATAGCATCTTCATAATCAGAGTGCAAGACTTTTCTCCTGCGCGGCAAAAACCACCCCGCACTTGACAATCGCGTGCGGTTTGATTATAGTATGATAGAAGGAAACTGAGAATAACTGACGAAAGTATTGAACAAAGGACGGTCATTCCATTGGAAATTTTAACGAAAGAACAATATCCCGAATACGAGGAATTTTTGCTGCACAGCGAAAACGGCATGTTCCACCAAAGCCCGGAATGGGGCCGCGTCAAGAATAAATTCATTACCGAGATTATCGCCGTGCGCGGCGAGGACGGCAAGATCAAGGCCGGCATGCTCGTGCTCATTCGCCCCATCGTGCTGGGCTACACGCTCATGTACGCGCCGCGCGGCCCGGTCTGCGACCAGCACGATAAGGAAGCACTGGCCGAGATCATGGCGGGCGCCAAGGTGCTGGCGAAGAAATACAAGAGCTACGCGCTCAAAATGGATCCCAACGTCCGCAAGGATGACGAGGAATTTGTCAGGATCATGCAGTCGCTTGGCGGCAGCTTTAAGTTTGACGGCAGCGACTTTTCCTCGAGCTTGCAGCCATCGGTTGTGTATATTCTCGACATCGCCGGCAGAACGCCGGACGAGATGTTCATGCACTTTCCGTATAAGACACGCTATGCGATTCGCAGCGCTGCCAAATTCGGTGTCGAGGTGCGCGAGTGCGGCCGCGAGAGCCTGCCGGAATTCTATGAGATCATGCAGGAGACCTGTGAGCGCGACCATTTCAGCGTGCGTCCGCTTTCGTATTTCGAGCGGATGTATGACGAGATGGGAGAGCATCTGAAGCTCTACCTCAGCTATTACGAGGGCAAAGCCATTTCCGGTGCGATCAACATCACTTACGGCAACCGCAGCCTGCACCTTTACGGTGCAAGCTCCAACAGCCACCGCGACAAAATGCCGAACTATGCCATGCAGTGGAAGATGATCTCCACCGCGGCGGCCAACGGCGTGCGCCTGTACGACTTCGGCGGCATTGCCGCTGTCGAGGACGAGTCCAGCCCGCTCTATGGCCTGTATGTCTTTAAGCGCAAGTTCCGCGGCGAGGTCGTGGAATACGTCGGCGAGATCGAGGTCGTGTTCCGCCCGACGATCAACAAGCTGCTCGGCTTTGCCTATAATATGCGCCGGAAGATCCTGCGCGGCCCGGCAAGAAAGAAAAAGTAAGGAAAAGCGATATGAAAACGTATGTGGTGGAAACGGCGAACCTGTCGCATAATATTGAGATTCTGAAGCGTAAGGCGGGTAAAACGCAGATTTGGGCGGTGGTCAAGGGCAACGGCTACGGCCTCGGCCTTGTGCCGTTGGCACAGCGCCTGAGTGAGCACGGCATCGATCGCTTTTGCGTCACCGAAGTGCGCGAAGCCGAGCTGCTGCGTGAAAACGGTTTTGATTCGGCGCAGATTCTGATGCTTCGTTCGGCGGAGAATGCAGAGGAGATCAACCGTCTGATCGATCTGCGAGTGATCCTGACCGTTGGTTCTGCGGAAATGGCCGCGCTCGTCAATGAAATTGCGGCGCAGCGTGCGGATGTCGCGGAGGTTCATGTCAAGATCGACACCGGCATGGGGCGCTTTGGGTTTCTGCCTGATGACGTAGAGGGCATTCTGCGGCTCTATCGCGAGGAAAAGCACATTGCCATCAGCGGTATTTACACGCATTTTGACTGCGCCTTCAATAATGAAAAGCGCACGCGGACAGAGTTTGACGCTTTTATGAAAACCGTTCAGGCCATTCGTGCGGCCGGATTTGAGACCGGTATGGTGCACTGCTGCAATTCCTCGGCCTTTCTGCGCTTTCCGGAGATGCACTGCGATGCGGTGCGCCTCGGCTCTGCCATTCTTGGCCGCATGGCCTTCCAGACGGCGCTGCGCCCCGTGGGCTATGCAGAAGCGGAGATCGACGCGGTGCGCGTGCTGCCCAAGGGGCATACTACGGGCTACGATGCGGTCTGGACGGCAAAGAAGGATACGAAAATCGCGATCATTCCCATCGGCTGGTACAACGGCTTCGGCGTGCATGTGTCCGGCAGCGTGACACGCTTCCGCGACTGCGTTTCTCTGATTCTTTCCGGTTTGCGCGGAATGCTGCGGCGCAGACACCTGACCGTCGAGATCAACGGCGTGCGCTGCAAGGTCGTCGGTCAGCTCGGCCTGCTGCACGCGGCGGTCGATGTGACCGGAGTTGAGTGCAGGGCGGGCGACCGTGCGGTCGTGGCCATCAATCCGCTCTTTGCCAAGGGCATGAGGATTCAGTATCGATAATGGAAATTGAATTTGATCTTTTGGAAACCGCGCTGACCTCTCCCAAGGACAAGACTGCGAAGAAATATCTGAGCACGCTTGCTGAGACGCTGAAACGCGAGGAGCCGGAGCATTACGCGCAGTTATTAAAGACGGTTCCGCAGGGAGAGCGCGCTGCGCTTTCTGTGCGTTACCGCCGCTCCCGCATCTGGTGCGCAGCGGCGTTGGTGCTGGCCGCGGCGGTCGTGATCGCAGCCTATCTTCTGGGCGATTTTGGTGCTGTGGTACTGACCGGCTGGGCAAATCGCTACCGCCTGTCGGCGGCCATCGTGCTGGCTATGGGAATTCTGGTTCTGGCGGGACTTTACAGCGGCCGCGCCCGCAATTTGCTGCTGGCTGCGGCACTGCTGGAAGAAGATAATTCAAGGAAGAAGTCATAAAAATAAAAAAATCAAAAAGGACTTCGGCTTTGGCTGCATGCGCCCGCCGATGAAGAACGGCGAGGTCGACATCGAGGAAACGAACCGCATGGTGGACGCCTTCCTCGACGCGGGCTTCAACTATTTTGATACCGCCCATGGCTACCTCGACGGCAAGAGCGAACGCGCCATCAAGACTTGCCTTTCCTCACGTCACCCGCGCGAACGCTATATTTTGACGGATAAACTGACCGGTAATTATTTCAAAAAGCAGGAGGACATTCGTCCGTTGGTTGAATCGCAGCTTGCGGCCTGCGGTGTGGAGTACTTTGACTTCTATCTGATGCACGCGCAGGATGCGGAAAGCTTCAAGCATTTCAAGGCGTGCCGCGCCTATGAGACTGCCTTTGAGCTGAAAGCAGAGGGCAAGGTACACCATGTCGGCATGACCTTCTACGACCGCGCGGGGGTGCTCGATCAGATTCTGAACGAATACCCGCAGATCGAGGTCGTACAGATTCAGCTCAACTATGTGGACTTCGAGGATCCGGCGGTGCAGAGCCGCGTCTCGGAGTGCATCAAGCGCGGTCAGTGTGAGAAGGTCTGCCCGCAGCACCTGCATATCCGGGAGCTTCTGCAAGACGTTGCGAAGGAATTCGAAAAGGCATAAAAGAAGTCGGACTGTGCCCGACTTCTTTTATGTATTCACAGCGATCGTGGCCAGAAACATCAGCCAGACGATAAGACGCGAAGTGATGCGGTCGTACATTTTTCACCCTTCTTTCCTGTCGACAGTATAGCTGCAGTGAGGGAAAAACGCAAGCGGAAAGTTCTGGGGGGCATATCTAGTAGGAACGTATGGTAGAAATCCCCATATCCAGTGCAGGAAAAATAAATGCAAAAAAACTCAAAAAAGCGCTTGACAAAGAGAGGAAGGCGTGGTATCATATGCAAGCTGTCACGGAGAGCCGGTGGTT
>CAKUMO010000025.1 GCA_934667815.1 uncultured Oscillospiraceae bacterium
ACAGCGGGTATAGCCGCGCTGCCGCAGACGGTGCCAGAGCTCGATCATACCAAGCGTCGGATTCCGGCGCCGCATGTTGCCGATGAGCTTCAGCTCGGCCTCCGTGTGCTGATTCGGATGGCTGTGCGGGCGTCTGCTCTGGCAGGCCAGGGACGCCACACTTCCATCCCAACGTTGTCTCCAGTAGTAGATATACGACCGGCTTTTGTTGTACTTCCGGCTGGCGCGCGCGACGCCATATTTCTCTGCGTACTTCATTAGGGATTGACGATACTTCATGTCCTGTGTTATACTTTGATTCATGAGGAATATGGTCTCCTTTTGTCAAGTTGTTGCGTGGTAACTCAACTTTAACACATGAGGCCCTATTCCTCATACCTTTTTTCGTTTGTCCAAGATGTATTATAGTTCTACACGAATGGTCGTAAGATTTTCATTTTCCCTCTTGACATTCTCGGCACTTTGTGCTACACTGCTAGGCGAGGAAGCATTGTGTGATGTGAGCGAGTCCCTCCCGCTTCGGCGGGCTGAGGACACGACGCCGCCGGCAGTGCTTCCTTCGTCTATTCTGCGGACGTTATTGATGTCGTATAGGATGTTTCTGTCATTTCCTCTTGCAATATTCAGCGTTGCAGAGTATATGTTTCCCGCCGTGTCCTGAACATACGTTTTTCTATACTCCCATCCTCTGCTGTCCATCCACTGGTGATTGTGTTCATCGGTGTTTTTTTCATGCTCCGAGGTTGCCAACAGCTCAGAGATATGTACAACTGCAAGCACCTTTGTATTATCGCCTTTGTACCGTGCCAGCTTGTCAATTACCCTGTGGCTGTTGTTTGCGCCGTCTTTTCTTACACGGTCATTCTCTCTTGCCAGATAAACTGTTTGCTCGTTCCCATTTTCGTCGAATGTGCACAGCTCGAAGCGCTGCTTGTGCGCGTATCCGGCAGCGAGAAGGTCTGGTATGCGACCAATGCAGAAATCCACCAATATCTGTCTGCACAGAAAATGCTGAAAATCTCCGTGGACGAACGGATTATTTACAATCCAACCGCGCTCGACCTGTGGGTGGAAAAGGACAAGAAAGAGAAAATCAAGATTCCCGCCGGTCAGACGGTTGTCCTGCCCTGACATCAAAAATGCACTTGCATAAAAGCAAGTGCATTTTTTAAGCGTGCTTACATTTCTGCAAGGAGCTGGCTTTTTTTCGCGCGATCCTGTATAATTATAATGAATCTTCAAATCCGCGCGAAAGGAGCAGCGCTATGAATCGTTCCGCCAAACGCCGCACGGTCTGGCTGACAGCCGTTTTTTTCGGGATCATCACGACGTTTTTTACATTCATGATTCTTGCCATGATGCCGAAGTACCAATCCAGCTCCACACGCGCGGAATTGCAGGATGCCGATCTTTCAAGGCAGACAGTTTGCCTGGACGCCTCTCTTGCGGACTTTTATCCCGGCAGGCTCTTTGACAGCAGCGACTTCTCCGAGGGCGGCTGTACCTCCGGCGATCCGAACACCAAATTTGCCACTTACCGTATCGTGCTTTCGCTGCGCCCCGGCGTGACCTACGGCCTGACCGGTCAAACCGCTACCTACGCACAGCGCGTCTTTGTCAACGGTGAACTGCTGGCCGAGTGCGGAAAGGTCAGCGACTCCCCTGCTGATTTCACGCCGAGAACCGACTTATATACGATTTACTTTACGCCGCAGAGCGCGCAGACCGAGATCATCGTCCAGCACGCTTGGTTCAACCATCAACACGGCGCACTGCATAAGCTCTACCTTGGACAGCAGCGTGTTATATCGCGCACGGAGCGTGCACAGACGCTCTGCGACGGCCTTATCACCGGTACGTTGCTGGCCAGCGCCATCTTCTTTTTCGGCATGTTCCTGTTCTACCCCGGCAATCGCGGCATGCTGTGGTTTTCCCTCTCCGGTCTCTGCGCCGCACTGAATTATCTTATCTACGAGAGCAAGCAGATCATGGTCTTTTTTCCTCGGCTGAACTGGTATGTCGGTCATAAAATCGAGCTTTTAAGTAATGTATATTATTTCGTCTTTATCGCCCTGTTCGCCTTTTCCATGCTTCGCTGCCGCCCAAAACGATGGTTTTCCGTACTCACGTTCTCTCTTTTGGCCGCTATCAGTGTCTATTACGCGGCTGCTCCCTCCGTTTTCTATACAAGATTTACCGTACCGATCGGCGCCGGAATGATGTTTTATGAGCTATTTGTCGTGATCGTGCTGCTTGTGCAGGTCGTGCGGGACAAGAAGCTGCGGCATCTGGATAATGTCCTTGTGTGTCTCTCGCCGGTGCTGACGCTGGCTGTATACGTCATTGAAGGTGTGACGTATTTTTCTCACATTTTCTATCTCCGTGCATACCTGATGATCCTGATGACCTTCTGCAACGCAATGGTACTGACGATCAGCTTCTCCCGCACGGAGCGCAGGCTCAGCGAGGCGCAGCGGCGCGAGCTGGAAATCGCGGAGGAAAACGCGATGCTCGAAAAACTCAACAGCCTGAAAAGTGACTTTTTGCGGAATCTCGCGCACGAGATGAAAACGCCCCTGACCGTCATGAGCGGCTATGCCCAGTTGACCGAGCGTCAACTCCGCAAAAATGCGGTCAACGAGGAGACCACCGATAATCTGGAGACCATCGCGCGCGAGGCCGGACGTCTCTCGGATATGGTCACGCAGCTTCTGGATGTGACCTATCACGGTGCGGGATCGACCGAGCGCACGCACTTCCGCCCGGAAGAGCTGCTGCGCGACGCAGCGGCAGTCTGCCGCCCGGTGCTGCAAAAGAACGGCAACCGCCTGCGGCTTTCCTGCGAGAGCTGGACGAGCTTGCTTGCAAACAAAGAATCGCTCTTGCAGGTGCTCATCAATTTGGCCATCAACTCCGGCAAGCACACGCTGAACGGGGAGGTTATTTTTGCCGCCAGCGACGTGCAGAATGCGGTCGCCTTTTCCGTCACGGACAACGGCTCAGGTATTGACGAGGCAGACCTGCCGCACATCTTTGAGCGCGGCTATGGCACGGACGGCGGCAACGGCCTCGGTCTGACGATCTGCCGCGACATCATCGAATCCATGGGCGGACACATTGCCGTCGAGCAGACCGGCACATCCGGTACGACCATTCGATTCACCGTTCCGATTGAAAAGGAGGCGCACGTGTGAACACCATTTTACTGGTTGAGGACAACCCGCACATTATGAAGATCAACCATACCTCGCTCATGATGGAGGGCTACCGCGTGCTTCAGGCGACAAACGCGGCAGAGTGCCTGAATATGTTGGAGCAGCATGATATTGACCTGATTGTGCTCGACATTATGCTGCCCGACGGTAACGGCGTTGAGCTGTGTTCGCAGATCAAGCACCGATATGAAATCCCGATTCTGTTCCTTTCCGCGCTCGGAGATAATCAGGACGTGATCGCCGCACTTCGTGCGGGCGGCGACGATTATCTGCCCAAGCCCTACGACATCAACGTGCTGATCGCACGCGTGGAGGCACGTCTGCGCACTTCGCATCAGGAAAAGCGCTTTTTCCGCTTTGGCACACTGCGCTTTGACACCGCTGCGCGAATTGCCTTCTGCCGTGAGGACGAGCTGTCACTGACGCAGAAAGAGTTTTCCCTCCTGCTGCAGCTTGCGCGATGCAACGGGCAGCTCATTTCCAAGGAGGAGCTTTATGAGAGCGTCTGGGGACGCGCCCTGGGCGGCGACAGTACCGCGCTCTACACTGCCGTTTCCCGCCTCAATGCAAAGCTGGCGGAAGAAAATGCGCAGATCACCATTGCCTACCTCCGCGGACGCGGCTATTTGCTGGAATCTATTTAATGGGGCTCTGATTTTCAGAGTCCCATTTTCTTACATTTCTGCAAGGCTTTGTTTCTCTGCCCGATTATCGTGTATACTGTGTACGATAAAACCACAGGAGGTTATAGATCATGAACAGAAAGAAGGTCAAGCGGATTGTCTCGCGCGGCATTGCGGCACTGCTCAGCCTCGTAATGATCCTCGTGCTGCTGCCCTACACGGTTCTGGCAGAAAACGAGACCGCGCCCACGGCGCCGCAGCCGGCCGACCAGCGGTTCAGCAGCATTCTCGATCCCGGCAAGCCTTCGGGTTACTCCGAAACCATGGCCAATCCCTACGGCTACCCGCAGGGACAGAGCTTCATGCTTTCGGAGCAAAATGAACTGCTGCTCTACTACACGTTCAATGCTACCGATCAGCCGCAGCATAAATACACTGCGTGGTACGATCATTATGAAAAGGGCCGCGGCACAAGCCTGCGTGACAACAAGGACGGCTTTGGCAGCTATGGCATGTATTCGGACACCAAAGCCTATGCCTACGTCGCGGCAGTGGCCTTCAACCCAAACGGTACCGGCCGCAACGACCATGTTGCTTATCTCGGCTATGAAAACACCGGCGACAAGGGCTTCTATCTCTGGGTCATGAACACCGCGAACGGTCAGCAGTATGGACCGGTGCGCGTGAGCAATGCCTCCTGCGGCTGGTTGGACAGCAAAAGCGCCGACCTCTACGCGGGCAGTAATTTCTTCAACATCGTTGCAGGCGACTTTGATGCCGACGGAAAAGACGATCTGGTCGTCAGCATCGTCGATGACAAGGACAATTACGGTCTGACGCAGATTCGCTTCTCCGGGGGCAACTTCACGCAGGTCATGACGAGCAGCAAGCGTCTGCTGCACCCGATCTATCAGTCTCTCGCCTCCAAGATCGACTTTGGCCGAAACGACAACGCATCGAACAAGCTGGCAATGGATCTGGCCGTCGGCGATTTCAATGGAGACGGCGTGGAGGATCTCGTCGTCCTCTCCTACCCGAATCTCGGCAACGTACTCAACGATTCCAAGGATTTCACCGATCTGCGCTTCGGCGTACCTTATCTCAGTGTGGCCTATGGCAAGACGGGTGTCAGGAGTCTGTCTGACAGCTCGACCGCCTCGGCCTATCTTGACGCTGGCCAGCAGGAACTGTACATTGTCAACGTTCCGACTACCGTCGATCACGCCACCATGTTTTGCAGCGCGGTCGCGGCGGGAGACATTAACGGCGACGGACGTGACGAGATTCTGACTGCCGGTTATGAGGGCTTCGTCGGAGAGACGAATAAGGGTAACCTGAACTATTATCCGTTCTCTGACAAGCATCTGCTTTATGGCTCTTTCACGGCCTCGGGCGGCAGTCTGACGAATATCGAATACACCCTGCTGGAGATGAACGCCTGGACGGCACATGCAAACGGCAAGACCGACCCGGTCGGTCCGAAGCTCTCCGTCGAAGCCGTAGCCGTGGACGGCAAGGCCGCGCGCGAACGCATCTTCATCAGCGGTGATATCTACAAGTGTCAGCCCGGCAGCAACAAGCTCCTCATTCAGCCGAGCAGCACCCGGGAGGATGTCAAGGAATCTCCAATCACTCTGAGTTATTTCAAGTCCGCAGACAAGAATGTGAAGGGCGATACCGTCGGCAAGAGCTACATTGCCTCGACCGCCGTTGGAAATTTTGAAGAAACAAAGGAAGGCCGCGAGCAGCTCGCCTATGTCGTCGGCCTGCAAAGCTCGGACAGAAAGCACAAATATTCCTTCTCCGTCCATATCGCGGGCGGCAACGAGTATCAGGACGATACGGCAAAGAATTATTACTGCGCGACCGGTGATTACATCTTTTACAGTCAGGAGTTTAATCTGGGCAGGCGGACGAACTGCGTCATCGCAGCCGTGGATCGCGACAACGACGGCATTGTCGCCAGCTACCGCAATGCGTCCTACGCGTGGAGCGATCCGAATGTTCGCGCCATTTTGCAGGCCTCGCCCTATTTTGCAGAGTTAAAGGACAGTGAAAATGACTTTTTAAACGATACACCGGAGACGCACTACTCTACATCCGTGACCTATTCCTTTGAGACCGCCAGCACGAACTCCGTGTCCTTCGGCGCGGGCTTTGCGGGCGAAGCTGCGGGTGCAGCCGGGCCGGCGTTTGAGCTTCAGGCCGGCTATGCCATGGACTGGTCGGAGACATTCACAAAAACGCTGGAAACCAGCGTCACGAACACCTTCACTGCGGGCTTCTATGACACGGTCATCCTCTACCGTACACCGGTCTTTGTTTACAGCTACGACATTTCCTACCGCGACCAGAACGGGAAAACACAGACCGAAATTCTGCAAATTTCAATCCCGAAAGCGCCGCGCTATGAGCAGCTATCCATCGGGCGGTACAACGAATTCGTGGATTATTATAACGCTATGCTCTTGGAAACAGGAACAAAGCAGGGCCTTTCCGAAGAAAAGTGCGCGGAATCCTATCTGCAAAGGCTCTCGGACGACCTCTACCTCGGCTCGGAGGGTGATCCTTACGGCTACTATCTGGATGATATTTCAGGCGGCCTGAATCCCCTGCCAGAGCAATACGGCCTACTTATGAAGCTGACAAACAATGCAGGACAGAACAGCGCGGAATACACCTTCGATCAGAGTGAGGGCAAGACTGAGGAAACTGCGCACGGCTTCACATTCGACCTGACCGTCACCTTTGGCCTTGACATCGGCGCGGTCAAAGCGCGTGCGGGAGGCTATGTCAGTCTGGAATACATGCACGGTCACTCAACCAGCACAACCAATGGCACCGGTACGTCCTTCGGCGGCACGGTCGCAGGCATCGACGGCAACGCCATGCAGCAGGCAGGCATCAATCCGGACGGATGGAGCTTTAACTGGCGTCTGGCGCGCTGGCGCTCGAACCTCACCGATGTCTCCGACAAAAACAAGGGCAAGGTTCCGATCATTGGCTATGTGCTCAGTAATGTGCAGTCGCCGCCCTTGCCGGTGAAAGATCTGACGCTGGAATTTACGCGTTCGAATGAAAATGCGGAGCTGTATTTCGATCTGCAATGGCAGTGCGGCGACGACGCATCCTCCGGCCGTCCGAGCACAGCAGGCTATCGAATTTATCTCTACGACCCGGCGGAAAACCAATATAAACTACTTGAAACGGTCGAGGGCGCGCTCAACACGAGCCATCGTTTCACGGATTTTTACGATGGCCGCGAGTATTACAGCTTCATGGTCACGGCATACTCCGAGGCTTCCTTCACCGCGCCGAGTCTGGAGAGTGTCCCGCGCTTTGAGACCTATTATATGTCCACGTCGGAAATCAGCATTCTGAAGATCGTCAAAACCGGCAGTGAAGGATTGACGGACACCTATACCATTTATTTTGCCAACGGTACTACGCAGACCTTCACCGTCACGAACGGTAACGGCGTGGCCTCCATTGAACTACTGTCCACGGACATGGAAACCGGAATTGACACCTATCAAATCACCTTTACCGACGGCAGCACAACGACCTTTACCGTGAAAAACGGTGAAAAGGGCGAGCAAGGCGAAACCGGTGAGACCGGCGTCGGTATCGACCGCATTGAAAAGCTGCGCTCCGAAGGCAACGTGGACTATTATGCCGTTTACCTTACGGACGGAACGTTCTATACCTTCCCTGTCGCCAACGGCATCGACGGTAAGGACGGGAAAGACGGCATCAATGGCAAAGATGGCATTGATGGAAAAGACGGCAAAGACGGTCAGGATGGAAACGATGGTGTTGACGGTCAGAACGGTCTTGACGGCCGCGATGGGCAGAATGGCGTCGACGGAAAAAACGGTACCAACGGAACTAACGGCCTTGACGGCCGCGACGGCAAGGACGGAATGAACGGTCTCGACGGTGCAGACGGCGTCGGCATTTCGGACATCCGCATCGATGAGAGCGGCAGCTTCCTGTTTACGCTCACGGACGGCCGCGTTGTGAACGCCGGCGTTTCGCCGGAAAACAATGCGCAGGCCGAGGCTCTTGCCGCGCTGCAAGCCCGGCTTGGAGAGCTGGAAGGACAGCAGCAGTCGTATCGCACACTCGCCTATCTCGGTCTGATTCTGGCGTGCATCAGTTTGGCTTGGCAGTTGATCTCCCTCATTATTGAGCTGGCCAGGAAAAAAGAAACGAAAATAGCGGTATAATCCATGGGCAGAGCATTGTGCTCTGCCCATTCAGCTTGTCAAAAAAGTCCCTTTGGACTTTTTTAACAGTCTGTCCATTTTCAAATTTTAAAGCAGCGGCACACTTCCCTGCGAAGTGTGCCGCTGCTATTGCGATTTTATACACTGAATGCCGCGTCGGTTGCAAAGAAATACAAAATACGCCGCTTGACCGGCAGCTCGAAGATCCGCGAAAGTGCGCGGGCATAGGCGTCAAGCTGGCCTCGATAAATTTCGGCACGCCGTGCCTCTTCACCGGGTTTTATATGGTCGCTCTTGAAATCAAGGATTGTGAGGCCGTCCGGTTCCAAAACGCAGCAGTCCGTCACGCCTTGCAGCAGAATTTTCTCGCCCGTAAGGGATGCATCGTATATCGCTGCATCCTCCAGTATGGAGAACTTAAACTCGCGCGCGACCTTTGGCGCGCTGCGCACAAAATCTCCAAGCTCCGACGTGAAGAAGCGCAGGAGCTTTTCCGGTGCAACGGCCGCAAGCTGCTGCGCCGTCAGCATTTTGAGCGTGCCGAGGCGTTCCAGCTCTGAACGCACGCCCGCAAGCGTCGCGCAGTTTTCATAGCGCACAAACTGCATAGCCAGATGGATGGCTGTGCCGCGTTCCGTCGGGGAGAGCGGCAGCTCCCCCTCCGCAAAGCGCGGACGCTCGAAATGCAGCAGCTCCTTTGGTCGCGTTTGCTCCGCCGCTTCCTCGTCAAGGCTGCGGCCTTTGAGCTGTGTTGCGGTCAGCTTGGTTGGCGCGGACGTTGCAGGTGCATGAGGATATGCCATTTCACGGAATAACTCTGGTGTAAATTTATTTGTCGTTTCTCTTTCTTCAGCCACAATTACTTCCGGAAGATAGTTCATGCCGTCATTCATCGTAATGCGCCACGGCATTTCCTGCACTTCGGAGCAGCCGGAGTTTCCGGCAACGGCAAACAGCGCACCTGCTTCGGTGCGGGTCAGCGCGGTCATGAGGACCCAGTCCGCCAGACAGGCAGCAGATTCTACAAGCAGTGCCGGTGCGGGCTTTTCCAGATCACGAGAGATGCTCTTGAGCCTTGATACAAGATTGCGGTCGCAGCAGGTCATAATAAGACGATACTTCGCGCGCGTCATCGCGACGTATAAAATGCGCATTTCCTCCGAGGCGTTTTCGCGATCAATGTGGGAGGAAATTGCGCTCTTTGCGATCGTCGGATAGGAAATTCTGCGCCGCGTGTCGAAAACGCTTGCGCCGATGCCAAGCGTACTGTCGGACAGAACGCTTGCTCGCGCATCCGTGTGGTTGAAGTCCTTGCAGAGGTCGGCAAGAATCACAACTGGAAATTCCAGTCCCTTGGACTTGTGGATGCTCATTAAGCGCACCGCGCCGGTTGCCGGCGCATCGGTCGCAGTGGCGTTCTTTTCACTGAGCGCATCAAGATAGCGAAGAAATCCGTTCAGTCCGTAACGTCCGGAGGACTCAAAACGGTCTGCCAGTGCAAAAAAAGCGTCCAGTTCCCGCGCACATTGCAGTGGCTCGAGCCGCGAGGCATAGACCGCTCGCAGAAGCGTCCGCTCGGAAATTTCTTCCAGCAGCTCCCTTAGCTGTACCCGCTGGGAAAGCTCCCGCAGTGCGTTCAGGAGCACACAAAATTCCGAGGCACGCTGGGATGCGCACAGCGCGTCATACAGTTCGGCGCTGCGCTCCTGCACGCGAAGCTGTGCCAGGTCCTCCGCCGTAAATCCGAATACCGGCGACAGCAGCACCGTCAGAAGCGGAATATCCTGCCGCGGGTTATCGAGCACGCGCAAAAATGCAATCAGGAAGCGAATTTCTTCCGCAGAAAACAGATCGTCGCCGCCGCTCACAGCCGCAATGCCGCGCCGCCGCAGCGCGTCAAGATAATACGGTCCCTGCTTGGCCGGAGAGCGCATGAGAATCACGATGTCGTCCGGGGAGATTGCGCGCATTCCCTCACCGTCGGGAATCTTTGAATTCTCAAGCAGCGATTCAACGCGCCGGGCGACAAATTCTGCCTCGATCTCGCCGCGCTCGACGGGCGGCTGCTTCGGCACGCTCTGCATATCGATGCAGTGCAGCTCCACCGGCGGTTCGCCCAGATCGGTATTCGGACGGTTGGCGTGCAGCGCTTCGGCATCGCCGTAGAGCAGGCCGCCGGTGCGCTCTGTCATGGTCAGGCGGAATACGGCGTTTGCTGCCTCCAGAACCGCCGGGTGCGAACGGAAGTTGTCGGAGAGCAGGATTTTTCGTGGTTCACCCTCTCTTTCCTCTGTATAATCCACAAATTCCTGATACTTTTTCAGGAAAATTCCCGGGTCGGCCAGACGAAAACGATAGATCGACTGCTTCACGTCACCGACAAAGAACAGATTGCGGCCGTTCTTGGAAATCGCGGAGAAAATCGAATCCTGCACGGCATTGGTATCCTGATATTCGTCCACCATGATCTCAACATAGCGCTGTGACAGCTCTCGTGCGGCGGCGGTAATGCCGTTCGTCGAGCGTAAAAGACGCAGCGTGTCGTGCTCCAGATCATTGTAATCCAGCACATGCCGCTGGAGCTTGCTGCGGCGATAGCGTTCGGAAAAATCAGCAACCAGGAGTAAAAGTCCCTCCAATGCACTGCCGCTCAGCTTCAAGTCTGCCAGCGCCGTCTCTGACGGCAGAATAAACTTCTCCTGTGCCGCCCGCACGCCGTTTACGATAGACTTGCGAAGCTCCTGAACGTAATCTTTCTTCTCCGGCGCATCACATTTGCGAATGGAGGAAAGACGGCCGGAGTCGAATTTCTTCGTGCGGATCCCCTCCCATGTCGTCTCCTGCGCAAGCTCCTCGATAGACAGGACATTCGCGTTAAAGGTCGGAAGGTAGGGCGCAAGTGAGGGCGTTTCCTCGATCATCTTGCAGGCAGCGCGCAGAGAACACGCACAGAGCGTTAAATAACGCTGAAATTCAGAAATCAGATATTCGCCCCAGACCGTCTGACCGGCATCGTCACAGGCAGAAACATCCAGAAGCTTGCGCAATGCCTCGACCCGCGCAGATGGGTCGGCATAGCATTGCACGCCGCTGTACAACCCCAGAATCAGGCCGTGGATCGCGCGGTCGTCGCGCCCGGCGCCCAGCATGTCAAGTGCCGCAGCGAGCTTTGGCTCCTCCCCGACGCTGTGATAGGCGTTCTCTAACGTATCCGTCAGGGCACGCATGCGAAGCTGCGCAGCTTCTTCCTCGTCACAGACGCGAAAGTCCGCCGGAAGCTCCAGAACATGCGCATATTCGCGCAGAAGCGTTCCGCAGAAGGCGTGCACGGTCGAGATCTGCGCCAGATACACCCGGCTCATTTGCCGCTGCAAATGTCGGTCGTCCGGTTTTTGGGCCAGCAGTTCGCTCAATGCGGCAATGAGCTTGCCGCGCAGCTCGGCGGCGGCAGCCTGTGTGAAGGTGATCATCAAAAAATCATCCACATTGCAGCGCTGCGCCGGGTCGGCCACGCGGGAAAGCACGCGATCGACCAGCACCTTGGTCTTTCCCGAGCCTGCCGCCGCCGATACCAGCAGCGCACCGCCGCGGTCATTCACAACGGCTTGCTGTTCCTTGGTCAAAACGATCTCAGGCATGATCTGCCTCCTTTCCGAGAAGCTGCCAGAAGTCCTCATCCTTCAATTTTTCCAGCCAGCGCGGTTCTGCCTTATCCGCACAAAGCGACTGATAGTCGCACCATTCGCACGCGTTGTGTGCGGAGGTGAAATAAGGGTTCGGCGCGATTTTTCCGTCGGCCAGCTCGTCCGACAGACCCGCAACCACGCGAAACACATGGTTTTCAAGCAGGCGAAGCTGCTCCTTGTCCGCAAGCTTGCCATCACGATCACCGTTTTTATTGATTTTATAAGGCAAAAAGCGTGGGTCGCCATCGCACGGCTCCATTGCCTGCAGAACCGCTTCGTCATTGAGCAGCAAGCCCTGACGCTTCTGCTTCTTTTGACGCTCGGAATCAATCTGCGCGTCGGAGGTCTTGTCTTTTACTGTCACGCGCTCGATGCGTGCCGGAAAGTACAGCACGCCCGCCGGTGAGAGAGGCTGACCGGCAAGGCCGCTTCCCTGCCGCTCGAGTGCAAAGAGATAGAGCAGCATTTGCAGCCCAAGGCCGTTGTAAATGTTGGTATAGTCAAAGTCCTTCTTCCCCGTCTTATAGTCCACAATGCGTACATAAAGACGGTCGCCCTGACGCCAAAGGTCGGCGCGGTCAACGAAGCCCTCCAGCTCCGCCGTGAGCTTCTGCCCGACAATGCGCACCGACGGAACCGGCCCGCGCGAGGAAAAGCCCAGCTCAAACCACATCGGTCGGAACCGAGAGATGGAAAGCTCGCGGTAAAGCTCGGCCACAATCTGCCGGATTTCCTCAAAGGTTCGGCGGAACAGGTAGCGCTCGCGCTCGGACTCCCAAAGGCTGGCAAGCTCGGTTTCGGCATATTTCTCCATAAAGCTCTCTGCAAGCACCAGCACGCGCGCAAGCGGAACGGAGGCAAATCCGCCCTCTGCCTCAGTCTGTCGGACGGTATTTTCCAGAACGTAGTGCACGAATGTACCGTATAGCGAAGCATCCAGCTCCGCCGTTTTCTGCTTGCGCGCCTTCAGACCGTATTGCAGAAAATAGGCAAAGCGGCATCCGGCAAGACAGTCAATTTTCGTCGAGGACAGGCGCAGCGTGCGGCCATAGAGCGCACGCACGGTCTGCGGTGTCAGCTCGCCCGGCTCGTAGGACAGTGCAAGGCGCAGCGGACGCAGCGTCTCTGGCTGCCCGGCCTCCGGCAGCTCACGCAGATGACCGGCGAGATAGGTCAGATATTCGCGTGTGGAGCGCAACACCAGCTCGGTATCCTGTGCCGTGGAAAGGCTTCCGGGGAAAAGCCGTTCCGCACGCCGGAAATAGAAAGACTGCGTGCCCTCGACTGCGCAAAGATACAGCCGCTTCCGCGGTGCGGAAAGAACGTCATAGATGCAGGCAAGCTCACGGCTCAGACGGCCGTCCGCCGTGGGCGAAACACCGATGCCGAGATTCATCAGGCTCGTGCGTTCGCTGTCGGTCAGCAAGCTGCGATTCTCGGCCGCAGCCGGGAAACAGCCCTCATTCGCGCCGAGAAGGAACAGATACTCCGTGTCACAGCGGCGCTGGGTCATCAAATCGCCCACGCGCACGCAGTCAAGGCTGGCCGGAATGCTGCCGATGGCATACTGCCCGAGCGCCGTGCGGAACACTGCGAAAAATTCCTCCGGTGTGCGCACGCTCCTGCCCAGAACGCCGTAGGTCTGCTCGAGCACCTTGCAGAGCGTGCCGTAAAGCTGTGCGTATTCCTGCGCACGCTGCAGCTCCCCTGTTTCAAACAGATGCGAAGCCAGCTCATTCAGGCGTTCGCGGAAGGTCAGCGTTTCCAGAAAATCGTTCAGCGCAAGCACCATCTGTGCGGTGTTCTGCGCCTTGCGAAGTGCGTCACGCAGCACCAGAAGCGGTGCAAGCGCGGTATTTCGATCGTTCTCAAGTGCGGTTAGCAGTGTTTGTCCTGTTTCATCTATGGGCTTGGAAAAGCCATAGGGATTCATCGTCCACGGCTTCTCCCACTGCCCCGCGCGGAGGTTCCAAAGCAGGATGTAGTTCTCCATCCGGTCGACACGGTCGCTTGTAAGCGGTGAAAAACCGGATTTCAGATAGGAAAGCACCGTCTCCTGCTCCATGCCGCCCGTTGCGGCCTCGAGCGCCGTCAGGACAAAACGAATGACCGGTTCGGAGAGCAAATCACGGTCGCCTGCAAAGTAGGCCGGGATCTCCGCGCTGCGCAGGAGTGATTGCAGCACCGGGCGGCAAGCTTCATCGGCAAAAGCAATGCTCATGTCGCGCCAGCGCACGCCCTGTGCCGCAAGGTGCAGCAGCTCGCCCGCCGTCCAGCGGCACTGCGCATGAATTTCCGGCGCAAGGCGCAGCGCAACGGCCTCCTGCTCTGCAGGGAAGGCTTCATCGCCGCCCATAAAGAGTCTTTCCCTCAGGAATGACAGCGCAGACACGTCTTGTTCGTTCTCGAGTTGGTGCAGTTCGACCGGTACGCCCAGTGCCTTTGCCATGGCCAGAAGCTGACGCGCCGTCTCCTGCGCCGTCTCAAACTGCTGCGCTGGATACTCCAAGGCATCGCACGTCAGATAAACGGAAAGCTCTGCACCGTCGGCCAGAAGCTGTGACAGAATTTCACGCTGAATGCCGTTGAAATCTGTAAATCCATCAAAATAAAAGTGCTTCCCCTCGGCAAAATCGCCTGTTTCCAGCGCTGCCAGCAGACGATTCAGACGCGTCTCCGGGTTTTGTCCGCAGTTGGCACAGACACCGGCATAGCTCTCCATCAGGAGCGCAAATTCCTCAGTCTTAACGGCAAGCACGCCGGAAAGCTGCTGTGAGGCGTGCCGAAGCGCATCGGGCGTGACGCAATAGCTGCGAAACTCCTCAAGCGCGTCAATCAGGCGCAGCAGAAATTCCGGCTTCGCCGCTGCGCTTGCAAACACCTTCAGCCGTGAGCGAACCTGCTCGACGGCAATTGCCATCATAAGAAGTTGTCCGCAGGCGTCGGTCTCGCCCTCGGCTGCGCCGCCCTCTATGGAAAATACGCGGCTGGCCAGCCGCGAAAAACTCAAAACCTCGGCATAGCGGCTGATCCCGTCGCCGCCCCGTGCGCACAAAAGACGCTCGGCATCGTGGGAAAACTGCTCCGGCGTGACCAGAATCTGCCCGCCGCACCCTGTCTCGGCAGTTTTGCAGATGCGAGTAAACGCGGCGCATGTGCCGCGTTTACGATCCTTGCACAATGTGATCTCCAGCATGTCCTCACCTCTTGTATTTATCATATCATAAATCCGTGCGAAAAAATAGTCTCACACGCTGAAAAAGACTGCGTGGGACAGGCAGGTCGCGCATAGATATGATTTTGTGCAGAATGTACAATTTTCGAATTTCAGAAATGTAAAATTGGTAGAAATTGAAATTTCCTATTGACTTCATAATCAGAATTCTCTACAATGAACAAAAGAGAACAAAAAGAAACATCTAGCAACACAAACGAACCAGAAGAAACGAGGAGCAGCCATGTTGCCTTTGGAACGCCGGGAGCGGCTTGTCGCGCTCCTGCAAGAGCGAAAGACCGCCACCACTGAGGAGCTTGCCGCCGAGCTGGACGTCAGCATTATGACCGTCCGTCGCGATTTGGAGCTTTGTCAGCGTGAGGGACGCATCCAGCGCTGCCACGGCGGCGCAATCATCAGCCAGAAAACTGTGCTCGAAGCACCCTATGACCAGAAAATGACCACCGGGCGCGAACGCAAGAAGGTGCTCGCCAAGCTCGCGGCGAAGCTGGTTGAGCCGGGCATGACCGTCTATCTCGATGCAGGCACCACGACCTATTCTCTGGCCGAGGAGCTTGCCGCGATGGAAAAGCTGACGATTATCACCAACGACCTGAAAATCGCGCTACGGATGCTGTCCTCACCGGCTGAGGTCGTGGTGCTGGGCGGCAAGGTACAAAAGCGCACCGGCAGCATGATCGGCGACACGACGCTGGAGCAGATGTCCGGGCTGCGCGCGACCATCGCCTTTGTCGGCGCTGCCTCCATTGACGAAAAGCTGGCAGCACTCACTCCGACCCAGGATAAGGTCGCACTCAAGCGCTCCATCCGCTCCATCGCACAGAAAAGCTATCTGATTGCGGACGCGTCTAAATTCCACAGCTCTGCACTCTACTGCGTAGATCACCTGATGGACTATGACGGCGTCATCACGGATGCAATTTTCACGGAAAGCGAGCGGCGTCTGCTCGGTAAAAAAACGCGGCTCATCACACCGGAGTAAAAAGGAGGAATTTCAGTGCCCAAGTGTATTGTTATCGCGGACGATCTGACCGGCGCGAACGCCACCGGCGTACTTCTGAAAAAGGAAGGCTTTGATTCGTTGACCCTGCTGCGCGAGTCGGCCGCAAAATCGGCCTCGCTTCCGGATTGCGACTGTCTCATTACCCCGACGGACAGCCGCGCGATCCCATCCGAGGAGGCTTACGAACGCGTAGCCTCTACTCTGAAGCTCTTAAAGGCCCCGGAGGTGCTGCACTACGCCAAGCGCATCGACAGCACACTGCGCGGCAATCTCGGCAGCGAAACGGACGCCTTTCTGGACGTTCTGGGCGGAGAATATATGGCCGTGTGCGTGCCCTGCTTCCCGTCCTCCGGTCGTATCATCGTCGGCGGGCATCTGCTGGTCAACGGCGTACCGCTGCGCAAAACCGAGGCTGCGCACGACCCAAAATGTCCGATCCATACCACAAATGCCGCTGAACTGCTGCGCAGCCAAAGCAGGTACCCCACTGCAGCCGTCCCGCTGGACGTCGTTCACGACGGTGCGGAGCGGCTGGGGCGCGTCCTGCGGGAGCTGCGGGCGCAGGGAATTCGCAATCTCGTCATCGACAGTGTGACCACAGACGACATGGAGACCGTTGCGCAGGCACTCCTGCTTGAGCGCATTCCGGCCGTCTCCGTTGACCCCGGCCCCTTCACCGCGATTCTGGCAAAGCATCTGCTGCCGGCACAGCGTGAGAGCAAGGCAAAATTTCTCTGTGTCATCGGTTCTGTGAACGGCGTGGCGGGAAAGCAGACGCGCCGCCTTTTGAACACGCTGCCCGTACAGGCGGAATTTATGGACATTGCAGCCATTCTGGACGGCGGCACAGAGCGGGAAACGGAAATCTGCCGTCTGACCGAAGCGCTTTTGCATCGGCGCGAGACCGGCGATCTGCTGGCCGTGGTCGGCTGCGGCATTGACCCTGACCGCCGCGTGCCCTTTGAGCCGTATCTGGAAAAGACCGGGCTGGATGCCGAAGCCCTCTCCGAGCGCATCAACTCCGCCTTTGCCGAGGTCGCCATGGCCGTTGCGCTGGCAGACGAGCGCTTCCGCGGCATTTATTCCACCGGCGGCGACATCACCGCCGCCATTCACCGCGCCGCCGGAACGGTCGGCCTGCGTCTCATTACCGAGGTCGTGCCGCTGGCCGGGTACGGCATTGCCATGGGCGGCAAGCTGAACGGCCGCGCCTTTATCAGCAAGGGCGGCATGGTCGGCGATGAAAACGCCATGGTCACATGCGTGAAATACTTGCAGGAGCATATTGTATAAAAGAAAGGAAGGTATCCGATGAAACCCTTGATTGCAATCCCCATGGGCGACGCTGCCGGCGTCGGCCCGGAGATCATCCTGAAAACCTTGGCCGACGCCGAAACGCAGGCCTCCGCCCGCTGTCTGGTCATCGGCAGCCGCAAGCTGATGGAACACGCCATGGCGTATCCCAACCTGCCCCGCTTGACTGTTCACACCGTGCAGGAGCCGCAGGAGGGCGACTATCGTCCCGGCGTCCTGAATCTCGTGGATTTGGACAACATCGACATGGAGCAGTTCCAAGTTGGTCAGGTCAGCGGCATGTGCGGCAAGGCCGCCTATGAGTACATCGCCAAGAGCATCGAGCTTGCTAACGCCCATTTGGTTGACGCGGTGGCTACGACACCGATCAATAAAGAATCTTTGAAGAAAGGAGGCATTCCATTCATCGGCCACACCGAGATCTTCGGCGCACTGACGCACACAGACGACCCCTTGACGCTGTTCGAGGTTCGTAACCTGCGGGTGTTCTTCCTGACGCGTCATGTCTCTCTGCGCAGAGCCTGCGACCTTGTGACCAAGGACCGCATCGTCGACTATGTCATCCGCTGCACCGAGGCGCTGCGCAAGCTGGGCATCACAGAGGGCACCATGGCAATCGCGGGACTGAATCCGCACAGCGGCGAGCATGGTCTGTTCGGAGACGAGGAAGTTCGGGAGGTCGCTCCCGCTGTGGAGGAGCTGAAAAAGAGAGGCTATCAGGTCGCAGGCCCCATCGGCGCAGACTCGGTCTTTTCTCAGGCGCTTCACGGCAAATACAACAGTGTGCTCAGCCTTTATCACGATCAGGGACATATCGCCACCAAGACGCTGGACTTCGAGCGCACCATATCCATCACGGCCGGTATGCCGATTCTGCGGACGTCAGTAGACCATGGAACGGCGTTCGACATTGCCGGTACGGGCGCAGTAAGTCCCATCAGCATGCAGGAGGCCGTGCGGCTTGCAGTAAAGTACGCACCGGCTTTTCAAAGGACAGAACAGTAAAACACGGGCTTATTAAAAGGAGAGGAGTTGTATCCATGAGTTCAGGCACACAAATGCTCATCGCATTGTTCATCGGTATCGTTCTATTGATTCTCTTGATCCTGAAAACCAAAGTTCATGCATTCCTCGGTTTGATTATTGCAGCGGTCGTGATCGGCCTCGTAGGCGGCATGCCCGCAGCGGACGTGCCAAAGTCGATCATTAACGGCTTCGGCGGCACGCTGGGCAGCATCGGCATCATCATCGGCTTCGGCGTCATGATGGGCCAGATCTTCGACAAGACCGGCGCAGCAGAACGGATGGCCCTGACCTTCATCAAGCTGTTCGGCAAAAAGCGCGAGCACTGGGCGATGGCGCTGACAGGCTTCATCGTCTCTATCCCCATTTTCTGCGATTCCGGCTTTGTGATTGTCAGCCCGATCGCCAAGGCGATCTCCAAAAAGACCCGCCGCTCCATCGTGGCCATTGCAGGCCCACTGGCTGCCGGTCTGGTCATCACCCACTCGCTGGTTCCGCCCACACCCGGCCCTCTCGGCGTCGCAGGCACCTTCGGAGTTGACGTCGGCAAGTTCATTCTGTTGGGCATTGCGATCTCCATCCCCATGGCCATTGTCGCAACGCTCTACTGCCAGTGGCTCGGCAAGCGCATTTATCAGCTTCCCGCGGACAACGAGGAGGGCTGGGAGCGCCCCGAAAAAATCGAAGAAGTCAGCGATATGGAGGCGCTCAAGCCGTCGCGTCCGCTGCCCTCCGCCTTCGAGAGCTTTCTGCCACTGCTGTTCCCCATCGTTCTGATTCTTCTGAATAATATCTTCTCCGCAGCCGGAATCTCCGACACCGGCATCGGCAAGGTCGTCACCTTCCTCGGTACACCGATCATCGCAGTTGGCATCGGCCTGCTGCTGGCGATCTTCGTTCTCGGTCGCAAGATGGACCGCAAGACCGTTCTGGCAGAAATGGACACCGGAATCAAGTCCGCCGGTATCATTATTCTGGTCACGGGCGGCGGCGGTGCACTCGGCCAGATTCTGAAGGACAGCGGCACCGGCACCTATGTCGCCGAGCTGCTGGCCAAGACCCCCATCCCTATCATCATTCTGCCTTTCCTGATTGCAACCCTTGTCCGCTTCATTCAAGGCTCCGGCACCGTGGCTATGGTCACCGCAGCCGGTATCTGTGCGCCCATTTTGCAGGCCGCCGGTGCGAACATGATGCTCGGTGCGTTCGCCGCGTGCATCGGTTCCCTGTTCTTTAGCTATTTCAACGACAGCTACTTCTGGGTCGTCAACAATCTGATGGGCTTCAAGGACACCAAGGAGCAGATCCGCAACTGGTCTGTGACCTCAACGGTTGCATGGGGCGTCGGCTTTGTAGAATTGATGATTCTAAGCATCTTTATGCACTGATTCCACATTGTCAGGGCATTTTACACAGCACGGACAACGAAAATACAAAGGGAGCCGAATCGCAGGATTCGGCTCCCTGATATATTTATACAATTAAATCTTGCGGATAATGCCCATCGGGGTCTGCTGGTCATCCTGACCGAGCGGGTTGTCCTTCAGCACACGCGCATAGAGCTTCTTGTCCAGCTTCTTGGAGGACGTGCCAAGGATTTGACCCTCGAGATCGTTGATGTCTACGATGCAAACCTCATGCCCGACGCGCTCCTTGATCTGTGCCGCGACCTGATCGGGCTTCAGCGGCCCGAGCACGACGTAATGGTTATACGGAGGGATGGTATTGTGGCAGGGCCCATCAATGGAGCGTGCGCGGTAGCCCGCGACGGCATAGAACCAGCCCTTTTTGCGGAAAATCTTCTTGCCGATCACGGAGATCGCAGCGGCAAACAGGATGCGCAGCGTTCCGACCTCGCGCAGTGCGCACTCCATCGTCTCGGGCATGCCGAGGCCGATGCCGTGCGGCGTCTTGGTGACATGACCGCTCAACCAAGTGGCGAGCTTGCGCGGCTTGATGTCCTCGAGCGGGATGGCGCGCTTCTGCGTGCAGGCGACGCATTTTTCGGAGATGAACAGGATGTCCTCAGGCTGTGTCAGAACGGGTGAACCGTATTTTTCGGCCACATCCAGGATGTTATCCTTGTCGGTGATGAGGTGCGTGCGGATGGGCAGACGCTCATAGCTGACGCCGTCAACCACAATGACGCTGTTTTTACCAACATTCGGCTTCAATTCTTCCATGATTACTTCCTCTATTTCTTCAGATTCAGAATTTTCTTGTAATACGGCCACAAGCCCTGTTTTTCAGGATAATGCGGCGCAAGCTGGCAAAGGTCCGTGCCGGGATAGTCGTTGCCCTCGATCAGCACCGGCCCGTCCGGCGTGATGGCGACGTCCCATCCGACGTGACAAATCTCCGGCACGACAAGCGCCGCCTTTTTCGCAAAAGCGATCGCCTCCGGCACCATCGGAAGCTGGTAACCCTCAAAGCGGATACCGGTATCCGGATGCACGTCGTAGACATTGAAATAATCATCCGTTGCAACAGAGCAGATCGTTCCGCTCTCTGCATCGACACGGCAAATCACGCCGCCTTGGCCGGAATTGTCACAGAAACCGTCGCCGCGTCCGATTTTGAGAACGATATAGGCGATATACACTGTGTCGCCAACGCGGTCGGTAACGATGCGCATGGTGTTGACGGACTGCGGGTGCAGGCGCGCCATTTGCTCATGCTGACGCAGCGGTTCCTCAAGAACATTCAGATGCTTCCCAGCCAGATATGCGGCGCAGGCCGAAACGGAGCTGAACTGCGCGGATTTGAGCTTTTCAATGCCGTTGCCGCAGGTACCACGGTTGGGTTTGGCGAAAAACACGGGGTGCCGCTGCATAAATGCCGCCAGTTCGTCCACAGTGGCAGTCTCGGCATTCAGCGTCTCGCGCTGCAAAAAGTCGGCAAAGCGCACATTAAAGCGCAGCTTGTCGTCAAATTCATCGGAAAAGCCGGGCTGATTCATCAGTTCGCAGACCTTTTTATTGCGCACGCGCGTCAGATACGTGTCGCGCTGCTTGCCGTTCATGTTATAAAAGCCGAACATGACGTAATCATAATAGCCTGCACCGTAGCGCAGGGCACACCAGGCGATGTCGCAGAAGGTCCGCGCCTTGCAGTGACCGGACTTGTCCTTGACGACCTGAAGCATCTGGTTTAATTTTTTGAATCGCATTCCGCGAATCACGCGGGTGATATAACGAAGATTGGGCATCGCTGGCTCCTTTGCTGAGGGTTACGGTTGGATTATCGACCAAATCGTCCCTATCATACAACAAAAGTGCAGAAAAATCCACTACAATTTTTCAAAAATCAGAAAACCACCGCCATGGCCTCGCGCAGATTGCGTACACGCAGAAGCTCCAACCCCTCGGGCGCGCGCAAATCGCGGCTGCTGCGCGGAACGATGCACTGTGTAAAGCCCAGACGGCGAATCTCGCTCAGGCGCTGCGAGAGCTGGCTCACTGCGCGGATCTCCCCTGTCAGACCAATCTCACCAATGGCCGCAAGCTGGTCGGAGATAGGCTTGTCCGCAGCCGCAGAGGCGATGGCCAGCGCGACGGCAAGGTCGGCCGCAGGCTCGTCCAGCCGCAGGCCGCCGATGACATTCAGGTAAACATCCGCATTGCCGAAGCGCATCCCGCCGCGTTTTTCCAGCACCGCGAGCAGCATCGCCGCACGATTGAAATCAAAGCCGTTGCTCGTCCGGCGCGGCATATTGAAGCTCGTCGGTGCGACGAGCGCCTGTACCTCGGCCAAAATCGGACGCGTCCCCTCCATCACGCAGGCAACGCAGGTTCCGGGCGTGCCGAGCGGACGGCCGGAGAGCAGCATTTCCGAGGGATTCGGTACCTCGCGCAGGCCGGTGTCGTCCATCTCAAAAACGCCGATCTCATTCGTGGAGCCGAAGCGGTTTTTGGCCGCACGCAGCAGACGGTAGGACGTATGCTCCTCACCCTCGAAGTACAGGACGCAGTCGACCATGTGCTCCAAAACTTTTGGGCCGGCAATCGCGCCTTCCTTATTGATATGCCCGACGACGAACACCGTCACGCCCGCCGCCTTGGAATACTGCATCAGGCGCATGGTGCAATCGCGAACCTGTGTGATGCTGCCGGGAGAGGAGGTTTTGTCCTCGGTGTAAAGCGTCTGGATGGAGTCCACGATCAGAACGTCCGGCTTTTCCTCCTCTGCGGCGGCCAGAATGTTGTCGAGGCTTGTCTCGCACAGAAGCAGCAGGTCGCCGCCTGAGACGCTCAGGCGTTCGGCCCGCAGCTTGAGCTGGCGTTCGCTTTCCTCACCGGAGACATAAAGCACGCGCTGCTCGACGCTGATGCGCTTGCAGATTTGCAAAAGCAGCGTCGACTTGCCGATGCCCGGTGCGCCGCTGACAAGCACCAGCGACCCACGCACAGCGCCGCCGCCCAGTACACGGTCAAGTTCGCCGAGACCGGTCAAAAAGCGCAGCTCGTCACTGCTGCGGATGTCGTCAAGACGCTTGGCCTTGGGCGCAAGGACGCTTGCGCGCGCCGCCGTCTTCGGTGCAGCAGCGGCAGGCGGCGTGTATTCCTCCAGCGTGTTCCACATCCCGCATGCCGGGCAGCGTCCCTGCCATTTGGGCGTTTCGTTTCCGCAGTTTGAACACAGGAAAACAGTTTTAGACTTCATTTTGTGCCTCCAGATAGTTCAGCACGCTGCAGCAGACCGCTGCCGCGAGCTTTTTTTGATACCCGGCATCGCGCAGCAGCGCTTCCTCGCCGGGATTGGAGAGAAACCCGCACTCGACCAGAATCGCGGTGCAGTTGGCATGCTTCAGAAGATAAATGTCCTGCGCGGGCTTGCACTCGCGCCGGTTATTGGGATCGACCTGCGCGGCAAGCGTGCTCTGCGTCTGCTGCGCAAGCTCACGGCTGCCGTCGGTCTTGGCGTAAAACACCTGCGCCCCGCGGTACTTCCCCTCCGGAAAATTGTTCTGATGGATGCTTACCAGCAGCGCACCGGGCGTCTCATTGACGGTTTTGACACGGTTGTGAATATCGGAAACCTTCTTCTCCGAGATCGTCCGTGCACCCTTCGTGTAGACCGCGCAGTCCGTGGTGCGGATCATCCGCGTCTGCATGCCCAGAAGGTGCAACAGGTCGTTGAGCTTCAGGGAGATTTCAAGATTCAGCCCGCTTTCCTGCACGCCGGTGCAGGAGCGTGCCCCGCCGTCCTCGCCGCCGTGGCCGGCATCGATCACGACAATGGGCGCCGGCTGCTTAGCCGCTGCCGTTTCGGCTACGGTTGTTCCCGCACGGGACAGGAGCGCCGCGCTCAAAACGGCCAACGCGCAGACCAGAGCATAGACCGCCGCGTATTTTTTCAGAAATTTCATACAAACACCCCCGATATTCCCTATGCAGGGGTGGAAAAAATATGTCTTTTTTATATAGTACCATGCACAGCGCCGGGTGTCAATCTTCTTTACTGGTGGGCAAAAAACGTCCGCTGTCAAAGCGACAACGGACGTAAAACTTACACGGCGCTAAGCTGTGAAAAGATCAATTGCAGGAGCTGCAGGCACTGCGCAATTTCTTTTGCCTGTGGACGGATAAAATAGGTCAACCTAGGAAAGAGCATTTTTACAATGCATCCGACAAGCGGACATACACGAATCCGACACACGCCGTTTTCTGCCGTCAGCGTGAGCGATAGCAGATCCACCTGTGAAAGCAGGCGCGCGATCAATGCACTCTCGTTCAGCGTGCGGCAAAGCTCCGCACTACTTCCGAAAAACGTGCCGTTTTTCAGCGATACTTCAAATCGTTCCGCCATTTTGAGGTGCGTTTCAAAAACGAGATTATAGTGACATGTCCAGAAGCGGTTCTCACAGACATTCGTTAGGAAGAAGCTGTTGAGCGGTGCATGACCGTCCACAGAGAACTCCACGGCCATGTCGTCGGGTTCACCCACACGGGTAACGTCCGGCGTGGCCTCAACGCAGGAAACGAGCTGGCGGCGGCGAAATGCAGTCTGCGGATCAAACTTTATGAGCTTTGCAGTATTTGTCAATCTCTTCATCCCATACCTCCAGCGGTTCGGAATGTTCCTGAATGGAAGCAACGCTTTCGCGGATATCCGTCGGCTTGAAGAGCGGGAAGCCCTTCACCTTACCCCAGACTAGACAATAGGCAGCAACGATTGCCATACAGATCGCCGCCTGCCACAGATAGGCTCTCAAGGTAAAAATCGCATAGACGACGCCCAGAAGGCCGATCGGCATGGTTACATATGCACAGGGGGCTTTCCAAAGCCGCGGAAAATCCGGATAACGCTTTCTCAACACCAGAACGTCTATCATCGCAATAGCATAGGAGATCATCCATGTAATGCTGGCAATGTTGATCAGCTGCTGCACAACATCAACGCCGGTGCCGCTGATGGTAAGGTAAATGACTGTAATGAGCATCAAGCCTGCAGTGAACAGGATTCCATTGATGGGTGTTCTGGTTTTCTTGTTGATTTTTCCAAAAAACTTCGGAACCATGCCCTCACGAGCAAGGCCGTAGAGCATCCGCGGAAGCGACGCCATATAAGCGTTGGCAGTTGTAAAAGAGGCGAGAACGGTCAGAACGGCCATAATCAGATAACCAGGCTTGCCAAGCATTGCGCGGGAAGCTTCAATCTGCGGAATAGTAGACTCGCGCAACACCTGCATATCCGTGTAGCGCACAGCTGCCAGCGCGAACAGCGAATCGACCAGACAGATCGTAAGCAGGCCGATGACGAGCGCATAAGGAATGTTCTTATAGGGTTTTTTATTCTCTTCTGCCATCGGACAAGCAAATTCAAAGCCGATAAAGAACCAGATTGCTGATCCGACTGCGGAAAACACGATCATCCAGTTTCCTTCGGGAAGGAAGGGTGCACCCTCGTTGACCGGAACGGCACCGAAGCTCTCACCGATGCGAAAGTTGCAGAGCACTGCGAACGCCGCAAAAACAATCATCATTGCGATGGTGACAACGGATTCGATCTTCCCGTAAAAATCGACATTGACCATATTAATAACCATGACGATCAGGAACATCACAGCCGTGACCGCAATTTGCGGCACCCCACACAAGGATTCCAGCGACACACCGCCCATGACAAGCTGCATTGCGCCGTCCGTGGAAATCAGAACAAGGTAGCCGCTCAAGAGCGCAAAGGTTGAAAAGAACTTACCGAGCGCAGGTTGGGTATAGTCAGAAATCATTCCGCCGCCGGGGAGCATGGCTGTCAGCTCACCAAAGGCAAAGGCAGCGGCCATCATGGGAATCAGCGCGATAATTGCGGTAATAAAGGTGGCATAGCCAGAAGTGCCCGCCACATTGCCGACAGAGAACATCGCTGTGCCAGACACAACCAAACCGACCGCCGCGCCGTAGGCCGGAGCAAAGCCGAGTACACGCTTGAGTTTTACCCGATGATTATCCTGCATGGTTCTTCCCCTCCTCATACAATTCCAGTGTCAATGGTAGATATTCAATGATATAATTGTACCAAATGTAGGACAGATCGCCTATGTCTTTTCCGAGACTCTCCTCGAAAATACCCCATGTAAAGTAGAAATAAGCGCTGATTGCAATATACGCATAAAAATGCCGCTTTTCCGCAAAGGTCAACTCGCGCCTGAAATAATGAAGAAGGATGCGATCCACAGCTTCCCTGTCATGGCGGCAGCCGATGATAAAGGTTGCAATGTCCACTGCGGGGTCATTGTCTCCGGCGTACTCCCAGTCAATCAGATACGTCGCCGTTTTTCCAAGCAAAATATTCGAGTCGCAACAATCATTGTGGCACATCTCCGGCTCGTAGCCGTCCTGAAGCACGCGAATATACAGTTGCTCGGTGTCCTTACGAATCTGAGCATATTCGTGGCGGGCATCGATAATGTCCGACGGCATCAGGGCACAAATTTCTCGCGCTCTTGTAATCATATTCAGCTCAAACCCAAGCTTATATTTGACTGGACTGCCGTGAAATTGCCGCAGCATGTCCACGGCACGCCGTTCATCTGTGAGGTTTTCATAGTCAAAGCTCACGTTCTCTATATAGCGGCAGATTTTCCAGCCTTTGACCGGATCGCAGGCAATCAGTGTGGGATCCAACCCGATCTCTGCCGCCTTTTTCATCGCGGCATACTCCTTCTGACGATCAATGATCTTATCGCTGCCAAGGCCCGGATGTCGGTAGATATACGTCTGACCGTTTGCGTTGAAACGGAAGATCACATTCGTATTGCCCGCTGTGATCTGCGCAACCTCTGTAATGTCCGTCTCTTTGCAATGCAGCGTATCGCAGATATTTGTCAGAATGTTGTCACCCATATTGCGCAGAAATTTGTCGTCAAACTTCTCGATCTCTGAAATGTTGTCAAATTCCAGAACGTCATCCTCTCCGTTTTTCTTGATATAGAAATCAAGCGAGGACAGATGGCGCATATAGAACTCGTCCACCTTCATGTCTGCCACGCCGGGATAGTTGTACTCCTTTTCCAAAAGACGTATGAAACTCTCGGCCGTTGCTGCGTCAAAGTACATCTCGCCCATCTGATAATAGCAGGCTTCGCCCTCCGGATAATACTGTGTGATCTTACCATGTTTGTCACTAATGATCACATACTCCTCCGTGTAGCCCTCGGAATACTGTGCAGCAAAGTATGAACGATAGACATAGGGCTGAAAGCCGTTCACTTGCAGATAATTGTCGGAATAGCAAAGATAGCTATTGTGAAAATGAGCCTTCGCCGCCATTACGGACGACAAATTATTTCTCTTGGCATATTCGTTGTTCGTAATAATATGGACGCCGAGCTTCTTCTCTAGATAATAAAAGAGCTCCTTCATATATCCGACGACGACATAAATCTCATGGATGCCGCGTTCCTGAAGCTGACGAATCTGCCGCTCGATTAAAACCTCGCTTTTTACCAAAAACAGGCCTTTGGGTTTTTCGTAAGAAAGCGGCGCAAAGCGCGAAGATGTTCCCGCAGCCATGATGATCGCATTATGCACCTTGTAAGGCTCCAGTGCCCGAAGTCCGGAGTCTGTCAGATAGTTGCCTTGACCAATCCAGCCCCTCTCCCTAGCCGAGGCGAGCAATTTGTTGACCTTTCCAAGCGATACTCCCAGCCTAGCAGTCAACTGGCGCTGCGTCACACCCGGCATTTCATGCAACGCAAACAAAAGCTGAAATTCATCCTGTGTAAGCATATCTTTTTTCTCTCCTGAAGTCATGTTCGAATTCTGTTATAATTGTATTAAAAAATGAACAAAAGTCAAGTCGCTTTCAAAAAATCTATGTAATAATATCTATGTCAATCTTCCCCGACGGGTTTGGTCACGCCGGTACGGCGCTCCTTGGAAAGCCCTCCGGCCAAAACGGTCTCCGCGCCAACAAAGCGTGCCCGGCGGATGATTCCCTCGCCGTGCTTTTCGCGAAGATCGTCGATCAGATCATCGAGCTTGGCTTTCTTTTCGTAATCCACGGCATCGGCAATGTCAAACAGGCTATATTGCCGCTGTCCGCGTTCCTCCAGCCGGGTAGCCTGTACGCCGAGCTGGCGCAGCGGCGTCACGCCGTCCCACGCTTCGTCAAAGATCTGGCAGGCCACGCGGAACAGCTCCTCGGTGCTGTCCGTGGCCGTAGGGAGCGTCTTTTGGTGGGAAAAGGTCTGAAATTCCTTGCTGCGCAGGCTGACAGACAGACAGCGCGTCGCCTTTTTGTCCTGCCGCATCCGCATGCCGACCGTCTCGCACAGCGACAGCAGCACGCGGTACGCCTGCGCCGCATCCGTGATGTCGGACGGAAGCGTCGTGGAATTTCCGAAGCCCTTGTTTGGCTCCGCTGCCGCACGCAAATTCTCCTGATAGCGACCGTTGGCGGAATTCCACAGGCTCTCGCCCACCTTGCCGAAGCGCTGGCGCAGAATCTGCACATCCGTCCTGGCCAACTCGCCAATGGTGCGAATGCCCATCAGCCGCAGCTTACGCTCGGTCGCAGGGCCGAGCATGAACAGCTCGCGCACGGGCAGAGGCCAGAGCTTCTTTTCCATTTCCCACGGAAAGAGCGTGTGCACCTTGTTCGGCTTTTCAAAGTCCCCCGCCATTTTTGCCAGCAGTTTATTACTGGATACGCCGATGTTGACCGTGAAGCCCAGCTCGTCATAAATCTTCTGCCGAAGCAGCTCCGCCGCCGCGACCGGCGAGCCGTAAAGCCCTTCCGTGCCCGTCATGTCCGCCCACGCCTCGTCGATGGAATACTGCTCCACCACGGGCGCAAAATCCTTCAAAAGCGCGATCAGACACCGCGAGGCCTGCACATACAGGCCATAATCCGGTGGCACGAGCACCAGCTCCGGACATTTTTTCTGCGCCTGAAAAATCGGCTCGCCGGTTTTCACGCCGCACCTCTTCGCAGGCAGGCTTTTGGCCAGTATGATGCCATGGCGGTTGGCCTTCTCGCCTGCGACCGCCGAGGGAATCTCTCGCAGATCGAGTGTCTCGCCCAGCACGCGCACGCGATAGGCTGCCGTCCATGACAAAAATGCGCTGTTGACATCGATATGAAAAATGACCTTCTGCATTTAATACACCACCCGGAACATGCTCCACGAATGACTGCGCACGGTATAACGAAGCTCAAAGAGCTTTTCCCTGCCCTGCACCTCGGCCTTGCAGAGGTACTGGATCGCATCCACACCTGCATACTGGATGTGGTTAGAGCAGACAACCTGCCGAATGGCGACGGTGCAAAGCTGATGCTCCTCGTCCTCCAATCGGAAGCGCAGAGGCGTCAGGCTGCCGTCCACACCGCAGACGGAGATCATTTCGATCTGCACATTAGACATTGCGTCCAAGCCCCTTTCTTGAGTCTGTTCTTATTATATCAAACAAACGTTCAGAAATCAAGAGAAATGTCTTGGAAAAATCTTGCACTTCATCAGAAAGTGTGATATGATAGCATGCAAGAACCAATCCGGAGGATTATTTCATGCGCGACATCCGCTGTCTCGTACTCGACCACGACGATACCGTCGTGCGCAGCGAGGAAACTGTAAACTTCCCTGCGTTTCAGGCAGCCTTGCAGCAGCTTCGACCGGGGGTACAGCTCACGCGCAAGGAATTTTCTCTGCAATGCTTCCGCCTTGGCTTTTTTGGCATGTGCAGTGAAATTTATCACTTCACACCGGAGGAACAAAGCTTACAGCTCGAGTTCTGGACGCAATATGTCCGTACGCATGTCCCGCCGATCTACGATGGGCTGAAGCCGGTTCTGGAGCGCTTTCGTGCGCAGGGCGGGTTGATCTGCGTCTCATCGCATTCCGGGCGTGAAAACATCACCCGCGATTATCAGGCGCATCTCGGCTTCCTCCCTGACCGCATTTACGGCTGGGACATCGGAGAGGATAAGAAAAAGCCTTCACCCTTTGCCCTCGACGAAATCATGCAGGTCTATAGTCTTGCGCCGCGGCAGCTTCTCGTCGTAGATGATATGAAACCCGGCTTCGATATGGCATGCAGTCGGAACGTTCCCTTTGCCTGCGCGGGCTGGTCGCATCACGAGCCGGAGATCGCGGAATTTATGAAGCAAAACTGCGAGTGTTATCTGAACACGCCGCAGGAGCTGGCAGCACTGCTGTTTGAATCCTGAATTATCTGACAAAACTATTTTCACGGGGGTGAACCGTATGGAGCCGAAGGGCGTCAAGATCATGGCCAAGAATAACAAGGTCTTTCACGAATACTTTGTCGAGGAACGCTTCGAGGCGGGCATCGAACTGTTTGGCACTGAGGTCAAATCCATCCGGCTTGGCACGCTGAACCTCAAAGACGCGTGGTGCGCCGTCAAGGACGGCGAGATATGGGTTCGTCAGATGCACATCAGTCCCTATGACAAGGGCAATATTTACAACAAGGATCCCATGCGTCCGCGCCGCCTGCTGCTGCACAAGCGCGAGATCACGCATCTGTTTTCCAAGGTCAAGCTCGAGGGCTATGCCATCATTCCCCTCTCGGTCTATCTCAAAAACTCCCGCGTCAAGCTGGAGATCGCCCTGTGCAAGGGTAAAAAACTGTATGATAAGCGGCAGGATGCTGCCAATAAAGACGCGCGCCGTCAGATTGACCGCGCCATGAAAGAAAGGAATCACTGATATGGAAAATCCCATTGTTACCATCGAAATGGAAAACGGCGGTGTCATCACTGCCGAGCTGTATCCCGAGGTCGCGCCGCAGTCGGTCTACAACTTCATCTCGCTTGCGAATCATGGCTTTTATGACGGCCTGATTTTCCACCGCGTCATCCCCGGCTTCATGATTCAAGGTGGCTGCCCGGAGGGCACCGGTATGGGCGGCCCCGGCTACTGCATCAAGGGCGAGTTCTTGTTCAACGGCGTGGATAACAAGCTCAAGCACAAGCGCGGGATTCTCTCCATGGCGCGTGCAATGTCGCCTAATTCCGCCGGCTCGCAGTTCTTCATCATGCATCAGGACGCGCCGCATCTGGATAAGCAGTATGCCGCCTTCGGCAAGGTCCTCAGCGGTATGGACGTCGTGGACGAAATCTGCAAGGTCAAGACCGACCGCAATGACCGTCCGGAGGTCGAGCAGAAGATGAAGTCCGTCCGCGTGGACACCAAGGGCGAGACCTATCCCGAGCCGAAGAAGCTGAAGGATCCCTACGGCAGAGGATAACTTGCAATTTCTCCGCAATTGTGGTATACTGTGGGCAGGCTTATCTGCCCACACTCATGGGGGCGTACCGGTTTCGACGGGGGTAGTGAGGCAGGAATAGCGGGTCGTGGCGCCTGACCACGACAAAACGGGTACTTTTAAAAATTAACTGACAACAATCAGTACGCACTGGCTGCCTAATTAGGCGCCCATCCTCCCCGGAAGGTCCACGAGCCGGGCTAGGGTGTGATTTGAGTGGAGACCGTGCGTGCGGTAAGCTTTGCCCGCACCATGCATCATGAAGCTACCAAGCTCGGGAGGGTGTCTGCTCTCGCCCGGACAAGGGAATGTAAATAACAGACTGCACCCGGAGAAGTTCCTGTCAAGTTGCTTTCGGACGGGGGTTCAACTCCCCCCGCCTCCACCAAACAGGTATTGGACGAACACCTATTTCTTCAGCGGCGGCTTCGCCGTGAAATGTTCGCTCTGATCCGCAACAGAAAAGCGCCGTCTTGGAAGTGATTCCGGGACGGCGCTTTTTGTACAATTCGTATTTAAAAATTTTATAATTATATCTCTTTTCGTTCGTGAAATTGCCAATTTACCGTGGAAAACTTTTCAAGTGTATGTTATCATTATCATAGTTGCGGGCGGCAAGGAAAATTTCCAATCCGTATGGTGGTATCATTATCCACTATGTTAATACTAGAATTAATTGAAATATTGGATATAGAAAAACAGGGAGGAAGAAAAATGATTAGAGAGCTACCATACAATCTTCCGGGATATGGGTTTGCAAATTGTTACTTGATCGGGCAAGCGATTGAACTGATGGATTTGCTTGAATCTAATGGAATAATTGAAAAAATGCAAAACACTTGTCAGTTGGGTACGATGAAATATGTATATCCCGGGGCACATCATACGCGATATGAGTATATATTTACGCAATTAATGTTGATTAGCAATATTGCCTCATCAGATAATCGGCGCAATGTCGAACTGTCTCTTTCATCGAATTTATCTGAATATGAGCAACTTGATTATAATCTCAGCGGGAGTGCACTGATGCAATGTCTCGCCATTCTTTCAAATATCGGGCATATGTATGATACATTTACATCTGCGAAAATATTTATGCGCCTTTTGAAGGACTCAAAGAAAAATAAATCGCCTATTTATAGCATCTATAGAAGAAATCTGCCGGTAGAAATAAGAGGGAAATTTGATGAATATCTTTCTACAGGCAACTACTATAAACTTCACCTGTTTCATGCCATACTAGTTCTTCAAGGCATGGGCCGCTCAAGGAAAAACAAAAGTCTATGCAACTTGTGTATCCACATACTTTCACAGTTAATCGATAATGATCTAATAAAAAACGAATCGACACAGCGTATATTCTTCCTTTACAAGAAAATTCGGAAAATTGCATATCTTTCTGTGGATATGGTCTACACTCCTGCTTCTTTTGGGGCAAATCTTGGCCGTATGGTATACTCAATTTCTACATATATCGACGACTTATTTGACGAAAACTCGGCCATGAATAGGTCCATACAGCAGTTAGAAGACATTATTCATCAGCAGATATATGATTCAGCGCTGTGCATTTTGAACTCATCACGAATTGAACAGGAGCTATATACTATCTATTGCAAGGAGTCTCACGGAGTTGAAAATATTTATCAACTTAGAGATTTTCTGCTTGAAAAAGGGAATTTTGGCGCTCTAAGGTGTAAAACCCAGCCGAAGGTGCTCCATAAACTGAAGCAAGGTTCTACGCTTCTGCTTTCGGACAACTGGAGTCCCGAGCGGGCATATGACATGGAGTACGAATCACAGATTGCCTCAAAATTCCCTGTATCAAGAATTGTATACGGGAGCCAAATTGCCCAGAATTTAGGAAGAATATACGTGGCATACGGACTTGTTTCCACCTCAAATATTCAAAAAGATGTTCAGTCAATCATTTCAAACGCACTTAGAATTCGCTTATTTGATGATATGAGCAAAATAGAATTAGTGAAGTATGCCGTTAGATCGTTGTATGAATATGATGAGTACTTTTTCAATGTTAGTTCTCCCAGCGGAATCCATATAAGTGACTGCGTTTTTATCGGTAATGGCTGTAAAAAACTATCCGCTGAAATTAGAAATCGCTTTAATAAAAGTAGTGTTTCAAATTCTGATCAATTACACGAAATACTATCGTGTGCAACCGTTCTAGAGTCATTGGACTATTCCGGTGCCGCATTATGCTTTGTGGGTGGAATTAAAGCCAGCAAATTTAGGAAGACCGAAGTTGTTGACGAATTAGACGGTCTAATTTACTTCCCCAATAAATCAACGCAAGATGGATTTGCATATATTATCGAGGCGAAAAACTATTCTGGTGGAGAAAATGATGCTGAAGTTCAACTTCAAGAAACCTGCAAATTCATTGATAAATCGCTAACAGCAAGCATCTGCAAGTTGTCTAAATGTGCCTACCTAAAAATTTCCCAACCAGCAGAATAGTACTCAATCCAAAGCCTCGGTAACAATTACCACTGCCAAACATCTATACATTCGATTTCTGCTATTCCTACTGCTACAATGGTTGCAGAAAGGAACAGGAGGTTATATGAATGGAAAGATTTATCACCGATGAACGCACGGGGCTGAAGTATGAGCTGGTTGGAGACTATTATCTGATTGCCGGGGATGATGAGCCGGAGGAAGATCGGCCAATCGGGATATGGGGGCAGCGGCATCTCCGCTATCTCAGAGAGTGCCACCGTGTGCGATATGCCAATCTGCTGACCAGCAGTGAATTGAATGCCTATCTTGCAGATATTGACCTGCAGGCAGAGAAACTTTTTCTTCGGCTGGTAAAGCAAATGGCAGAAGCAGAGGGAATTACGGAAAAACTGAAAGCCAGCGACCAAATGGAATGGGTCGGGCGGATGAATTCCTGCCGAGACCGTGCATCCGAAACTGTCTATCATCAAGTAATCTATACATAAGGCAAGGCCCTTCGTATCAAGTCAAGAAAATGATACGAAGGGCCCCTTTTTGCCTATTGCGCTTTCAAAAATCCGGATTCAAAGGCATCGGGGAAAATAAAGCGCTTCTCACCCTGCTCAAAGCGGACGGTCACATATCCCCTGCTCAACTCAATCACCTTGCCGATGCCGAACTTAGCGTGAGCCACAGCGCTTCCAACGGCAACGCCGGAAACATCGACCTTCGGTTTTTCAGGCTGCTGGGGCTTTGCGGGAACGATCGGAGATTTCACGCCGAAGGCAGCAGTGACAAAATCCGGCTTAGCCGGTGGCGTCTGAGTTGGAACGGGGGCTTTGGACGGCTCCGGCTCCTCGTCCGCTTCCGGAACATCGGTTTCGTCGATTTCCGGCGCATTCATCGTAGACTGCTGGTTATAGAATAGCAGCTCGTACTCCTTGCGCTTCACAACGGTATCCCAGCCGCCGACATCCTCGTTTTCGTGCTTGTCCAGGCCGGTGTAGGACAGGCTGGAATCCTCATAGCGCTTGAATTTAAAGATGGCATC